>CP070813.1:597047-653398 GCA_020344055.1 Candidatus Zixiibacteriota bacterium | reverse complement strand
GGCGTTTACTACTACAAGATGCGTTCCAACGGGGAAGAGCTTACCAGGAAGATGACTCTTCTGAAGTAATTCCTCTGGCTGTACGCCGGGTTTGGGCAGGAATCAAACCCGACCTACGGCAACGCAAGTTGAACTCTATCGGGGTCTTTCGGGACCCCGATTTTTTTTACGCCATTATTATTCAGATTAAAAAAATCCGCCTTTGGCGGGATTTCCTGACAGTTATCGGTCAGGAATGGGTTCCTGACCGCGCTGTGGTAAATAAAAAACAAACCGGTAGGACAGACATTCCTGTCTGTCCTACGAAGGGCTGCGCTAATAGAGGCCGGACAGGAATGTCCGGCCTACCACTGGACGTGATTACATTTGACCCAGGTCACAGCTACGGCCTATCCCGGGGGCCAGGAGAACCAGCGGCCGCCCATGACATGCACGTGAATATGATACACAGTCTGGCCGGCGTGGCGGTTGCAGTTTATCACCGTGCGGAAACCGTTTTCGGAAACGCCCTTTTTATCGGCTAAGGTGGTGGCGACGCGGGTGAGTTTGCCGAGAATTGCCTCGTCGGCCTCCAGAACGGTCTCGATATGTTTTTTGGGGATCACCAGAAAGTGTGTCGGAGCCTGGGGATGGGCGTCCTCGAAAGCCAGGCAGTCGTCGTCCTCATATATTATTTTGGCGGGCGCTTTTCTCTGAACGATTTTGCAGAAGATACATTCGATCATAAATCCCCCAGCCTGTTTAATACCAGCGCTGGAAATATAATACCGGCGGTCTCGGCCCGCAGACGACGGATGCCGAGATTGATCGGGCTGAATCCGTATTCCACAGCGGTCTCGTACTCGTCATCGGTTAATCCACTTTCGGGGCCTATTAAAAGCAGAATTTTTTTGGCATCGGCGGATGGCGATAATGTTTCATCCACCGATTTAGACCCCGATTTCGATTCGGCAACCAGGGCAATATCATAATCAATACTGAGCTTGATAACGTCTTTGAACATGACAAAATCGCGTATCTCCGGGATAACCGACCGCAGGGATTGTTTGGCGGCGGCGCGGGCGATCTTTCTCAGGCGGGTTATTTTCCTTCCGGCGGTGTTTTCATCGTAATTATGCAGATAACTTTTCTCCGAAAAATAGAACAGAAAAGATGAGACGCCGAGCTCGGTGCTTTTTTCAACCACCTCGTCCATTTTGGCCGGACGGCAGATCCCCATGGCCAGGGTGATATCGACATAAGGTTCTTTCTCCAACCGGGTAACATTGGAGATAATCCCCTTGACTATTTTCGGTGATGCTGTTTCGATAACCGCGCGATACCTCTTGCCGGTGCCGTCGATGGCGAAGAACGAATCGCCCTTCCGGGCACGGAGGGTTTTTACCAGGTGTTTGGCCTCGTCGCCCTTGAGAATGATCGTGTGGCTGTGGACATCGGATGGCTCGACTATAAAATTGGTTAGATTAATTTCGATAATAAACCTCTTTATGATCTAATGGGATAAAATAGCTTATTTACCTTTATCTTTCAAAAAATGTTGAGATCGCTTCGTCGTCCTCCCCCAATGGCGAGATTTGACTCCTCGCGATGACGATTTTTACTTTTAGGATTCCCCTACACTCCTAGTGTTTCGCGCAGTTTCTCCAGAAACGATTTGCTCGGTTCGGGCGGTTTTTCGCCCTGATGCTCTGCCAGCTTTTTGAAAAGATCCTTTTCCTCATCGGATAGACGGGTGGGAGTCCATACGAATACCCGCACCAGCTGACTTCCCCTGCCGTAGCTGTTCAGATGAGGGATGCCTTTGTTTTTCATCAGGAATATTTTGCCGGATTGCGTGCCCGCCGGTATTTTAAGTTTTTCTGAACCATCCAGGGTCGCTATATCGATCTCCGCTCCCAGGACCGCCTGAGAGATCGAGATAGGGAGATCGAAGATAACGTCATCGCCCCTGCGGGTGAAGTATTCATGTTCTTTTTCGTCGATCACCACCAGTACGTCGCCGGGAGGGCCGCCCTGCTGGCCGAAATTGCCCGAACCCCTGACGGTCAGGTAGTTTCCGGCCGCCACACCGGCGGGGATTTTGACTTTTATCTTTGTGGAGGCTTTCTCCAGGCCGCTTCCCCCGCAATTTCTGCATTTTTTCTCTATGATATCACCCGATCCGCCGCAGTTGGGACAGGTTTGAACGTTGACGAATTGCCCGAATAAAGTCCTGGAGACGCGTCTAACCTGACCCTGCCCGGCGCAGGTGGGGCATCGGGATGGCGCGGTTCCGGGTTCGGCGCCGCTTCCCTTGCAGCTCTCGCATTTGACGAAACGTTTGACCTTTAAGGTTTTCTCGACGCCTTGCGAGATCTCCTCCAGGGTCAATTCGAGCCTAACCTGAAGATCCTGACCTCGCCTGCCCCCCCCGCGCTCGGTCCTGGTAGTTGATCCGAATCCAAAGAGATCATCCAGCCCGCCGAAACCCCCGAAATCTCTCATGAAGGCTCGCAGGGCATCGGCGAGATCGAATCCGCCGAAACCGTTAAAACCGCCTCCGAAACCTCCCCCGCGGAGCCCCTCATGGCCGTATTGATCGTAAATCCGGCGCTTTTGCGGGTCTTTCAGGATCTCATAGGCCTCGGTGGCCTCTTTGAAAGACTCCTCCGCCGATTTATCCCCCGGATTTTTGTCGGGATGGTATCTAACGGCGAGCTTGCGGTAGGCTTTTTTTATCTCGTCTTCGCCGGCGTCCCGGCCTATTCCGAGTATCGTGTAGTAGTCTCTTCGCGCCATCTGTTGCTCAATTCTCGTTCCTCTTCAAATTCACTAAATATATCGGATATAAATCCTTAAGTCAATATGCCATGACCCCGGAACAAATCAGCATTATTCATCACCACCAACCATCAAACGCAAGGGTAGCAAGCAAGGTTTCGTAAGAGCTTTAATGTGATTTGCAAAATTACCTTGAACGAACGTTTAAGATCGTCGTATAATAACTCCACAAGCACGCGGAATTTTCGCGATAAATTATTTTAAATGGGAGGAATTGTGCGCGCAAAAAGATCTATTCGGGCAATAGCGTTTATTATGATTTTCGCCTTCTTTGCAGATTCTGGCCATGCCGAGGACGGCAATCTGGGCGCTTCGATTAACAGCTTCGGTCTGAAACTATTCGAAGAAGTTATTAAAGAGAAAGAAGGCAAAAACGTTATGATCTCGCCCCTGTCGGTTTCCATGGCGCTGTCGATGGTCTATAACGGAGCCGAAGGAGAAACGAGGGAAGCGATGGCCGGAACGCTGGAGCTGAACGGCACATCAATAGACAAAATCAACGAATCCTATAGGAACCTGAGCCAAACATTGATGACGCTTGACTCCGCGGTCGTATTTCAGATTGCCAACTCCATATGGTATCGTCAAAACCTTCACGTCGAAGACGATTTTCTCGATATGAACAGGTCGTTTTTCAACGCCGAAATCAGCCCCTGCAATTTCGGCGATCCGGGTACCGCGGATACCATTAATGCCTGGGTATACAGGAATACAAACGGCAAGATTCCGGACATAGTCGAAAAGCCGATAAACCCGGATCTCTTGATGATCCTAATTAATGCCATTTATTTTCATGGCGACTGGACGAGGAAATTCGACGTCGAAGATACCAAAGACGATGAGTTCACGCTAACCGACGGTTCCAGGGTTACCTGTAAGATGATGAATCAGGAGAATCGTTTTCGGTATTTGGAGAATGACAGCTTTCAGGCTGTCGAGCTTCCGTATGGCAACCGCGCCTTCAGCATGATAATCTTTCTACCTAAACCCGATGCAGGGATCGACGATCTGATAGGACGTCTCGACGATGCTAGCCTGAAGCTTTGGACGGGCAATCTCCGTAGCCGTAAGGGAACAATCTCGATGCCCAGGTTCAAGCTGGAATATAACAAAACCCTGACGGATATGCTATCATCTCTGGGAATGGGAATGGCCTTCTCCGGCGCCGCCGATTTCTCCGGGATCAGCGCGCAAGATCAAATGTTCATAAGTTTCGTGAAACACAAAACTTATGTTGACGTGGACGAGGAAGGGACCGAAGCGGCCGCGGTAACATCGGTCGGCATGGCGACCAGCGCCGGGCCCTCGGAGAAATTCGTTATGCGAGTCGATAGACCGTTTCTGTTCCTGATACGAGAATCCGGTTCCGGTACGATAATGTTTCTGGGGAAGATTGCCGATCCTACGTCCGGTTAAAGACTAAGATTTCTCTTTATCCTCGTCGTCGACCACCTCGAAATCGGCGTCGACGGCGCCTTCATCGCCTTTGGTTCCTGCATCTTTATCTGACTCGGCGCCGGCCGCCTGCTCCTGGGTTGCTCCCGCTGTCTCTTGGGATGCCTGTTGTTTGTACATCTCCTCGGCCATTTTGTGCGAGGCCGAAAGCAGCTCCTCGACCGCTTTCTCTATCTCCGCGGCATCTTCGGAATCTTTGGCCTTGTTCGCCTTCTCAATGGCGTCCTGAATTTTCTTCTTATCGTCCTCGGTTAACTTATCGCCATAATCCTTCAGGCTTTTCTCCACCTGATAAATAGTGGAATCGGCTTTGTTACGGGCGTCAACAAGATCGCGGGCCTTTTTATCCTCGGCCGCGTGGGCTTCGGCATCTTTGACCATCTTATCGATCTCATTCTCCGATAAACCGGAAGATGATTCGATCTTTATGGACTGCTCCTTGCCGGTACCCAGGTCTTTGGCGGATACATCGAAAATGCCGTTGGCGTCGATATCGAAGGTTACCTCGATCTGAGGTATGCCCCGGGGCGCAGGCGGAATACCCACCAGGTCGAATTTGCCCAGAGTACGGTTGTGGACGGCCATCTCCCTTTCGCCCTGAAGGACATGGATGGATACGGCCGGTTGATTATCCGATGCGGTGGAAAAAATCTGCGATTTGCGCGTGGGTATGGTAGTGTTTCTTTCTATTAGCTTGGTGAACACACCTCCAAGGGTCTCGATTCCAAGGGATAAGGGGGTTACGTCAAGAAGCAGTACGTCCTTTACATCTCCGGCCAGTACGCCCGCCTGGATAGCGGCTCCCACGGCGACCACCTCGTCGGGGTTCACCCCCTTATGGGGATCGCGGCCGAAGAGGCTTTTCACGGTCTCCTGCACTTTGGGCATACGCGTCATACCGCCCACCAGGATAACCTCGTCGATATCGGACGGTTTCATCTTGGCGTCGGCCAACGCTTTTTTGCAGGGTTCGACGGTTCTTTCGATAAGATCGTCCACCAGCTGCTCGAATTTCGCCCTGGTAAGGGTGAGGTCGAGATGCTTGGGGCCGTTCTGGTCAGCGGTGATAAAGGGCAGATTCAGCGAGGTCTGCGCTGTGGTGGAAAGCTCGCATTTGGCCTTCTCGGCGGCTTCTTTCAACCTCTGAAGCGCCATCCTGTCTTTTCGAAGATCGATGCCCTCGTTCTTTTTGAATTCGTCCGCCATCCAATCGATTATCCGCTGATCGAAATCGTCACCGCCGAGATGTGTATCGCCGTTGGTGGAGCGGACCTCGAATACGCCTTCGCCCAGCTCCAGCACCGAGATATCGAAGGTGCCGCCGCCGAGATCGAATACCGCTATCTTCTGGTCTTTTTTCTTGTCAAGCCCGTAGGCCAGCGACGCCGCCGTAGGTTCATTGATAATGCGCAACACTTCCATTCCCGCAATTTTGCCCGCATCCTTGGTGGCCTGCCTCTGGGAATCGTTGAAATAGGCGGGTACGGTAATAACGGCCTGTTTGACCTCGGAACCGAGATAATCCTCGGCAGTTTTCTTGAGATACTGGAGAATCATGGCGGATATCTCCGGCGGGGCGTATTCTTTATCCAGGGCGACCACCCTGCAATCGTCATTCGGGGCGCCCACGACCTTGTAGGGCACGATCTTCTCTTCGGACGCCACCTCGGAATGACGCCGCCCCATAAACCTCTTGATGGAGAAAATGGTGTTCTCGGGATTGGTTATGGCCTGCCGTTTGGCGACCTGCCCCACCAGCCTCTGACCATCCTTGCTGAACGCCACGATTGATGGAGAAGTCCGGCCGCCTTCGGGGTTCGGAATTACGACCGGGTCGCCGCCCTCCATAACGGCCACACATGAGTTTGTCGTCCCCAGGTCTATTCCTATTACCTTGCCCATTTTATTTCAAACCTCCGTTAAACTGCCTATATTATATTCTTAAATCCTCTATCCTTATTTGCTTTTTTTCCTTTCACCGGAAACCCAGCTATAAATATAAGTAAGGATGCATCCGTTTACAAGGCTTGCCAGCAGGCCCAAAAAAGTTTTCCCCCGCGCGGCGGCTCCCGGGATGGCGGTAGCATATCCGGTTTCCACCATATTGGCCAGATCGGCCACAATAAATAAAATAATACCGACTATAATACCTTTTATGATCCAGTTTTTCGGCATACGGGATTGAAGGATAGCGTAAAGCCAGACCGTGATCAGGGTCGCAAAAAAGACAACGATCATATATATCAGGGGAAAATAGTCGGGTTGTGACGAAGAGAAATAGCCCGGCGCTGAAGCGAAAGCATCGCTGTTAACGCCTCTATTAATAACATCGAACAATTTATCGATTAAAGTGCTGGTAATCGTCACAATAATCGTCGTCCACCACAACGCCTGTTTGTTAATTTCGTCCGCTTTAGCCATTTATCACCCTCACAGTTTGTTTAGCTCGATATTTGCGAGACTATTCTTTGAAATTTCTTTCGGCCATCTCTTTTAATTTCGAGAGCTGTTTTGTAGCTATGAGAAAATCCCCGAACTCGATAATAACCTGCGAGTAAAACCATCCCCAGAAACCCTCATAGTCGGCGCGCATCACCATGTTGATTCTGGTCCTGTTGCCGCCCGCTTCCCTGAGATAATACCCCCCGTAAAAGCAGTCGATGCCCAGCTTGGGGAATTTGGGATCTTCGCCTATATTAAACGTAATACTTTTGCCCGGTTCAATATCCACCACGCGCCCCATCAAAAAGCTATCGCCCTCTTTCAATTCGGGCAGGTCATCCATAAGCCTGTCGAACGTTTTCCCGCCGCCGATGCCCAAAAAACCGGAACCGTATGATCCCACCTCAGGCAACTGCCGGATCCATCGGAAAATATAATCCCGGGGAACATTAACCTCAAGGGTTCTGACAGTCCTGAGCTCGGCGTCGGGGCAGTATCGGTCGGCGACGTATGTGTCGTCTATTTCTTCAGGCGTGGAATTCCAGTTATTCCAGGAGGGCGTCACGACAAACTTGAAATAGGCGATGCCGGCCGCTATCAAAATCAAGAATACCAGCACGATTTTGATGGCTTTAAAATCGGGATTGAACAAATAAATGATTCTATAAGCCGTATGCCCGAGCCATACGATTACCAGCAGGGCCCCCAGCAGGAACCAGAACATCAGATAGACGACTTTACCTGTCAAAAGAAGCACAATCGCCACTATAGCCCAGACGACAATGCTAACGGCATACCTGATTAATGTGATCAAATTACCTCCCGGCACTATTTACACAGGCGATATCCCGAAAATCGAACATGGAATTTATAATAAGATATGAAATCCAAAAATACAAGGGCGGAAAATTTTATATTGCCCATAAAACCGACCGGGCCCGGATCCATCAAATGACAAGCCCCTCCACCGACGCGGCGAAGGGGCGAAATCTACGATCCCCCATTATTATGGATTTCTTTTCTCTATAGCGCCGAGAATTTCCTCGTGTTTCGGGAATCGACCGGCCTGTAACTTTGAGAAGATCTTTTCGCCATCGATGAAAACCTCGAAGGCTCCGCCATCGGAGGCGATCAATTCCGATTTTATCCCGAATTTCTTTTCTATGGCGCCCGCCAAACTGACGGCGTCGGGATCGTATTTTCAGACGGCGCAATATTCAATAGCTATCTTCATTTCAATTCTCCCCGCTTTCAATGTTGTCTCCGGCATTTGCAATATAACTGCTTTGCCGGTAAACATGTTCCTCCTGCGGATCTTGAGCTTCATGAGAAATGTCGTCCGAGGAAACGCCAACTGTCACCGGATCATCCGCATCGTCGACGGCCGGGTCGGAAGATTCCGTCTGGATTTCATTTTCCGGTTCCCGGATGGTCATCCCGGTTCTTTCGATAACCTCTTCTGCAAGTTTGCAGTAATCCTCGGCCCCGAAACTGCCCGACGCCGACTTGAAAATAGATTTGCCGGAAACGGCGATCTCCGCGAGTTTGACATTTTTTCTTATGACGGTATCAAAAACAAGGGGCCCCAGGTTTTCGCTGGATTTCATCGTTTCCAGAACCATGTTGGACAGCCTGGTTCGGGAATCGAACATGCACGGAAGTATCCCCAGAATATCGATAGAACGGTTCTGAGTGTTGATAAAATTATCGAGCCAATCCAGAAATCTTACCGCGCTCTGTAGAGGGAGCGTTTCGGTTTGTATCGGGATAATTATGGAATCGGAGGCTATGAGGGCGTTCCCTATTAGAAAATCCGATGAGGGCGGACAATCCAGAATGATATATTCATATTTATCTTTCAATTCCCTGATACTCTCGGTCAGCGAGTAGATACTGAAACTTCCCTTGGGCAGGACCTCCCGGAGACTGTTTCCGGAGGGGATATAATCCAATCCTAAAACGTCTGATTTTCTTATGATATCGGCTGCCGCAGCCCGGCCGTAAACGAGCTCGCCGAGACCGGAGAATCCTTCACCGTCCTCATTGCTCAGCCAGTTGGAGAGGCTGCCCGAGGGATCGAGGTCCACAAGCAGCACTTTGAATGATTTTCCCGCCAGGGCCGCGCCCAGATTAACTGTGGTGGTCGTTTTCCCAACTCCACCCTTTTGATTCATGACTGCAATAATCTTTGACATGCGATTCGCCTTTCCGGATTTAAATGATATTAAAAAATCGGTCTGTTTTATGAAGCTACCACTACTTTCGAATGCCTTATTACTCTATCGTCCAGCATGTATCCGGGGGATACGACATTTATCACGGTGCCGGCCACATGTTCCTCCGACGCCGTCTGCATTACGGCCTCATGGTAGTTGGGATCGAACGGTTTGTTGAGGGCCTCTATCGCCCTGATGCCCCTGTTTGTTAAAACGGACATCAGCTTCTCATAAATGAGCCTCATGCCCGCCAGCACGTTCTCGCAGTTTTCGATGCCGGTCCCGGAATCCGGGGAAGACAATGTCTCCAGAGCCCTCTGGAGATCGTCCACCACGTCCAGGACCTCCAGGATCAGTTCCTCGTTGGCGCTTTTCATCAATTGGGCGAACTGTTTCGATGACCTTTTTCGGTAATTATCGAACTCTGCTGCCAGACGAATAAATTTTTCTTCATCTTCCGCGGCCGTTTTCGATTTTAAGATCCCCATTTTGTACGCCGCCAATTCGGCCGCGGGATGCAATTTATTTTTCTTCATCGCGCTCATACCTTCAAAAGAAGTTTCATATTTTATGGGGTACAAAAATTATGTGTCAAGGCTTATTCGGATAAAATTTGAGAAAGTCTTTTGGCCGTAAAGTCCACGATTCCGATGAGCCGCGAATAGGGCATTCGCGTCGGGCCCATTATCCCCAAAACGCCCTTAAATTTACCGGCCGTGTACGTGGATGATAGAATCGAAAGCTCCGCCGTCCTGCCGATCTCATCGGATTTCTCCTCCGAATCGACTCCGATTACCACTCTGATTCCCTCGACACCGGAGGCTTCCGACATCAACCTCCCGACCGTCTCTCTCCGATCAAGCAGATTCAGCAACTCCCTCATTTTTCCGGGATCATTAAACTCCGGCTGATTCATCAAATAGCTTGT
Source organism: Candidatus Zixiibacteriota bacterium (assembly GCA_020344055.1). Classification (GTDB taxonomy): domain Bacteria; phylum Zixibacteria; class MSB-5A5; order UBA10806; family UBA10806. Next base: position 643,537 of record CP070813.1, on the reverse strand, counting down.
CCCGCCAAAGTGTATATCTCTCTCTCCGGAGAAACTCAGAAGCTCATCCGAGGATTCGATAAACATCTTTATCAGCTGGGGATTGCCCCGCGTCGGTTCCGCCAGACGCCTCTTAATGGTCCGTTTCAACTCGCCGATGCTCAAGCCGCACAGCCGCTCATTCAATATCGAGGCCGTCTCACGTAGACCGATATCCTTGAGCTCGGTCTCCACCTCCAGCAGCACGGTTTTCGCGAGGCCCGATTTCATAGCCAGCACCACCAGCACTCTTCTTTCGGCCACCGGGATCAACTCCAGTCTCGTAATAATACCGGACTCGAACTGCGGCGCGATCGTTATGCCGAGCTGGCTGGATACCGAACCGAGTACTCTCGAGGTCTGCTCGAGAATCTGGTCGATACCCGATAGGGCGCCGCTGAGGAAATCGCTTATCATCTGTTGATCCGGTTCCGAAGGCTCGTCGGGCTGGAGCAGGTAATTCACATATATACGATAGCCCTCGGTGGTCGGAACTCTGCCGGCGGACGTATGCGGCTGGCTGACCAGGCCTATCTCCTCGAGATCTTTAATGGTATTTCTGACGGTTGCCGGAGACAGCTTCAGCCCGTATTTTTTGGCGATAGCCCGGGAGGCTACAGGTTCCGCAGTCAAAACATAATGATCTATAAGGACTTTCAGTATTTTTCTTTCTCTTTCAGACAGATTCTCAAACGACATCTCTAACCGCCTTCAACCTAATATAATTATCTTTTATAACCAGTCAAGGGCATAAAGGTTTCCTTCTGCCAGGCGAACGGTTGAAATATCTTACAGTTTTCCCGAACGAAGAATCGATATGGCCAGGCCGGCTCCCAGAATACCGGCGAAAAGATAGCCGATCAATCCCAATACCGGCACTCCGTAAACCTTTAGACCGATATCGATGGTAAGAACCAGGGACGATCCCACGATGATGGCGGCTATAACCAGTGCGAACGATAGCCTGTTTGACGCTTTATCGAGTTCGCTTATCAATCTGGCAAGCCCGATAACATCCAGACCGATTTTGCCTTTCCCCCGGTTAAGCTTGGACGTGAACTCCCGGATTTCCATGGGGACCTTGGTGACCAGATCCCGCCATTCGGTGGCGCTGACTCTGAGATCCCTCTTCAATTGCGAAAAGCTCATTTTCCGCAACATCAGTCTTTTTACAAACGGTATGGCGCTCTTGATAAGATCGTAATCGGGATTCAGTTTCCGGGCAACCTCCTCGTATGTCACAACGGCTTTCCCGAATATCATAAACTCGGATTTCACGCTGACTTCATGACGATGGATAATATCGAAAAATTCATCAAACAGGGTGGACATGTCTATCCTGGAGAGGGGGATTTTATGATATCGCACCAGCATCTCGCCGATGTCCGCCTCCAGAGACTGTTTATTGATGGTTTCGGGAAGAGCTCCGGCCCGCGAGAACGAATAAACCAGCGATTCGGCGTCGTTTGAAACCACGGAGGTAAGAATATCCCCCAGTTCATTGAGCTGGGAATTTGAAAGCACGCCCATCATCCCATAATCCACAGGGGCGATTTTACCGTCCCGCGTAACAAATAGATTTCCGGGATGCGGGTCGGCGTGGAAAAATCCGTGATCGAAAACCATCTGGAAAACGATCTCCCCGCCGGCCTCGCAAATCTTTATGGGATCGATGCCCGAATCCCGCAATTTTTCGGTGTCGGTTATCTTGATCCCCTCGATCCGCTCCATGGTTAACATGCGGCGGGTAGTATACTCCCAGAAAACCCTGGGGATAAAGATGCGGTCGTCATCCTTGAAATTCCGAGCGAATATCTCGATATTGCGGGCTTCATAAAGAAAATTTACCTCTTTATTGGTTGATTTTTCCAACTCGGATACAACTCCCAGCGGTTCATACTGCCTGGATTCCGGAATATGTTTTTCCAATAACGAGGCCAGATCCTTTAAAATTATCATATCGGAGTTTATAATTTCCTTTATTCCGGGACGTTGAATTTTCACCACCACTCTGGTGCCGTCATGCAGTACGGCATTGTGAACCTGGGAAAGCGAGGCCGAAGCCACCGGCTCGGGATCCAGGGATTTGAAAGCCTCGTCGATCCGGCATTCCAGGTTCTCCTCGATCGCTTTACGGGCGATTTCGGGTTTCATGGGAGCCACCTGGTCGTGCAGTTTGGTGAGCTCCACGACCAGTTCATAAGGGATCAAAAACGGCCGCATCGAGAGGACCTGCCCCAGCTTCACGAAGGTGGGGCCGAGCTCCTCCAATGCCAGTCTGATCCTTTCCGGGAAAGACAGTTCCGGGGACGGTTTCCTCCTCAAGACCTTTTTACCCAGCCTGAACGCGGCCCGCAGATTGAGCCTGTCGATTATCTCCCCGAATCCATACTTGATAAAAACGCCGGCTATGGCTCTGTATCTCTTGATATTTTTTATCGTTAAATCGGGCCTGGGGATCGGCATTCAAAAGCTTCCTTTTAGCATAAGTTCCGGACTGTATTATTGTATCTTTTCCATAAGAACCGGTCAACCGTTTTTGCCTTGACACCGTTTCTCTTTTCGGTTATGATAACTATCATCAAAAAATACCGGGAGGAGATATGTTTAAATCCTTATGGCAAATTCTAAGTGTCTTGATAATATTAATTTCGTGTTCAGATAGGCCCGACGAGGTCAGGATCGGGGCTTATCTATCGTTGACCGGCCCGACCGATTCATATGGCATATCAGCCAAGAGGGGATTTGATATGGCGCTGAACGAAATCAATGAATCGGGCGGCCTGCTGGGCAAGAATGTAAGAATCATAACCGTTGACGACGCCTCGCGTTCATACATGGCGGTCATGGCGGTGAAAAATCTGATCGAAAATGAGGGGGTCTGCTCCATTTTAGGAGAAGTAATCAGCACCCGAACGCATGCCGCGGCTCCGTTTTGCCAGGCGGCCGAGATCCCCATGGTAACGCCGGCCTCCACGCATCCGGAAATTACGAATGTGGGGAATTATATATTCAGGACCTGTTTTATAGACCCATTCCAGGGCGAGGTTATGGCTTCTTACGCTTACAATAATTTAAAACTGAGAACTATTGCCACCTTTATGGACCTGAAAAACGAGTACTCCATGAATCTGGGACGGATTTTCAACGATAAATTCGCCGATCTGGGAGGAAAAATTATCACCACGGAATTCTACAGCGAAGGCGATAACGATTTTTCCTTTCAGATACGAAAGATACAGAACTCCGCTCCCCAGGCGGTATTTTTGCCCGGGTATTTCAGCGAGGTTTCCAAGATCGCCGTACAGGCGAGAAGACTGGGTTTGAAAATCCCCTTCCTCGGCACCGACGGCTGGGATTCGCCGAGGTTGTTGGAGGCGGCAGGTAAAGAACTCGAGGGTTCTTATTTCAGCAATCATTTTTCTCCTGAAATTGATTTACCGGCGGTTAAAGATTTCGTGGAGAAATACCGGGCCGCCTATAAGGGTCAGACTCCCGATGCCAATGCCGTACTGGCGTATGACGCGGCCATGGCGCTTTTCGACGCCATCAAAAGGGCGGGTACCGATAATCCTCAAATGATTCGAAAGGCGCTCGCCGAAACGAAGGATTTTCCCGGCGTCGCCGGCCCGATCACCATCGACGAAAACAGGAACGCCATTAAGCCGGCGGTCATACTGAAAATCGAAGACAGCAAGTTTAAATACCTGGATATGGTCTCGCCGTAGTAACGATTCGACTGATAGAAAAGTAATTACATGGTAGGCCGGACATTCCTGTCCGGCTTTTATGGATACAGGCCTCTGCAGGACAGACAGGTCCTACGGATCCGCAGGAAATGTCTGTCCTCCCGGTACATAATAATTGCAGTCATCGCGAGGAGTCCCCCGCCGAAGGCGGGGCCACGGCCCCCGTCTTGGACGTGAGCCTCGCAATGACATAATATTTTTGCAGCGCGGTCAGTCTCACAAAGCGGATTTCCCGGACGCTTGCCAAAAATGTTAACTCAATTTCTTATGTGGGAGCGAAAAATAAGGGAGGGCTTATGGAGCAAATCTGTTTTCGTAGATTCTATAACTTCAAAAAAGGGGAGAGCGTAATGAGAACAACGGTTACAATTGCTATGATTATAGCGATTAATCTGATATCGGCTTCATCCGGTATCGCCGATAAAATGGGCCCGAGGCCAGAGAACCTCCCACTACTGACGGGAGAGGAACGGTTCGAGGAAGCGATTTATGCTCCCTCGATTCCTCCGACCATCGCATCGCCCGGAGTCATAGTCGGCATGACGCAGTATGATTATCAGAGCAACGGTTCAACCGGCAATCGATGCGCGGTGGATTCGGATGGAGGGGTGCATTTCACCTGGATGAATGGCATATCATATCCGAGCGAGAGAGCTGTCTACTATAACTATGTGGATGCGCAGGGCAACTGGCTGAGTGCGGTCGAGGTTTCACAGGTGAACGGGGCCGGCTACGCCCAGATCACGGTTACGAATGATAACCGGGCGGCAATTGCCTATCATTCATCTCAGAATCCTTCTGTAGAAAATTTCGTTACTCTGGCAATAGATCAGTTTCCGGGCTTCGGGATATTCCAGTATTTCGATCCGCCCGATATGCTTACGATTCAATGTTACTGGCCGTATCTTTCTATCGATAGGAATGACGTAATTCATATCTTGAGCGCCGAAAATCCTCCCAACGCGGGGGATGAACAGGCGTTGGGATATACAAATTCCACGGACGGCGGATCGACATGGAGTGCCATTGTGCCGGTTGATACTATCATGACCCTGTCTCAAAACGTAGTCTCCAGCCCGGTTTCAGATAAATCAGCGATCGTTTATACACATCCGCTTACCTACGATACGCAGTGGCAGAATGATATTTATTATATCGAATCCCAGGACGGCCTGACGTGGGACTGGCGGTTCGGCAAAGTAAATGTCACCGGATACGGCCCGCCGGATTCCCTTTACGCCTATACCGATCTCGATGCCATCTACGATAACAACGATAATCTTCATATCATCTGGAACGCGCAGTGGGTGACGAGCACCTCAGTCTATTACAAGACGTATCTTCTGCATTTTGATCGGGATTCCGGGGTCATCAGGGAAATATCCTCGAGCCAGGATAACTGGATACCGGGATGTGACTTTGGAGCCTGGAACAGGCCGATCTGCAAAATGTCCATGGCGGCCTGCCGGAATGCGGACGAGGGGCTGGCGGCGGTATATACCGCTTTCGATACCTCGGATTGCTCGGCGGGCGGGTATGCCAACGGTGAGATATATATGCAGTATTCATATGACGCCGGAGTAACCTGGGATCCTCCTGTAAATCTGACCAATTCTCCCACACCGGGATGTCTGCCGGGCAGCTGCGAATCGGATCACTGGTCAAGCGCCGCCGACATAATCCACGGAGGAATACATATAATTTATGTCGAGGATCGTGACGCGGGAGGTATTCCTCAGACCGAGGGAGCGGTAACCGATAATTTCATGAGGTATCTGGCAGTGGCGGGACCGTGGTGCCCTACGGGGATCGAGGACGATGACAACCTCCCGGTGACATTTTCATTGTATCAGAATTATCCCAATCCGTTCAACTCGCAAACGGAGATAGCGTTCAACCTGGGGTATGCCGCAACTGTTGATTTATCGGTTTATGATATCGCCGGACGGAAGATTGAAGTTCTTACGAATGGTGTTATGGAAGCCGGCAACCATTCTGTAATCTGGGACGCCGAGAGGTTTTCATCCGGGGTATATTTTTACCGTCTTGAGGCCGGCTCGGATAGTTATACAAGAAAAATGACGTTGTTGAAATAGCCCGCTTTGACCGGCATCCTGGAGCGGGGCCGCGGGGGGCGGCCCCTGTTTTATATTGATATTTCAGGGAAATTGACTAAATTGTATTCAGTTGGCAGAACAACGATCATTCAGGCACGGAGAGAGAGATGAAAACAGCTATTATTTTATTGGCAATTACGGTTATAGGCGCATTCCCCGGCTATGCTCAGTATTGCGACCCGCCAGGGGAGATGGTGGGGATAACGGAATATTCTGTACAGGCTTACGGGGCATCTTCGCAAAGGATTGCTTTTGATAGTCTTGGCGGAATACATATTACGTGGACGAGAGGTGTTTCGCCGAGCAGGCATGTCTATTATAATTATCGAAACGCGGACAGCATCTGGCTGGCGCCGGGTACCGGTGTCCAGGTCAACGAGTCAGGCGGGGCAGGGTTCGCGTCAATGGCTCTTCAATCGAACGGGGCCGCGGCTACCGCCTACCATAATTTGTCAAACAACTATGCCCGGCTGGCGGTGGATAATTTTCCGGGATTCGGCGTTTTCAATTATTATGACGTTCCCGATCTTTTGCCCGGCGGAAATCACGGATTCTGGCCGCAGGTAGCGATTTCGGCCAACGGGGATATTCACGTGCTTATAACCGAGCATATGATGGGCGGCGACGAATATCAGATCCTGGCATACACGAGATCGGAAGATGGAGGATTGACATGGCTTAATCCTGTCGTTGTCGATTCGGTGACGTCGCAGGTGGCGACGATTACGGCGTCGCCCACCGGGGAGGTAGCGATTGTATATCTCAAGCCCACCGATTATTCATCATACAGCGTGGTGAAGAACGATGTATGCTATCATGAATCGTCCGACGGCCGCGTTTGGGATTTCAGATATCCCATAAATATCACCGATTACCTCAACGACAACGAGGACATATTCTGCCCCTGGGGGCAGGACGCGGCATATGATGATTTTGGCGACATTCATATGGTCTGGGTGATCAACAATATAGCGATGGACGGCAGTTTCATCGACGACGCCACGGGATTGTGCTATTACGACAGTTATTACGAAATCATTGAGACAATAACCTGGATGCCAGATACCCTGTTAAACTGCGATCCGGGGCCGATGAACTCTGCCATCGCCATGCCCACCATAACCCTGGCGTCGGAAAATCCGGGACGTGTAGCTATCGGTGTTGTTTTCACAGGATTTACCGATTCGGTTGTGTCCGCGGATAACAATTGTGTGGGAGACCTGTACGCGGCGGCCGGGAGCAGTTACTGGCATCTGTGGTGGGCAAGAAATATTACGGAGACAATTACGCCCAATTGCCTGGGGGATTGCGAGTCCGAGGAGTTCCCCTCGTTTTCGGAAGCGATAGTAGGTTGGCCTTATGATGCGCATCTTACATATGTCATGAGGAATTATGGCGATGATCCCGATACCGTCTATTATCTGCCTGTAACCATCGAGCCGATAGTCGGCATAGACGATACCGAGGTTATACCGGAAAAGTATATGCTTCTGCGCGCCTACCCCAATCCTTTCAATAGCAAAACCATCATCGAGTTCGCGCTGGCGGAGCCAGAAGATGTTGAGCTAACCATTTACGATATAACCGGCGCAAAGGTGGAGACGATCAGGCGGCAGGGCTTGGGAACCGGAAGGCATTCGATTATTTGGGACGCGAAGGATGCGGCGTCGGGGGTGTATTTTGTCAGGATGGAGGCGGGAGGGTTCGAGCAGAGTATTAAGATGGTGCTGTTGAAATAGGTGTTAATTTTGCCGCTTTTGTAGGAGCGGAGATCATCAGGGCAATTAATAGCTAAACGGCGGCCACGGCAGGCCGTGACATGAACAGTTAACTGAAGGGGGCAGCTATGTTAATTGGATACGGATTAATAACATTATTACTGGCGATTATTGTATGGGGATCGGATCTGTACGCCCAATATGATCCTATCATCATTGGCAGTACTTATGGATCTGCTCAATCCGGTGGTTCGCCCGGCGATAGAATAGCAATTGATAATAATGGCGGAGTACATTTTACCTGGATGAAATATATAGCGTATCCATCCTTTCGATTAGTATACTATAATTACGTGGATAGTGAGGGAAACTGGCTTACGGAAACCGCCGTTTCACCGGTGAATGGTTCTGGATATCCCCAACTCAGCATAGCTCATGGAGATCGCGCAGGAATAGCATATCATTCTGCGTACAGCCCCGGTATTGAGAATTATGTTATATATGCGGAAGACACCTTTGCAGGTTTTGGCATATACCAGTATTTCGATCCGCCGGATTTGATTCGCTACAGGTGTTATTGGCCGAAGCTTACTATTGATAGGGATGAGTTCATACATATTATAGCCACGGAGAATCCTCCAAATGCCGGCGATCCGATGATATTGGGGCATTGCTATTCAACAAATGGAGGATTTGTCTGGTCGAAATTCGTGGCTATCGATACCTTAACGACCGTATCGGCGATTGTTATCTCAAGTCCTGTATCGCGTAAAGTTTCTATTGTCTATTGTCATCCCATAGATTTCAGCCGGCAGATAAAGAATGACATATATTTCAGGCAGATCAAATTTGACGATAGTTTTATCGATTATAGAAGCCTACCGGTAAATGTCACTGAATACGGTCAGAACGACGATTCTCTTTTTGCCTTTGACCAACTTGACGCGTTATACGACTACAACGACAATCTTCATATAGTCTGGAACGCATTCTGGGTAACCGATACCGGCATTAACCCTACCATGTTTCTGTATCATTACGATTTCGATTCTGGAATTATTACTGGAATGAACAGTATTACCTGGCCGCCAGATACCACCTGCCGGATACCGGCTGGTAATTATCCTATATGCAATATGTCCATGGCGATAAACGATAGTCTTGAATCGGTGCTATTTGTTGCCTATTCAATGTTTGATACTAGTGATTGTTCCGCCTATGGCTATGCGAATGCCGACGTATATTTACAGTATTCACTGGATGGGGGATCTATCTGGAGTGATGATGTGAATATTACAAACACGCAAACACCTGGTTGTACAACAGGAACTTGCCATTCTGAGGTATGGCCCTCTCTGGCGGATAGAGTCGGCGAGTATTTTGCGCATTTATCATATATTGACGACAGAAGCGGCGGTGCTATGGAAATAAATAAACCCATTTATTATCATAAATATAACGTGTGGCAAACAGGATTATATGAAGAACAACATAAATTGCCTTGCGTGCTTTCCCTCCTCCGCGCCTACCCCAATCCCTTCAACGCCCGCACCACTATCGAGTTCGCTCTGGCGGATCCGGGCGATGTGGAGTTGACTATTTACGATATTACCGGGGCGAGTGTGGGGACTGTCAGGAGGCCGGGATTGCAGGCGGGCAGGCATACGATTGTGTGGGACGCGAAAGATGCGTCCTCGGGGGTGTATTTTGCCCACATGAATGCGGGAGGGTCCGAGCAGAGTATTAAGATGGTGCTGTTGAAATAGCTGTTAATTTTACCGCTTTTACAGGAGCGGTGATATTTATGGTTGGCGGACGTCCTCGTCTGCCGGCGCAGAATTGGCCGCCTGGAGGCGAGCCAATCACTCAAGTCAGGTAAGTGCTTTTAAAAAAGGGGGAAAAATGCAAACACTGATACTGATTCTAACAGCGGCGATATTATTTCCATGTCAAACGGACGGTAATAATTTAATAAGTTATCAAAAGCTCGATAATCCTAAATTAATTTTTGAAACCATCCCTGATCGTGAATCACCTGTTTATCAAGCCGGTTCAGGAGTAATAACCTCGTCGCCCGGGGATACCGTAGGGTGGACCTACTATGATTATCAATGCAACGGCTCAACCGGTCAACGGATAGTGCTGGATGAAATAGGAGGAAGCCACGTTTTCTGGGTAAGAACCGGGTCAAATCTTTATCCGCCGGGAATCTGGTATAATCACATAGACTCTTTAGGTAACGTATTATGGCCGTATGAGGGTATTCCAATAGTTGAGAACGCTGGTTTTCCACAGGCAGCCGCCGATACGGAGGACTATGTTGGATTTTCCTACAAGAGTACCAGCATTTTGAATAACCTGTGGTATAGCTATTTCAGCCTGCAGCATAATATTTTCCGATCCTTCCAGACCGGCATAGATTCTGCCTTCAATCCCTATATCAGCATTGATAACAATCGCTATCCTCATATCGTCTGCTACAAATACAGCCCCAATTATGAGTTTCCGTTAAACCTTTATTATATGGGAGCGACTGATGACGGAAATTTATGGACCATACATAACATCGATAAAGTTGAAAGCCCGTCGGCGATCGTAACCTCAAGCCCGGTTTCGCGGAAAACCGCCGTCGTTTTCGCTCATCCCACCACAGGCGGGTACTCGTGGCGTAACGATGTTCACTACGTGGAAACGCCCGACGGGCTCAACTGGGATTGGATTAATGATAGGATTAATATTACCGAATACGGCCAAAATAATGATTCTTTGTTCGCCTGTGTGGATCTGGACGCGGTTTATGATTTCAACGATAATCTCCACATCATCTGGAATGCGCACTGGGCCACCGATCAGGTGATTTATTACAAAACATTCCTGTTCCATTACGATTCTCAATCGGGGATTATCAGCGAAGTTTCGAGCTCCGATTCGGTGTGGATTTCAGGATGCAATCCGGGCGCCTGGAACCGGCCGATCTGTAAAATGTCTATCGGGATTCAGTACGAATCAAACAATCTCTATACAGTATATACCCGATTCGATACTTCTGACTGCTCCGCGGGCGGATACGCCAACGGAGATTTATATATGCAGTATTCATTGGACGGCGGCTCGAGTTGGTCTGCGCCCGAGAATATTACGAATTCATTAACGCCCAATTGTGTCCCGGGCGATTGTGATTCGGACCACTGGCCATCCATGGCGGAGCATATCGACGACTATTTGCATATATTTTATGTAAACGATAAAGACGCGGGCGGAATCCCGCAAACGGAAGGAACGGTGACCCTTAACCCGATGCTTTATCTCGCCTACCCGGCAGTTACGACGGGTAAGAAGGATAAGGCTGAATTGCCATTCACAATTAATCTACTCCGCGCCTACCCCAACCCTTTTAACGCCCGCGCCACCATCGAGTTTGATCTGGCCGCGCCGTGCGACGTGGAATTGACCATTTACGATATCACCGGGGCGAAGGTGGAGACGATCAGGCGGCCGGGATTGAAAGCTGGAAGGCATTCGATTTTATGGGATGGGGATGGAGTTGCGTCAGGGGTATATTTCGCCAGGATGGAGGCGGGAGGATATTCGCAGAGTATTAAGATGGTGTTGTTGAAATAGGTGTTAATTTTGCTGCTTTTACAGGAGCGGTAACCAACAAGGCAATTGATGGTTAAATGGGATCGCGGCAAGCCGTGACTCGTGGAAATAACTGAAGGGGGCAGCTATGTTAATTCGATACGGGCTAATTTCATTATCAATTGCGATTGTTTTTTGCGGTTCGAACCTTCATGCGCAATCACCGGGGGAGATTATAGGAGTGACAACACTCGAAAGCCAATCCCAGGGTTCTATGGGAAACAAGATCGCTGTCGATCAATTCGGCGGAATACACGCGGTATGGACGAAAACCGTTTGGGGCAATCGGCCGCGGTATGTTTATTATAATTTCCGCAGCGAGATCGATAGTGTGTGGGTGCACAACCCGGATGGGACCGCCATTTCAGCAGAGAATGGAACAGGTTATGTAACCCTCGATTTATTTCTAGGAGGTGAGATGATCGCGGCTTACCATTCGGCCGACGCCACGCCGGCGCATTCCACAATGGCAATCGACGCGTTCAGAGGTTTCGGGATATTTACCGAATACAGCGTCAATTCTTCCGATGAGAATTTCTTTCCTCATATCGCACGCAATGTCTTAAGTTGTAGATTACATATGGTTACGACATTGCTTGAGAACTCTTTTGCACTGCAATATACCTACTCGACTGATAACGGCGTGACGTGGTCGGATTATGCTCTCGTTGATACTGCGGATTTAATGGGCTACATAATTGTTGCCTCGCCTGTTTCGGATAAAACTGCCATACTATATTGCAAACAGGATAGTACGGGGGAGTTTTATGATGTGTTTTACAATGAGTCCATGGACGGCATAGCCTGGGATTTTCGTTTCCCTGTAAACATAACCGGATTCACAGCCGATGACTCCCTATCGACCTGGTCTGATATTGACGCTGTTTATGACTACAATGATGATATTCATATTATTTACCTAGCTGCGATTGTCCAAGGGGGTGATATTTCCCTTAACAGCACTCAACTGCGTCACTGGTATCAGAGCACCGGGCATAATGTCATAACTACAGGCTCCGATTCCGGATGCGCCCAGGTGGCCGACTGTCTTTGCGTGGCTAAACCAAATCTCGGTGTGGATATCGATAATATTCTTTTCGCGGTCTGGTCGGAGATGGATTATAATGACGTTTCTGCAGGCGGTTATTCTAATGGTGAGTTATATGCCGCCTATTCCTTTGATTACGGTATTTGGTGGTCGCCGAAAGTAAATATCACCAATTCATCCACTCCCGGTTGTGTACCCCTAGAATGCGATTGCGATGTCTGGGTATCATTGGCCGAGAAGGTAGACGGTAAACTTCATGTTTTATATATAGACGATAAAGACGCCGGAGCTTATGGTCAGGGTATCCGGACTATAAACCCGGTGATGTATCTCGAAGTTGATACGGATATTTTAATCCCCGTATCAGTGAACGAAGAAAATGCTATTTATCCTTTTGGATTTGAACTCCTCCGCGCCTACCCCAACCCCTTCAACGCCCGCGCCACCATCGAGTTTGATCTGGCCGAACCGGGAGACGTAGATTTGACCATTTACGATATCACCGGGGCGAGGGTGGAGGAATTGGTTGACGCCCATATGGTTGCAGGGAGGCATTCCGTTGAATGGGACGCAACCGGTTACGGGTCAGGGACTTATTTCGCCAGGATAACGACCGGGACGAGATCGAAAACGCTTAAAATGGTGTTGATAAAATAGGGTGCGGGCGTCGGGTTTGGGGAGAGATCAAACCCGACCTACTACGGCTCGGGCAATTTAGGTGTTGCTTAAATCAGAAAATTGGTTAAATTGACTATGATTAGTTGGCCGCCGGCAAGTAACTGAACATTGCAGCGACATGAAGAATTTAAAGTAATTATAATTGGAGGAACGAACATGAAAAAAGCGCTAATTTTAATGCCCGTTTTCCTGCTATTTCTTTTCGCTATTTCGCTATCGGGGGATAAAATCGGGCCGCGGCCGGAGAATCTCCCGTTTATTGTGGGGAACGAGCCGTTGCCGGATGTTCCCTATTACCCATCTCAGCCCGGAATGACCACCGATTCGCCCGGGGAGGTCGTTGGCGGAACCCAGTACGATTACCAGTCCAACGGTTCTACCGGCAGGAGGATCGCGCTGGACAGCCAGGGGGGCATACATATTGATTGGATGAACGGCATCACCTATCCCTCGTTGAGACATGTCTATTACAACTATAAGGATAACGCCGGCAACTGGCTGGTGCCCGGAACCGGCTCCGCGGTCTCGCAAGCCAGCGGCGCGGGATACTGCCAGCTGGATCTGACCGCTGATGACAGGGCCGTCGCCGCCTATCATCAATGGCAAGCAAGTCCCTGGGCCATACTGGCTATCGACGCCTTCAGCGGTTTCGGGATATTCAATTATTACGATCCTCCCGATTTTGTAAGCGGCGTGCGCTGCTACTGGCCCTATGTAACGGTCGACCGCAATGGAAATATCCATATGGTTGTGAATGAACAGGCACCCAACGCAGGCGACCCTCATTTGATGGCCTACACCATGTCGACCGATGACGGCGACACCTGGAGCGCCCTGGTGGAGGCGGATACTTTGATGACATTGTCCGCTGTGGTGGTATCCAGTCCCGTCTCGGATAAGGTGGCTATAGCGTACACACATCCACTCGATTACGAAACCCAGTGGAGAAACGATATTATGTATATCCAGTCGGATGATGGGTTGACATGGGATTGGCGATTTGGCAAGGTCAATGTCACCAACTATGGCGCCCCGGACTCGCTTTTCGCTTATATCGATATCGACGCCATCTACGATTACAACGACAATCTCAATCTGATCTGGAACGCCCAGTGGGTTACGGATGCCGGGGTCTATTACAGGACCTACCTGTTCCATTACAGCACCGGATCGCAGACTATTACCCAGATGCACGAAACGCCCGGATTGTGGCCGGCGGGATGCGCTTACGGTGTCTGGAACCGGGCGGTGACCAAGATGTCGTTTGGCGTGCATGAACCGTCGAATACGCTGTTCGCCGTTTATGCCGGGTTTGACTCAAGCGACTGTTCGGCAGGCGGCTATGCCAACGGTGATCTTTATATGCAGTTTTCAGCCAATAGCGGCGCCAGCTGGAGCACGCCTCTTAATTTGACCGATTCTCAAACCCCCGGTTGTACTCCGGGGAATTGCGATTCCGATCACTGGGCAAACGTAGCGGATAATGTGGATGGATCTTTGCATATTACCTATATAAATGATAAAGACGCCGGCGGTATTCCCCAGACTGAGGGTTCAGTTACCGACAATCCGGTTTTGTATCTTGCGGTAACGGCAACCGGTATTGAAGAGCAAGAGAACGTTCCGAGGACCTTTAAAATTGCGCAGAACTATCCCAATCCTTTCAACGCCTCGACTCGAATAGAGTTTGAGCTGGAGAGCCCGGCCGAAATAGACCTATCAATCTATGATGTTACGGGAGCGAAGGTTACGACATTGACAAAGGGACTGAAGGAGTCCGGTGTGCATTCGGTAGAATGGGATGCGTCCGAATACTCGTCGGGGATTTACTATTACAGGCTGCTATCAGGAACCGAAAGCGCAACGCGCAAAATGGCGTTGATTAAATAGAGATTGGCAGAAATTCTTTATTTTGCGGAGCCCCAGGGGCTCCGTTTTTTTTGCGGAATAAAAAAGCGATTGTCATGAAACATTGACGTTATGGCATACTGTTGTGGGTGTAGCAGGATGATAAAGAATGGATTGGGATTTTTGACAAGAAGGTTATTTTAATGTCCAAAAATGCCTTGACTTTGAGGAAAAAAAAAGCCAAATTCGGGGAATAAATTCCGGGTTTGATTGTATTTGTCATGAAGAACCTGGAGAGCAGGAGAGAATAAGGAGGAGGAACGCAACTGACATACAGGCATAGATTTGTATTTTCTATCTTGGTTCGGACTGGAATTAGAAAAACAAAAAATATAAACACTTCCTTTAACGAGGATACCAAAGGAGGTTTTTGATGAAGCTTAGTCCTAATAAGTTCGGAGCGATTACCGTCGCGCTTCTGACGCTATTTTTATTCGGTGGCGCATTGGCCGGTACGGTAGGGAAAATTATGGGAGTCGTTACCGACAAATCCACCGGCGAGGGCATACCCGGGGTGTCAGTACAGCTTGAGGGAACGTCCATAGGCGCCGCCACTACGTTCGACGGATCGTATGTTATTTTAAACGTCCGGCCCGGAGATTACACGATTAACGCGAGGACGATCGGTTATAACCAGGTAACCCAGACGGACGTGAAGGTTAAGGCAGACGTTACAACCGAGCTTAATTTCGACCTGCATTCAGTAGCCGAAAAGGTCGAGGATATCATAGTCGAAGCCGAGGCGCCGGCCATCGATAAATACGTAACCACCACGGAGATAAAGAAGGATGCCGACGATATAGCGCATATGCCCGTTACCAACGTTTCCGATGTTTTGAGGACAACGTCCGGTTTCGTTAGTCAGGGCGGCAGGTTCCATGCCCGCGGCGGCCGCGGAGGCGAGATCTCTTACATGGTTGACGGTATTGAGATCAAAAATGTCCTGGGTGGTTATGGGTCGACCCTGCGCGACAATCTCGACATTTCCGCCACCGATATTTCCGAGCTCTCCGTCTTAAAAGGCAATTATGACGCGGAATACGGAGGCTCCAACTCGGCCATCATTAATATCGTGAGAAAAGAGGGCGATATCAGGGCGACCACCGGGAGGATAGAGTTCCTGACGGACGATTTCGGTTTTAACGAACTTAACAAGTATTCGTTCAATTCCGATCGTCTGGAGTGGAATCTTTCGGGGCCGGTTCCGGCCGTTTCGGACAGGCTTTTCCCGGCCCTCGGACTGAAATGGCCGGGCGAGAAAATGGCCTACTTTATTAGTTTTTCGGCGGATAAATCCGATAACTGGGTTGACTATAATAATTATGATGCGCCCAGTTCCAAAATCAATTATGGTGAAGAGAAATTTCTGGGTATAGCGATTCCCAGTCGCAGGCAGAATCAGTATACGGGTTCGGCCAAGATTACATGGAAAATGGATGCCAATGCGAGATATCGGCTTTCCGTGAACTACTTCAAGACCTGGCAGGATATTACGGGATTCGCTTATCAGTTCCTTTACACTCCGCAGACGGCCCCGACGCAATCGGAATCCAAAGAGCTTTACGGCGCCACATTCTCCTTCTCCCCAACCTTCCTCAAGGACACTTTCGGCGAATTAAAGATCAACCGTTATGTTCAGAAGTTCGAGCAGAAGCCCGGCGGGCAGGTACCCGGTGATTTTGTGATGTCAGACAATTACGAGAGGTACATCGACGCCAACAATAACGGTCGCTGGGACCCCGCGGAACCGTTTATTGACTACTATGAGGACGGATTTTTCGGGGAACCATTTGAGGACGTTAACAGAAATGGAATATACGAGCCTTTCGTCGACAATTTCGATGTTAACATTCATGACCTAGACGGCGACAGCTTATACGATGATAATATTGGCGAGCCGTTTTCGGACTTGAACGGTAACGGTGTCTGGGACGTCGCGGAAGTGTTGATAAACGATCGCTATTGGGATGATGTCAACGGAAACGGTATTTTTGACGAAGGGGATTCGGCCTATACGGACCCGGAGGGATTCGGTAACGGTGTCTATGATCCTCAGTTGCGGGACGTTATTAATGAGGACAGACCCGAGCCTTTTATTGACGGTGACGTAATATTAGGCGAGCCCTATATTGACGTGGATCTTAATGGTTATTTTAACGGATTACCTAACGATCCCGTCGGCCCGGACATTTTCATCGGGGCCTGGGATCTGAATCATAACGGTCGGCACGACGGACCGGATGACCCCTATGTGGAGGGCGTGCCTTACAGGGATTTGAACAATAACGGTATTTACGACGCCCCCAACACGGTTTACGATTACGGCGAAGAATATGTGGATTTGAATGGCAACGGACGTTTTGATTATAGCGATCTTTTCTGGGATCATGGATTCGATCAGTGGGCTCTCTACCACAGGACCAATCAGACGATCTACACTTTTGATCTTAATCTGACCAGTCAGGTCGCCAAACAGCATGAGGTCAAATCGGGCGTTAAATTCCAGGATCTGACTCTGGAGATGAATGAGGTTCAATATCCTCATTTGCCGTATGATGGTGACCCTGATGGAGGAGACTGGCCGGAGAGAGGCGTATTCCGTGATTTCTATACCAGGAAACCCAAGCAGGGATCTTTCTATATAAGGGATAAGATGGAATACGGCGAAATGATCGCCAACATCGGCTTCAGGTATGACTTTTATATCCAGGCCAACGAGCTTCTGGGGGATCCCGGTGCCGTGAGCGAAACTGTGGTCGAAAGTAATATATACAGCTCGCAGAACAAATTCCAGCCCCGGGTGGCGTTTTCATTCCCCGTCTCGGATAAAGCCAAGCTTTTCTTCAACTACGGTCATTTCTATCAGCTTCCGGAATTTCGTTATTTCTTCCGCCGTCCCACCCAAGCCTCCAACGCGTTCGGTATTGTCGGAAATCCAAACCTATCATTTGAGAAAACCATCTCCTATGAGCTGGGAATTCAAACCAGGATCGGAATCGATTATATCCTGACCATATCAGGTTTCTACAAAGACTACTATGGTCTTTTAAACTCTATCAGGGAAACATACGGGCCGATTTCGACCGACGTATATGGAAATATCGATTATTCCAGAACGAGGGGATTCGAGTTCTCCGTCGAGAAACGTTACGGGCATTTCTTTGCGGGCGAATTACAGTATGAATATACTTACGCTTTCGGGAAAAATTCGACCAACAGCGCCGATTACTTTCGTCGATTCCGAAACCAGGAGATTCCGATTTCGGAGCGGCCTCTCGACTGGGATATAAGGCACCAGATAACGCTCACCGGCGATATCCGGGCCGCCAAGGGTCGTCATCCCAAGATAGGCGTATTTAAGCTTCCGGATGACTGGGCATTGAACTTCATCTGGCAGTTCAAGACTGGAAAGCCATTTACGCCGAATGAAAATTATCCCGGCCTGGTGCTGATCGGACAACAGGAGCCGCTGACTAATTCCAGGAGAATGCCGTTTACATCCACGGTCGATTTGAGATTCGACAAGAATTTCCAGATCTGGAAACTCAACTATACGGCCACGGTCCGGGTCGATAATCTGTTCGACAACACCAACGTCAACGACGTATACGAGAGCACCGGATTGGCAACCACGAACATGAATGATAATGGGCAGATTATAACCGGTTTCTCGCCCAGGGATGATGATCCGGCCAATTTCGATGCCGGAAGAAACATCAGATTTGGATTGAGTCTTAATTTCTAAAAAGGAGCGGGGCCGTTAATGCGGCCCCCTTCTATTAAATATTTTGGCAAGATAATAATGATTACGAAAAATAAAAAAAGTCCCTCTGTAACGAATTTTCCATGGCCGCATAAATCCCGGAGGAAAGGAGTTTAAGATTATGAAGAAAATAACCTGGTTGCTGTTGTTGGCATTCATGGTTGGGACGGCAAACGCGACGGTGCTGGATGAGAGCCTGGGCGGCGGCGGGAATCAGGCTGCCAAACCGGCGGCGTTGCCCAACACCCAGCTACGAGTGCATGATGTCGGGAAAGTATGGCTGTCGGTGACGAATTTCGGGTTTTTCGGTAGCCAGGAGGGCGAATTTGACGACGCCGCCGGCATTCATGATCCGGCGCCCGGATGCGAATTCCCCGGAGGATCCAACCTTGACTATCTGTTCCAGGGCGCGCTCTGGATCGGTGCCGAGCTCCAATATGATTCCACCGATGCGTTCGGAAATACCGTTCAGGTTTTCGATACCCTTGTTTCCATAGGTAACGACGGTTGGTGGGGAAATGTATTTGAGTTCTTTCCCGTGGAAGGATCAGGCCTGACGGGTCCGGGCGGAGTGGGGGTGAGATCGATCAGGCCTGAAAACGTATATCCCTACGGGGATACGACCGATGCCATCTCAGAACAGGATTATGTGGCTATTTATTACGATACGGTGACATCGACTCTGGTTGTTCCCGATCCCAACGACCAGAGAGAACATATACCTTTAGGTATTGAAATCGAGCAGCGGAGCTACGCCTGGAGTTATGAGTACGCCGAGGATTTCGTGCTTCTCGATTTTGACATAGCCAACATCGGGCGGAATAATGTCAATAAGGTCTGGATCGGTATGTATATCGACGCCGACGTTTTCCATACGTCCATTCCGGGGCAGGTTGGAGCGCAGGACGATATATGCGGCTTCGACTCGGTTTACGTTTCACTGGGGGGAGATACTACCTATATTAACACCGCCTGGATTGCCGATAACGACGGCGATCCCCAGCTGGGGCAATTCGATCATACCTCTCCCAAGGGTCTTTCGGGGGTAAGGGTGGTGAGAGCCCCGGGGGATGTTGAATTCGGATTTAACTGGTGGATCTCTAACGTCACGTCCAGCTACGATTGGGGGCCGCAGCTGCAGATAAATTACCGCGGTCCTTTCCCCGGCGGTGGTGACGGCACTCCCGGCGGAGACAAAGCGAAGTACAGAGTTATGTCGAACCACGAGTTTGACTATGACCAGATCTGGTGTAACCTTGATATATGGGAAGACTTAGGATGGAGACCTCCGTCACCGCAAGCCTCCGATCTCGCCGACGGTTACGATACCAGATATCTGTTCTCTTTCGGCGAATTCGAGACGATACTGCCCGGCGATATCCTGAAATTAACTACCGGGTATATTTGCGGTGAAAATCTACATGTAGACCCTACGAACTTCCAGAGAAATCTCTACAACCAAACAACTGACGAATCCAGTATCCGGGTGTTTTATACCAGTCTCGATTTTACTGATTTCGCTACCAACTCTCAGTGGGCCGCGTGGGTTTACGACAATCCCGGCGTCGACACCCGGGAGCCGTTTGCAGATTTGAATGGTAACGATGAATGGGATTCCGGAGAACCCTTCAGAGATTACGACGGAAACGGCGTTTATACTGACAGGGATGGCTTTTTCGGCCTTTTTAACGCCGATACGATCAGTCTTGACCCGCTCGTAATAGACACATTCTGGTACGCAGGAGACGATGTCCCCGATTTCGCGGGCCCGCCGCCTCCGCTATCGCCCGTTTTAACTGCGGTAACAGCCCCGGGCCGGGTAGTTCTGACCTGGGATGGCAGCGAAACGGAGACGAAAGAGGATTCATTCCTGAAACTTCCGGATTTCGAGGGTTATAGAATCTATATGTCCCGTACCGGGCAGTTGGGGCAGTATACGTTGATAGCGGACTACGATAGAATAGACTTTGACTATTATTATCTCGACGAGACTGTATCCCCGCCTGTATGGAAGACGTGGGATCAGCCTCCACACACTTTGGAGCAGCTTCTGGGCACTCAGCTCGATCCTAATGATACGAGCTCCAATCCGGCATTATTTCCTACCGATCCGGATTCACTTGGTTGGGTAGCCGATTACGTCGCCTCCAGCAATAACTGGATTCCTTATGGTTGGAACACCGGGTTCGACGCCATAGCTGAAGGCGTTTCAATCTATTCCTTCACGGTCACGGATCTTTCCGAAACGGTGGGTCTCTATTTCGCCGTAACTGCCTATGATTTCGGCAATCCGGTGACCAAGCTCTCGCCGCTGGAATCGGCCCAGACAATAAACGCTAAATTCGTCTATCCCATAGCCGGCGGTGCGGGATCTGAGAAAGTGTATGTTTATCCCAATCCCTACAAGACCACCAATACCGCGTATTATCTTGAACAGGGTTATGAGGATTCCGATCGATCGGGCAATACACAGCTTGACAGAAGAATATGGTTTTCCGGTTTTCCGGCGAAAAGCACGGTGAGGATATTCAGCCTTGACGGAGATCTGGTCAGGCAGCTGGAATACAATCCCGCCGTTGACGCTAACAATGTAATATCCTGGGATCTGATCAGCCGTAATACTCAGGCGGTGGTCTCCGGGATTTACATATACGCCATAGAATCGGATAATGGATATAAACAGATGGGAAAGATAGCGATTATCAAATAGGATCGGAGGCTTCTGATGAGAAAAATATTGCTGTTGTTGCCCCTTGCGGTTGTTCTCCTGTTTCCGAATACAGGTTTCGGGCAGGCGAAGGTTGGTACGGCGGGGGCGCAGTTCCTTGAAATCGGCGTATCGGCGCGGGCGATGGGTATGGGTGAGGCCTTCCTTGGAGTTGCCGATGACGCGTCGGTTCTGTATTACAATCCGGCGGCGCTCTCGTTGCTCACACAGAAAGAGGCCATTTTTACTCATATAGATTATCCCGCCGAAATCAATTACGAGTTCGCCGGCCTGGTGATTCCGGCCCCGAGCTTCGCGGGTACGTTCGGAATGTCGTTCTATATGCTCGGTATGGACGATATGGCGGTCACCGGCTACAACAGCCGGACAGGCACCGTAGGCAACACCGGGCAGACCTTTACCGCCAAGGATTACGCCCTCGGCGTTTCGTATGGAGCCGGATTAACGGATCGCTTTTCCCTCGGTTTAACACTGAAATATATCGCTCAGTATATTGAGGAAGAAAGCGCCACCGGCTGGGCGGCCGATATCGGCACCTACTATGATACCGGATTTCGCAACTTTAAAATATGCATGGCGCTGGCCAACTTCGGACCGGATATGAAGTTCATAGAAGAGCCTTATCCTCTTCCCATCGATTTTCGGTTCGGCACTTCCATCGACGTTATCAATTCAGCGAGTTCTCAGCTCACCTTCGCGGCCCAGGCCTCGCATCCCAACGACAACCTGGAAAAATACAATTTCGGGCTGGAATACTGGTACAACAGTATGTTCGCCATCAGGGCGGGCAAGAAATTCAACTACGACTACTATGACGAAAGCGACACATTCGGGGGCATGACGTTCGGCGCCGGCGCCAGGCTCATGATTTCCGATTATCAGCTCGCATTGGATTATGCCTACCAGGATCTCGGATGGCTCGACTCCGTCAACAGGTTTTCGCTCGGGTTGAAGTTTTAGGGAAGGGACGTAAGGACTATGAAAAAAAGGTTGATAATACCGATATCGCTTCTGGCCGCCGCGATTCTGTTTTCAATGCTTTTGTTTTTCGGATGTGACCCTCTGGATGTTGAAGGCCCGGAACTGGAAAATGTAAGGCCGTGGGTGAAATGGGCCATAGTGCCCTCGGATTCTATGATCCATTCTTTCAATCCAGAGCTGCAATGGTTCGGTAACGATCTGGACGGGCAGATCAACGATATTATATACGGGGTTTTCCAGGGTGACTATATGGATTCTGTATCCAGAGAAACATCCCTGGTTATCCCTGACACCCTGACCTGGATATCGTTGGGTAATGTCACGTCCGCTACCATACCTCTTTTCGCCTCTCCCGATTCATCCGACACCGTCGGTCAATATGTCGTCTTGATGGCCATCGACGACGCCGGCGATTCGTCTGACGTAATTAACAGGTATCTTTTCAGGACTAACCACCGGCCCACCTGTATCGTAACAGTTCCCCTGGAACCACAGTGGGTATTACCCGAACCCACGGACACTTGGTATGGGGTTAACGTCTCCTGGGAAGGTGGCGATTCGCTGGATTACACCGGCGCGCAGCCCGACTTTATCTGGGAGGTCAGGATATTCGGCCCATATGACAGCGAGCCTGATTCTCTGGATCCGGACACATCCGCGGTGTATTTTCTACGCTATCTGGTGGATGAAGATCTGGATGAGGACTCGATAAGAATCGAAGTGACTGCGGCCAGTCTGGTTGATCTTAGAACCGGTTATTACATACTCGTCGTTCGCAATTTTGACGACGCTAACGTGCCCTCTGTACCTTCATTGGGTATATTTAAAGTATATGAGCCACATTGGATTCATAATCCCGATGAGGCGAGGGATATTCTTGTAGTTAATCATACCAGATATATGCCTGGTGTCTGGGGTGAATTGGGGCCGACTTACCAGGATAGCGTCGAAGGTTTTTATTCTGATATGATCCTGGCGGCCGGGTATTCGGATGATGACTTTGACTGGTATGACGCCGATATATCTCTCGTTGGGCGAGATACCCTATACTTTTACAGAATGGTAATGGCAATAGATACCGATTGGAGATTGAGGGTTTCGGATGATCAGCAAGATGAATACGGCGAATATCTCGATGTCGGCGGTAATTTGTGGTTATTGGGGCGAAGGAGTTTTGACGGGATACCGGATACCGGGGCGGTGGCGTACGGCGGCACCGGCCTTCCGCTCGTATATATGGATTTAGACGGCGCCTACCTCAACGTACCCCTTAATCGCGACAGCGTCGAATTTACGGGGGCTGTGTCGATTATGGCCGGTTTACCGAATCTTCATGTCGACACGTTGAGAGTTTCTTATACATCTGCGGGCGCAAACCAGTACTCCGAAGCTTTGTTTGGCGTGGGCTGGATGATAAGAGTGGGTGAATCCGAAGCTTTGTATGTTTTCGACGCTTTGCACCAGACATCCCTATTCCACGGTTTTCCGGTAGCGAATCGATATGACTCCGGCACTTATAAAACATCATGTTTCATGTTCCCGTTATATTTCATAGACGATGAATCCGCATTCCAGGCCGGTGATGTCATGCTCGAATGGTTCCTGGGAGAATAAACTGTAAATTCTTTTGATACCGATCAGGGCGCCTTTTGGCGCCCTTTTTTACTTTCTCAATTGTGTTTAATTATTATATAATTTTGAGGATTGATTGTTGAACCCAAAATAGCGGTGGCCGGCCACCTGGTGGCCGATGAGATTTTCTACGCCGGCGGCGAAAGAGTGTCGGCCCTGGGAGGGATATCTTACAACCTGGCAGCTCTATTATCTATTATGAAAAGCGGGAAGGTCATTCCCGTATGCGAGATCGGGTCCGATAAAGAGGATCTATATGAGGAATATTTCGGAAAATATGATATTGTCGATTCGATGGCGGTCAGGAAGACGGCGCTGCCCAATGTTGTAAACCGCCTCGTATATAATAGCGACGGCAACCGGGAAGAGTGGAACTCTCGAATACCTGAAAGGCTGTCGCTGGAGAATATAGGCAATGATGTTGACGCGGTCCTGGTCAATTTTATTTCAGGCGATGATTTCAGCGCAGACGAGTTGAGCGAATTCAGGGATCGCTTCAGCGGTTTGATCTTCTGCGATTATCATAGTCTCGCTCTCGGCCGCGACAGTGATGGAAAACGGTTTTATCGAAAGCATCCCGAATGGGAGAGATACCTTTCGCAGGCCGATATTGTGCAGATGAACGTCGCCGAACTGGCCACCATAAGCGGCGTTGGGGGGCTCAGTTTCGGCAATATAATCGCGGTTTGCAGTATGATTCACGGCCTGCGCCCGGATATCTGTATCATAACTCTGGGGCGCAACGGCTTGGTTTTATCAGTGGAAAAAGGTAGAGCGGTATATCATTTGCCCCCTATCGCCGTGCAGAACGAAGTCGATCCCACCGGTTGTGGCGACACGTTGGCGGCGGTGTTTTTATATAATTACCTGTTATCGGGAGATCTTCTTCAATCTGCGGTTACCGCCAACCGTTATGCGGCGGCGAAGGTGACATTCGCGGGGCTCGACGGTTTTAAAAGCATAGATTCGATTATCGACAACATGGGGAAAGGCGCGGAGCCGGTTAAAATTAAATAATCGGCATTGACAATAATTCCTCCCTGTCATAGAATCCAGAAGCGATATGAAAAAGTTTTTTTTAACGATTTTGATTTTGCTGACCGCTGAAAACGCGTTTGCGTTGATTTTCGGTATCCGCTATTCGAATCTGAATGAGCCTGTGCTGCAGGGAACGGATTTCACCGGCGATCGCGGACGGTTCGGCGCCTTTATCGGTTTAAAGGAGAAGAAGAACGTCGTTTTCCTGGGACTCGATTACGACCGTCACAAAAACGAAAGGGCCGATACCACATTTTACGGGCGCAGGTTCACGGCCAATATCGGTTATCGCTATCAACTGTTTTCGTCGGACAAAATTAACGCCACCAGGATCAATCCCTTTATCGGCATGCATTATTATAAAAGCTTCGCTAAAGTGGAGGCCGATGAATCGGTTATGACCCCGGAAGACCGGCGATACCTCAAGGATATGCTGGGCGATTCCGGTGGCTGGCTTTCTTTCGGGGCCGAGTATTATTTCGCCCCGACCTTTTCGCTGGGAGCCGAGGCGGGGGTGAGGTATGCCCGGGCAAAGTCGAAAGCCTACGGTTACGAAATAAAGGTTACCGATTATACCTCGTTTGTGGCGATTCTGCTGAGTTTTTACTGGCAGTAGTTGTTTGATTTATCATACCTAAATGCATAGTCGTAGGTCAGGTCTCCCCGAGACCTGACTTCCTGGCGTCAAATCCCGGGGGGATTTGACCTGCGACTTAATTGCAGTCAGGAAGGGATTCCTGACTGCGCGCAGTGCCGAATCCAGATTCTCCTTGACATGAATCGGGTTAATAGTATCTTACATATGGAGTTAACAATTTAGCCACAGGGGGCGGTTATGCGGTACTTATTTGTCATAATAATGGTGGTATTTATCTCTGCGGCCGCGTCGGCGCAGGTGGACACGCTGCAACTCGTGGAGATCGGCTCCATCCAGGCGCCGTTGGAGATAACAGAGCTGTACGTTGAGGACCTGAACGGCGACAGCCTGAAGGAGATAATCATCTGCACCGATTATCATATTTATATCTACAACAGCCAGACCTATCAGGTGGAATGGACCAGCCCGCCTTTGAACTCGCCGACGGACCTATTGTTTGAGGACATAAACGGTGATGGTTTAATTGATCTATCCGTAAAAGACAATACTAACATCCATCTCTTCGACCCGCACACGCCCCAGGCAATTTGGACCAGCCCGCCGCTGGACAGCACCTATAGGTGCTATACCATAGGCAATCGGAACGACGATGATTGGATAGATGTGGCGATAGTCACGAAAGAGTGGTTCAGCAGGATTAACGACGATGATAATATGGATACCTCGTGGGTTATAATATATAATGGCCCGTTTTTTTCTGCGCAAGACACAGCTATTCTGTTATATCCGAATTATGAAAATACATATTATCCTCAGTACCAGTATAAGGAAGCGCCATTCGCGATAATTATGGCCGATCTGGGCGAATTATCGCACTTAGAAAGTTGTTTTGTCATTTATTCATCGGTTTATCAAAGAATTTACGTCGGTCTGCACTGGAGATTGGATTATTCCGGATTTGTAAGAATTATCGAAAGCGTTACTTTAGATACCTCGGTCATTAGCAGTATCGGTACTATGAGATATAATTCAATAGAGAACATAGATAATGAAAATTTATTGGTTGCAATTGCTGATTCCGAGGTCGTTTGGGCATTGGGGGAATATTTTGGTACGGATATTTTCATTATCGGAAAGGATTCTGTAATAAGCGAATTTAACATGGCTTCTTCTCCGGGAGAATGGCTGGACGAATTGAATGGGTATGTACTCGATAATTTTATTTCTTTAGATCCGGTGTCAGAGATATCATATGCGATATCCGAATCATTATGCTTAAGCTCGCTGGATGGAGGACAGCAATATTGGTCGAATAGTGAATTAAATGATCTGGCATCGGTAATAAACAGTTACGAAAATGATTCTCTTTATGCATCAAAGAAGATAATTTGTGGTTTTGGAGACATTATTTATGAGTATCGATTATATGACGGAGAAACGGGATTATTAACAGCGGTAATAAGCCAGTTTATCGAAGATATATCTCATGTTTCAGATTTAAATGATGACCGCAGAGACGAGATCCTTTCTTTGCAGGATAATTCTCTATTAATCTATGATTTAGATTTGATCACCGGGGTTAAAAATGAATTTACTATCCCGCATTGCGCCTTCCTCCGCCCCAACTACCCCAACCCCTTCAACTCCTCCACCACCATTGAGTACGGCCTGCCGGAGGCGGGGTGTGTAAGATTAGATATTTATGATTTGCTGGGGCGCAAGGTCGAAACGCTTGTTGATGAGGAGAAGCAGGCCGGGCGGCACAAGGCCGTGTGGGATGCGTCTGAGTATTCGTCAGGGGTGTATTTTTACCGTATAGAGGCAAGAGATTTTGTGGATACAAAGAGGATGGTGTATTTGAAATAAGTGGGAAATATGAATACTTTAAAATTATGTATTACGTTTATTTTTGGACTGTGTACGGCGGCAAATCTGAAGGCTCAGTCGATTGAATATGTTGAATCGATTTACCGGGCGGGAGTGGATGATATAGAAATAGTGGGTAATTACGCCTATTGCGGAATTGGGCAATTTCTCGAGGTTTTCGATATTTCAAATCCCATTTTACCCATAACTGTAGATCATATCGGATTGGGCCATGTTCCCAATGTTAATATTGTCGGTAATTATGCTTTCATCACTTCCTTTTTTACGGGATTGAATATTATTGATATAAGCGATCCTCACAATCTGGCGCTGGTGGGAAATAACCCTGATATCGAAAGTGGTTTTGATGTTGCGGTTCAGGGAAGTTACGCTTTTGTAACCAGTTATGACTCGAGCCTTTACGTAATTGATATTAGTGACCTCTCTAATCCTACGATCGTCGGAATTTCCCAGGCACCCGGTTTTGGGCGGTCAATCGTTCTGGATGGAAATTACGCCTATACAGCTAACGAGAGTTTCGAATTTAATATATTTGATATAAGCAATCCATTAATTCCTCAACGAATAGGGGGCTTTTCAAACTCCGAACGTGTTTTCGATGTCGAGGTGGTCGGCGGTACCGCTTTTCTTGCATACGGGCAGGCGGGATTCCTGGTTGTCGATGTATCGGATCCTGAGAATCCCGATCTTATAGGTTCCTGTGATACCCCGGATATGGCACTGGGAATTACTTTATCCGGGCAATATGCCTATGTTTCCAATGGCTTATCCGGCATATACATAATAAACATTGAAAATTTATCGCAGCCATATATTGTGAGCTCATATGATACTCCGTATTATGCCATGAGATCCTGCCTGTGCGATAACAACCTGTGGGTTGCCGACTTCAGATCGATACAGATAATCGATGTTTCAGATCCTATTAATCCTATTCAAATCGGGGATTATAGAACCCCGGATCCTGTTTATAAAACCGTCGTGGATAATAACCGCGCGTATATAATTCACAAGGAGGGTTTTCATATTATAGACGTTTCGAATCCGTATATGCCTTCAAGACTCGGCCATTATGAAAATGAAATACCGGGAACTCCTTCGGATATAATTGTGGACGGCAATTACGCTTATCTGGCGATATCCATATCCGGAATGACGATTCTGGACATTACAGATCCGCTGAATCCCATTCCGCTTTCTCATTATATGGATGGTACTTATGCTCCGGCAATAGCTGTATCAGGTCAATATGCCTACGTGGGCTATGATGATATACGCGTGGTTGATATCTCAGATCCGTACAATCCTTTTCAGGTCGGCAATATTATTCCGAGTCTTTACGTTACAAAGATGGCTATTTATAGAGACGTACTTTTTACGCTCGAAGCATACGTTGATATCACGAATCTCTGTATTTATGATATCTCCGATCCCCCCAATATACAGGCACTGGGAAACTATACGCAGTACTTCGCCTACTTTACCGGTCTTGATTTTAAGGATATTTATGCTTTCATTTCTTCTATTGAATATTATCCTGAAAGGGGTTGGCTTAAAGTAATAGACATTTCTACTCCGTCTGCACCCAATTTAGCGGGGAGCCTGGGTTTATCTGATCTGGCTTATGACGTGGCGCTTACCGGCGATTATGGCGTTATCGCAGCATGGAGTTCGGGGGTTATGTTGATCGACATATCCCATCCGGCACAGCCTTTATATCTTACCGAATATGATACTTACGGCTATTCTGTTGATGTTTTCGTTTTGGGTAATCTTATTTACCTCTCCGATACAAACGCCGAACTTATCTTTCGTTTAAATTTAACCGGAATACTTGATGATCACTACTCACTGCCTTCAGATTTTTATCTCCGCCCCAACTACCCCAACCCCTTCAACTCCTCCACAACCATCCAGTACGGCCTGCCGGAAACGGGGCGGGTGCGAATCGATATCTATGATCTGTTGGGCCGCAAGGTCGAAACGCTTGTTGATGAGGAGAAACAGGCCGGGCGGCACAACGCCGCGTGGGATGCGCCTGAGTATTCGTCGGGCGTTTATTTTTATCGTATAGAAGCGGGGGATTTTGCAGAGACGAAGAGGATGGTGTATTTAAAATAGGAGATTAATTATGAAACGTCTGGTTTTATGTATAATGTTAACATTGTTCTTTTTGACAGCGATAGAGACCAATGCCTTTGAGCCGCTATTTGATGCCAGAATAGATTTCTGGGCAGATGAAGATCCTCGGTCGGTATTTGCGATTGATTTTGACGGTGATGGCGATAATGACGTGGCTGTCGCCAACAGTGGTTCCGATAATATCTCTGTTCTACTGAATGACGGTGACGGGATGTTCCAGCCAGCGGTTAATTACAGTACCGGGGAATATCCGATCTCAATTTTCGCCGCCGATCTTGACGGCGATGGCGACAATGACCTCGCCGTGGCCAACTATGGATCCGACAATGTCTCAGTCCTCCTGAATAACGGCGCCGGGTCATTTCAGCTTGCTGCTAATTACATTATCCAATGTTGTCCTATCTCGATTTACGCTGATGATCTCGATGGCGACGGTGACAATGATCTGGCGACGGCCAACGATTTTACCAACGAGATCTCAGTATTTTTTAATAATGGCGACGGGACGTTTCAGCAAGCGATTTATTATGCCGTCGGGGAAAATCCTTCTTCAATCTTCGCAGTTGATATAGATGGTAACGGCAATAATGATCTTGTCGTGACCATTATAAATTCATATCCCGACACTTTGGGTTATGTTTCGATTCTTCTGAATAATGGCGACGGGACATTTCGGGCGCCGATTAATTATGAGGCCGGGGATTTTCCCTATTCGGTTTATGCGATTGATCTCGACAACGATGCCGACAACGACCTCGCCGTAGCAAACGAATTGTCCGGCAATGTTTCAATCCTTTTGAACAACGGTGATGGGACTTTTCAGGCGCGCGTTAATTACGATACCGGAATTCTTCCTATATCAGTTTTTGCGGCTGATCTGGATGGCGATGGCGACAACGACCTGGCCGTTGCCAATGCAGGTTCTAACAGTGTCTCAATCCTTCTAAATAACGGTGACGGGACATTTCAAGAGTCGAGTAATTACAAAGCCGGAGATGTAGAATCTGTTTTTGCCGTCGATCTGGATGGGGATGGCGACAATGACCTGGCCGTGGCAAATGATCACTCAAGAAGTGCCTCTGTGATTTTCAATAAAGGTGATGGGACATTTCCGTCGGTGTATTCTATTGAGCTATATGACCGGCCGACCGAAGTTTTCGGGATCGACTTCAGTGGCGATGGAGCCAATGACCTGGCCGTGGCTCATGTAACCGGCATTCTCTCTATACTTCTGAATAACGGTGACGGGACATTTCAGGCGCCTTACGATTATTGGTTTGAATTTGGTATTAAATCAATATACGCGGCTGATCTCGATGGCGATGGGGACAATGACCTGGCGATGGCCAATCGTGATTTGGATAGCGTCACCATCCTGCTTAATAACGGCAACGGGACATTTCAAGTGGACTCTAATTATGCGGTCGGGAATCAACCCGAAGGAGTATTCGCATCTGACCTCGATGGTGACTACGACAATGATCTGGCAGTTGTTAATGATGGCGATATTTCGATATTTTTCAATAACGGTGACGGATCATTTCAGGCGGCGGTTGATTATCATACACAGGAAGGATCTAGTTCCGTATTCGCAGTTGACGTCGATGGCGACGGCGACAAAGATCTGGCCGCGACTAACCCTATCGGGGGCTACGTTTCAGTACTTCTGAATAACGGCGACGGCACATTTCAGGGGGAGATTAATTACGGAGCCTGTTACGGCGCCCTTTCAATTTTTGGCATAGACCTCGATGGTGATGGGGACAATGACCTGGCGACGTCCAATATGCTATCTAATAATGTATCAATTCTTATAAATAACGGCGACGGGACATTTCGGGAACCGGTCAATTATGGTGTGGGAATTTTTCCTCGTAATGTCTTCGCGGCTGACCTCGATGGTGATGGTGATTATGATCTGGCCGTGCCGAATGCTCTTTCGGGAAATGTATCAATTCTATCGAATAACGGTGACGGGTCATTTCAGAGGCCCATTAATTATGGTACCGTGGGAGGTGCCTCAGTATTTGTGGTCGACCTCGATGGCGATACAGATAATGACCTTGTACTGGGGGCCTCCGGATATTACATCTATATAATGATGAATCAGACAATCATGACAGGTGTGGATTATTCCCCTGAAAATTCTTTACCTGAGAGTTTCAGGATTTCTCAAAACTATCCTAATCCCTTCAATGCCTACACTACTATCAAATACGAATTGCCGAAAGCATCATGGGTGACGATCGACGTCTACGATATCCTCGGCCGCAAGATTGAAACGCTTATAAGCAAGCCACAACAAGCCGGGTATCATCAAATAATCTGGAATGCTGGCGATGTTTCATCGGGATTGTATTTTTATCGCATAAAGGCGGGTGAATTTATTGAGACTAAGAGGATTGTGTATTTGAAATAGGCCGGGCGTCGGGGGACGAGCCCCCGACCTTCGACAAGAAAAATTGTAGGTCAGGTCTCCCCAAGACCTGACGGCGATGCGTCAAATCCCGGGGGGATTTGACCTACGACAGCCAATTAAATTTAGGAGAGAAGAGTGAAGACGGCAGCGATTGTAACATTTATTATGTTTACTGTATCATGCGCGTGGGGGCAGGTATGGACGGAACATTCCAACGGGCTTATTCCGCCCGATATGGAGGGCGGCCATACGGAGCTGGAGTTTTACGATATAAACCTCGACGGTTATATCGATATCCTCTGTATCGGGGATCATGGCTCGCCCTATATCAACACCGACCAGCACGGCATCATGGTCTGGTTCGGCGACGGCGCCGGGAACTGGTCGGTCTACCAGAACGGCAATTTCGGTTACGGCGGTATCGCGGTAGGTGATGTCAACAACGACGGCTACCCAGATGTGGGCTACGGGATGCATCACGATTACTCGTCCACCGATTTCGGCGACCAGCTGATCGAGGTGGCGCTGGGCGACGGCACCGGCATGAACTGGATCCCCTGGGACGACAACCTGGCCACCACCGGCGAGGATTGGGGGATGTTCGGCACCGACTTCGCCGATATCGACGCCGACGGCGACCTCGACCTGGTAAGCGCGTCGTTCGGGTACGGCGCAGGGATGCGGATCTATCGTAATGAAGGCGACGGCACCTGGTCCTATGTCCACGGCACCTCCCACCGCAACTCCAACCTTTACGCCGAGTTTGGAGATATCGACGGCGACGGTTATCCCGACGCAGTGGTCTGCATACAGGACGTGGCGGTTTTCATGAACGACGGCTCGGGAGGCTTTTACCAGCTTACCGGCGGGGGATTACCACCGCCGGGGAATATAGGCTACTACGATGTGGCGCTGGGCGATATCGATAACGACGGCAAAGACGAGGTCGGAATAGTCAATAGCGGCGTCATGGAGATCTGGAAGCTCAACACCGACGGGCAGACCTGGACCGATATGAGCGGCGAACTTCGTAATTATCCCAGCAAAGAGGCGATCGATATCGCCGACATGAACTCCGACGGTTTCCTGGACGTGGTGGGCCACGGCTCCGGCAACTGCCATATACTGTTCGGGGACGGCGGCAGCTCCTGGTCGTTGGCCTATTCCTTCACGACGCCGAGCCCCGGTTACAATCAGGCGCTCCGGGCCGGCGCGGATGTCGACAACAACGGCTACGGCGATATCGTGCTGGTGAACAGAAAACAGCTCAGCTGGATGACTTATCGCAATTACTGCATGTTCTTCATGGAAACCTCGACGCCGGATACTACTCGCATTGTTCCGTTATATCCCCGTGGTCATGAGACATTTATAGGCGGCTCGGCGGGATGGATAGAGTGGACGACGGAAATCGTCGGGGGACAACCGGCGACAGTTAAGTTAGAATTATCTACCGAAGGATATAACGGGCCGTATGTATTACTGGCCGACAGCCTTCCCAATAACGGAAAGCACCAGCTGGTCTGGCCGTGGTATGTCCTTTCGGACAGTTGCTATATAAAACTCACTCTCACGGGGCAGGATACGGCGACGGCGACTACTCCAGCGGCATTCGCCATCCTTGGCCAGCAGGTCTCTATAGAGGATGAAACTACTGTTCCCGATAGAGCTTTTCTGGTAAGGCAGTACTCCAACCCATTTAACGCAACCACGACCATAGAATTTTTGTTAATTGAACGGGAGTTTGTCAAAATCGAGATATTCGATTTGCTGGGTAAAAGAATTGAGACTCTTTTAAGCCAGGTAAGGCAGCCGGGAACGCATCGATTAATCTGGGACGCAACAGGTTACGCATCAGGCATATACTATTATAGAATCCAGGCAGGGGAAAATTCGCAAACAAGGAGGATGGTGTATTTGAGATAAGGGGTGGATTATGTATCGTTCGATTCTATTTATGATAGCGATATTGTTCTTTATTTCGGCATTAGAGACTAACGCTTTTGAATTGCTATTTGAAGCAAGAACAGACTACGAAACCGGAATCCATCCTTATTCGATATTTGCGGTGGACCTGGATGGCGATAGCGACAATGATTTGGCCGTAGCTAATTCCGGTTCAGACGACGTCTCGATTATTCTAAATAACGGTAACGGGACATTTCAGGACGCGGTTAATTACGGAGCAGGCGATTCGCCTGTTTCCATATTCGCAGTTGATTTAGACGGCGATGGAGATTGTGACCTCGCGGTGGCCAACCGCGAATCCGACAATGTCTCGATCCTTTTGAATGACGGCGACGGGACATTTCAGGAGGCGGTTGACTATTCGGTCGGGATAAGCCCTTACTCGGTTTTCGCGGCTGACTTCGACAGCGACGGCGACAATGACCTCGTAATAGTAAATCATGGCTCCGATGATGTGTCGATCCTGTTTAATAACGGTGACGCAACATTTCAGGCAGCGGTCAATTATGGAGTCGGGAATGGACTTCTGGCAGTTTTCGCGGCTGACTTTGATAGCGACGGCGACATCGATCTGGTCGTTACAAATTACGGTTCAGGTGGCATTTCAATTATTCTCAATAACGGTAATGGAACATTTCAACCTCCGGTTAGTTACGAAGCCGACGGTTATCCGGCATCAGTTTTCGCGGCTGACTTCGATGGCGATAATGACATTGACCTTGCCGTGGTTAATTATTACGATGGTAGTGTCTCTATCTTTAGTAATAATGGAGATGCGACTTTTCAACCCGCAGGTAATTATGGAGTCGGGAATAATCCGACATCGGTTTTTGCGGCTGACTTCGATGGCGATAGCGATAATGACCTGGCCGTGGCCAATATAGCTTCCTTCGATGTTTCGGTTCTTCTGAACAACGGTGATGGGACATTTCAGATGACGGCTAATTACGAGGCGGGGAACCATCCGGTATCAGTTTTTGCGGTCGACTTTGATGGCGACGGCGATAGCGACCTTGC
Organism: Candidatus Zixiibacteriota bacterium; assembly: GCA_020344055.1. Classification (GTDB taxonomy): domain Bacteria; phylum Zixibacteria; class MSB-5A5; order UBA10806; family UBA10806. The sequence continues at coordinate 608,489 of CP070813.1, read as the reverse complement.
CGTTGCTAATCTTTTTTCCGATGATTTTTCAGTCTTCCGGAATAAAGGCGACGGGACATTTCAAAAGGCGATTAATTACGGTGTCGGGCGTCGTCCGTCATCGATATTTGTGCTAGATTTCAATGGTGATTTCTACAACGATCTGGCCGTTGCCAATAATGAATCTTTGGGTGTTTCAATCCTTATGAATAACGGTGACGGGACGTTTCTGACGGCAGTTAATTACGAGGTTGGGAGTCGTCCTTATTCGGTTTTCGCGGCCGACCTCGATGGCGATGGTGATAATGACCTGGCTGTGGCTAATTTGACCTCCGAGGATATCTCAATTCTTCTGAATAACGGAGACGGGACATTTCAGCAGGCTGTCAATTATGTGGCCGGTGGTCGGCCTACATCAATTTTCGCCATTGATCTCGATGGCGATAACGACAATGACCTCGCAGTGGCTGCCAGCAATTATCCCGGAAACGTCTCAGTTTTTCTGAATAATGGAGACGGGACATTTCAGGAGGCAATTAATTACGGGGTCGGAGACAATCCTAATTCGGTATACGCAGCTGATCTCGATGACGATGGCGACAATGACCTGGCCGTGGTCAACGCATATTCCGATAATATCTCTATTCTTCTTAATAACGGCGATGGGACATTTCAGGCCGCGTTTAACTACGGGGTCGGAGATGCGCCTATTTCGGTTTTCGCGGCCGATCTAGACGGCGACGGCGATAAAGACCTTGCCGTAGCTAATGTCTGGTCTGACAACGTCTCAGTCCTTTTAAATAATGGCAACGGGACATTTCAAACGGCAGTTAATTACAGCACCGGCGGAATTCCATTTTCGGTTTTCGCGGCAGATCTTGATAGAGACGGCGATAATGATCTCGCCGTAGCTGGCGGTCGCTTTTGCGGTGTTTCAGTTCTTCTTAATAACGGTGACGGGATATTTTATACAACAGCTAATTATGGGGCCGGGAATATTCCTTCATCAGTTTTTGCAGCCGATCTCGATGGCGACGGCGACAATGACCTGGCTGTAACAAATGACCTTACAAATAATATATCCGTATTGATTAATGTGAGCGTTATTACCGGCATAGAAGATCCTACCGAAATGTCAAAACCGGAGCGATTTTCGCTTCGACCCAACTACCCCAACCCCTTCAATACCTCCACCACCATCGAATACGGCCTGCCGGAGGTGGGGCGTGTGAGGATCGATATTTACGATCTGCTGGGGCGTAAGCTTGAAACGTTAGTTGATAAAGAGATACATGCCGGCCATCATAAGGTCGTGTGGGATGCATCGGGCTATTCGTCAGGTGTCTATTTCTATCGCATCGAGGTGGGGGAGTTTGTGGATACGAAGAAGATGATGTATTTGAAATAGTTGGAGGCTCGAGATGTTTAAGAATAATAATATAAAAATGCCAGTTTTCGTATTTTGTCTTTTAATTTTTATGGCCGCCCAGGTTTCGGCGCAGATTCACGCTTACGACACGTTATTTATCGGAAATCCTGACGGCTCGCCTTTTCATGTTCCCTATCAGGGAATAGTCGATATTCCTGTCTGGATGAATCCATATGGCACTGGCGGTGGATCTATTGATCTTACAACTCTAAATTACGCTGTTTCAGAAAGACTCGGCGGCAACTTCTATCTTCCGTGGTCATATACATTTTTTGAACCGGTCTATTATCCGGAACATTCCCGGCAGCTTTTGGGATTTATCTCGGCCAATCCTCCCGATTCATTTGTACACCTTGCTGATTTTTCATTCAGAATGGATATTGATCCGTCATATATCGGCGACACTCTTCAAATTATGAGTGCTATGAGCGTCTTTTCCGATACAACAGGTACTATTATCATTATTTATAGAGAGGAAGTCAGTAGACTCGTTATAGATGATATAACCGTTATCGATGGAGTTCATAACAATCCATTTCGTATATCCGCATTTCATAACTACCCCAATCCATTTAACGCTACCACGACAATTGAGTTTACTATTACAGAAACCCGACATGTAACAATTGAAATATATGACCTGCGGGGGCGCAAAGTGGAGACGCTTTTCGATGAGGTGAAGCAGGCCGGTCAACACCGGGTTATGTGGGATGCATCGGGCTATTCGTCGGGGGTGTATTTTTATAAAATAAAGGCGGGGGATTTTGAAGAGACGAAACGGATGGTGTATTTGAAATAGGCTAGGCGTCGGGGGCCGAGCCCCCGACCTACAGCCTTTGGCTTTAGTCTGGTTGCGAAGCGCCGCTTCGCAACCAGGATTTGTATTACAACCCGCCGCTCACTTAAACAGCGGCGGATGTTTTTTATGAAAATCGGTGGCGTCCTGGTAGATTTTCGCCACCGCCAGCACGGTGGCCTCGTCGAATAATCGTCCAATAAACGTTATACTGGTGGGCTCGCCTCCCTCGTCGAAACCGCTGGGGAGTACCACGCAGGGATGGCCGGAGAGGTTGGTCAGAAGCAGGTTGTCGCCCTCCCATGATGGCGATACGTAAACGTCGATGTCGGCCATAAGCTCCGCCATCTGTGCGATCAGCATGGTTCTTATCCGGTTGGCCTGAATATATTCCACCGCCGGTATAAACCTCGAAACACGGAATGAATTGGGCCAGGCGTTTTTGATCTGCCGTACCAGCAGATCGTCGCGGTTGGAGCGGGTCAGCTCGTCGAACGCCGCCGCGGCCTCGGCGGAAAGAATTATCTGCATGGGATCGATGGGCAAGTCAGGGAGCTTAATTTCAATCAGTTCAACGCCCAGTTGGCGAAGTTCATTTAATGTCGCGGCATTAGATTCAGCAAAGGACGTATCATTATCGAAATCCTCTTTCAGGTATCCTATCCTGAGATTTTTTAGATCGATATTGTAATTGTAGTTGAAAGCGGCATCGATTACGCTCATATCGACGCCATCCGGCCCGCGGATAGCGTCGAAAACGATGGCGCAATCCTCTGCGCTGCGGCAGATGGGGCCGATCTTGTCCATGGACCAGCTGAGCGCCATTGCCCCGGCCCGGCTGACTCGCCCGTAGGTGGGCCGCAGGCCGGTGGTGCCACATACTGTTGAGGGCGAAACGATAGAGCCCCAGGTCTCGGTACCGATGGCGAACGGCACCAGGCCTGCTGAAACCGCCGAAGCCGATCCGGCTGACGATCCGCTGGATCCCTTTTCCGTATTCCATGGATTGCGGGTGGTGTCTGCGTACCAGACATCGCCCCAGGCCAACGCCCCCATTGATAATTTGGCGACCAGCACCGCTCCCGCTCCTTCGAGTTTCTTAATGACGGTAGCGTCGTAATCCAGCATCTGGTCTTTATAGGGCATAGCCCCCCAGGTTGTTTTGTAGCCTTTTACGGCCAGAAGGTCCTTGGCTCCGTAGGGGATACCGTGCAGCGGCCCGCGATAATTACCGGCGGCGATCTCGGAATCGGCTCGGGCAGACTGTTTGAAAGCCAGTTCTTCAGTAAGAGTTATTACGCAGTGAAGTTGCGGATCATATTTTTTCAGTCGGTTTAAGCACAGCCCGGTCAATTCGGTCGAGTTTACTTTGCGGGTTCTTATCAGTTCCGCAAGTTCTCGAACCGAATAGAACGCCAGATCCTCGAGGTTTTCCGGTCGTTTGACTTCACCTATTGGGCTGTATACGGGAGGCTTTTGCTCCCTGGTCGGTCTTACACCTGGCGGCAAGGGACTGAATATGAGAGCAGGGGAGACTGAGTTATCTATGGAAACGTCCCGCAGATCTTCATAAAGTCCCAGGGTGTAGTTGAGATCATCCAGCATGGAATCCCGTTCGGATGGTATGAATTCCATACCGATTATTATTTCTGCATTCTCGATTTGAGACGTTTTGATTTTTAATGTATCCTCCTGGGCGGCGCAAGGAACGATTAAGGTCATGGTAGCCGTCGCAAGCAACATCATAAAACCGGCAATTCTGGATTGCATATTTTTCTCCCTGTTAAATTTTCTAACCGATATTTATTATTATGGATCGGGGCATTCTGTCAATAGCGGTAACAGAAAATTCAGGCAATCGGTTAGCCCATAAACATTTATCTTGATTTTCGTGTTTAAGATTATATACTGCGTTCGTCGGTTTCGGATCAATTCTAAAGGAATACCGACGATAAGACAAGAGATAAGCCACCGTAGCTCAGCCGGTAGAGCAGCTGATTCGTAATCAGCAGGTCAGCGGTTCGATCCCGCTCGGTGGCTTTTGGTTGAAAATCAACGAGTTGCGAGGCCGCCTTCCACGGCTTTTTTTACGAGTCATCGGCTCAGTGACTACTTCAGTATCTCTTAATAAGATGCCTTTAAACATTAATCAGGCCCAAAATTAAATATCTTTCCTGATCCGTCTTTACTGCCTGTTCGCCACAAGCCTCGCAGAATACAATTACGGGTCTCTGAGAGGGGCTATGGAGGGTGTATTGACTAGCCCGGTGACTTGGATGGGAGTCTGCTCGATCAAGGTCAACCACGGCATACAACATCGAAGGTCGCCCGCCTCTGCGTGCGACTTCGGGTAGGGATTTTCACATATATACAAGCCGCGGTTTTATATGGCCGATTTTAGCGTTTCCTGACGTCGGTAATACCAACAGCCTACAAACGCCCGAAAAGGGGAATCTGTCTCAAATATCCGTAGGATAGCTTAAAGTGCGAAAATAGCTCTGAGTATGACCAAGCGGAAAAAATCTCTTCCGGTTACGGGAATATCCTATCTGCAGACCTGCATTGATCGATAACTTTAATTACCTGATAAGTATCATTCGTCTTATTAGAGCGTCATTACCGGCGGTCAATCTATAGAAATATGACCCGGACGAGACCGAATTGCCGCTACTATTAGTAGCCTTCCATTTAAAGGAATGCTCCCCTGCACTCAGCGAATTGCTGACGAGTTGCTTAACTAACCGCCCGTTTATATCGAATATTTCGAGCTTTGTGTTCCTCTCTTCAGGCAAAAATATCCTGATTGTCGTCGAACTATTAAAAGGATTGGGATACGCCTGGAAAAGCTCCACAGCATTCGGAAGAAACATCGAATCGGATTTCGGCCGGTGGCGCTCCTGAAGGATTGATTCTAAAACATAAATAAAATACTCCATTTCTTCCATTGTGCCGGTAGATACTCGTATAAAACTCTGCATACCCCATCCAGAACGCACATAAACTCCGTATGACGCCAGCTGAGATCGAACGGAATCACCATTGCCTACATCCACCATGAAAAAACTTGTCTCGGAGGGTATATAGCTCAAATTCAATCGATTAAATTCACCATAGCAATAATTTTTGGTTTCATTGGCGAGATTCCTTGTCCTGTCTGTATGATTTTCCAGATAATGATTGGAGGGCAATGAAACCTTAGCGGCTTCCAGAGCGGGACGAGAAACGGTTGCCATTATTCTTTTTGCCTTAATCTCATTTATTCTTAGTTCCTTTCCTATAGCATATCCGATACGAGCGCCCGCCAGGCCGTAAATCTTGCTGAAGGTTTTTACAATTACAACGTTTTTACCTTGCCTAACCAATTCGACCGCTGTGGGGTAATTGGAATCATTGATATATTCATAATAAGCCTCATCTATAATCGTAACGACCCCCGAGGGTAGAACGTCCACGAAGTTAAATAGGTCTACGGCGTCGACAATTGTCCCGGTTGGATTGTTGGGATTGGTTATGCAGACAGCCGTTGTGTCATTATCTACAAGACTCAGCATATCGACCAGGTCAACTCGATAGTTGCTATCAAGATTTGAGTATCTGACGGACGATCCAAAGAGTTCTGAATCACTCGGGAATTGAGAATATGATGGATACGGGGCAACAATATTACTGCCCGGTTCGGCGAAGGCCATTGCGCATAACCTTAGTATCTCCGTGGCGCCGGCGCCGCAAACAACCTGATTGTTGGAAACCTGATGAACGTTCGCCAATTTGGCCACCAATGAGCCAGCAAACCAATCAGGGTAACGATGGCACATCTCCACCTGCCCATGCAGCGCATCAATAGCGTGACGAGAAGGTCCCAGTGGATTCTCATTATAACATAACCGCCCTTCATAATCGGTTAACATATTCCCTCCGGGGGCGATATCCGCAATTGCCTTCCGGTCAAAGGAGATTAAAGCCAAAGCCGCCGATCCGGTTATGGTGCCCACAAATCCCCGTCGAGAAATCTTATTATGACCGCCTAACATCTTGCCTCCCCCTACATGAAATATTCGCCGGATGCATAGCCCGGGATAGAGGTTTCAGTATCGGAGAAAGTATTATCGTATATAAATTCGTCATTAAGCCCAAGGACGGCTCCGATTTTAAGCAAATCTCCTGAATCCTGCTCTATAAATCTATTCTAAATGCAGGGATCATGCAATATTTAATTATAGATTAGATATAAAAGACTACCATAAGCGACATTTTAAAAGGTATCTCGATGGCTTACAATAAGTTCTCGGACCCGTCACCTACACCCTAAACCACCGGGGGAACCATAAGCCGGCCATGGGATAGATTTTTCGCCTAAATACGGCGCATGAAAAGCGATCCCCCGCGACCATAAAAAAGAAAACCCAGACCCACCCCTGTGGGTCCGCCAAACGCAGATTATGAATGATGGAAAATACGTGCTCATGACAGTAAAATAAAATTCGGGCAAAAGGGGACCACCCCCGCCGGCAGGGGACAGCCAGGGGGGTAGGGCAACGTGAGAATAAGGGCTTTTAAAAGCGCGGGCTATTTTTCGTCGTTTTGTAGCAAATTTTATATAAAAAATTGGATGGTCAGCACTTGCTTCCAGGCTTTAATCTATCCAGTAAAAATCCCAACAAAGAAAAGAAATAGTTGCTGATTTCTATATAAAACCTTCTTCACCAAAGAAATTATTTGCCTGTGTTTTTCTTGAATAGAGATTTCGCCTGTCGTATTCTTTTCCTCGCCGTCCGGGCATATTCGGCAACAATCTCTATACCAAGGTAACGTCTTTCAAGTAAGGTTGCCGCAATTGCATTTGTCCCAATTCCGGCGAAAGGGTCGAAAACCGGATCACCCTTTCGAGTAAATAAATTAATAAACCGGGTTGGCAATTCAGGGGAAAATACTGCACTGTGTCCCGGGTTTTACAGATAGTTGGAAAACCGAGAACATTCGACGGCTGTTCATAATGTTCCTTTTCAAATATGATGACATCATGGGGATATACTTTTCTTTTTTTTTGCCGATTAGCGACATTTCATTCAAATTTGCTGTTTGTCTTGGAAATGTTGCGGATAAAATCCTTTTCGCTCATTGAACGAAAGCGATTATTGGGCAGCTCTCCAATTGGGACCTTTACGGCGTCCTAACACTGGCTGTTTTGTATCGTATGCCTGAAGAATTTCGCAAAACCATACTACGCACCATACGGCGATCATTTCAAATACCGTAAATGCCGCAACCCGACCTATCGCTCCCGGAAAAAGCGCAAGAGTCCCGAAGAGATGTTTTTCCCGCAGTTTAACGGGTCGAATCGGCAGACATGGCAGTTGAGGGATAGCTTCCATAAACAGCACAAATGACAGCTAGCCTTAAAAAAATATAAGTTTACCATAAATGTACCACAAATTTGGATTTTGCATTTGCCGTAATCCTTTATTCTATAAAATCTTACAGGGAATTTTGACGGCGGACCGTGTGCTCTTCGGGTTGGGCGGCTAAAATAGGCTTTTTACCGCCGGTTTTTGTCATAAATATATACAATTTCTTGAATTTTTTGACTGGATTTCTGGCTGTAACACTCAATAAGTTAATGGATTAACCCAAAGTGCCCCGGAAAAAGTGTCAACAGTGTGTAAGGGCGGGGATTTTTCGGGCTCATGACTATAATGACTTCGTTCAGTGGAGAAGCGTCGGCGTAGAAACTTCCATATATGTTCACCATTTCAGGATTGTCTACTTTTTGTAATGCCCAACATAATAGAGACTTAACCGATCTGCCCTAAGAAAAGTGCGAACAGTGTGTTAAGGGGGACGATTTTGGGTTGAATTGTCTCGGGTATTGACATTTGCAAAGCAAAAGCGTATTTTGCGTCCATCTTAAATGCTCCTTTGTTCAACACGGAGAGTGTTTGGGATCGGGCTGAATTACTCTGATTTGCATCGTTATATATCTTCTGCGGATGATTTGAAAAAAAAGAGATTCTTGTATTCTGAGGAGGAGAGAAATGTGTAAATCCGTATGTTGGTTTCCAATCGCCATGATCGTTTTTTGTTTTAGCGCAGCTCCTGCGACAATTATTAATGTACCTGGCGATTCATCAACAATTCAAGGCGGAATAAACGGATCAAGTGACGGTGATACCGTTTTAGTACAGCCAGGTACGTATGTTGAGAATGTTAATTTTAATGGCCATAATATTGTGTTGGGATCACTGTTTTTGACCACAGGGGATACGAGCTATATTTCGTCAACGATTATTGATGGTAACGAGTCAGGAAGTGTTGTGTCTTTTTTGAATGGTGAGGATAGTAGTGCTGTTATTACCGGATTTACGATACAATACGGTCTTGCTATGTTTGGCGGGGGGATTTATTGCGAATTGTCCAGTCCCACGATCACCTACAATACCATATACGGAAATTTTGCCAATGGGGCCGGCGGCGGGATTTCTTGCGGTTATTCCAGTCCCACGATCAGCAATAACACCATAAGCAGAAATGATAGCGGCATCTACGGAGGCGGGATTTACTGTCTTGATTCCAGTCCGGTAATAACCAACACCATCTTCTGGGGTGATGGCGCATCGATTGGACCGGAGATTTTTTTATATGGCTCGTCATCGCCGGTAATTACCTACTGCGATATCCAGGATACGCTTTGGCCGGGCACGGGCAATATCAGCTGCGATCCGATGTTTTGTGACCCTGATAACGGTAATTACTATCTCGCCGATTTATCGTGTTGTATTGGTGCTGGACAAGGAGGAGTTAATATCGGCGCTTTCGGAGCAGGCTGTCATTTCCCCTATACAATCAATATCCCGGCTGATTACGCGACCATCCAGGAAGGCATAGACGCCAGTTCCCACGGCGACACGGTGCGGGTTGCGCCGGGCACTTATGTTGAGAACATCGACTTCAGCGGCAAAAATATCGTCGTCGGCTCATGGTTTCTGGATGCCGGTGATACCTCGTTTATCTCGTCAACGATTATTGATGGCGGTGCAAACGGTTCGGTTGTTACTTTCGATAATGGAGAAGATAACGCCGCCATTATTACCGGATTCATGATACAAAACGGTTATACTGTGCGGGGCGGCGGGATTGCTTGCTTGAATAGTTCCAGTCCTGTGATCACCGACAACACCATAAGCGGAAATGCAGCTGAAAATGGAGGGGGGATTTATTGCACGTGGTCCGGCCCCACGATTACAAACAATACCATAAGCGGAAATTCTGCCACGAGTGCCGGCGGCGGGATTTTTTGCTGGAATAGTTCCAGTCCCGTGATCACCGACAACACCATAAGCGGAAATGCAGCCGACTACGGCGGCGGGATTCTTTGCGCGGATAGTTCCAATCCCACGATGAGCAACAACACCATCAGTACAAATTCAGCCAACTACGGTGGCGGCATTTATTGCTGGCAGTCCAATCCAGTAATAACCAACACCATCTTCTGGGGTGACAGCGCGCCAGATTGGCCGGAGATATATTCATATCTCGGATCACCGGTAATCACCTATTGCGACGTTCAAGGTGGCTGGACAGGCGTAGGGAACATCAATTGCGATCCGATGTTTTGTGACCCTGATAACGGTAATTATTATCTCGCCGATTCATCGTGTTGTATTGGTGCTGGACAAGGAGGAGTTAATATCGGTGCCCTTGGTGTAGGGTGCAGCTTAACAACAATCCCCACCCTCTCCGAATGGGGCATGCTGATTATGGGGTTGTTGCTGCTGGCAGTGGGGACGGTGGCGGTTGTGAGGAGGAAAAGAACCGTCGTAAGGGCTTGATATGCCCTTTGAAGCTATAATTTGCCAATGAAATTAATAGGATGGGATAGATGGTTTTAATTTTCAGCGAATTATCACTTTTAAAGGTATATTAGGATTGTGGGAATTTCAATAATTAACAAAGGAGGAGTAATGAGGCAATTTCAAAAGTACTGTACAGGCTTGATTCTGGGATTTTTTCTCATCTCGCTTCACGGTGCGCAGGACGCCTATTGCCAGCAGTATTACAAGCTTGGTGATGCAAGCCATGACGGTTGGTGTAATATGGCCGATATCGTTGTATTGACTCGATGGATATCGGGATGTACTGGTCCCAACTTTTGTCCAGAAGGCGCTGACGCCAACGGTAGCGGCACAGTTAATGGTCTTGACTTGACGTATTTGATATCCTTTTTAATATATGGAGGCCCTTCGCCAATAAGATTGTGTCCGGATGTAATAGTTACGTGCGATAATAACGAACAGGCGGAAATCTGGTTAATCCCGGTCACCAATTCTAATTCCGATCAAGCGACATTTGAAGTATACATCGAAGCATCCAGCGATGTTTACGCTATTAATTTTACCTTTAAATATGATCCGGCGGATATAGCCGGATTCAGTTTCGGTAATTTAGGTTCAAACGTCTTCGTTTCTGCTTCCGAAAGGTCTTTTGTTGGTGGAGAGAATATAGTGGCTTTTTTAATTGATCCGGGCAGCCCCGCCAATGGTGGCAGCTATCCTATGGGTATTGGAGGAACACGTATTTTTGATATCACTGTAGATGCACAGCAAGGAGCGCCCAATAGTTTGCTCCGGATAGTCGAAGACCCAATACACGGCCCGCCTTACTTCTATTTTGCGTCATCGGGAAATTGTGCTGGCGATGATATTATATGCCCATTCTCACCCACAATACTTCCTTGCGACGCCAATAATAGCGGTGATTGCAACGGACTCGATGTGACCTATCTTGTAAATTATTTTAAAGGCATTGGTCCCGGTCCAACCGGCAAATACTTTTATAATGTTCCGGTTTGGTGGAATTACTAATGTTTCTAAGTTCAATTAGATAAACGGGTTGAGAAAGCACCAGTCTTTTAAATGGGTCCCTTTGCTCAAAGGATTGAAAAATGGGGCTGCAAATCGCAACCCCACTTCTTTAGCGATTTACAATACCTGTACCCTATCTGCAGGGCTAAGCCGTCTGTGGCTGACTTGGAGGCCTTGTCGCTCCACTCCCGCGGTTGAGAAATTAGCATTAGGTTGAATTTGGTGAGTTTGGGGCATGTAGAACGTTTGCGGCAACCTGGCCAATTCGGATATTTTATTATTTTCCCTCTTGACAGATCGACGATTATAACTATCTTACTTTCAGAAGGGCCATTCAGGTTTTAATCTCTTAGAGTTTCATCGTTTCGCCCGAAATTTGG
>CP070813.1:540325-596947 GCA_020344055.1 Candidatus Zixiibacteriota bacterium | reverse complement strand
TATCGAATTATTGCCATCAGGTTCCGATACCTCTGATACTATTTCTAATTCCGACCATTCGTCGTATAAGACATCATACCAACAGTGGTAGATCTCGCGGCTCTCATTTTGGGGGTCGTATTGCATGTCAATTGCCAAATGAATGTCGCCGTTTGGATCGGCCAGAGTATTGATTGCGGAAACTATATAATCCTCTTCACTTAGCGGGGGCAACTCGCCTTCGGAGGACCAAGAGCCGTTGTCATAGGTCCGGAAATATATGTTGTAAGTACCGCTACCGCCGCCCAAATCAATATAATACGGCCAAAAGCAATATATTTTCCCGTTGCTATCCATTGACATAACCGGTACTTTTCTAGCCCCGCCAAACCACGATTTAATATAGGGAGAACCTTCCTCAGACATAAAATGAAAATCGCCGAATGGCTCGGGGTAATTTGTAAAATTAAAATCAACGGCTCGCATTTCTAGCGGTGAAACGACACCCTGATCCATCAGATATCCGATTAAACCTCGCCCGAGACTATCGAATATGATCGACGGATGCCCAAAACTATGAGTGTGATTTTGATAATTCGGGTCGTATAGTGTCGGTTCATTAGTAGTAATTGGTAATTCATTGCTCCATACTCCCGACACAAATTTCACCCTGTAATGAATATCTAAAACCCAACTGGGAGGATTGCTTTCGCCCTGCGTTTCTATTACAAAATGAACGTTGCCCGAATAATCAACTGCTATTCCCCAAGGGGTATCAGTATCTCTGCAAGCCGAAAGACCGTATTCATATTCGTGTTTATTTATCTGCTCTGGGACCGTCCAATCCGCTTGAACTGTTACGATTAAAATTAATAAAATCGTGGCACAGTAAGTAATCGTTCTAAACATTTCTCCCTCCTTATTCATCAAGATAAGGACACCAGCCCGGCTCAGGAGCCGGTAACCTGCCCTTGAAATAATTAACAAGATAAGTTACATCGACGAGATTAACCTCGCAATCACCGTTGGCATCCGCCCTAATTTCGGGGCTTTGAATCGGCGGCATGCCGGTTTTCAAATTTGAAACCAGGTAGACTACGTCTATTCCATTTAGACCTCCGTTATTACTAACGTCCCCTGGTAAAAACGAATCCCCAACAGCAAGCAATTTCATTATCCAGTCGGTAGACCAAATTACATTTAACAGGAAATTCGGATAGCTACTGCTGATCTTGTAATTGTAAATATCGAAAGTGACTTCATTTCTATATCTTATAAGCTCCTTCCAGTCGTTGTCCTCAATAGCGCGCAATATCATTATGCTGGTACCGGTTCCGAGCGCGATCTCATTATATCCATCGCCCGTAAAATCGCCCACCCATATATCTCCCCTGGACGCCCAATAACCATGTATATTGTTATTATAAACCATCCTATAATTATTGTTAGATTCCGCTTCGTATATACTAAACAATATGCCGGATCCAAAAATATAATTGGCGGCCACCATAAATTCGTTATATCCGTCGCCGTCGGTATCCCCCAGGAACTCGGTGGAATAGGCGTCGGGCGTCCCTACCGAATCCATCCAGACAAATTCAAATGAATCGTCTGCCGTATTCTCATAAACGATAACCTCACCGTGAATCCCTCCGGCGAAGATTTCCGTTAATCCGTCACCGTCGACATCGCCGAAGCTCGCTTCTCCGGTGTAATCATATACATGGTCGAAAAAAGGAATCGCCGTCCTCCAAGTATAATTGCCCGTGCTGTCAAGCTCGAATATCTGGTAGCCTAAGGCCCGCTGGCCAAAGTAGAACAATACTTCGCCAAAGCCGTCTCCGTCGGTATCGCCCAATTTAGCGTCTCTTTCCTGGTATATATTATCGGCATAATACCATATGAGGCTTTCGGGATAGCTGTTGTATGCAGGTGATTCGTAAAGATAAAAACCGTCGTCTCTTAATGTCAATAATTCGCCCTTGCCGTCGAGATCGGTATCTCCAAGGTATTCAGGCGCGCCGAGATTGTCCAGGCTTATATGGTCAAACTGCCAGGGAGTAACCAGGGTATCCAGATATGCTTCACCCTGATATCTACCGTAGATTTCCGCAAAACCGGAATTATTCAGGTCGCCGGTAACCACATACACAAACCAGGGAAGAGTCGCCAATGTCTCCAGGTAATACCATGCCCGCGGTGTTTCATCCTCGGTGTCGTCGATAACAGGAATGTCTAATGAATCTCTCTCGAAATTGGTCCAGTATGGCGTAATATAGCCGGTCGTTAAGTCTTTAATCTCCACCCGGTTGCCTTCGACCTTCACGATCTCATAGCCGGGCGGCACGGTTAGATCACCCGCCCATATTGGGCTCCCGCAAAGTAGCGTTATCAATATCAGCGTTTTCAAACCGCCTCCTGATTATAAATTCAATATACTCAGATGGATTACTTTGTCAATATAATTATAAATTTTATTTTTGGTAAGATATTAAATATCTCAGGCTACGCCGACTTCCGCTTCTTTTCAGCCTTGTAGATCAGCTGCGGCGGGGATTTCTTTTCGATAACCTCTTTGGAAATCACGCATTTTTCGATATCCTTCTTCGAGGGGATATCATACATGATATCGATCATGACGTTTTCCACTATGGAGCGAAGCCCCCGGGCGCCGGTCCCTTTCTTCAAGGCGGCGTCGGCTATCGCTTCCAGGGCCGCCTCCTCGAACTCCAGCTCCACGCCCTCGAGCTCGAAATATTTTTTATACTGCTTCACCAGCGCGTTCTTCGGCTCTTCAAGAATTGTTATAAGAGCCTCCTTATCGAGCTCCTCCAGGGCGCACACCACCGGGATCCTGCCTATTATTTCGGGAATAAGCCCGTATTCCAGAAGATCCTCGTTCTCCACAAACTTCAGCAGTTCGGAGATCTTTCCGCTGATGGCCTCGGTATCGGTCCGGAACCCGACTATCTTTCTGCCCACCCGCCGCGCTATGATCTTCTCCAGTCCGTCAAACGCCCCGCCGCAGATAAATAGAATATTTTTGGTATTGATCTGCACCAGCGGCTGCTCGGGATGTTTCCGCCCCCCCTTGGGCGGGACGGCGGCGATCGTTCCTTCGAGTATCTTTAAAAGCCCCTGCTGTACGCCCTCGCCCGATACATCGCGCGTTATCGATGGATTGGCGGAGCGCCTGCTTATCTTATCGAGCTCGTCGATATAGATGATACCCCTTTCGGCCGATTCTACGTTATAATCGGCCGCCTGCAGCAACCTGACCAGGATATTCTCCACGTCCTCGCCCACATATCCGGCCTCGGTCAGTACCGTGGCGTCGGCAATGGTAAACGGGACATGCAGCATCTTCGCCAGCGTCTGCGCTATCAGCGTCTTGCCGGTGCCGGTGGGTCCTACAAGCAGTATATTCGATTTCTCCAGCTCCACCTCGTCCTGGTTGGCCGGCGACTGATTGAGAATCCGTTTATAATGATTATATACGGCGACCGAAATTATCTTCTTGGCGCGTTCCTGGGCGATAACGTATTTATCGAGAAACTCTTTTATCTCACCCGGAGCCGGTATATCGAATTTTTCCGGTTTCGATACCTTTTGATCTTCGGTCAAGGCGGTATGGCACAGATCGACGCAAACCTCGCATATGACCGCGTTTCCGCCCCCGAACAGCCTGCCCGCCTGCCCCGCCGGGCGGCCGCAGAAATCGCAGCGCCGTTCTCCGCCGTCGTGAAATGACCCGTCCTTTTTATCCGGCATTATTTCTTTTTGTCTTTTTTCTCGTAAACCTCATCCACCAGGCCATAAGCCTTGGCTTCCTCGGCGGACATGAAATTGTCCCGGTCGGTATCGGTTATGATTTTTTCATAGGGCTGGCCGGTATGCCTGGCGAGTATCTGATTTATCTGTTCCTTGGTTTTGACGATCTCCTTGGCGTGTATCTCGATATCCGAGGCGGCACCCTGGAATCCTCCCCAGGGTTGATGGATCATGATCTTCGAATTCTTCAAAGCCGCCCTCTTCCCCTGCGCCCCTCCTGCCAACAGCAGGGCGCCCATCGATGCCGCCATGCCGACGCAGGTGGTGTTGACGTCCGGCTTGATAAACTGCATTGTGTCATAGATCGCCATGCCCGCGGTAACCGATCCACCGGGCGTATTTATATAGACGAAAATATCCTTCTCGGGATCTTCCGCCTGCAAAAAAAGAAGCTGCGCTATGACCAGGTTGGCGATGTTGTCATCAATGGGGGTTCCGACGAAAACGATTCTGTCCTTAAGCAGTCTGGAATATATGTCGTAGGCCCGTTCGCCTCTCCCGGTCTGCTCCACAACCATCGGTATTAATGTCATTTAATCTACCTCTCTATTTTTCCGTTCTTATTATTTCCGAATTATCGATTATATGCTCGAGAACCTTCCCCTCCAGGATGGAATCATCTATCTCGTTCTGCCTTTTTGACCGGCCCAGAATCTCCCGGGCCTTTTCCTGAGTCAGGCTGTGAGTGATCGCGAAATCATGAACCCATTTCGCCCTGTCTTCCGTTGTAACCGTAATATTTTCCGTCTTCGCTATCTCGTAATACAGGAAATTCCAGCGGATCATATTTTCGCCCACCGGCCGGTATTGATTCCTTATGGAACTTTCATCGACAGTTTCGCCGCTCGATTTATAGTCCTCCACAACCGAATTCAGGTATTTGTCTATGAGAGATATCGGGACATCAAAACTGTTGGCCTCGACCACTCTCCTGATTATCTCACCCCTCAACGTCCTGGTGGCCTCGTTTTCGGCCTGCTTCTTCAGGTTTTCCCTTAACGACTCCCGGAATTCATCAACCGTCTTATACGAGGAGACCTTCGAGACCAGCTCGTCATTGACCTCCGGCAGATTCCTCTTCTTTACCTCTTTGACAACAGCCGTGTACGTTATCTCATCACCGGCAAGATTTTTATCATAATAATCCCCAGGATACTTGACCGTAATATCCTTCATCTCGCCGATGCCCATGCCCGGCAGGCCTTCCTGAAACTCCTTCAAGATCCCTTCGGAACCCAGCACAATCTCCACATCTTCGAGTTTATCTTCTTTCAACCGTTCTAGTTTATCGAATTTCTTCAATAGATCGATTTTCACCTGGTCGCCGTTTATCGCCGGACGCTCCACCGTTTCGAACTCCGCCATCTTTTCACGCATGTACTCTATGGAATCATCCATATCCTTTTCGGTCACCTTGCGCACCGTTTTCTCAACCCGGAATCCCTTATGCTTTTTCAACTTCACTTCCGGCCTGATTTCGATCTCGGCCTTAAACTTCAACGGCCTGTTTTTCTCAAAGTCAATACCGGTCACCTTCGGATCGGCCAGCGGCCAGATCTTCTCCATCATAATGGCTTGCCTGTAGGCCTCCTCGACCAGCGATTCCAGCACCTCTACCTTGACATCGGCCTCGAATTTTTTCTCTATTAAATTCATGGGAGCCTTGCCCGCACGGAATCCCGGGATATTGGCCTTCCTGCGAAAATCGCCGTAAACCTCCTTGAATTTCTCATCCACTTTATCGGATGGAACCTCGATATTCAGAAATCTCGTCCAGGATTGCCCCTTGCTAATATCTACCTTTAAATCCTTTATGGCGTCGCCGGATTCCCGCTCCTTATCGGTGACGTCGTTTTTCTTCTTGTCATCAGCGTCTTTCATCATCTTAAACCTTTATTTTAACTTCTAATGCGAAAGGGGGGATTTGAACCCCCACCCCTTGCGGGACTGGATCCTAAATCCAGCGCGTCTGCCGATTCCGCCACTCTCGCAAATCGTCTAAAACCTTATATTACATAAATACCCTCCAAAAGGCAATTTAGTTTTCTCTTTGTCCCTGCAGGCTGACAGCTTCTTTCGCCTGAACGCCAAATTTACGGCGTCCTGGATATCAAATTGAGATCAAATAAAACAAGGCGATTCTATATTAGTCTTGCAGCAAATCGGGATAATTTATTTAAATAATATCGGCGGATGCCTGAGGTACTCCGTGGTTCGTTTCTTCTGATCCAGGTCGTGCCATACCCTCTCCACCTGTTCGACCGTCAACCCCGTTACCTCCGCAACGTCATCGATGGCGAATCCGCCTTCCTTGGCGAACCACAATTGATCCATAATCTTAAAATCTAGCCCGAAAAAGAACTCCTCCTGGCTTACATCCGACGGATATGTTTCCGCCGACGGCGTCCTGGAACGTATCTCCTTCGGTATATCCAGGTACTCCGCGAGCTGAAATATCTGGGTCTTGTAGAAACCCACTATAGGCTTGATATCCACGCCGCCGTCGCCGTATTTAACGAAGAATCCCTGCTCGTACTCATTTTTATTGGCCGTACCGATAACGGCATAGTTGCGTTTTTCCGCCTCGTAATATAGTGTAAGCATCCTTATGCGCTGCTTCATATTGGATGCCGCCACGATATTCAGATACGCTTTCAGGGGAAGGCGTTTCTCCATCTTCTCGCCGTCAGGAGACTCCACCGCCAGCCGGAAAACGTTCATCCTGCCGGATTCGAGAAGGTTGGAGGGCAAAACTATCTTGGCTTTCCAGCCTTCCCTCCATTCCGGAAATACCATCCTGAATCCGTCATCCCGGTTTTTATAGCATCCCGCGGCCTCGAGCGGCGCCGTGACATCATCTATGACATATTCGTAACCCAGTTTCTTTGCCAGCCTGACCGCGAATTCCGTCGATTCCGGGGAGTTGTCCTGGTCCGGCAATATGGCGCCCAGCACCTTGTCCGGGCCAAAGGCCTTCACGCACAACGCCGCCACCACCGATGAATCCACGCCGCCGGAGGTCCCGACCACGGCGCCCTGACGCCGAAAATTGGTATAAACATTTTGGTTAAGCTTTTCTACAAGATCATCCACAACCCGGGGGCAGTCTAGTTTAATCAAGTCTTTTGAGAATTTCAAAGCCATAAATCAACTGGCTTTCTTGCGGTTGACAAAATCGACCAGGTTTACCACGGAATCGAGGTTTTCAGGTATAAGTTCCTCGTCGTCGATCTGAATTTCAAAACTCTCCTCCAGAAACCCTATTAGCTCGAGGACCCCCGTCGAGTCCACTATTCCTTTATCCAGCAATGAATCTCCGTCAGTAAGACTCTCCGGATTCATACCCATCATAAAATTATCCGTAATGAAATCTCTAATCTTTTCCCGAATCTCCAAGATCCCTCCTGAAATCTATCTGGCTTGAGCCGTAAGCAAGGCGTTTTGATCGATCAATTATTTTACCGGTATTTGAACTTAACTATCCCAGAACAAGTTTCGACCTCATCCAGATATTCTTTATTCAAGCTCGAAATTTATTCCGTTAATGTCAATTATTCAACTATTATCTGGCCCGTTCGGAAAAATCGTGCCACACCTTGTAGGAATCCTTGTTCAAGGACGCGGCCGGAATAAAATTATCGATATACTGGTTTATCAGAAGTTGAGTGGACAAAATCCCTATAAAGGACATGTTATCCTTGAACGACAGGTGGGCGTGATAAAGCCTCGCGCATTTTTCCGAAAGCTTGGAGACGTAATCGGGATTAAATACCCCCGTCTTCTTTAAAGATGTCCCGGAGAGCATATCCTTTATATAAGAGGGGGAATCTTCTTGAAAAAAGCTGTTGGAATCCGGCGCCATGTACGGCTGCTTGACTCTTTGCGTGATTTCCGGGGGAAGCTCTTTTTTCATCGCCTTTTTCAAGACCAGTTTCTCCTTGAGTCCCATTATCTTGTACCAGGTCGGAATTCTCGCTCCCAGCTCCACGACCCTATAATCCAGAAACGGGTACCTCCCTTCGATGGAATTGGCCGCCGATACCCGGTCCCCCTGTGACGATAAAAGATAGCCTGACAGCAAGGATCTCGCTTCAAGATATTGCGCCCTTAAAAGCTGGCGCCATTTATAGAAAGATTCCGGTATATGGCCTTTAAAAGATCCTACCGAATCATAGCCCATCAGCGACGATTTAACATCGTCGGTAAAATAATCCTTTATCCTGGTGGTGGTGTTTATCCTGGGAATATGAGAAAAATAAAACTTTTCCGACTCGGAAAGACCTGATTTATAAAAAGTCTCCAGATAAAATCTGGCCCTCGATGCCGAAAGCGGCAATGTGGGATAGAGCCTTTTCAATAACGCCGGCCTCCATTCCGAATCAGGGTCTTTGGCCCAGAAACTGCGGATTAGGGTTTCCTTGAAGACATCGTAACCCGCCAGAATCTCGTCCGAACCCTCACCAGTCAAAACCACTTTGAAATTATTCCCCCGTACCAGATCGGACAGCATGTAAAGGGGCGTGGGGGCGGTCCGGAGGATCGGCCGCTCCGTATGCCAGATAACCTTCGGGAAATTCTCCGCGATATCCTTGTAGGAGCATTTTATCTGATGGTGATTGGTGCCGAGAAATTCAGCCATCTGGTTCTGATAATCCGATTCGTCGTAAGCCTTATCGTGAAAAGCGATGGAAAAAGTCTCCACTCTGGTGTCCGTGAAGTTCCTTATCAGGGCCGTGGTGGCCGATGAATCCAGACCCCCCGAAAGATACGCCCCTACGGGAACGTCCGCACGCAGTCTTAATCTGACAGCGTCGACAAGCAGAGCATGAAGCTCTTCGGCCCAGGATTCGAGATCCCGACTCAAATCAAATTCAGTGGGGAAATTCATAAACCAGTACTGTTTTTTCCGAAGCAGCCCATCCTTTATCTCGAGATAGGTCCCCGCCTCGAGCTCATTGATCTTCTCGAACGCCGTCTTTGGTGGGGATGTCGTCCACCAGGTGAAGATCTCGTCCAGTCCCTGATAATCCAATCTCCGTAGTATCGCCGGCTCGCAGAAAATCGATTTTATCTCCGAAGCGAAATAAAAGCGGCCGTTAAGCTCGGTATAAAAAACTGGCCTGATACCCAACCTGTCTCTGGCGATAAACAGGCTTTTTGCCTTTCTATCATATAATGCGAAAGCGAACTGCCCGTTGAATCGATTCAGGCACTCTTCCCCCCACTCCTCGTATGAATGAACGATCACCTCGGTATCGGAACGAGTCTTGAATCTGTGCCCCTTTTTCTCCAGTTCGCCGCGGAGCTCAATATAATTGAAAATCTCGCCATTGAATGTAATCCATAACGTCTCATCCTCGTTGGAAAGGGGTTGAGAACCGGTGGCCAGGTCAATGATTGATAGCCGCGCCTGCCCCAGCGCGCATCGATTATCTACATACGCCCCGAATTCATCCGGCCCCCGGTGCCGGATCATATTCACCATCCGGCCGATCAATTCGCGGTCGGGAGGCGATTCATCTCTAAGGTTGAAATATCCCGCTATGCCACACATCTAATGGTCCCGGTCGCTTATACTCAAAACTATGCCCCAGTATATATACTACTTTTTTAATATTTTCCCGGATTCCGATTTGGGAAGGCTCTCGACTATCTCTATATATTTCGGAAGCATTAAATCCTCGAGATTTTCCCGGCAGTGACGAAGGATCTCATCGATCGAGATATTCGATCCCGGCTTCCTTACCACCTCCGCCTTTATGGCATTACCCATTATCTCATCGGGGACTGGGGTGACCCTGACCGCGACCAAGTCCTCCAGTTCATAAAGCACATTTTCTATTTCCTTGGGCGACACTCTCTCACCGCGGCATTTAATGATATCGTCCATCCGGCCCTTGAAATAGAGAAAACCGTCCTCATCGATCCGGAACAGATCGCCCGTATGAAGCACCTGCTCCCAGGGGTATCGACCCGGTTGGAGCACCTTCGCGGTCCCCTCGGGATCGTTCCAGTAACACCTCATAACATTCGATCCCCTGACCACCAGTTCCCCCATGGCGTCCCGTTCTCTGATCTCGCCTTTATCATCGATCACGTAGACTTCGGTATTGGGCATGGCGATCCCCACCGAATCCGGCTTCTTTTCTATCATCGACGGCGGAAGATAAGCGACCCGTTTACATTCGGTAAGCCCGTACATCGAATAAATCCTGGCATTTGGAAATATCTTATTCAGCCGGGGAATATAACTGGGCGGCAACGCGGCCCCGGTATTGCTTATATAATGCACGCTTGAAAGATCCTTCTTCTCCAGCCCCTCCATCTGCAGGAATATGGCCATCATCGTGGGCACGCATGGCAATCCTGTCACCTTTCTGGATTGAATCAGCTTGATAAGCTTGAAAGGATAACCGAATTTTTTCTCCAGAACCACGGTGCCGGAAAATAAAAACGCCATAAGCACCTGGTAAAGACCGTAATCGAAAGACAACGGCAGAACGTCCAGAATTATATCCGAGGTCACGTTTTCGAGATACTGCGTAATCGACCGCGCCGCCGTTACCATATTCCGATGACTCAACGCCACCCCCTTGGGATCGCCGGTCGATCCGGAGGTGTAAATAATCGCTGCCAGATCGAGATCAACGATCCGCATGGCCGGAGGCTCCAGATCGCCATTAATAATCTCTCGAAGATCATAGGTGCCTTCGACTTTACCGTCGATCAAAATTAACGGCGGTAAATTGACCTGCGAGCGCAACTCCCTTAACGCGTCCACCCGGGCGCTGTCGGTAACGATGAATTTCGGCGCGCAATTCCCTATGATATAGGCCAGCTTATGCGCCTTTATGGTCTGATTCACCACCGAGAAGGCGCCTCCCGCCAGAAGAGATCCGAACATGGAAATGACCGTTTCCGGACTGTTCTCCAGGTAGGTGATAACCCGATCGCCTTTTTTAAATCCGCTTGCAGAAATAAATCCTGCCAGATTCCGGGAATACCGGTATAGCCGGGCATAGCTGTAAGAATCATCGCCGAAATACAACGCGATTTTATCGGGATATTCCGTTGCCGAATTTATCAAAAAATCACTGAGTAAAAAAATGTTCATCAACTAACCTGAACCTTCCCTCCGATTAAACGAATCCAAAATATAATAACCATTACGAAATGTCAAACTCAGACTCCCTCCGCAAAGATCCAGTTATTATTATCGGATACCGCATATAACATTTAATGAATATCACATTATTATAGAATTTCCGGTCTATGATTTATAATTCAAAATTCAGATGTCTGTAAATTTCCTCCACGAATAAATTTTCAAATTCGTCCAAAAACCGGAGGTCCTCTTCATCGCCGTTATAGATAATCCTGACAAAAGCCACATCGTTGGGTTTGAAAGTCAGGGAACTTATCATGCTGTAAAGTTTAAATATATAATCGTTGGCGGTTTCGCCATATCTGGTAATATACCAGAAATCCATGATCATTGTTGATCCGCCCCTGTTTATATTGAAGCTCCCGATTTCTATGAAGCGATTATCTATCTTTATTTCCCGTTCGGTCTCCTCCAGAATCGTCCAGCCCGATCCCGGCACGCAATTGCGGGGCGAATGAGGTCCTCCGGGATTGCTCTGGCCTCTAAAATAATCGAAAAACAGATGCACCGGAACCCCTTCCCTGTTCGTATATGTCGCGGAAAAAATGACGGAGGGATTGAGCATTTCGACCATTTCCGGTATTAAATCATCTCTGGCGCCGATCCAGCCGTCCTTTTCCAAAGGAAAATCGTCAATATTGACGACATTTGATACATCCGGTTGAAAACGCTTAATGGCGAATCCAAACAGGAAAACCAGGATCTGCACCAGGAGAAATATTACGAAGGTTTTCTTGACCATTTTAAAATCGTCCCTGTAATTACTACCAGAATAAGAGCGACTATGAAAACTATCAGTCCGGAAACATCGTGGATGAAACTATCCGCGAATTCCGGGCTTATGGAATATGCCATTACGGCGGTCAATAACAATCTAAATATATTGATAATGATCGCGATCGGTATCGCGGCCATAAAAAGAATAAGAGGACGAATAACGCCGGCGAGCGTCAGGTATCCATATAATGCGCTCAGGGCCAAAAGCGAAACCAGGCTCCGCAGCCCGCTGCAGGCCTCGACTATTTCCAGCGTGTACTGGGGCAAATATATGATATTGCCCTGCCTGACGGAGGGCATTCCTATAACACGAAGTACCGCATCGGTTATTTTACTCGAAAATAACTGCATGGGTAAAGTGGCCGAATAATAGACAACCGCCGGAATCGGCACCATGAAAATCAAAAACGCGAACGGAAACCAGACCTTTTTAAAATTCCGGTTCCCCAGGTAATAAAGAGATACTCCCCAGATAATAAACAGGAGCGAAAGCCTCGAGGTAAAAAGCTCGCTTGCCGCGATTCCGACTATCGACCCTATAGATCCCAGCGCGAACAGGAAAATTCCCATTCCGGCCGGCCGGGATGGAAATACCAGCTCTTTTCTCTCTCTCCAGAATAAATATGTCGCTATCGGAATTATGAAAAATCCATGCGAATAATTGCCGTTGTTTATCCAGACCGAAACGAGATCTTTAAAGACAGTGATGTTTATCAACGTTATCAACCCGATTAAGATATAGGGATATTTATGCTTGCCCCAGTGGATTGCCAAGCTCTTATTGTCCGGACTCAATCTCATCCCCTTTCGAAACTGCTATAATAACATGTCGGACTGAAAGGATCAATAATACAGTTTTTGACAGGAAGGTATATAGGCTTTTCGCGTTCTTTGAAATATTGTCTATTTATGAATAATTTTGCCTCATCGGTATACATTAAAACGACATCATAATAATAAAAAGATCGCCCGCGGAAACTCGAGCTCCGCGGGCGAAATTTATCAGACTGTTCAGTCGTGATTTCTTAAACAGGCTCCGTTAATCGCAGTGGCCCGGGCCGGTGATACCGTTGTTGTAGTCGTCGAGATCCGACATCCAGCCTAAGACCATATGCTTGGTCGGCTTATTTAAAGAGTTCCAGTCGGTGTAGTAGTGGTCAGCCAGGAAATCGTCGGCGGCGGCAATAACCGCGGCAACGTCGGTGTCGTCGGCGCCGGCCGCGATATTCAGTTTCGACCCTAGCAGCTGGGCATAAAGCTTGGTTATGCCGTTGCTGTTGCGGCCGTAAACATTGCGCATGAGAATATCATGAGCAATGACGGAATCGGCGACATTGATGCTTTCCGAACCGCCCGCGTTGCCGAGCCAGATCGGCAGGTACTGGCTTACTACATTGGCCTGCGGGCCGAAACCGGCATGGGTTTTCCAGAACCCGATAGTCAGGGTGCAGCCTTCCTGCTCCATCAGATACAACCCGCAATCCCAGGTGGGGTCGTATTCGCCGGCGTCGAGAGTGGTGCAGATCGTCAGACCGGTGGCCGGATCGGCATCACTGTCAACCGCGTCGTCGCTACCCTGATCCTGAAGGGTTATATCGTAGCCTTCGGGGGCGATGAATTCCACGTAGTAATCGCCGGGCGCAAGATTGTCAAAGATATAAAAACCGTCACCGTCGGTTGTGGTGGTGGCGATCAGGCTGTCCTGGCAATCATAAAGATTGACGGTCACATCCGGCATTCCCGGTTCGCCGGCATCCTGGATACCGTTCCGGTTTTCGTCGATCCAGACAGTATCGCCGATGGCTGCCAATAAAAGATCGAATTGAAGCAGGCTGAACTTCTCCGAATCATAGACCAGACCGGTGTAGAGTTCGGTGCCGTCACCGGAATTGAAATTGGGGACCGTCTCAAGAATAAAGGCGTCCTGTACTTCGCCGTAAACGCCGCGCTTTATGGTCACGCACTGCGTGCCTCCCAGCGAATAGCAGATTTCCAGCGCCGGGCGCATGTTAACATCGCCGATCTCGCTGGATGCATAATAGGTATAAGGGGTGACTCCCTGCATGAGCAGAATGCCGTAGTTGTCATAGGTCCCATCCAGCCAACTCTGAACCAACAAGGTAATATCAGCCGACTGATACCCGGCGGCGGTGACTGTAAAAGAGCCCCATACTGCCGGATCGTAGGCGTTGCCGAAATTGGCGTAAGTGACCACGCTCTCATCCCACGGAGCGGTGATCCTGTGTACGGTCACAGTCTGGCCGCTGATATAATGAGCGTAAATATAAAACGTGGCCGATACCAGAGTGGCACCATCTGGAATGGCCAGGTCGGCGGTTTCGATAAATCCCGGAACCTCCGGTTCCACCGGCTTCTGCACACCGCTACAGCCAAATGCCAGTAGCGCAAAACCCATCGCAAATGCCAGGAATTTTGTGGTGTTCTTCATTTGGTTTGTTTTCCTTTCTTTTAGTTAAAGTTAAATTATTATTAAATGGCAGACAATTTGCACCGATCTTGCCAAGTTGTGCATCTTTTTTCTTACTATCCCCTTCGCGTTTTTTGTAAGTAAAAACAAATTAATTAGTTAATCCCGCTTACCCCCAATAAAGCAAGAAATATTGCAATTATTATTCCAATTTTAATCAATATTATAGTTCATTATTCTTTATCCGCCGAACCTAAGTTAACTAATAAAGATAGCTTAAACCTTATTACCTTGTTTAGGCGATTATTAGTTTATTTGCTATTGGCCTGAAAAATACGGCACTTGCGAATAGTAAAATAAATTTGACTTGCGCCCTGCAAGCTAATATTATGGTTAAATGTGAGAACGGGACGATAATAGAATATGGCAAGATTTAGAGAATCGATAGGAAAAATAATCGCCTATATGAGGGGATATCTTTTACGGGCAAAAATCCAGGTTTCCGGGCCTTTGAAATCCTATGGCAGGACGATCGTTGAAAAAGATGGCGGCGTAATTAAAATAGGCGGATATTCCTGCCTCTGGCCCAACGTAAAACTGTCAATCGTGCCCGGAAAAGGCAAAGACGTATCGAGCATTGTCATAGGCGACTACACTTCCATCGGCGATCGCACCGAGATACATTGTGGCAATTCGGTCGTTATCGGGAATTATGTTTTGATATCGTGGGATGTAAATATTATCGGGTACGATTATCACGCTCCCGGCGGCGGTCCGCCGGAATCAGAACCGATTGTAATCGAAGACGAGGTCTGGATCGGCGCCAGAGCGATTATTTTGAAAGGGGTGACGATCGGGAAAGGAGCCATAATCGGCGCCGGTTCCGTTGTAAGCAAAGAAATCCCACCCTACAGTTTCGCCGCCGGTAATCCCGCCAGGGCGATTAAAAAAGTATCCTCCTGGAGAGGTTCCACGGAGGATTAAAATTGGGTAATAGGATAAGGGGACTGGACCTCGGATTTAAAGAAAATATTCGAATGCGATCGACGAGACTCCGGATTAATAAAACTCCTTTCATACATGCCGGTGAGAACCCTATTATCAGCAATCCAATGGCGCCATCATTACATGGAGATCCCGAAAGAAAGATAACTCGAACTATTTTTTAAAGATTCCGGTTTTCAAAAGGATGCTGAAAAGCAAGATCAACCTGATGCACGCGGTTCAGGAGCTGACCACCGGCGGCCTCGAACGGCTTATATTTGAGACCTCCCGCGTAATAGACAGAGACTCTTTCAACGTCGAGGTCTGCTGTTTCGATAAGCTGGGCTACTTCGCCGATCGTTTGAATGAGATCGGGATTACGACCACTCTGCTCCAGAAAAACCAGGAAAAATTCGATATGCGGTATCCTTATCGTCTGGCGAAATTTCTGCGCCGGAAGAAAGTACATGTCCTCCAGATGCATTCGGGTTCTTACTTCTTCGGCTCCATCGCGGGAGCCCTGGCAAACACACCGGTTATGGTTTATACCGATCACGGCAGGTTTCTCCGGGACACCCGGCACCGTGTTATAACCGACCGAATCTCCTCTCTCTTCGCGGATAAAATAATCGCCGTTTCGAAGGAACTGGAGGAATATCTTATAAGAGTCGTCAAACTACCCCAAAAAAAAATCATTACGGTTATAAACGGGATAAATACCGACGAATTTCGCCCCGGAGAAAAAAATCCGGAATTACTCAGCGAATTTGGATTGGATGGAGGCTTCAAGGTTGTCGGGACCGTGGGAAGGCTCGACGAGGTAAAAAACCAGAGAGATTTAATAGGCGCTTTTAAAATCTTTAAGCAAACTCATCCAAAAAGCGTCCTGATTATAGTCGGCGACGGCCCTCTGGAAAAACAGTTAAGGCATTACGCCGGCGATCTCGGTCTGGAGAAATCGGTGTTTTTCCCCGGGTTCAGATCCGATATCCCCTATATTCTAAATCTCTTCGATCTGTTCGTTTTGCCCTCCTTATCGGAGGGCACCTCCATATCGTTGCTCGAGGCCATGGCCTCCGGGATCCCGCCCGTTGCCACTGACGTCGGGGGGAATCCCTCTATAATCGACCATATGACCGACGGTATTATAGTTCGGCCTGAAGACGTCGACGGTCTTGCCCGGGCCATGGTCGATCTGATCAACGACAGCGATACCTACAATAAGATCAGTCAAGACGCTCGATCCAAAGTAGAGCGAGATTATAGCATAAAGCGAATGGTCGATTCTTATACCGAAATTTATATGGAGCTTTTAGGCAAAAAAAGAAAATTCAAATATCTGGCCAATGTTTAACGTCGCTCAAATAGCCTCGGGCAAAATATACGCCGGCCTGGAGAATCAGGTTCAGAATACTGCCGTGGGCTTGCATGAGTTCTCCGGAAATAAGGTGCAGGTAATTCTGTTCCATGATGAAATACTGGCCCGGAGGTTAAGGGAAAAAAACATAAAAGTTCATGTGATACCGGTCGGTTTCTTCGGTTATTTCAAGTCGGTAAACATGATTAACAAAACATTGATCTCCGAAAAAATCGATATAGTTCATTCCCATGGATATAAGGCCAATATTGTGGCCTATCATGCCTCCAAGAAAATTCCGGGGATTTACAGGATCAGGTCCGAACACGGTCTGCCCGAACCCTTCAGCGGCTTCAAACTGCTTAAATATAGAATGTATGACTACTATGACAGAAAAATAGCCGCCGGCCATACGCATAGGGTGATCGCTGTTTCGAAGGATGTTCGGGATTATCTCCTTGAATTTCTGCCTGAAACAAAGGTATTGTATCTCCACAACAGTATCGGTCCCGGGGAAGAGACTGACGAAGAAACGGTGCGCAAGATCAGAACGGAGCTGAATATCTCACCCGGAATGCGGATAATCGGGATTATCGGTCGTCTGGTTCCCGTTAAAAATCATCGACTGTTTATCGATACTATCAAGAGGCTTTCGGAATTGGAAAAAAACGTGATCGGGCTGATCGTCGGCTCGGGACCCCTGGAAAACGATTTAAAAGAATACGCTAAAAAGGAAAACATCGCCGATCGGGTTATATTCGCCGGTTTCAGGAACGATATCCCCTCGGTGTTAGGCATGCTTGACGTCCTTATGTTCACCTCCCTGCATGAGGGATTGCCGATGGCACTGCTGGAGGCCATGAATATGGGAACTCCCGTTATTTCCGTGAAAACCGGCGGCATCGCTGAAGTATTGAGCGAATGTTGCCCCGAAGGATTGGTCGATTCTTATGATCCTGACAAACTGGCCCGGAAATGCCTCGAACTGCTGAATGATCCTACTTTAAAAAACAAAATAACCGAAGCCGCGTTGACAATGGTAAAAGAGCTTTTCTCCCTGGAATCGTACACGCATAAATTGTCGGCCATATATAGCGAAATGATGAGATGGTAATGAAAGTTCTGGTATTAAGAGGCCGTTTGCCCTATCCGCTCGATTATGGGGCCAGTATCAGGACTTACAACCTCCTGAAAGCGCTGGCCGACAAGCATGAAATAACATTTTTGACATATTCCGATACGCCGGCCGATGAGGAAAACAGCAAATACCTGCGCGAATTCTGCAAAGAGGTAATTCTGATCCCCCGAGGTTTGAAAAAAAATAAGCCTAATATCCTCTTAAGATTATGCAGGAACATTTTCGAAAAGTACCCCTACAGCGTCGCCATCTCTCATTCGGCGGCCATGACCGGCGCCGTAAAGAATATATTGGCGCGTGAGAGCTTCGACCTGGTTCATGCGGACACCCTGCATGTCAGCTCCAATTTGATGGGTCTAAAGACACCGCCCCGCATTCTGAATCAGCATAATGTGGAAAACGTAATTCTCCGGCGAATTTATGAAATCCAGTCCAATCCCGTCGCCAGGGCTTTCTGGCGTTCCCAGTGGAGACGATTATACGCTTTCGAAAGCCTGGCATGCCGCCGATTCAACCGGCTCATCGCCGTATCCGACGAGGACATGGATAAGCTGGCAAAGATCGCCCCCGGTGTACCCATCGATGTGGTGCCCAACGGCGTCGATATAGAATATTTTACGCCGAATAATGTAAACGTAGATAAAGAGGGATTGGTTTTCACCGGCGCCCTCGATTGGCACGCCAACGAAGACGCTCTGATATACTTCCTGAACGACATCTATCCTTTAATCCTCTCCAGAAAGCCGAACCTGAAACTCACCATTGTCGGGAAAAATCCCTCGGCGAAATTAAAAACACTCTGCGGCAAATTCGCCAGCGTAGTACTTACCGGCCGTGTACCCGATGTTCGCCCCTATATCTTCAACAGCGAAGTATATATCGTCCCGTTAAGAGTGGGAGGCGGCACCCGGCTTAAGATCCTGGAGGCCATGGCCGCTGAAATCCCGCTGGTTTCAACAGAAATCGGTTGCGAAGGGATTAAGGTCTCCCATCAGAAAAATATCCTCATAGCCGACTCCCCTTCGGATTTTTCCGAGCAGGTCTTAAAAATCCTGGATGACGAAAAGCTGGGCAGGGCGTTGACGGCCGAAGCGAAAAAGACCGTTCTTGAAGAATACGACTGGAGAATAATCGCGGAGAGATTGAACCTGGCCTGGGAAAATTGCGTGCGGAGCCCCTACGATTATGAAAATTAAACGCTCCGCTGATTTTTATAGAACTTTTAACCGGCCGATATACTTATAATACTATTGTGTACGAAAAGCGGAACTTGAATATTACGCGTCAAAAAGATAGGGCGCCGTAACGGTTGAACTGTTATGGAGATATTGTTCTGGATATTCTTATTATTGATGTTTTCAGTCCATCCGGGGTATTTCATTTTCCTGTGGTTTATATCCCGCTTTGTTCACAAGAACGTGGATAAAAAGGATTTCCTGCCCTCGGTTTCGTTCATAATAGCGGCGTACAATGAAGAAAAGGTGATGAGACAAAAACTGGAAAACTCCCTCAATCTCGATTATCCCTCCGATAAAATACAGATAATCGTGGCCTCGGATTGTTCCGACGATAACACCGACAACATAGTCCGTGAATTCAAAGATAAGGGGATCGTCCTTTCCCGGCTGGAAACGAGGGGCGGTAAGACCGCCAACCAGAATAACGCCTTAACCGCCGCCACCGGCGAAATACTGGTATTCTCCGACGCCGGAACCGTCTATGATCCGTTGGCGATTAAAAAGCTTGTCAGGAATTTTAACGATCCCGGAATCGGCTGCGTGGGCGGCAGGCTTATTCACGTCGCCGATACGTTCAAATCCCTCGTGGACGAAAAAAACTACTATACCTCGTTCGAACAGAAAACCAAGATCTTCGAATCCTCTATTTATAGCATCATCGGCGTAAACGGCCCCATATATGCCGTAAGAAGAGATCTATATCGTCCTTTGCCAGAGGATCTCACCAGCGATTTTCTCACTCCTCTATTTATAATCCGCCGGGGCTGCAGGGCCGTATACGAGCCGGAGGCCATGTCTTTCGAAGAGGTGCCGCCAACGTCGGGAACGGAATTCAGAAGGAAGATCAGGACCGTACGCGCCGGAGTAACGGTACTTTACGCCATGCGCTCGCTTTTAAATCCCTTCAGGTATTTCTGGCCCGGCATATTTCTTGTCGGCCACAAGCTCTCACGCTGGTTCTTCTTCCTGTTGATGATAGGACTTCTGATAAGTAATCTATTTGTTATTTATGACGATACAATTTATTCCATTGCATTTATATCTCAGATAATGTTTTATTTCCTGGTCATTATGGCGAAGCTGAATAAGAGTTTTCAAAAGTCGAAGATCTTCAGTATCCCCTACTTTTTCTTCATATATAATCTCGCCTGTGTTTTCGGGATAGCTCAATTTTTATCGGGAAAAAAATCCGAAATCTGGGAGGTTGAAAGATGAGATTTTCGCCGGACCCCAATAAAAATGAGGTTGTTATTCTGGGTTCCTGCCCCACCGGCCTGGGCACCGTAAGGAGCCTGGGAAAACATGACATTCAGATCTGGACGGTTGATCCTTCCGCTGTCGCCCCGGCAAATTACTCCAGGTACAGCAAGGTGCTCGCCATTATCGATCCCAATAAAGAACCGGAAAGACTGCTGGAAATCCTGAAGAAGTTCGCCGGGGAAAGAGAGCTCAAACCCCTTATATTTCCCTCCAGGGACGATTACGTCGCATTTATAGGCGAATACTACGACGTTCTAACCGAATACTTCATAACCTATAAACTTGATAAAAAAGCAATCGAGACTTATCTGAACAAAAAGAACTATTATAAATTATGCATGGAAAATGACGTGCCTATCCCCAGGACATCTTTTATCGAAGATGAGGTGGATATAAACCAGATCTCCGAACAGGTAATCTATCCCAGCATCATAAAACCGATCTACCGGCATGTTTGGGATATCGTATTCAAGGGTATGAAATCGATAAAGGTCCATAACTCCTCGGAACTCGTTCAAAATTACAATATGCTTAAAAACTATAATCTCCAGAATAACGTCATGATCCAGCAGCTTATAACAGGCCCGGATCTAAACATCTTTGTTTTTATGGGTTACTATGATAAAGATAATAATCCGCTGGTCGTCCATACCGCCCGCCGTTTGCGGCAATATCCTCCCAAGTGCGGAACCGGTACCATGTTTCGACCCGAATTGAACCAGGAAATGCTCGACATCGTCGTGCCGTTTCTGCAAAAACTGAAATATCACGGATTGGTGGGGGCGGAGATGAAATTCGATCCCGTGGATAACAGGATGAAGATGTTCGAAGTTAATCCCAGGATGTCGCGATGGTCGGGCGTAGTGGAAACCAGCGGTGTCAATCTGCCGTACGTCGCGTATAACGAACTTCTGGGTAAGCCGATACCGGAAAAGGAGTTCGAAATCGGCGAAAGAACCCTCATCCACGCTTTCAGGGATACCCTCTCAAGCATCTATTATATGAGAACCAAAGAGATAACGTTTAAAGACTGGCTCAGGACCTGGAAGGGACCTAGATACTATTGCGTTTATGCCCCCTATGACAGAATGCCTTTTTTCGCCGGGATTTTCACCATTTTCTATTATATGAAGAATTATATAAAGAAAAAATTGAGAAAAAAATAGTCTATAACAAGCATGTCCATTACCGGCCCATTTAATTCCCGAAACCCGCGTTCCGGCAAAACGTCTCTCTTTAAAAATAAAATCTTACCGGCTACAATTGCCATAATGTTATTATTGGCCCTCAAATATACCAGAATCCCCAACAGCGATTTTTTATTGAAAGAGATCAATAACCTCAAGCATATTCCTTTTTTTGGAATCTTGTCGCTTCTTCTTCTGGGTCTAATCACCTGGATTTTCGGGAAAATTATAAAGAAACGCATAACGCACTACTTCATCGCCTTTGTTCTGGCGGTAATAATAGGAGGTTTAAGCGAATACCAGCAGATCGCGGGGCCTCGTGACGCCGACGTGATGGATTTTCTCAAGGACGTCGCCGGAGCTTTTTCTTTCCTGGCCTCTTATGCCATCTTTGACCGCCGTATGGAATTATACCGGAATGCCCGGAGAGGACGAATGAAAACCGTGATATTTATCGCAGCTGCACTCTCCATAGTTTTAGCTTTAATTCCGATCGCTCTTAAAGGGATTGCGTGCATACGCCGCCACGAAATTTCCCCTGCCATCTGTACCTTTGATTCGTTCTGGGAAAATTATTATCTGGAGGCTTCGCACGCGAAAATTAAAAAAGCCGAAATTCCGACGGGGCTGACAGGTTTCTCTATCGACTATATTGTATACATCGAATTTGACGTCGCTTCTTACCCGGGATTCAAAATCGAGGGGCCCTTCCCGGACTGGAGTGATTATAGATACCTCGGTTTTATGGTATACTCGGAGCTCAAAGACCCACTTATACTTCATGTAAGAATTGATGATACTCATTACCGCGGCACATATCAGGATAGATTCAACCATGAATTTAACATTATTCCGGGCCTAAATGATATTCAAATCCCTCTGGATGATATAAAACATGGATCGGTATATCGAGAACTGGATATAGACAGCATAAAAGCGCTATATATATTTGCTTCGTACCCCGATAAGCCCTTCGGTCTTTTTATAGGCGATATCAAATTGAGATAAGATTGACCAGATTTTAACGTCTATTAATTTGAATTTTAAAATCTATATTGACTCGCCTTAGCGAGGATTTTTCTTGCCAGCACTGAAGATTATCGGATATATTCCCCCGGAAATGAAATGAAGATTTCGAATCTCATGTCGATAACCAATAATAAAATAAGGTCGCGGCAGATTAGAAAAATGGAGGCTTCTCAATTCTTGGCAGGGATCGTCAGGCACAGCTTTCTATAAATGAATGTTATACATGTATATTATTTATACGGCTTATAATCCCATGAACTTATTGCGATTACGGCAAAAAGGCAAGATGGCTGAGCAAAATAAGGCCAACAACCGGTTGGCTTTCCCATCGCCTAAATTCTGTAATTAATTGATAAACAAGTGATTAAAATTGTAGAATGTGCGCCGGCATAATTCTTGTTGACGATTACTAACTGGAGGACAAAATGCGAAAACTTAACTTGATTGCGATTTTGATCTTAACCATACCGGCGCTGTCATATGCCCAGTTAAGATCCTGGATTCTTACCAAACATGACGCCTTAGGGTTTTACGACTTAAGCAATGAGGCTTTAGATAGTGTTGCGGCACAGTATGACTGGCTCGACGGCTATGATGCCGCTCAGGGAGGCGGCGGTGACTCGCAGATAGAATACCTGCTCAATCGAAATCCAGATATGGTTATTTGCCTGTACAACGATAATTCGTTTTCGTCTTTCGATTTCGCCTTAGATTCCTATCCAAGAGCCGTCGCCGAAGGTCTGAATCCCGAAAATTCATATCTCCATTTCAAAGAGAACGGCAGTCAGGATATACGCGGCGCGGTACCGACGGAAGATAAATTCGGCCTTACGGATGTATACGGCAACGGCGCCTGGCAATGGGGGCCTTCCGGGCAGGGAGTCTTCGTTTTCGACAACTCCACTCAAAATTATCTTGAGGTCACCGACGCCGCTTATAATGGAACCAATCAGGGGTTCTGTACCGACTTGAATGATTGCCTGTACCTCGGCTTCTACGGACGTTTTAAGGAAGCCCATTTCACATTGACCTCGCCCGCTTCTTCGGATTGGTCGGGCGTATGGGAATATTATAACGGTTCCGGCTGGAGCTCCCTTCAGATTACCGGCGATGAAACCAACGACATGATGCAGAACGGCAAAGTTGAATGGCAGGTGCCCACAACGTCTCAATGGCAGAGGACCTACATTGACGACGAGGTCTATATCGATTACTGGATCAGACTGAGATGCACCAATCCCGGATCTTCTCAACCCGCGTTCGGGACCGTAAAAGGCCAGATTTATATAGCCTCTCTGGGAGGGGGCAGCTATTTAATACCGGGCTGGGATCCTGTCAATGATACTAACAACGACGGCGTCAGGGATGCGAATATTAACCCGAACGCCACCGCGGATTTCCGCTGGCAATCAAGGATCAAGGGTACCTGGGTATTCAAGGCCAGAAACGGTTGGTTCCAGAAAAACAATCCCGACTTTTTGCGGATTTTTAAAACCTTCATTTTTAATTACGTGAAAGACAATAATGCCAGCGGATACATGGGCGATGACTGGCCCTGGCTGGGTTTACCCACCAATGATTGGGATAAGGTTGACGGATTTGAAGATTTCCTGAGCCAGGCGGCGGCCGATTCGGCTTACAGGCATTGGACGGTATATTATCAGGCCCAGGCTATTCGAGATACGCTTGTCGTCAATAACATGCCCGATACTCTCGTTGGCGGGAACGTATCCGAGCTTGGAAGTATCCCGCTATACTACGCCACAGGTCCCACAAACGCGCCGATGCATTATCATTCTGTTGAAATGTACAACCGCGTGACAAACGGCGGACCGGAAGCCGGCATGGTAGAAGATGAATTCCTGCATTATCCTATTGTTGGGGCGTCAAAAGACCAATCGATGCTGTTGCTGCATTATTATGGGACGAGCAAATGGGGCAATGAAAAAGCAAGGTGGGACAATTTCGCCCTGGCCTGCCATTATCTTATCGCCGGGCCCAGGATCTATTTTGGGATTTGCAGGGTAACCACTGATTTCAGGCAAATGGGGTGGATTCGCGCCATCGATTTTAATATCGGCCAGCCCGTAATCCCCAATAACTATGAGGATACCACTCAACATTCATGGTACGTTTGGAATCAGAATGATCATATCTACGCAAGGGATTTCGCAAACGCCCTGGTCCTTGTAAAATTTAAACCTTCATGGAACAGCCCCTACGATTCCAGCACTATCGACACCTATAGCCTTGGCGGTTATTATAAAAGATTGTGGCCTGACGGAAGCCTCGGCGATTCCACCAATCAGGTCAGCCTTCTGAACTCCGATGGAGCCATCCTGATTCCTACAAGTGCCGCAATTGATACCACCGACCCCTGCCGGATCGACAGTCTTTATCTACAGCTCGGAGAGGAGGCGGGTGAAATTATCGCCTCCTGGAGCGCCCCCGGCGAGGACGGATGCGATGATTCAACGGGAGTCTGCCATCATTATGAAATCAGACATTCTGCAAATCTGATCACCGAGCAGAACTGGTCATCCGCGGGGCTCGTAAATAATCCTCCATCGCCGGCTGCACCCGGTACGGCTCAGTCTGTTACCCTCGAATTAAACGCCGGCCAGAGATATTATATAGCTATCAAGGCTTTTGACGAAATGGGGAATTCATCGCCCATATCCAATTGCCCGGACATCGTTACAAGCGGTATTCCGGTGCCGCAACAGAGGGAGACCGAGATCGACCCGGTTACAAATTCAGTCGAGGTCTCTTGCTGGACCGTGAATTCTTCGATCCCGGTTTATTACGAGTTCGCCCTCGATACCGTCGAGGCATTTCCGCTGCCCTTAATAGAGATCGATCTGCTGGCCGATTCTATAGCATCGGTGACATATTCGGAATTGTCCGATAACATTATTTACTTCTGGCGCTGTCGCGCCATGGCCTCCGATCACAGCGATTCCAGCGATTGGTCGACAACAACCAATTTCACCCTCTCCCCCAACGCTTCAGGCAGCGTATCCGAGAGCGATATGATTTACCCGCCCAACGGTAGCGTTATTAATACCGAGCGCCCGATCTTCGTTGTCGATTATGTTCCCGGGACCGATCTTATATATATCCAGGTCGATGATAACAGCCAATTTGACTCTCCCATTGAATCCGGCGCTCTAAGCATTGCCCCGGGCCAGGCCACCAATTGGCAAATTCCCGACCCCATAGAACCAAATACGAATTACTTCTGGCGGGCGAGTTCGGACAATATACTCTATACTTCGCCTTTCCAATTCAGCGCCATCTTTGACCTTTACGCCTACCCCGTTCCTTTTAGAGTATCGGACGGACATCAGAACATAGTTTTCAAGAACGTTCCCTCGGAAGCGAAAATATCGATCGCCACGGTATCAGGCAATATCGTCAGAACAGAAAAAGCGACGCAGGCCGGAGATTGGGTCTGGGACGTGAAAAATAATAGCGGTAATGAGGTGTCCTCCGGCGTGTATTTATACACCATAAGTTTTGATGGCGGCGCTTCAAGTGGAAAATTGGTGGTAATTCGCTAAAATTTTACCAATTACGCAAAGTTGAGAGGATCTTAAGGCTTGTTCCCCCGGCCTTTAGATCCTCCCTCAACGTCCTTTAACAAGCCATAGATGGTAAAGGGTATTTTCAAGAAATTAATCTCCAAAACGTTCCTCTGGCGCCCGTTAAAGTATATAAACCGGCATAAATGCGTTATCTTGATGTATCACGGGCTTACCGAGGATAAATCCTGCGACGACTGGACTCAGATCCATCCCGACGAGTTCAAGAAACAGATGCTATATATAAAAGAGAACTACGACGTTATTTCTATTTCCGATATGCTGGATATATTCAAAAACAAAAAAACCAGACTCCATCTGGCGGTTGTTACTTTTGACGACGGTTACAGGTCCGTTTATGAAACGGCGTTCCCCATTCTGCGGGAATTGGGTATCCCCGCAACCGTATATATTACCAGCAATTTTATCGGCAATGACAGAAAAGACGTTCGCTTTATCTGGCCGGATTATGTCAGGGTCTTGCTTGTATCGTCCCGGTTGTCAACAATCGACCTGTCTCATTTTAAACTGGGCAATCTTGATATTTCGGATCCTTTACGGCAACGAATCTCGGTCAACAGAATAATTGAGCACTTAAAATTGATCGGCTCGAGTGAAAAAAATAACATTATCTCATATCTCGAGGAAAAATCCCCGGGGATGATCGACCATGATCTTTTCCCGGCGTACCATCCCATGACGTGGGAAGAGGTCAAACGCCTGTCGACTTCCGACCTGATTTCAATCGGCGCGCATACCAGAAACCATCCTATTCTAAGCAGGATTAAAATAGACGAGCTCGAGGGCGAAATATCAGGGAGCAAACAGGATATAGAAAACAGGATAGAAACCGATGTTCACGATTTCGCGTATCCCAACGGCCGTATGATCGATATCAACGACGAAGCGATTGAAATCGCAAAAAGAGGATTCAGAAGCGCCGTTACCACCTTCGATGGACATAACCGCCCTGATCGAAATCCATATCTTCTCGGTAGAGTCGGCGTAGGCAGGAATTTAGCTGTCGATAATTTTAAGCTGGTATTAGCCGGTATATCTCAATAATTAAATCTATCGAGAACCAGTAACGTCAAAGACTGTCATTTAAGAATCAATTGAAGTGCGCTATCCGCAATCCGAGAGGATCTGTAAGAATCGCCGGCCTTCCCATCTCCATATCGTGGTTTTTACCTTGCCCATACCGCTTTTTTACTCTAAATTTTTGAAGCGTTACATTCGGCCGCTGATAACCGGCGTCAGACAGGAGATGCCAGACTAATGAACACATTTACGGCGATGCTGAAATAACATCGACAATACCAGCGAATGGATTTGCTTCTATACATATTATATGTCCCGTACTTCCTGGCGATAATCAGTCCCGGCTTTGCCCTGACATCCGTTTTCCGACGTCGGGGATGGCTCGAGAGTACCGCAGATCAGTTGATCTGGGGGTATGCCCTTGGCTATGCGTACGCTATACTGGCATGCATACTCTTCATGCGCTTCAATATCTCTTTGTTGATCCTGTCATGTGGCTCGGCCGCCTTAACCGCTATCTATTTCATCCCAAACCGCTCGAAGTCCCGGAATTATAGCGCGGGACTGCTGTCATTTGTCTGTGAGCGCCGGTGGGAATTGATCTTTGCCATGGTTGCCATCGTTCTTACCGTCATCGTGGTTGCTCGCGCCGGCCGACTCGACGGCCAAGTACACATCTTCCCCACTATGTTCGTCTATGACTATTTTAACCACGTTTCCGTTACCGCCGAGCTGGCCAAGAATGTGCCTCCGACCAACATCTACTACCATGGACTTACCGCCCATTACTACTGGTTTTTCCACGTGGTGCCAGCCTCGTTTTATCGTCTTGTGCACCTGCAACTTTCGGTATGGAATCTGGTGCTTATGCAGAATTGTATCAACGTCCTCATGCTCTTCCTGACACTGGGGCAGTTGCTAAGGCTAAGCGGCGTATCCCGACGGGCGGTAGTATCGGCCCTGTCCCTGACGCTGTTTTTCTACAGCTATGTCGATATTTTCATCATCGGCCGCGTCATCGGCAATATGATGAAAATCACCGAAATGATTCCCCACCTGGGGCCGGTGTGGCAGAAACTCGAAGGATTTTCAGGGCTCTCACACGGATACCTCAGGGACTTCTGGGTGGAGCCGCACGCCGCGGCGGCCATTTTGTTCATCGCCACGACCGTCCAGATACAATGC
Organism: Candidatus Zixiibacteriota bacterium; assembly: GCA_020344055.1. Taxonomy (GTDB): domain Bacteria; phylum Zixibacteria; class MSB-5A5; order UBA10806; family UBA10806. The sequence goes on along the minus strand of CP070813.1, from coordinate 568,764 downwards.
GCCGGACAGATCAGGATACCCCCTTTGGTGCGCGGCATAATTCTTGGTGCCCTTGTTTTTGTGGCATTCGGATGTGATTCGTTCCTTGGCACCATCCTGGCTCTCTGGGTCGGCCTCGATAATATTATCAGTTTTTTGAAAGGAGATCGCGCGGCCAGGTTGTCAATTCTGCGTCTTGCAGGAGGTATCGCCCTGGCGGCCGGATTTTCGCTTTTCTATATTTTTGGGCTGAACATGATCGGCAGCCAGAAAGAGCTTTTGACCCTGACCCCCATGACCGGGATAATTGCTATCCTCCCTTTTTATCTCATGCTGGATTATGGACCGATTTTCCTGTTTGGCATTACCGGCTGGTGGATTTCCATAAAAAAGAGGATAAGCAGTCCTGTAGGCCGGATCTGGCTATTGGGCCTGGTGGCGCTGGTCATAGGATTGCTCTTACGGCATATAGTTGAAATCAATGTGATATTGAGAAAGGCGGGTAAGCCGCTCCAACTGGTGTTGTTGGTAGGCGCCGCTTTTCTTTTTGAGAGAGTATTACATGCCAACCGACGAACTCAAGTTATCGTGGTTATCGCGCTTCTGATCGCTCTACCGACCGTTGGATTGGATATTCAGGCATTCGGCGGTTTCGCAGGAAGCCGCGGCATGGAGAACTACATAGGCTCCAATGAGATGCGGGCGCTCAGGTGGATAAAGGAAAACACCCCGCCCAATTCTATAGTACAGGGACGACATGGCTACGATCCGGAATATGAGTATGAATTCAATCCCGTCCCGCCCCTGGCCGAACGCCCGGTAGCCGTGGGAACGTACATGATGGCAGCCCTCTGGGGTGTCGGAGGTAACGCGGCAGTTGAGAGACTTCACGTTATCGACACTTTATTTCAAACCGCATCGCTGAATAAAGTCACCGCCATAGTGGATAGCTTTGACATCGATTACCTATTCATCGGGCCGCGCGAACAGGAAACCTACCAGCTGCACCCCGAATGCCTCTGGGAAAACAGATTGATGTTTGAGACCGTTTATGACCATGATTCTGTGAAAGTACTGCGGTATTTGGGTAGATCCGGGGAACATAACGATTGATAGGCCGAGACATCATCTACTCAAAAATCGGCTCTCGTAACCGCAATACCGGGCCGGAATATTATTCTGCCCTATCTGCCACCGGATGCCTGAAGATTTATATGAACTCGACCTTACGTAAAAAAATTAAAACTTAACCGCTAACATTAGCTTCCGCCGGTGCCGCGCTTTTCTCCGTAACCCAACGATCGGTCATAATCTCCCCGGCGCTGGCCATGGCGCTAAGAATATACAGGTGAGGATAGAAGATTGTTGAAATGAATATCCCGGTAACGATATATCCTATCATGCTTATGGGCAATCCCCGCGCAAGGATATACAACAAGCCTTTCTGCCGTCCCAACCGCTTAAGATTTGTATCGATCCGGCTGCATGCCCGAAAAGTATAGACCATAATAAGAATAAAGGCGCTGAAACCTATAAGCCCGGTTTCGGCCAGCGCGGTTACAAAGCTGTTGTGAGCTACCATTCCAGCCGACAGGCCGTAGTCCGGGGAGGCGAACTCAAAACACCCGGCCCCTATTCCTGTGACGGGATTCCTCAAAAACATTCTGATGCCGGCCTTCCAGGCGTCAAGGCGGCCGGTAGCCGATTCGTCCTGCGCGTAATCGGCAATGCTTCCCAGACGTTCAAAATAGGCCGATGGCGCGGATAAAAACGCGATCCCCAGCACCAGAATTAATATCGCCAATAACATAAACCGGCGCGAACTGCTATAAATCAGCGCCACGACAACCACCAACATGCCCAGAAATCCGCCCCTCGATTTTCCCAGGATAAAAATCGTCATGTTGATACCGATCATTGCGGTATAAAAAACGCGCCAGATAATACCCTTTGACTCCATTAACAGCAAAACCAGTATCGGGATAACCATGGTCACGACCTGGGCAAATTCGTTCGAATCTCCAAACATGCCCCAGGCCAGATCATAAATACGTTGGTCCGAGCCGGCGGAACCGGTTATCAATTGGTAGATTACATGCGATCCGGCATAACCTATCGCGACAAGAACTACGACCCCAAGCGCCCCGAGCCGTCGTTCGGTGCTTGCGAAAGCAATGATCAGGGTGTAAAGAACCAGTAATTTTAACGTATTTTGCCAGATGTAAAGTACCGGCTGCAACCAGAAGGCTGTCATAACCGATAAGGCGACTGCGGCCGAGAAAAACAGCATAGCCTTGTAGGCCGAATTTACCGTCGGAAACTTCCTTTGCTGGACGATATGCGCCAGCAATACCAGCAGACATGATCCCGCCGCCGCTTTGGCTACGTACGGTATGCCGTACACCTCACTGGGCCTGAGGAGCACCACCAGCAGGTAACCTATCAACCCCAGGAAAGGCCATCTGAAGATAAGCGCCAGCCAGGCAACGCCGATCACCAGAAAGAAAGTAATGTAGGGAGGAAGAAAAAGCAGCGACAGCGCCAGCCCGATTGAAATCGCTACCAGGCCTGCGCCTCCAATAATTTTCTTAAGCTTCTGTTCTGTAAGGAAAAACCTATCCATCAGCACCGGATTGACTTTCTTTGGCGTCGGCAACCCACATGGCCACTCGACCCGGATTCCCCATTACTATTTTCATGGGCGGAACCGATCTGGTCACAACCGAACCCGACGATATTATCGAGCCTTTGCCTATGGTCACGCCTTTCAATATTATGGCCCCTTCACCGATCCAGACGTCGTCCTCGATTATTACCGGCTTCACATCCTCCTGACCGACTTTAAGACCTTTCTCCTTTCGCCCGGGAACAAGCGGATGCCCGTCATAATCGCTGATCCTGACCCAACCGGCTATCATACAATTATTGCCGATTTCAATCCTCTGGGCCACTCTCAACTGCACCATAAAACCCAGGCTGCAGCCATTACCGATCTTAATTTCCGAATCTTCATATACGTGCCCGCCCGTGAAGAAAGTGACCTTATCGAATATCTCCACATCATCGCCGATATATATCTTCCCCGTACCGGTGATAAAAGGCACCTCGCCGTATAACATCAAATTCCGGCCTACATGTTCGCAGCGATAACGCAACAGGTTTTCATAGTATAATTTTGACTTCAGGAGCATCCAGCTGTTCTTTCTTATAAATCTTTCCTTATAAAAAAAACCGGCCAGCCAGTTAGGAATCGAGAATCGGTATTTTATCACGGTTTTCCCCAGCTTCCTGAAAAACCTCCAGAACCCTTTCATTCTTAAATTAGCGTCCATAGTCAAAAAACCGATTGTTTATTTTTTTAACTTCCCCTTTGAACAGGTCATCCGGATAATTCTACAATTTACTCTCCCCGGCGTCAAAAGGAGTATTTTCGCTTTCTCTTTTACCGACAAACAATAGAAACGGACTGAAAAAGCTGCTTTCTTTACCTTTATTCCTGAACAAAACCCGGAATATAATATTAAGCAGCAATTGTAGCTTAAAGCAAAATGCCAAGATAAAATTCTTTACGGAGGCGGGCTTGGTTTGAAACAATCCAAACCAGAAAGTACCGTAATAATCGCAGAATAAAGTCTGCAAACATTCCTGATCAAATAGATTAGCAAAATTAGATTTTCTCATGATATTTAAATTATGCATGGCAATGAGCCTTTTATCGAAAAACCGGGTCAATAAGTAATTAATTCCTCTTAAATTTGGTATGCTAACAATAAGATAACCCCCTTTTTTCAGCAGGCCGATATGCCTGCTAATAACATCGTCCATATTCGTGAAATGTTCAATAAATCCTCTTGAAAATACAATATCGAAATACCCGCTGTATTTCTTTAAAAAATCGTCGGAAAAAAAATCGTCGAATATTACATTGTCGGGATTTAAACCGCTTTTTCTGAATACCTCGCGATTGGCTTCAACGCCATTTTGAGAATATTCAATACCGTAAGGATCATACCCGAACCTCTTGTTCGCCGCCACTAAATGGTAGCCCGGCGCGCTGCCTATTTCAATCGCCCTTAAACCTCTTTCCACCGGCAGATGTTTCTGATAAATATGATCCCATAGAAGATAATCGGGATAGTTATGCCTTAACTCCAGGATCCTTGATCCGAAAATTCTGAATATTAGCTTTTTTAGAGTCGACTTTGATCGTTCGCCTTTTATATTTTTATCATCTTTTCTATGGGCTTCATTCCAAAACTCCCCATTGGTCAATCGAGTCATCCGGTTAATCCCCATTCTAGTTCATACTTCCGACAAAATCGTGCCGATTCCCGATCAATTAGACTGATGCCGTATTTAGGTAATTACAGACAAATTAAAAAAATCGTTTTACTCTATTATTTAACTGAATTTTCATTTTATTATATCGTAATATCCTTTCATTTTTAAATCCTTGCTTGAAATGCATCTTTAGTATTTATCAATTATCAGTGTCTGAAGCGCTGCTCGGACTTTTCATGATAAACCCTTATTTATTAATTCGTCATCAATTGTCCGTTCATGATCTTCCTTGCCACTGGACCACATGGGGCCCGTCCATTTATTTTTCGCCAAAGCGCCTCATAACCTTATAAATCAACCGCCGTGATTATGATTCCGCAAGGACTTTCGCCGCCTTTCGAGGATTTTTAATTATGGTCAATATCAATTCTCGCTCCTTCCCCCTCAACCAGAATAAAAATGTTAAGGCCAGAAACAAGGCTAAAAACGCGGTGTCCTTAGCAATGGAAGCCACCAAGTTAGAATAGGTTAGCTGATAGGACGCCAGCAATATGGCGGCGCTATAGGCAAGCAAAATATTAAGTCTTGTCCATCTATAAGATAGCGGATAGACTTTCTGGGAAAGTTTATAGACAATTATAAATCTTATGTAGAACGAGATAATGGTTGAAACGCCGGCACCGTAAATACCGAACGGCGGTATCAGTAGGAAATTCAGGATAATGTTCGATACTGCCGCAATTGTCGTCGAGTAGGCCACGTATTTGGTTTTCTTCCTGATTAACGACCCCAGCTGTACATACTCCATCATCCCGTTGAAATAGTACGCCACGCAGATAAAAGGAACCACCGTATAGGCCTGCAGATATTCGGGGGCCGATATTATTCTGATTATCTCTTTAATATAAACCGAAAGGGTGAAAATGAAAATCAGGGAGGTAATGGAAATCATGGTGAACACTCTTACAAAAACCTCTTTGCGGTCCTCACGCTTATCCACCTGAAACATCTCCGCCGCCCAGTGCTGGTGGAACGGGGCGATCAGCAAGAAAGACAGAAGCATCCCCAGCTTATACCCCAGAGAATATAAGCCCACCTCAGTAAGATTCTGATATGCTCTCAGGAAATACCTGTCGGAAAATGTCAGAACGAAGGCCCCCAGGTCCGCCAGAATGAGCGGGTAGCCATACTGCAGAAGCTCCCGGAAAATGCTTCTGGAAAAGCCAAATCCGCACTCCTTGACGGTACTGGCCAGTAGATAAATTGAAATCAATACAAAGGATATCAACGACGAATATAGAATTCCCAGGACTCCGTATCCCAGGAAGACTATAAACCATACGTTCAGGGAAAACTGTATTATCAGCTTCACGAGATTAATAATTACGAATTCCACCGATCTGGCGTCGGCCCGTAGAAACGCCAGCGGGACTTCTATGAACGCATAAAAGATCATGGTTATAAAGGCTATTTGCATATAATAGGTGTATGTCGCCTCCCCGAAAATCAGTATTGAAAAGGATTTTGAAAAAAAGGAGGTCAACCCGAAAACAATTATAAAAAACGCCGAACCGCCGATAAGGGCGGTGGAAATTACCCTCTTTTTCTCCTCCGGAGACTCCTTTTCCGAATAGAATCTCAGGACGGCGGCGGTAATTCCCACTCCTATTATCATTGCTATGACGTCACAGGTCATGGAGATCAGGCCCACCACGCCGTAATCGGAAGGCGTGAGATATCGCGTATATATCGGCAGGAGTATGAAACTTATGGCCCGGGAAAGTATCGTCCCGGCCACATATATCACCGAATGCCTGAATATCCGTCTGTAAATGCTTTTATGAACCATAGATCATAAAATTACTTTGATGATATCTCCCTTTTTTACATCGGGAATATTGTCCCTTTCCATTATCGAAAAATGCAGAGATACGCTTCAGATTCTCGACGCGATTCTTCCCGCGAAAAAGAAAGAGGATTGTATGCTACTGATAGGATATGGAGATACCTCGATTTTCCTGCCAGGCGGCCCATACCGGACGGAAAAATTCCATAAATTCTCGGGCCACGATTTTATTGGCCTTTTCATTGGGATGCGAATCTCCGGGCCTGCCGAGACGATATCCCTCCCTCAAAAAACCGTCCTCGTCAGCCAGGACTTCAAACAGGTTGAAAACAATAAAATTATCCAATCCCGTATCTTCTTTATAATAGGCGGGAACGAATTCCTCGGTTAGCCAGCGGTTGAATCTCCGGGCTCTCGCCGCCGCCTCCATGGTTGTCGCCTCCGGAACCAAAGGCGGCGCGGTCATATAGATGAAAAGTCGATCTTTATGCCGGACGAATTCCTCTTTAAGCGCCGTAAATGCGGCCCGGTAATTCGCCAGAGACCTGATCTCTCCCCCGGGTATTCCAGGCTCCGAACCGTCCTCTATAATATCGCTATTGGGAAAACAGGACTTGAACATAATAATATCGTTAACGGTACCGTCATCGTAATATTTATCAGGATGCGTCTTAAAAGAGATTATTAATTCCATATTATCTCTAAACTTCGGCGCCCAGTGCTTGATATCGGTTTTATTTCCTATGTTATCTCCGTAGGTCGCGCCCTTCACGAAGATGCCCATTTCGTAAAGGCTATCCCGCAATCCGCCCTGCTGGAGAATACCATGCCCGACCGAATGATGAATAAAAACCATCCTGGTTGAGCATTTCCGTTCGAGAATTTCCGTCATACTCTCAAGCGAATCAATAAGATCATCGATTACGCGACCCGAACGGTAATATTTATAGAGAATGTATAAACCTACCATGTTTGCGACAATCGAAATGACCAATAAAGTAATCAATACCTTGCTCAACTATTCATCCCGCTTTTTTTACCATGACCCGTAAGGTCTAAATTACATAAATTTTGCTAAAATTAAGACACGCGAGGCAAAACTGCAAGCCCTTTAACTTTCACCCGCCGGCAAACTTATATTGACGCCAGCAACCTCAGGTGTTGGAAACAATCTCGTTCAGGTCGATATACGCGTCGTTATATTTCCGAAATTCCCGATATCGCCGGAATCGACAGGCTCTATGAATTTAACAGGATACCCCCTTTTTCAGGCTACGGTATTTCTCCAAGAAGTATTATATCAGCGCGGGGGGCAGTCAGGACATGGATCCGGGCCCGGCCCCCCTTTAAAATAACGCACTCCATATGTAATATCATTACCGCTAAAGCCGCAGTCGGCATTAACATCGCCGGCTACATGCCAGACTTGTCCCAGAGTACATTCACACTCGTACGCGGGTGGAGCGCTTCCTTTAAAATAGGCGACGCCAAATGTAATATCGAAGCCGTTGTAAATTCCCGAATTGTTGGCATCGCCCACAACATATTCGCATTGTCCCGGCATTGTATCATTGATATAGGCGCTATCAGTGCCTATGATAAACCATCCCGAGTTTTCTATACTCGCAAAAGCCCTGATATAAAGCCAGCCGGGTTGATTAAAATCAATTAGGCAATCCATTGTGTCATTTATAATCAGGCCGCCGCTCAATAAAAGAGAGCCATCGGATATGTCCAGGGGGAGATGATCGCCATAACGCATTATCGTGGTGTCATAAAACGGTGAGGGAACTATATTGCCGACGATCAATCTTATGGAGTCGGGATCGATGCTCAATACGTCGGATATGTGGAATATATCATAAATGCCGATCCCCGAGTCGAAGAAGGTGGAGGCGGTATGTCTGGAGGACCAGTTGTTCTGCTGGTCTTTGGTCCAGAGGCTCACGAACAGCGACCCCGGCTCATCGACGCTGACCACCGCAAACAGGGTGTCGGTGGAGTTGGGATTGTATACCCTCGCCAGCCGGCTGGAGGCCGCGCTGTCGGGAAAACCCAAAGTCGATAACGCCACCACCACACTGTCCGGCCAGCTCTGTGATCCCGTCACATAACGGATCAGCACCGAATCCTCCTCCCCCGTATAATCGTTGTGCAACGAATCTACATAACCCTCCTGAATGGGATTGCCGGGATCAACACCGGGACCCTGGTAATATCCGATATTACCCGGATCATCATCCCCACCGCCAAATACCTGCGCCCAGTACAACGAATCCCCCGCATCCAGCATCGGTGATCCAACCGCCAACCTGAAATCATATCCCGCCGAATCCACAAAACCGTACTGGCTCTGGTCGTCCAGATTCGAATCCGATATGGCATAAGCATTATCCTTGATCCATACCGAACAGCCCGATTCAATCCTGAGATAATCATAGGCGTTGTCCTTGAACTCCTCAAACTCCACCCGCGTTACGGTGCCCCCCGCAAAACTGGCTATCCTGATGTCGCAGTAATTGCCGATAAATATGTTACCCACCATCCAGACACCGCTGGATGTAAAAACTCCTCCCACATGGTTCCGGAATGATACCGGTATGTCGCCACCCAGATAATCACAAAATGTATTGTACAATATCCGGTAATCCAGATACTCCGGATCATCAGGACCGGTGTTCATCAAAAGCGCCGCGTACCCGCTACCCACCTCATGACCGTTGCCACGAAACACGCTCCCCTGAATGGTCCAGCACGAATCCCCGCCGTTGCCCAATCGCAATATGCCCTCATGCTTGTTGTTGATTATCAAACAACCGTCTATCAATATGTCATGCTTGTCACCGTTGGAGTTGATGCCCCATACACACCCGTCAACCGTCACACCCCGCAACGTCACGTAATTGGCGTATAGCCTCACTCCGTACTCCGCACGGCCACCCTCTCCGTTGGTGTTCACATTCACCAGAGCGGTATTGTAAATGTACGAACTGTCCGCGTAAATCCTCAACATCATGTAACTGCCGTGCGGAGTCGGATAATTCCGGTTGTCATGCTCTATGTAACTGCCACGGACCGTATCCTTCGAACCGTACAGATACAAAGGAGAATAAGGCCAGTCATGATCAACATATAATGAACAACCGTCAACCACCGTGGCACCGGCACCATAAAAATATACACCCGCCGAATCAAATACGCTGTGACCGATCAAACCCCCGGATCCCGTCCGAGGAGAACCACTGCTCCCCAGGGTAATCCCCGGAGTCCAGGTGTCGGTCCCCAGACGGTAAAACCTCGCATAATTCACCTCGAATACGCCATCCGACTGACCGTTGTATATATACGGCCGGCTCCAGGCCGACATCCCCATCACCACCGCCCGGCTGGAAGCCGAGCCCCCATCTATATGTACACCACAGTCGCCTCCCCGGAAGTTGAAATCCTCAGACCCCAAAACATTGGTGTTCCACAAACCCAGAGTGTCTCCCGATGACATGTAAAGCCTGCCGCCACCCCCCGATGAAAACGGAAATCCGCTCTTGCCTCCCAGCCATAATGATCCAAAATTGGCCCGGGAACCCCCCACCCACTGCAACACCCCACCCTCACGAACATACATCGCCAGACAGGTCGTGTCGCTATCCAACGCCCGCCAGCTGCCCACCACACGTACCGTATCCCCTCCCGCAATTATAACCGTATCACGTGACGTCGGAGATAACGACTCCAACGTCACGTTGTCCTCCGTCGTTATTATATATCCCCACGAGGTCGAGCTTATTAGCAAAAATAATAGAATTCTAACCAGCATGAAAAGCCTCCTTAACTCGAGTGAAGAATCGATCTTGCCGTCGTAGCTCCCAAGGCTATTATCGGAATAATCCACGCAAAATCTTACGGCAAAATTCAGTTATTTATTGCAAAGAACTCTAATCTCTATTAAACCTATCCAGCGCGAACTTGGTTTCCAGGCTCCACTTTAATTCCGCCCGCGCGTATACACTTTTATACCCAGAATTCTAACATATCGAAGGGCCCGGTTCAATTTGAATCCTGCCTGTTGGAGCCTGGAGATCATAACGGTATCATCAGATTTGCACGAAATCAGCAGTTTGATATTTTTAGGCTGAAGGTCAGCTGCGAGGCGCGCTAATAAAAAGAAATAAATATCCTGCTCATTAAATACAGGCGAAATATTCAGGTCATATGCAAAGGCCTCATTATCGGATAACCGTATCGTCCGGTTTATTTCATCCAGGCGCATCTCGTCATAGGATAACCAGCATAGCCCGATGATAGAATCATGATGCTTCGCCGCCAGACATTGCCGGTTCATGTCCAGTCTGGCCAGAATATTATTATGATCGCTTGAGTCAATAGTATACCCCAAAAATGAGCATATTTCATCCGCCCTATCGCTTTCGAGCTTATGTAACGAAATACCGGAATTTTCGCAAGCCTCCTGAATCTTATAGCTTTCAAAAAGAAAAACGCCTCTATAATCGTAAAGCATCTTTAGAAACCGGATAAAAATGCCCTTTATCATATTTAGCAAACCTCCTCCTCGGAGAATTCGCCGTAACGCTTCCAAATAACGTCGAATGTTCCATCGCTTTTTTAGCGTATTGATAATATAAAGGCCTCTCAATTTGTTATATAACAACGCCATAAAAAAAGATAAGGTGCTTCGGTACATCGTGACCCGATAATTGGAGCGGATCTTGTTTGAAAACCTATATTTATATGGCTCTCCACCGCGGCCCAGATTCACCTCATTAAATCCATTCCTGATAAAATATTCCAGAATGTAATAATGTATAATCTCGCCCGGAGAGTATTTCCTGTAATATACGTTATATGTCGGCGTATATAGATAAACCACCGTTTCGAAATTAAAACCAAGGTAAAACGACACCGGCCTTGAATTATAAATCATTTCCATCAAGAAAATTCTCTTTTCGCTTCCCAGTTCCCGAATCAATCCGGAATAAAAATCGCGATAACGTTTCTGAGTAAAATTGCTTGGCGTATTCGTGCCGCGCCAGCGGTTTATATGAAATGTATAAAAATCTGTTAATCTCCGTTCAATCTTTTCGGGATCTCCAATGTAATGGATTTCCGGCTCTCCGTTTTTTTTGAAGTAATTTATTTTGGGTTTATGCCTTCTGCTTATTTTTACGGAAAATTCCCCCCTCTTTTCATCCGATCCCTCATAAATATAAGTGGGACATAAATCGCCCTGCCTTATGAAGCATTTGTTTTTCCATGAATCGGTTATCCCCTCCAATATTGAAATCGTCGGAGACGAATCAGGAATCTGGCTAAGATTCAAAACCGACCAATCCCATTTACGCTCCAGAAGATATGATATTATTTTGTTAACGATGTTCTCGCTCTCGCCTGATAAGATAAAATCCGAATAATCATTGTCGGGTGTGCCTATAAATTCAATCACGGTTTTTTTTGCTCCGGGACTTCGCATCAACGGAGCGATACCCACGATCTCATCATCCGATCTAACGAGGAGAATGTAAAGCCGGCGTCCCTCTCCAAAAACCTGCCACCAACTGTAAAGCCACTCGAAGGAAATGAAGATATTATAATTCCGGCTCTGGCGCAGCAAATCGTTCCAGATCGGTTTCAGCCGCGCGAAAGCCGCAATGTCGTCTACAATCTCTATTGTTAACACACTTTCTCCTCAATACGAATTCTATAATCGTAATATCGTAACGCGTCAAGACATTAATTAATTATTTTCCTATTTTCGGAGAATCCAGCGTAAGCACAGCCGGGATTATCCCGGCACCGCCCCATAACATTCCATTGAAAAAAACCAACTCGCTTTTTTTAATACAATAATTTATGACCGTAAAATAACGGTTCGCGAAAAGACGGGGCAATCGATCCCCGAAACGCTTATAGATGGCACTTGACCGCAGAAAAATGATATTATATAATAAATGGGCCACGTTGGAGAATATTAAGCCTAAAGAGGCCTTATCGAGGATCGACCGTTAATGGCGAGTGATACCAAATACGGAAATACCATCTTCTATGGTGTATTAGTTCTTTTTTCATTAATCAATATGAGCTTCGTCTGGTTTTATCGCCATCCTTTGTCGGCAGATATGCCCATGCATGCCGCCGTCTCCAAAGCACTTTTAGATTTACTTTTCAATGCAAATCCGAGCGACTATCCCTATATCCTGAACCTGGCCCTCTCCACCTATGAGCTGCCGCAACTGATACTGGCCGGTTTTATGGGCCTTTTCGGAGTAGTAAGCGGGACAAAATTGGCGTTGTCGTTATACGCTGTCTTATTCCCCTTTTCCGTTTATTTCCTCGTCAGTGCCATCAATCCAGAGAGCAAATGGACCAGGTTGATTGGATTCCCCCTGACTTTCAACTATTTTTACCACTGGGGATTCTGGCCGTTGCTCCTGGGAATAACGATGGCGTTGTTCAGTATGGCGGTGTCGATCAAATATGCTCGAAGCAGGTTTTTCCTCCTATTGGTCATGTTGACCAGGCTATTTACTTTCTTGATGCATCCCACTCCGTTGATAGCGTTATTTATTTTTGATTGTATTACGATATTAATGAATACCGGCAACAACAGAATGTGGTACAATCCGCTCGCATGGAATTGGAAAAGCATGCTATCGGGATGGAGCCTGACTATCGGATTCATTGTCCTTTCGATTATTCTGGAGGGTTCCCCTTCTACAAATACCCTTATCCAATGGTCTTCGTTTAAAAAACAATTAATACAATTGATCAGGCCTTTATACGTGACCGACAGGTGGTGGGAATCCATTCTCCTTATTGCCCTCGGCCTGGTCATTACAGTCAACGCCTTGATATATGCTTACAAGAATAAATCCCGGGTCGGATTATTTGTTTTTTCTTTCGCGACTTGTATTTTCGGGGTCATCCTCCCCCGCGGCGAGATTTTTGGCTCCTGGGAACACGGATCCAGAGTCGTTTTTATCGGGATAATCGCTTTATTTTCCCTGTGGTCCGTAGCCGAGGAAAAACTGCGAAAACTTATTATCCTCTGGGTGATAATCACTTATTCCACCAGTATTATAGTAAGCTTTAGGTTCTGGAACGTGCACGCCCGGCCTTTTGAAAATGCGCTGAGTGTTTTAAAAACTAATTTTCACGATCAGGCAATCAAAACCGAGTTTGTCGACACCAATGACCCTCCCAGTGTTCTTCTGGGCTGCCATATAGCCCTCTGGGCCTGGAACTTGAACTATATTAAGGACGCCTATAACGAGGTCGGGACTCATAATTTCGGGCCCGTAAAATATATCGGATTGCCTTTGACGTCAATTTACTACGACGAGAACGGTTCTAATATCCTTATTAACCATCCTTACGGCCAGATTCAAGAGAGAGGCCTTTCCGGTAGAAAAATATATTCCGATAATATATATACGATAGTAAAGAAGGAATAATAAGGCCGCGTTAATATGACCTTTGCAGATTAAATCACGCCACCCTGAAATCAAGGTTGAATTGAGAAATGGTTTTTATTAATGGCGGGAAAAATCGGCCGGCAATACCCGGATTGTCAGGGATTACTTCACGGAATATAATAAAATTAAATCCTTCCCCTCCCGATCATCGATATGCCGAATTTTATATGTCGTATCTAAATATTTAAACACTTCCTCTCGAGATAGGCCTCGATGATTTTCAAACATCTGCCACGCGCCATACTGCCTTGCCGTCTTAGGCCCGCTTAAACCCTCAAAATACACTTTCTTATCATCCGCCAGCGTCTTCAATATGATATTATCCAGATCCACGTAAAAAGATTCATCGCGCCCAATCTCATCGCTGTATACAAGGTTAACCAGGCGAACATCTCTTCGCAGGTTGACAATGTATTCGGTCCAGTTCCATCCGGGAGAAAATATAACGTCACCTTCCTGGAGATCCTCCGCGAAAAGTTTGGCTCTTTTTAAATCATCCCCTCCGTCGGGAAACGCGATCGAAGGAAGATCGCGGGGAGTATTAATTATCAATAAACCGCTCAGCAACCCGACTTTAAAAAAAATCATTAACACTTTTGATATGGTAGATTGCTTTATGCTCACGATACCGTACCCCGATAGAATCAATAACAACGGCAGTCCCGGCATCCAGAATTGCGGGTCGCTTCCCAGCCAGAATAGATTAAAAATAAAAAGCAATATCAGGTTGAATATGCAATAATACACCAGCAAGCCTTTTCTGTTTTTCGCGATTCCCCTGATCGAAAGCGAAAAAACCGAGACGGTTATCAATAATCCCACCGCCAGATATATCAAAGAAGTCGCCGGTATGCCGACAATCGGTTCTCCCCGTGCCAGCAATTTTACGTAAGTCAGTCCGCCCCTGGTGTCAACAAATGTCGATACGATACCGGCCGCCGCTCTGAATATACTCTCGGGTCGTAATATGGAAATTCCCGACAGCCGGTCCTGCTCCGAATGGGTTGTCATCCATTTCAAAAATCCCGAGATTGAATCCACCCCGTCGAGGTAAGCCCCGATTAAAAACGGCATTGCCATAAAAAACAATAACGTGGACGACATGATTATAATTATTTTTGCCCGTGAAACTACGCTTCGATCAACCGCGACCCACAATATAACGAGCGTGAAAGGAACAAATATTGCCATGTATGTGGAAAATAAGACGCCTATCGAGACAAACCCCAGCGACACCGCCGCCGAGAAATAACGATTCCCCCGGGCGCTTATGCAATTAAGTAGAAAATACAGTGACAATGTCAAACATACCTGAGATAGCATTCCGGTTTCCGCCGCTATGGACTGATTCCAGACCACATTGGATATGCTGAAAAACAGAACCAGGTATAACGCACTGTTCCGGTCGCGAAGCAACCTTTTCAGCATCAAATACAGTATGACAGCGCATCCGATACTTAGCATGATATTAAGTATCTGGACAATTATAAACGAATTATCACCGAGACCGAAAAGGCGATCCAATCGCAACAGAAGCCCGAAAAGCGGAGTCGTCAGAAGATGGCTGGATCTTATCCCCGGATGTTCCGATAATGCCAGCCGGATCTCCGCCGCGCTATCCTGGATTATGAATTTCGCGGGCATGGTGAGGATATATAATATTGAAATAAGTAGAAATATAAAAAGAGGCAGATATTTAGAGTGTTCTTCTTTAATATTCAATGTGGCTCCGATCCCGGAAAGCGCTGATCAATCACGGCCCTCGGCGACCTTTGTTAAAGCATCGTTAAACTTACCATGCTTCTGCATAAGAGAAACAAACCGTCTTTCCCTCCTGGCGCCCTTGGCCTTAATTATCTCGATTAACCGCCTTTTATCCCTTTTATTCCAATCGGTTAGATCGCCGATCAGGTTCAGAAGAGGACACCATCGGTCAAAACAAAGCCGTTCATTCCCGGGCCATTTATTCAAATCGGTAATTCCCAGCGCCGATAAAACCTGCCGTTTCGAATCTCGAAAAGCCTTATTGCCATCTCCCCCGAAATCGGCCGCTATCATCTCCGTTACCGCCATACCGATTTTAGCGACCTGTAATTCCCGAAACGGTTTTCTCGGTTTTGGTCTTAAATCCACCAGAAGATCGCTCAAGGCCAGTCGCTTTAAAGTCTTAATATCGCATCTATAAGATCTATCTTTATTGATTTTCTCCGCTTCGGCTCTTGCCAGATCATCCACCTCGGAAATAATGGAGCGGAAACCGAGCTTATAATAGAACCAGAACGATCCCGATTGCAGACCCTCTTCGTTTTCATGCCCCACCTGCCATTTACGCATCAGGAATGCCCGGCCGCCGAAATGATGATAAAATACCTTGAAAAAATGATTGAAAATTATCGATGCTTCGCCCGACCGGAACATATCGAATACATTGATGGCTATCTCGCATCGTTCAAAAAGCAGCACCGATATGGCGTACCCGATAGGAACGCCGTTTTTTATCAAAAGACCACTGTAATTCGTCTCCAGGGGCATGCGATTTTGCGGTTTCATCCCGACCATGTAGATTTCCAGCCCCCTGCCGGGCGAGGTGACATATACTTCCGATGGATTCGCGTATGAGGTGGGATAAAGTTCCCTGTGCCTCGGCAACAACGCCAGAATCTGAGTCTCAATTACCTTTTTCCCATCCTTCTCTGAAAGAAGCCTGATATCGGGAGGCCTGCTTTTGGATATATGCCGCAGATCGAAACGGTGTTTTTTCAATGGACCTTTTTGATAATAAATGACCGGTCGGGAAGTCATCGCCAGGGTGCTCGCGGCCCGGGATTTTCCGATTCTCCATTTCAGCATCAGCTCGGCGCCGTCATAAAGATATTGCTTGACGTCAAATGATGCCGGAAGCTTATCGAGCTTTTTCAAAAGCCACTCCAACGAGGTTTGATTTTCCGCATGGGCGGTATTTACCCACTCCTCGGTGGTGAGATCCTCATCGTCGATCCCGTCATTCTCGACATAAAGAGCGAAGATATTTAGTAGACCCGAAAGCGGATCACTTTCGTTTTCAGCGTAGTACTCCCAGTCGATATCGACATCATCGCCATATCTATCGACCAGCCATCGAGCCATGATATAATTATATGGATACCTAATAAACGTATCTACCAGCCCGGCGTCCTCGATTCTCTCGTCCTCATCACCGTAAACCTCTTTAAAATAGGAGATCCGACCCGCGAATCCGGCAAGCTCCTTATCGACAAGACCTTTGATTTCGGGATTGTCCGGATACGCCTGGGCGAAGCATAACGCTTCATGGTATTTCATAAGTAAGAACGGATTCAGAAGCTTTTTCGAAGCCAGATCTTCTATAATTTCCGCTTTCAACCTGGAGTCTTCCGCCGAAAACGAGAATTTCAGGGAAGTCAATAGCCTTATAAGTTCGGCCGCCGTTTTCGGGTTCGATGGTTTTTTCCTCATTTAACTTTCTGCATCCCTTGAGGTTAATATAATAGAAATTCCCTGCCGCAGGCAATATAAAATAATCTATCCCGGCGAGGACTTCAGGCGCCAATAGTTATGGCTATCCATAATCCTCTATTAATTATATAATTGCAAAGGCAAGAGGTCATATAACGGAGTGGATTCGTGGGTGTTTTCGAAAATCTGGTCGATAAAACAAAGTGGAGATTTCCGGGCTTTAGATTCAGCTGGGAAATATATACAGATATTATTCTCGAGAATATTGCCGATAAACCGTACTGGCTTGATATAGGAGCGGGCTCGAATATACTGATCGAGGAACAGCCCGGAGCGGAATTTTCGGTCGGACTGGATATTCTAAGACATCCGGAATTGCATGTAGACCACAAAACCGGAGCCTATGTCATTGCCGATTCCGGGAAATTGCCGTTAAAAAATAATTCTTTCAATTTCATAACTTCCAGATACACCTTCGAGCATCTGAAAAACCCTGGCATTACATTAAACGAAATTTTCAGGGTCCTGAAACCGGGCGGAACCCTCGCCGCGCAAACCACAAATAAAAAAAACCCCCTTGTTCTTCTCGCCCGGCTTATCCCCTTCAGAATAAAGAAAGCCCTTTTAAAAAGGATTTTTGAGAATACTCCCTCGGGCACCTTTAAAACCTATTACAGGATGAATACGCCTCATACAATTGAATCAAACCCGGGGTCTTTAAGGCTGCATGAAATTATTCTCGTCGAAGATCTTCTTTGCCAATCCAGGCTACTGTATTCTATCTCCCTGTCTATTTTCAGAATTATCGATAAATTTCATTTAGGCTCATTCAAAAACAACATCATCGTAATCTATAAAAAGCCGGAAAACTAAAAAAGGGCCTGGCGGCCCCTGAAAAGACTATTTTCCTAAGGTTATTCCTCGATCATCTCGACATTCGCCCTGGGTATTATAGCCCTGTTGCCGTCCTCGAATTCCACCTCGAGAACCCGCGCCTTTGATTCCGATTCCAGTTTTTGAAGCTCCGCGGGGAGTTCCGTCACCTTGCCAAGCTTACCGAAATACGGCTGGCGTATGACCCTGATAGGCGAGCCGATAGAGAGGCCTATATTTTCGGCGCTCTCATGATGATCTATTTCGCTCAGGTCGCCCGGTTTGGGAATGACTACCTCCGGTCGGATAACTCCGGCCCTGATCTGGGTGGCGCCGTTAATACAGGCCTCCTCTCCCTCGTGTTTTTTAAGAAGATCGTACGTTTTCTGGGCCATATTGATTTCGCCAAAACCCTCCGTCACTACAAGAGTTATCCCCTTCTCCTCGCTTCCGGTTATGGCAACTCCGAGATCATAGCCAAGAAAATCGCGCAGATCCTTGTCGCTGAATCCCCCCACGACGATCCCGACTGCGCCCACCTTGATGGCCTTCTTCAGCCCATCGGCCGTCACCAGCGATCCGCCGATTATGACTTGCCCTTTGCAGGAATCGTCTATCTCCCTGTCCGTGAGGATCTCCGTATTGCTTCTGGATACGACTTTAATAGGGCCATGGGTCTCCGGGCCGATACCGAAAATCCCCTGGACAAAACTTCCCCAGGTCGTGACCTCCACCCCCTCATTTTCAAAAACGTCCGTCACCACGCCGTTAATATACGCCTTAACCTCTATCGGTATCGGCGCGCCCCGCAAAAGAACCTGGCCCGTCACCGATGAAACATTCTCCACGACGCCGCTTATTTTAGCCTTTGCCGCGGAGGTAAAAAGACCGAAAAACGATTTGGATTTGGCTATCTCCTCGCCTTCCTCTACCTCCTCACCGATTTTCTTGAGCATCGTATCCGGAACATCCTGGGGAGGTACTCCAAGGATATTGGCCACATTTATCGGTTCCACCGCTCCCGGAAGTTCCGTGCGTGCCACCACCGTATCCGAGGAAACCTTATCGCCTTCCCCGACCACAACTTCGCCCTTAAGAGGCAAAATCCTCTTTTTTACTATCTTCAGCCTTTCTGTCACCATCAAGCCCGGTGTGTACGCGTGCGCCATAAAATCTATCCTTTTACCAAATTGCCAATAAAACCAAACACAATTTAACCTTCTTATATAACAACAAATATCCGCTAAAGCAAGTCCGAATAGAAAAATCCTCGGGAATATTGCCGTAATTTAATTACAGTCAATAAGATAGATTATTTAGTTGTCTTTTTTGAGAAAATCCATATATTGATTTTAGCGGAGCAGATATAGGAAGTTCCTTAAATTTCAGATTTTTGGCAGCAAGAAAGACATGGTTTTTAATGTAATATGATAAGTTACGGTAAAAATATTAATCGATCTTTGCCAGTATTTTTTAAGGGAGGTGAGTTGGATAAAATTTCCTATCTAATTGAGGTAAATGAAGTTATGACGACTTTTCGTCGATTTTTTAAGGAGCAAAGATGAAGTACTGTAAAAACGTATTAGTTAATCTAGCCATTTTGGCCGGCATCGTGCTGTTCGGCTTTTCTATGGCCAGCGCTGAGGACATCACCCTGAAGTCTGCCCCTCACGATGGAACTATTAAAAAGCCTCAGCCGCAAAATGTAATTCTCGTCGATTTCCTGACCGAGGGTTTCGAAACCTGGTTTCCCCCCAATTGGACTCGTATTATCACAAATGGCAATTATACCTGGAATCAGTCAGGTTACAGTCCGCACGGAGGCGCTTTTAACGCTCAAATCTTATACGATCCCGCCCTGGTGCCGCAGGATGAGTGGATGATTTCACCGATCCTCGATCTCTCTTCGGCCAGCCCCGATCTCGAGCTCAGTTTCTGGTTCCTGACCAGTTACTACTGGCATGTCAGCCCATATGACAACGGCGATATGATTATCGTAGTCTCGACCGACGGCGGCAACAATTGGTCGAATCCGTTGTGGACGGAGGACGACTACGGAGTATTCCAGAATTGGGTCTGGTA
Organism: Candidatus Zixiibacteriota bacterium; assembly: GCA_020344055.1. Taxonomy (GTDB): domain Bacteria; phylum Zixibacteria; class MSB-5A5; order UBA10806; family UBA10806. Next base: position 548,742 of record CP070813.1, on the reverse strand, counting down.
TGAGGTCGTTCTTGATTTCAGCGCCTATGTAGGAGAACCAAACTTTAAGGTTGCACTGGTCTATCAAGGTGTTGACGGTGCGCAGGCCGATTTTGACGATGTCCTGCTATCCGACGGGGCCCAGCCATTTGAACATGACGTGGCCGCCGTGGAGGTTCTCGCCCCGATTGGAACCGGCGACGTCGGCGTTCCCGTTACCCCGGAGGCTACCTTTGGCAACATGGGCGCCAATACCGAGACTTTCACCGCCAGCCTGATCATAGAATTGAACGGATCACCGGTATACGACGAGGATACTGTAATCGTTGACCTTGCGGGATACGGAGCCACCGTAGACGTTGCCTTCCCGGATTTCACCCCTGCTGCTGAGGCCATATATGACGTCATAGCGGTTGCAGAACTGACCGGCGATCAAAATCACGCCAATGACTCCGCATTTGCCACCTATAACACGATTGCGGTTTCTGGTTTCTTCGTTGACTTCGAAAGCGGCCCCGGCGGATTCACCATGACTAATGATTGGCAACATGGAATGCCCACAACCGGTCCCGGAGGCGCCTGGTCCGGAGATAATCTCGTCGGTACTTTAATCAACGGTCAATACACACTGGGCCCGCTGCTGTCCGAGTTGATAAGCCCGGAAGTTACTATCGGCGAGCAGGCAACTCTGACATTCTACCATTGGTATACTACGGAAAACACCTTCGATGGCGGTAATGTCAAGATATCCACAAACGGCGGGGCTAGCTGGACTCTGATCACTCCGGCCGGCGGTTACGACGGCGTATTGTCAACAGGCTACCAAAATCCTATAGGCGGCGAGGAAGCATTTTACGGCAGCAACGGTTTCTGGCAACAGGAATCATTTGACCTTTCCCCCTACGAATATGAATCTGTTATGATCAAATTCGACTATGGCTCTGACAACTCGGTTATCACCGGCGATGGCTGGTATATCGACGATTTCTTCCTCGAGTTCTATATAACCGATATCGAAGAGGATGCGGAAGTACCGATTGCTTTCAGACTCGAACAGAACTATCCCAATCCATTTAACGCCAGCACGACAATCGATTACACCCTCGAGGATGACTCTCATGTAACTCTCGATATCTTTGATATTCTTGGAAGAAAAATCGAAACGCTGGTGAACGGAAATCAATCATCCGGCGCTCATTCAGTCGTCTGGAACGCTGATGGTGTCGCGACCGGATTGTACTTCTACAGAATCCAGGCCGGCGATTTCTCCGAAATCAAGCAGATGACTCTTCTGAAGTAATAATTTCCGGTTCTTCTTTAAAGCCCCGGCATGTGCCGGGGCTTTTTTGTTTCCGCGCCACAGATTAATATAAAATAGTAGATAGCGCAAATCCGATTATGATATTTCGGGCTTTTTCAGAATGGTAAAATATCCTTGACACAAATCTATTTTTTTGTATTTTAGTAGAGAACATTAGCTTTGGGGATGCCTGCAATGAGAGCTATAAAAACTACTACTACGTTAATCGTCCTGCTATTTGGGGGAAGCGCCAAAACCGAAACTCTTCACGTTCCTGGGGAATATCCCACTATTTCATTAGCCATTGAGGCGAGCCAGAATGGGGATACCGTATTAGTGGCGCCCGGCAGATATGAAGAAAATGTTGATATTCAGGGCAAACAGATAACTCTTACAAGTTCCCACGGCCCCTATGAGACCTTTATTTTGGGCCATATCGTAATTGCCGGTTTTGCGGATACTACCGGTTGCACTATACAGGGATTTACGCAAATCGGACAGGACAGGGATCCGTTTGCTGGTAAACCTGGAATTAAGATTTACAGCGGAAAACCTATTATCATTGGCAATATCTTGCGAGATAATATTTTCAATTCACTTGGTGGCGGAATTAGCGTATATCAATCAAGCGCAATAGCTAATCATAATATTATAGAGAATAACTGGGGAGTAGGATTCGGCGGGGGACTATATATTGAGGCGATTTATGAGACTGAAGTCTCGCATAATTTAATCCGTAACAATATGACTGGATATGGATTCCCATGGCATGGGATGGGTGGGGGAATAGCGGCGGACGGAGCAAATATCTATAGAAATCTTATATATAACAACGTATCTTGGGCAATAAATTCGCCTGATGGTGCTGGTAAAGGCGGGGGAGCCGTACTTTATGGTACTCAAAGTAGGCCAACTACGTATTTTTATAATAATACAGTTGTCAAAAATTATGCACACGGCGGCGGCGGTATAGAGGATGGAGCCGGGGTTTTTGTCTGGGTAAATCCCAACGGAAATGTTATCTTGGAAAACAACATAATCGCATTTAACTACGAGGGCGGCGGATTATATTATTGTCCTTGGTCGGCCGCTCCGATGATTGAGCGATACAACCTGTTTTTTGGAAACCAAGATTTTAATATTATCGCTCCAGAGACCAGCATAACAGATATCTTCGCAGATCCCATGTTCGTGGATACGGCTTTAGATGACTATCATCTACTTCCAGGGTCACCCTGTATAGATGCTGGCAATCCGGATTCGCCATTGGATCCTGATTCAACAAGAGTTGATATTGGCGCGTTATTTTTTGATCAGACCACCGCTATTGACGAGAAAACTGAATCATCTCCCTACAAATTTGAACTTTTTCAAAACTATCCAAATCCATTTAATGGTCAAACCAACATTTCATATTATCTACAGAAATCGTCCAATGTAAGCTTGACTATTTTTGACATTACAGGCGCGATAGTTTCAAGGTTGGTGAATAATGAACATCAATTATCAGGCGAACATAAATATGTTTGGCAGGGGCTGGACATAAACGGAAATCCGGTATCTACCGCTATATATTTTTATCAGCTTGAAGTCGATGGTTCAAAGATTGTTAAAAGCATGATCTTACTGAAATAGCCTGATTTTCCAAATTCCAGATATGGTTTATACTATTGCTTTCAAACGGAATCGTTTGATTTGCCTAAGTCCGCCATAAGCCGAGCCTTGAACTGCGCAAATTCGTCTCGTTCTATCGCCTCCCTTATCCGCTCCATTAAGTTCAGGTAGAAATAAACATTATGAAGCGACGCCAGCCTCAAACCCAGTATCTCTCCTACCGATAAAAGATGCCGTATAAACGCCCGCGAATATCCCCGGCATGCCGGACAGGGGCACTCGGGGTCGACCGGCCCCTGGTCCTCGGCGTATCGGGCCGCCTTTATAATCATCTTGCCGAATCTGGTAAACAGCGTGCCGTTGCGGGCGTTGCGGGTCGGTATCACGCAATCGAACATGTCGATACCCATCTCCACCGCCTCCAGGATATCCTCCGGCGTCCCCACCCCCATCAGGTACCGCAGCTTTTCTTCCGGAAAATGAGGAAGGATATTCTCCAGGACTCTTATCCGATCCTCCTTCGGCTCCCCCACCGATAATCCCCCGATAGCGATACCCGGGGCGTCGTATTCCAGGAGTTTTTCAAGGCAATACAATCTCTGATCTATATATGTCGCCCCCTGGACAATCGGCAACAGGGCTTGGCCCCTTTCGGGCCCGCCCTTCTCTATAAACCGCGTATTGGAGATACCAAACCATGCTATAGTCCGCTCCATATCCTTTTTGGATGTTTTCTCATCTACCGGATAAGGCGTGCAGACATCAAGCGGCATAATTATATCGGCGCCCATCGATAACTGTATATCGATAACGTCAATTGGCGTAAATCTATGTTGGGAACCGTCAATATGCGACTGAAAATCGACGCCTTTATCGTCTATTTTGTTCAACGCTTTCAGAGAAAAAAGCTGATAACCGCCGGAATCGGTCAAAAATGAGCCTTTCCAACCTGTAAATTTATGCAAACCACCTAATTTTTCAATAATCTGGTGCCCCGGTCTCAAATATAGATGGTAGGTATTGCCCAGAATAATCCTGGCTCCGAACGACTCCAATTCTTCATTGGAAAGGGTCTTGACCGTGCCCCTGGTACCCACCGGTACAAAAACCGGGGTAGGGATTTCCGAACGAGTAGTCGCTATTTCCCCGAGACGGGTCTTGCCTGAACTGACGATAATATCGTATTTCAATTCTAATCGGATTTCTTTACGGAAAACCCGTATTTGCCTTCTTTTCTCGAAAGCCCGGACCAGTATTCTCGCGTTTTAGTGCAGTAAATAAGCGGATCGAGCTTCTTGATATTGAAACGGCCATCAATCAGAATGCCCTCGTCCGCGTGAGTGGCCACTATTTCAGCGATAAAGATATCGTGCGATCCCAGTTCGATCCTGGTTCTAACCTGGCATTCCATATTTATGGGACATTCCGCTATCATCGGTACTTTCACCTTCGAGCTTTTAACCGGGGTTAATTCCGCCATTTCGAATTTATCGTAATCCGCCCCCGAATAGGTTCCGCAAAGGTCCGTCGCACTGACCAGATCGTGGGTAGTGATATTCACCACGAATTCGCCCGTGCTTTTGATGATGTCATAGGAGTACCTGTTTTTCCTCACGCTTATGGATATCATCGGCGGCTCGCTGCACACTATCCCCGTCCAGGATATTGTGATGATGTTCGGTCTGGAACCCGGTTTCTGACAGGAAACCATCGTAGCCGGTAAAGGTACTAATGCCGTTAACGGGCCTAAGTTTTTCTTAGCCATTTTCGTCTTCCTCAGATCCAAAGTATAAATGCCTGTTTAAGAGATTTACGTAATTCGACCATTCGACTCCGGGCCGTTTCTCTTTAGTTCTTATCCTCCTGAATGCCGCCAGCTTGGAATCCAGCAGATCCGCGGCATAAAGCGCCATGCTCTCCGGCATCATCGGCACCACCGGCGATGCCTGTTCAAGCGTGCCCTGATGAGATAAAATCAGGTGTCTCAGTTTGAGGGCTTTCTCATCGGGAAAATCACCAATCGTATCTATAACATTCCTGATAATCTCATCCCCCATCACTATATGCCCCAGAAGACGCCCCTCGCTGGTATAATCTATCGCGCTTTCAAGAGAGTACGTTCTGATTTTGCCGATATCATGCGCGATCGCGCCCGTTAGAAGAAGCTCCCTGTCAAGCTCCTTGTATAATCGGCAGAAATCGTCGCACAAATCGAACATGGCAAAGCTGTGTTCCGCAAGTCCGCCTATATAGTTATGATGCCATAACTTTCCCCCGACGCCGTTTAAAAACGATTCCTTCAACTCCCCGTCGGAAAATAGATTCTTCAATAAGCCGCCATAATCAGGATCGCTGATTCCGGCTATGGCTTTATCGAGCCTTCGTTCAAGCTCTTCATAGGAATATTCGCCCCGGGGAAGGAAGTCGTCCAGGTCGAACTTCTTACAGGTTTCTACTTTGTTTACGGTAATCTGGTTTTCGCTTTTATAGGTGGTTACCGTGCCACTGACCTTATATATACCGCCGGCTTTTAGATCCCGCATCAGTTCCGACGAGCCTTCCCACAAAATCCCCTTAATCCTGCCGGTACGGTCCACCAGTTCCAAGATGATCATCTTGCCGCCGGAATATTCTTTAAATTCAACGGTTCTTACGGCGAACAGATCGGAAACCTCGTCGCCAACCGCAAGCCCAGCAACATAATCGGATTTCATGGAACTTCAATAATCTAATTTACGTCTATCAAGTCAAGGAGAAATTGCTTGAGATTAGGGTAACTCACTAATATAATATATTTTATGAAAATTCTCTCGCGATACATCCTCAAGGAATCAATTGGGCCGTTTCTTTTCGGCTTCTCTATTATCACGCTTGTCCTGGTAATGGATTTCCTGGTTGACATAATGAATCTTATTATCTCGCGCGGTGTTAAGCCGCTTCTGGTCCTGGAATTATTCGGCCTGAACCTAGCCTGGATGCTGGCTCTCTCCGTTCCCATGGCGGTCCTGGTTGCCGCCCTCATGGTCTTCGGGAGGATGGCCTCCGACAACGAGATAACGGCGTCCAGGTCTTGCGGGGTCTCTTTTTTGAGGCTGATGATCCCCATGCTGGGAGCCTCCTTCATCCTGACTCTGGCGATGATCTGGTTTAACGATCGCGTGCTCCCGGAATCCAACCACAAGGCCAGAATGCTCCTAACCGATATCACCAGGAAAAAACCGACCTGGTCGCTGGAGGAAAATATCTTCCTGGACCATTTCGAGGGTTACAGCATAAGGGTAAGGACAATCGCCAGAAAAACATCGGAGATAGAGGACATCATCGTCATCCAGACCAAGAACGCCGAACGGATCATCACCGCCAAACGGGGCAAGATGTATTTCGGGCCGGATGGTTCCACGCTCATGCTGGAACTGGAGGAGGGTGAAATCCTGGAGGTCGGCGCCGAAAACGAACAGGCCTTCACCCGCACCGATTTCGCCAAACAGACCATATCGATCCCTAACGCCGCATCCGAATTTCAGCGAACCACGGAAAGCAGCCGGGGCGACAGGGAAATGAATGTATCGATGATGATGGCAAGAAACCGGGAAAGATACGAAAAGGCGGCCGACTACTTATCCAAAACCGATAGCACCACCAGGGCCGCGGTCGCGGGCCTTTTCCCGGGAAACGAGAGCCTGGCGGATAAAATCCCCGATCCCAGAATCCGCGCCATAAACAAAGTCTTGACTGAATCCAGGAAAATCCAGGCCAAACAGACCTTTAATGCCAGGACGGCCGGCAATTATTTCCGCGAGATCAACTCCATGAAAGTGGAGATTCATAAAAAATTCTCCATTCCCACCGCCTGTATAGCTTTTGTTCTGATGGGCGCGCCCCTGGGATCGATAGCCCGAAAGGGCGGCTTCACTGCCGGCATCGCCGTCGCAATCTTCTTTTTTATAATCTACTGGGCGTTCTTGATACTCGGCGAACAGCTGGCAGATAAAGGGTATCTCCCGGCCGTCTGGGCCATGTGGCTTCCCAACATAGTCGTCGGCGGGTCGGGCATACTCCTGGCCATTGCTTTTGTAAGACAATCGGCAGTCATCTCCTTTATCGATAGCGTAAAAAGCCTTTTCACCCGGCGGAAACAGACGTAATGAACTTATTCTAATATGATAACCCTCGATATCTACATCCTGAAGAAATTCCTGAAAGCCCTGGCGGGAGCGATCTTCGCCTTCAGCGTGATCGTGCTGGTGGTCGATTTCGTGGAAAGGGGTTGGAGGATGATCGAACGGTACCAGATCGGCTTCGATATCGTGGCCCTTTACTATGTTAACTATATGCCCTTTTACATAATCCTCGCTTTCCCGGTCGCCATGCTGGTCTCCACCCTTTTCTCCATCGGTTCGCTGGCGAAAAATCGCGAGCTTGACGTCATGAAAGCCTCCGGACTAAGCCTCTACCGGATCGCTTTCCCGGTCCTCGCCGCCTCTTTCATACTATCTCTGGGAGTAATGTTTTTCGCCGAATTCGTCCTGACCAAGACCGAGCGAAGAAAAGACGAGATAAAAAAGGTCCTGATCGAAAAAAAAGAGGACATTACCAGAGCGAAAGTTCTAAGAACCAATATCAAGGTGCCCGGGGAACAGGGATGGATTATCCTCGGCAAAAAATACAACGTGGAAACCGAGATAGGGGAGGATATCAAGGTCCACCAGGTGGTGGAAAACAAAATCAGGAAAACCTACGTCGCCGAAAAAATCACCCCAAGCGATTCCGGCTGGGTGCTGGTAAATGGTGTCGCGCAGACCCACCCGGACGTCGATAGGGGTTTGCCCGAAAGCTTCGTTACCTTCGACACCTTATGGGCCCCCTTCCTGACGCAGACGCCGGAGATGATGGCGGAGATCCCGGTGCCGCCCCGCCAGGAGAACTTCTTCGATCTTCTAAGGAGGATCAAGGAGAAGGAGATTCTGGGCGAACCGGCCCATCGGGACTGGGTGGAGCTGTATCTGAAAATAACCTTTCCCTTCGCCAATTTCATTCTGGTATTGATCGGCATTCCGCTGGCGGCCAACCCCCGCCGCTCCGGCCCGTCGGTCGGTTTTGGTCTTTCTATTATAATTTCATTTATATTCTTCGTCCTGATCCGCACCGGCCAGAGCCTGGGCAACAACGGCAAAATCCCTCCGCTCCTGGCAGCCTCCATCGGCGATATATTCTTTATTTTGGTCGGCGCGGTTCTGTTTTTCAAAGCCCGGAAATAATCATCTGGCCATTGTGTTTCGGGAACTATGATTCCCGAAACACATTGCCCGGCCCGTCGGGTGGGGTACTACATAGCTTGCCACTGACGCAGCCTTTTATTTTTTAATGTCATCCCGGATTTAATCCGGGATCCAGAGCCGGGCCACTTCCTAGATTCCCGATAAGAGATTTCGGGAATGACAATCCTCATCCCACGCTGGTTGCCAAGCGCCTGCTTGGCAATCCCGAGGGGCGATTGAGTGGTTGGCGTACCTCCCGGTGCGCC
>CP070813.1:483132-540225 GCA_020344055.1 Candidatus Zixiibacteriota bacterium | reverse complement strand
GGCGAGGAAAAGAAAGCGAAACCGAACCCCAGGACTATCAGGCAGGCAATTATGTATGTTATGGATGAATCGGAATTCAGGAAAAAAAGCAATACCAGGCCGATAAAGGTCATGCCCATGCCCGATGAGGCGACGGTACGGGGTTCGGTTTTGTCCGAAAGCCGTCCCGCGAGCGGGGAAAGGACGGCCTGTATTACCGGCTGGCAAACCAACACCAGTCCGGCCTCCTGCGGGGATAACCCCTTTAACCTCTGTAAATATAGGCTCAGCAGGAAGCCGACCGCGAACGTTGCTGCGTAGTTAATCAAGGCCGCCAGATTGGAAAAGGCGAACACGGCGTTGTATCGAAAAAGGTTTATATCTACTACCGGGTTTTCGGTTCGCAATTCGAAAATAACGAAGAAGGAGATTCCCAGCAAACCCGCTGCTACCAGGAAGAAAGCGTAAATTTCCGGAAGATTGGTAAAACCGTACATTGTCGCGAACAGCGAAGCCGCCAGAATTATAGATCCGCCAAGATCGAATTTCGCTCCTCTGGCTTCGGCCCAGTCTCCTTTGAGCATAAAAAATATTACCGCCAGAAGGATTAATCCCAGGGGAAGGTTCAGCCAGAAAATATAGCGCCAACTAAGATGTTGGGTGATAATCCCGCCGAAAAAAGGACCGAAGGAGAGTCCCAGGTAGACCGCGGCAACGGAGATGCCGAGCGCTTTGCCCCTTTCCCCCACCGGGTACGCAGAAATCAGTATCGGCATACCGGTGGCGAATATCATGGAAGCGCCGAATCCTTGAAATACCCTGTAGAGAATTATGGTCCCGGCGGAATTCGAATTCGCTATGAGCACAGATGAGAAGGTGAATATCAGGACTCCCCACATATATATTTTTTTCCTGCCGTAAATATCACCAAGCCGTCCAAATGGTATGACCAAAGTGGCGGCCGCAAGAAGGTAAGTGGTGTTAACCCATCCAAGCAATACCGCTCCCATGGAGAAATCGGCTCCGATAGACGGCAGGGCAACGTTGACCGAAGAACCCATAAAGGGGCCGATAAATGAACTCAGGGTGGCCACGATAAGGGCCGCCCTTTTGGTGGTACGGTTCGATTCCATAAACGCTGCCCAAAATAGCAAACGGAGAGATTATAGGCAATGCTAATATATAGGAATTAGAAGAACAGCTTACTTGCCGGTTTATGCTCAATTTTTTGTTATATAATTAGAATTGCCACGGGGAAATCATCGGGAACAAAACTCCAAAAACAAGATTTACTTATATTCAGGATGGCCGATCGAGTTTTAAATAACAAGGGGCGCGGTATTACATCGATTAAAATATCGTTTGTAATAATTGGAGTTTTGGTCGGTTTGACATTCATCATTGTATCAACATCGACTTCTGAGGATAAGAATATGAATTACAACAGCTTAACGCCGGAAGAGAAGGCGGTTATCGTAGATAAGGGCACCGAAAGACCGTTCACCGGGGAATACTATGATTTCTGGGAAAAAGGAACCTATGTCTGTAAAAGGTGTGACGCTCCACTTTATAAATCTACGGATAAATTCGATTCGCAATGCGGTTGGCCGAGTTTCGATGACGAAATCCCCGGAGCGGTCAAGCGCCAGCTGGACGCCGACGGCGTGCGTACGGAGATTCTCTGCAATAATTGCGGCGCGCACCTGGGCCACGTATTCGAGGGGGAGGGTTTCACCGATAAAAATATCAGGCATTGCGTCAATTCCATATCCATGAATTTTATTCCGGAAAAGAAAACTGAAAAGTATGAAAAAGCGTATTTTGCCGGCGGCTGTTTCTGGGGGGTGGAATACTATTTCCAGAATGCCGAGGGAGTTGTATCGACCACCGTGGGATACATGGGGGGAGACAAGGAAAATCCGACCTATAAAGAGGTCTCCTATACCAATACCGGTCACGCGGAGACCATAGAGGTGGTATACGATCCCGAAAAGGCATCATATGAAGAAATGGCAAAGCTTTTCTTTGAGATACACGATCCCACGCAGGTTGACCGTCAGGGGCCGGATATAGGGGAGCAGTATAGATCCGCGGTGTTTTATACCGATGATAACCAGAGAAAGATCGCCGAAAAGCTGATAGGGATTTTAAAAGATAACGGCTACGATGTGGCCACGGAAGTTGTTGAGGCGGGTACGTTCTGGGAAGCTGAGGATTATCATCAGGACTATTACGAGAAAAAGAACGGCCAGCCTTACTGCCATTCCTATCAGAAGAGATTCTAAGCTGTAAGTTAATAGATTTTAGATTCCTGGAGCCCTCCCGTAAGCAGGATGATCGGGAGGGTTAATTATTCGTATATTAGCGAGTTTATAATTTCAATCGGGTAGTTTCTTCTACAAAGAGAAACGGGTCTCTCGAATGAGAGACCCGAAAAAGCGATTTTTAAGCCGATACTTTTATTTCATTGCGGTTTTCGGCTTGAGTTACCTCCGCTCGAATCCTTTCTGCGATTTGGTTTTGCCTTTAATAACATCGAGGGATTCGGTTTTCTTAATTTCGCGGGCCGGGGCGCCCGGCGGAGGACAATCAGGACAGGGTATAGGTTCTAATAAACCGTATTTAAAGTAAAGGACCCCGTATGAGATATCGAGTCCGTTATACATGCAGTCGGCATTGACATCGCCGCAGGCCCAGAAGAATGGATTGGGCGGGCAATCGCAACTGTCGCATAACGGATCGGAACCGCCTTTGAAATAAGCAACGCCATAGGTGATATCAAATCCGTTGTAAATGTCGTTTCCGTTGACGTCGCCGACGACATAAATGCAGCCGCCGACCGTGAATGTGACCGGGACGTTGATGATCGATTCATCCGGATCGTTGGAGAGAATCTGAACGTTTCCGGTGTAGACACCGGGTAAAAGCTCAAGGGCATCCATGGTGATTTCTACGAGATCGGGTCCGCCGCCGGGGGAAATCGAGCCTGAATTGACGTCTGAATACAACCAGAAGGTCGGCGGTTGGAACAGGATCGCCAGACGATCGTGAATGGCGGGGGGATTGGAGTTGTAATCGTATTCCAGCCCTATGGTACCATCGGCGTTCTCGATACCGATCGAGGCGGAGACGGTGTGTCCGCCATGATCCATGGAGTTGTACTGATAAAGGATCGTGCCGTCGACATTGATAATTATCTGGAAGTACAGTGATCCGTAATTTGAATAGTGAGGCACGCCGTCCCAGGAGATGATGAAGCGGCTGTTTGCCGCATCGGCATAGTAATAAACCGTACCGGCGTTGTGAGGAGCGAGGTCATCCCAGAAAATGGCAAGGGTGTTGTTCGGTTCGCCGGTAGAGGGTATGGTCGTATTACTCAAAGTTCCCGAAGTGCTGGTGAAAGTCGCGAAACCGTTAGAAGCCACCCTAATATCGGAATACGCATTACCGTAGTAATTGACTACGAAACCAAGCGGGAAGGGCCCCAGGTTTTGATCATCGCCGAGAGGTATGGGGATTCCGACTGATGAAATATCGATCCAGTCGTAGGTGGGGCCGCCCGGTTCATCGGAGTCTATCCAGGTGTAACCGAAGGCGTCGGGGCCGCCGATGCTCAAAGGAACAGGCAGGAAGTACGGTTCTCCTTTTGCATTCTCGGCGAGATTTTCAACTTTAAGCTTATCTTCAACCGGATGATACCCGGCAAGGCGGCGTTCCACCTTAAAATCGCCCGTTTCGTACAGCGTTTCCAGTTTGCCGTTATTACGAGTTACCATAGGATCCGGAATGCAGTTAATGATATAATTCAGCGTTCCGTCACCGGTATTGGAGATCGTTAAGGTGTCCGCGTCGGAAGAGCCGACATAAGCCTCGCCGCTGATAGACAGAGGCGTAACCTCGATTTCGGGCGCAACAATTGAACAGGCGGAAAGCGCCAGGTCATCAATATACCAGCCGGGTCTATCGGTGATACTCGACCGCGAAGCGTACTGGAAATTCATATCGACCATACCGACATATGAGGAAAGATCGATCACTACTTCCTCCCAATCGTCCGTAGGACCGCTATGCCAGTCTAAGAGGGTAACCCATCCGCCGCCGTCATTGATTTTGACGGTCAGGCTATCGTAGGTGGAGCCCGACGCGTAATACCAGTGCCAGAAACCGATGGCGGCGTTGTTGCCCATTCCGAGATCGAGCTGGAAGGTCAGGTTGGAGTATAACCAGGTCCCGTTGCCGTTGCTGCGGTAATCGTCGAGATCGGTTCCCCAGCATTTATCGCCGGAATGGGCAGCCGGAGGACCGACGTTGGTTGGAATTCCCCATTCCCAGTCGCCGTCGCCATTGAGATCGCCGTTATCGGCTTCGAAATTCAAAACGTTGTCGTATGCGGTAAACAGCATTACGAGGGTATCGCTGATCGGATCTTCGTCACCGACCAACTCGCTTATGGCCGTCAGCGTGTATATCCCGCCGGATGTCGGCGTATACTGGGCGAATTGCTGCGGTATATTGGCGCCGGAATTGAATGTCGGGATAACCTGCGGATCATCATAGGCGCCGGGATCTATCAACAGGCGAACCGGGACGTCGGTTTCGTCGCTGGTTCCGTTGTTTTCAAAAAGCACTTCGGGAATGAATGGCTCGTTGATAATCCCCGAGCCGTAAGGAGTAATGAATTCTTCAACGCAAATATCGTGTGCATATATGGGAGTATACCATTTGATCGCCAGGCTGTCGATCAGCCTGTTTCCGGGGTTATCGTCGTTGCAGAGGTATGATATTCCCGCTCCCGTGAGGTTGTAATCCTCGAGCCCGACCGCCGCGCTCTGGCCCTGGCCGTAGGAACCGCCTTCATCTACGTCGAGATACTGAAAAACTATATCCTTATTTTCGTGCAGGACAATCTCCCATTCGAGATTGACGCTTGATCGCCGCCAGTTATGGTATTGAATAACGGTGTAGCGGTCGGGGGCCGTGCCGAACGTCTCCATCAGGCAAATTCCGTCATAAGACGAATTGCAGTAACCGTAGTCCCAGAACCCGGCAACCAGAGGCTCATTGGGCGTCGAGGAGTTGGGTATGGGGCAGTCGTTTGTCGACGAGCTGTACATGGATCCGAAGGAAAGGTATCCGTAAGCGTTGATATATACCGTGGTATAGTCAACACCGTAGAACTCGAAACTGAACCCGATGGGGAATTCGCCGTAGTTTCCCGTTCCGGAACCGACCTGAATGGCCGTGGGTGAATTGGTCAGGTCGATATAATTGAATGTGGGAGCGTGGGGGTACTGACTGAAGTTGTCAATCCAGCGATACCCGAAGGCGTCCGGGCCGCCTTCGGAAAAATGCTGGTATGCCGTTAAATATACCCTCGCCGTATCATTTAAAGGATTGGTATCACCGGGATTGTCCACAGCCAGGGTAAACTCATAGGTACCTTCCGCGGGCGGACTGAAGGGATCGAATGTTACCTGTTGCGAAACGTTGGGATCGAGAGAAAGCTGGGTGGTATCCGCATAGTGAACGTTATGGGTTATCGAATCGGCAACCGTCATGGTTACGTCAAAAGTCTGAGGGTCGGTTCCATAGTTTTCACATGTCGCCACGATATCATAAAGGACACCTGTGAATAGAAGAGAATAGGGAGAGTCTATCGATATCGCGGCCACGTCGTCTGTGGGGAACCACATGGAGCAGCCGAGCAACGCCAGGTCGTCGATATACCACCCGGGCCTGTCGGAGATGCTGGACCGGGAGAAATACTCAAGAGAGATTTCAGCCAAACCTGAATAACTTGAAAGGCTGATATCCAGGAGTTCCCAACCCGCGCTCTCTCCGTAATTCGTATAAAGAAGCTGCCAGCCGGATCCGTTGTTTATTTTAACGTTTATGCTGTCGTAGGTACTGCCGGATGTGTAATACCAGTGATAAAACGAAATGGAGGCGTTGGTGGCTATATCCACATAGAAGTTCAGGTTTGAATAGATGAAACCGTTGGGAGTGCCGCTGCCATTGGTACGATAACCGTCTATAATCGTTCCCCAGCATTTCGTTCCCGAGTATGCCGAGGGAGGACCGTAATTCTGGGGAGTGCCCCATTCCCAGTCGTTGGTGGCTCTTAGGCCGCCGTCATCATATTCAAAGGTCTGAACCGTTTTGAGTATGAATTGCGTGGAAGTGGAATATCCACCGGCTGCGGTTAGATCGAGATCGAAATATATCGAATGCCCCATGGGTAGCGCGGTGTCGGCCACAACCACGAACGGATCGGTTGAGTTGTCACCAGTAGTTCCCCCGAGAATATCACCGAAAGATCCGTTGGCGTCGGTGATATCCACGAGGTCATCGTTTTCAGAGAGCAATCCGGTAACCGCCACAGCGTCCGATCCGCCCGTGTTTTCGAGGGTGACTATCAGGTCGGCCGTCTCTCCCCCTTCCAGGATTCCATTCCCATTACCGGTAGCATCATCTACCAGAACCTCCACGAAAACCAGTTCCGGGGTGTAGGCGGTAAGGTTGAAATAGCTTGTCCAGACGCTGTCGTTGGTATCTCTGACCTCGACTTCGAAGTTAATATTATGATTATCAGGAACGTCGATGGACACGTCGAAACCGTAGGCCCCGGGGATATAGGATGTTTCGCCATCGGCAATATCGCCGTAATTTTCCGTGCTGTCGGTCATAGTTATATAGCTGTCGGCGGTTCTAATTTTGGCGCTGACCCCGTAGGCCGTGTCGGAACCGACATTCTCGAGTTGAACTCCGAGACTGATGCTTTCACCGAACTCAATTACTCCATTTCCGTTTCCGGAGGCGTCATCAACCACGCAGGAATCGTAGATCACATATGCTCCCGAAGTCGTAATTATGGGGACGGTCGCCTCATATCGGTAATGATTCGGAAGCGTTACCGTCAAGATCATATTATTGCCCGGCACCTGAGGTTCGATGGGGATGGATTCCGGGGAACCGGTACCGACGCCGGCTCCTATGATTTCTCCGTTAACGGTCAGGCCCACCATGGCCCCGGGCTGCGCCGTAACGGTGAAGAAATTCGGACCGGCATGCAATACAGGATCATGAACGACGGTCTGTGTCTGGGGGATTTCAGAATATATGGTCGTAAACGCGTCGCCATGATGATGAAACAGATGGTGCGTATATACTTTATGCTGCGGGTTATAAGGCCAGCTCGAAGCCTGCAGGTAATGTTTGGCCGATGCGTTGGCAAAGCAGGGATTCAGCGTAACGGGACCGGGGTTGCCGTTCCCGGGATCGAAATTCGGCCACATATAATCCCAGATACCGAAGATATAAGTGTCATTCACAAATGAATATGAAATCTCGGAAGCAGCCGTAACACTCAAGGCCCCATAGGGCTGATTATTCATTCGATGAAATGCTTCCGCGAAGACCTCGCTGCCGTAATCATATCTTCCCGTAAGGCAGTTTATGGAGAATACGTGAGGATGCATTGTATTATTCAATCCGGCTAAGTCGCTGATCTGGTAATCCGGTTCTCCCCAGCCGGTTTCTCCTCCGTGGTCTCTGTGGAGGAGCAAGAAAGCCCCGGAATTGATGTCGTTATTAAGTCGCGTGGCGTTGGCGCCCCAGTCCGTCAGGTGGGCCGGAGTGGCCGGTATATATCCGAGACCGTTGGGCCCGAAGTAATCAACCAGCATATAAGTATTCTGATTTGTGGACCAGACCGATCCCGGGGACCCGCTATATATGGCGTATTCTCTGACCGGGTTTTTGCCCAGGACGTTGTGCATGAATCCCCAGCAGATTTCCGTACAGATTATAAACCATCGCTCGGTCTGCCATCCTCCGGCGGTAATGGGTTGATCGTAAAAGTTCGCGCTGGTGGGAGGGTTTCTTTCATAATCCAGGAACTTGCCGATCATGTTTGCGAGATGAGGTTCGTTCTGCGCGGTAATCCTGGCCATGGCTATTTCGGGAAGATCATCCAGACCGTCTATGTCGCCGTAGATATTATCGGACACGCAGTAGTTGTCCCACATGGGTGACGTTATGCCGTAAGTCAATCCGGAATTCTGATAGTCCGATAGCAACAGAACCGAGACCGGAGGAATATCCCAGCTGTTATAGGCGTTATTTATGTAGCCCTCGATAGCGGTTGTCGTGTTTCCTCCTATATCGGTAAGATTCACGACCCCCGTCCGGATGCCCTGAAGAGTGCGCCAATTTTTTATTGTGTCAGCCCAGGCGATAAAATCCGGGTCATCGGGGACCATTATGACGTACTCGAAATCGTCGGTTTCCGAGGGATTGGGATCTAGCCGGCTGAAGTCTATTTTGGGCAGGGTATTATAGTTTAAAAGGTTAGCGCTCAGAATCGGTTCCCAGAAGCGGCTTCGAAGTCTATCCTCTCCGAAATGGCCGTTGCCTCCCGCGAAATCCACGCTTACCGAAATTTCCTTATAGATTATCAAATTTTTGGTCACAGGATTATACTGGAATGGCGTTATTCCCAGTATTATGTAGTCTACCCCGCGCAGTTTTGCCGGATCGGAAATGAGAACTGGTTGGGCGGGATAGTTTTGGTTGGCGGAATAGATGGATTCGTCTTTGATATATTGCGGAGGGCTGTCATCCGTATCAAAAGGAATTAAAGGGGCAGGGGCGAGATCGATTCCGCTCATTGTTTCGGTTTTGTATCCTACAACCTGGAATCCGGCAACCGAACCCTGAGGAATGGCTATCATTCTGCCCAGGCCCGGAAGGTTGGGAGCGCCCTCGTTATTGGGAAGAAATATCCCGGGCACCTGAATTGTTTTCATAGTCTGACCATCAACTACAAGGTCATCCATAAATAATTCGTTAATTGAGTACTTTACTCTCACGCCATACTCGTTCTGCTCCAACAGCTCGAAACCGGAGCCGGGTATGTCGGGAAAGTAAATTATCTCCCCTGAAGATACCGAATACATAATACCGATACTTAACATCAGGGAAACTATAACTGCTTTTTTCATCACGCACTTCTCCTTGTTGGAAGATTAGCGAAGTTCAGTTTTCATTCGTAGACAACTCCATCTAAATATACAATTAATGAGTCTGATATCAAGAGTTTTTTACGGCAGCTGATATAGAAAATAGGGCTAAAATCGGGGCGATGGTTCGAAATCCAGGCCGATTGGTGGTAAACCATCCCGCCATCCGGCGACAGTGACGAGTGTACTGCTTGAAAATAAAGGACTTGAGAATGGGGCCCCGAATATATCTCACCATCGGCACCGTTGATAACTGTCAAACCTTAACATTTAATACTTGACAAATAAATCTACTATTTTTATAGTAATAATGGCTGCCCATTATATCACGACAGGTAAAGCAGGGTTTAACAATGAGAGGGCTTCCCGCGCGACAGTAGCTTCCACCTGAGACGCTGATTAAAATCGATCTTCAATATTGCGCTTATTGCGCACTCCCTCTTCTAAAAAATAAGAAAGCTAATTTGAAAGAAATAGGTAAGGTCTGGGCAAAAAGACAGTCAACTGCTGAAAGACATAGTTACGGGGTAACAATGAATCCCGCCCGGTTGATTATAGGCGCCAGGAACTTTTCGGGACATGATCGAAAATGAGGAATAATTCTATAAAGGATTTTTAAAGAAAGGAAAAACCATGAAAACCGCTATTGTTGTTTTTCTGGTGGTGTTTTTCGGTTCGGCATCGGCAGGCGAGCTGGAGGTTGTCTCCGGATCTCCATCTCAAATTGCAGACTACAATGTCGATGAAGAACCGATTGTCCCCCTTGAAATGGATGGGCCGATCTGGGAAGGGCTTCAGTACATGTCCTACGATCAAAGGGCGAACTCGGAGATAGGGCTGATTCTGGAGCAAAACGCAACCGCAGACGCATTGCAAAGGGCAGAGGAAATTGAGAAACGGTGGAATAACGGTCAATACGAGCAAGCGATTCAGCTGTTTGGCGGGCTTGCAGATCTGACCGATATTGACGAGGTTTCAATCGGTAACAGGTGGAGGAATCCCCTGCAGACCATTGAACAACCCGATTGGGACACCGATGTCCGCATCGGCAACCGGGATTCCATTTACGTGAATGCGTTCGATATTCACAACGCCACCGGCAACCTGTTCGCGATTCTTTTATTCCAGGGCGATGGGTTTACGGCTACATGGGCTGTAAATTTGTCCACCGACGGGGGGGCTACCTGGAGCGAGACTTACGCTTGGTGGGCCGGATACCATATTAATCATTTAAGCGCCACTGTTGTCAGCAATCACTGTTATGTGGCTTTCAGCAGGGGATCGTTTCAGGATCAGGCGTTCCTATATAGGTTCAATGCCAACGATGGTCAACAGGAAAACTTTGGTAACGGCTCTTCTTATATTACGGTATTCACGACCACCTCGCCCGAATCCATCCTTGAGGTGGCGATTACCTCCAACCAGGATGTGACCAATGACAGGCTATATTATTTTGGTTTGACATCGGAAGGAGTGATTCGTTACTGCTGGGATACTCCAGACGCTTTATCCTGGGCTGAGATATTTACCGGAGTATCTGATGCTGATCGCGGTTTAGATGCTTCCTTTAATGAGGGATTTAGCCAATATTTCCTCAATGTTTCATACATCGGCGATGATAATTATCTGAATATAATGGGCCGGGGCTCGGGTCCGCTAACCAGCGTTGAATCCGGCCTGGTTGATGCGGATAGATAGGAGGGCGAGATGAAAACGATAGTGATTTTTTCGATATTTCTGGCGCTCGCCCTTTTAACGGGGCCAGCCCTTAGCGAAACAATAAAATTTGATAACACCTGGGGCGAATATCCTCTTTTTAATGTGATTTCGCAGACCTCCAACGGGGTCGAAATTGTTTTCAGCGTTAACGAGGTTATGATTGAAGAGAGCGTGATAAACGGCGTTCCAATGAAGACGATCGGCGTGCCCGGAATTTTTCTTCCCAATAACGAAGGCGCGCCGAATCTACCGGGCATCGGACGTTTTATAGCCATCCCCCGCGGCTCGGAACCGATATTAACGATTCTTGATTCACGAATTGAGACGATACAGAATATAGATATAGCGCCGGCATACGATATACCATCCGATACGGATGATTCTCCGTTGAAATTCGATAAAGATATGTCGATTTATGGCCGGAATGAACCCTACCCCGAGGCCATAGCTCAATTATCTCAGAAGAAAAAAATCAGAGGGGTAGATGCTGTCATTCTTGGTATCACGCCTTTTCAATATAATCCGGTAGCCAGGGACCTCAAGGTTTACCGTGACATAAGAGTGAAGATAGAATTTGTCGGAGGCGACGGGCAATTTGGCGAAGACAGGCTGAGGAGCAGGTTCTGGGAGCCGGTTCTTCAAAATCATTTGTTGAATTATCAATCTCTGCCCGTAATAGATTTCTATCAGCCGGGCGGGCTAATAACCGATACGGGATTTGAATACGTGATTATCGTTCCGACCGACGCTATTTTCGAAGCCTGGGCCGATACAATAAAAGCATGGAGGAAACTGCAGGGGATAAGCACCGAGGTTTATACCCTGGCTGAAATAGGGGGTTCGGATTCGCTGACAATCAGGAATTTCATTCATAACGCCTACAATAACTGGGATATACCTCCGGCGGCGTTCTTGATCCTGTCGGACTACCCGTCATCGGGAGAGACCTACGGAGTAACCTCGCCGTTAGTAGATCATCCCTGGTGGGGTCGTCCCGATTTCGCGTCGGACAACTGGTACGCCGATGTTGACGGGGATACGCTTCCCGATATGCATCACGCGAGGATCTGCGCCCAGAACAATTCTCAACTGGATATCATGATAAATAAATTTTTATCCTACGAGAGAAGTCCGTATACTTCCTCTAATTTTTACAACAATCCACTCGTCGCATGCGGCTGGCAAACCACCAGGTGGTTTCAATTGTGTAGTGAAATCGTCAGAGGATTTTTCATCACCGGTTTAGGGAAAAGCCCATCGCGCCAATATCAGATCTACAGCGGCACGCCGACGATCGGGGGACCCTGGTCTACTAACGTCAATACGCCCGCCGTGGTACAATACTGGTATGGCGTCGGTTGGCTTCCCGATACTCTCAATCAGCATGGTACGACCTGGTGGAGCAACGGCACAACGACGGGAATTATAAACGCCATCAATTCCGGCGCATTTATAATCCAGCACCGCGATCATGGTTCTCTTACGGGATGGGGCGAGCCCGATTTTCACAATAGCGATCTTGATGACCTGACCAATACCATGTATACTTTTGTGAATTCGACCAATTGTATAACCGGAGAGTATCAGAATACGAGCGAGAGTTTCACGGAGAAATTTCATCGTATCAGTCATGGGGCCGCAGGTGTAAATTCCCCCACGCAGGAAAGCGCTTCTTTTGTAAACGATGTTTATGTCTGGGGCCTGTTTGATCTAATGTGGCCGCAGTTCGATCCGGGTTATCCGTACCCTGATCTTATCGGCGAGGGTGACTTGAGACCGTGTATCGCGATGACATCCGCGAAATACTATCTTGAAATCCACGGCTGGCCATATAATCCTGAGGATAAAAGCATGACCTATAACCTGTATCATCATCACGGGGACGCTTTTACAACCTTATATTCGCGGATTCCTCTGACGCTGACGGTAAGCCACGCGCCCACTTTACCCTCCGGACAGACAAGTTTTGCGGTCACTGCCAATGACGGTTCCGTCATAGCCTTAACCGTCGACGGCGAGATTATCGGTGTGGCCGAAGGAACCGGGGGCTCCGTCAATGTGCCCATAGAGCCTCAGACGGCCGGGAGCACCATGCTTGTTACCGTGACCAAGGCCAATTATTACAGATATACCGCTGAAGTAACCGTAGGAACCCCCGGATTGGTAAATTTAAAGCGTCAGGCCATAGGTTCGGGGGCCGACTATACGGCCATCGGGGCTTACAAGGATACGATTACCTGCGCTTTTGACTATGTGGGTTCTACGTACCAGTGCAGGTATTGGGTCAGCTATAACGGCGGTTCCAACTGGTATTGGCTTTTCTTCGATGATACCACGACCTACGCGGAGAGTCCGGACCTGACGGCACGCGGGGGCGGCGGAGTCGGCGTGGTATACAGATATTATACCAGCCCCAGGGAAGGAAGATTTACCTGGCGCAATTACGCGGGCGGATGGATTACGCCGGAGTCCTATGCCGATAACGCGCCCTACTACAATAAACCATCAATCGAATATCTGGGCAGCGATTACGGAGTGGTTTACCTATCGTGGAACAGCCCTGTATATCATGGAGCCTATTTCGATAGATCCGGCGGAGGGGGATGCGATTACGTTGTGGGCGATGTAAACGGCAGCGATAGTTACAACGGTCTGGATATTACGTACGGGGTGAATTTCTTTAAGGGTGGCGCCCTGCCCTTATGTCCCGATTGTCCCCCCTGCAACCATTTTCATTACTGCGGCGATGTTAACGGGAGCTGTTCTTACAACGGTCTGGATATCACCTACGGCGTAAACTACTTCAAAGGTGGCACAGGGCCGATACCGTGCGGAGATTGCCCGCCGATCTTGCAGGCTGGCAAGGCGAATAGTGAATTCGAGACTTCCGCAAAAAGGCACCAGGAGGTTGGGATAAAGGAGTAAGAGATTCTATCAAAAAGGCTTTCTCTTATTTTACCGAATAACATCGATCTATCGGGCTTTCGACGGGAAAGCCCGATAGGTCGAATGCCGCTTTTGAATCGCCTTATTCTATAAGATAGGATTAAAATGAACATCTTCATATGACTTGTAAGTGGAATATTGTTAATAGGTTATCCTATTTTTACGACGGAAATCGATAAGACATAAACAAAACATCTTGACATTGTTATGAAAATCTATCTATTTCCCGATAGAATCGATAAAATGCATAAAATGCAGAAAAGAAAGAACGGCGAGATTAGTCAGGAAATACAGAGGAAAGAATTCGTTTCGACCGGAAAAGCGGCGGAATTATGTTCGGTGACGCCGGATACGGTCTTGAAATGGATAAAATCTGGGAAAATACCGGCCAATAGAACTCCGGGCGGGCATTACAGAATTCACAGGGAGACTCTCCTGGGGATAGTTGAGTCAGGCAGGCTACAGGGCCGTGTGGATGACATCAAGCAGCCATTTCAATTTTGCTGGGAATATTATGAAAGAAGCGGCGAATTTGAAGAGAAGTGCCATGAATGCATCGTCTATCGTTCGCGGGCGTTGCGCTGCTACGAGATGATCCAGCTTCCGTTCGAATCGGGGCATGCCAGGATGCATTGCGAGGGGGTATGTGATGACTGTGAATATTTCAAGGTTGTGAGAGGCCAGCAATTGAACGTTCTCATAATTGCGGGGCCTGGAGATCTGAAGAAGGAAATTGAATCCGATATCAATAAGATGGATTTTAATATTCGAATCGTGGAGAGCGAATATCATTGTTCGAGGGTCGTGGAAAGCTTTCGCCCCGATTATATCATAATTGATTATTCAATCGGCAGGAAGGAATGCCAGAATCTCACCAGGCATCTCTTTGAAGATCCTCGCATACCCTATGTAAAGATTATCCTGGTTGGGGACCTTCATGAGATTCCCTCGGAGTGTAACGGTCTGATTTTTGCCGTTATGAAAGAACCGTTCACCCTATTCGAGATGGAAAACCTTATTGGATTGACGAAGATGGGCGAAGAGGCTCGGGCATAATGGGATTTATGGTTTTCGCGAAAAACGATTCATTGCATATGATTTTAATAGCGGGATCTTTTGAGGTCCCGTCTTTTTACTCGTGCAACGTAACGGCATTAAATGTAATATGGGAGATGTAAGTATGGGTGATGAATTAAGGATTGGGCAAAAGGTGATACGCCTGCTGAACAGCGATATAACCGATACGGATATCGAGTGTTTCGTGTATTACGCCAGGTCGGATTTGAAATTATGGGCGGGCTTTGGCGGCGGGATCGCGGTGCGCGGAGGGCCGCAGATTCAGAAAGACCTGGACGCTTTGGCTCCCATCGGTCCGTGCGAAGCGGTTATAACGGATGCCGGAGAACTGAAAGCGAAGTATATAATCCATGCCAACGGGCCGAAGTTTCAAGAAGAAGATGCTGAAAACAAGTTAAAAGCAACCATATTAAACTCTTTAAAACTCGCCGATGAGAAGGGGATCAAACAGGTGGCGCTTCCCGCCATGGGAACCGGATTTTACGGTATACCCCTTGATACAAGCGCGGATGTTTGCCTGAACACCGTCAAAGACTATCTCCAGAACGATACAGGTATTGAGGAAATCGTTTTCTGTGCAATAGACAGTCGCGAGTACATACCATTCAAAACGCAACTTGATAAAATGGGCTGAGGGGAAGGAGGAATCTTATGGAATTTCAACATTTCGCGGAACATCGTCTTCAGGAGATCGCCCTGCTTTTTATGGCCATTGTATATACGTTGCGTCTGATATGGCTTTTTAAATTCAAAGCGGGAAAAGAACGCCAGCCGAAGACCGGTTTGCCCGGAACCAGTATGAAAAAGGGGATACTGTATTCCTGGGCGAATATATTCATGCCCTGGGCCATGGAAAGCACCAGGGCCAAGTTTTTCATTTACCTTCAATTCGCTCTCTTCCATATCGGCGTTACCCTGGCGATAGCATTGTCTTTCATAATTCCCTATGCGCCGACAGTGCTTGAAATACCTCTGGTCGTCATGCTGCTCCAGATTTTCATTGGCCTCGCCTGTATAATTGGGGTCTTGAGGATTATCCGTCGGGCGGGCGGTAAGTATATGCGCGCTATCAGCACGCCCGACGATTATTTTTCGCTTATACTGTTGACCGTCTGGTTCTTTTTTGCCACGTTATCGGTGCCCAATAAAGGCGGTACAATTCAACTTGTATATTTTCTTCTAACGGCGTTTTTCCTGATTTACGTGCCGTTCAGCAAGATTTCGCACTATCTGTATTATCCGTTTACAAGGTACTATTTCGGAAAAACCATGGGTTTCCGGGGTACTTATCCGATCAGGCACGTACCCCCGCCGCGGGCTTAGGGCAACATAGAATAGCAGACAGGATGGTGAAAAATATGGCTAAGAATAATCAAAGATCACATAAAGCGCAAGTAGTGCTGGAACGTTTTGAGAAGAAATTAAACAGGCAGATAGTAGGATCGCTGGTGGCCTGCGTTCACTGCGGGAATTGCACCGATTGCTGTCACTATGTATTGGCTAATCCCGGGGATACGTCCTTTGCCCCGGCTTATAAAGCCGATCAGATTCGTAAAATATTTAAAAGACATTTCGACTGGACCGGTCGCGTTTTTCCGTGGTGGGTGAAGGCCAGATCGGTTTACACGGATGAGGATCTTGAAACACTTCAGGATATAGTCTTCGGGAAATGCACCAACTGCAGGCGGTGTTCCGTTAACTGCCCCATGGGTGTCGATTACGCCACATTTAACAGGATGGCCAGAGGGCTTCTGGTATCGGTGGGAATCATGCCTGAGGGAGTTGCCGTGGTCAGCAAGGATCAATGGGAAATCGGAAACCAGATGGGGGTTTTGAAAGAGGATTATATCGAGACGCTGGAATGGCTTTCGGAAGAGCTTGAAATGGAGATGAACGATCCCGAGGCGGTTATACCGATTGACAAAGAGGACGCTGATATCATCTACACCATTAATCCGCGCGAGATAAAATATGATCCCCGCACTATTTCCGATGCGGCCCGGATATTTTATCAGGCGCGGGAAAACTGGACCATGCCCAGCGAGGGCTGGGATATGACTAATTTCGGCCTTTTCTCCGGCGACGATGACCTCGGCGGGGCCGTGGCCAGAAGGGTTTACGAGGCCACGAGAAAGCTCCGGGCGAAGAAGCTGGTGATGTCGGAATGCGGGCATGGTTATAGATCCACCAGATGCGAAGGGCCGAACTGGGCCAAAGATGACATTGAATTCGAAATGGAAAGCTCCGTTATCACAATGCTCGACTACGTGAAAAGCGGCCGAATAAAGGTAGATAAGAGCAAAAACGACTCCTCGTATACTTTCCACGATTCCTGCAATAACGCCCGCAGCTGTGGTCTTTTCGAGGAGCCCCGGGAGCTGCTCCAGATAGTGGTCGGGGATTTCAGGGAGATGTATCCGAACCGATGCGAAAACTACTGCTGTACCGGCGGCGGCGGGGCCATGTCCATGTCGGAGTATTCTGCAAGGAGGCTTAAGTCGGCGCAAATCAAGGCGGAACAACTGAAGGCTACGGGTGCCAAATATGTCGTTACTTCCTGCCACAACTGTGTTGACGGCCTTACGGATTTAATTAAACATTACAAACTCGATATGAAGGTTACTCAGCTTGTCAATCTCGTTGCCAACGCGCTGGTGGAGGAAAGACGAGGAGTGCCGGTTCCGGAAGTGCCGGTGGAGGTCAAACCCGCGATTTCGCTAAGCGGGAAGAAAATTCTTGTTACGGATGATGAGCCCGATTTCCTTACTTTCCTTACCGCCGTCCTGGAGGACAACGGTGCGTCCGTTTTAACGGCGACCAGCGGAGATGAGGCTATAAAGCTTGCCCGGGTTGAAAAACCCGATTTAATTACGCTGGACCTGCACATGCCCGGTAAGTCCGGTATCGAGACTTTCGAGATTTTGCGGAAAAACGACGATACCTCATCGATACCGGTATGCGTAATTACCGGCAAGCCCGAGATGAGGAAGCTGATATACGATCGCGCCGTAATCCCGCCCGAGGGTTATGTGGATAAGCCGGTGGATGAGGAGGGGATTCTGGTAAACGTCAGGAAAACCCTCGAGGTGGTTCACAAGTCATGAACAATCAGTCTTTGAATAGGGTGTGATAATGGAAAATCTGCGCCGCCGCTATTCCGATAAGATTTTTGACGCTATCCCCGGCTATATTTCGGTTCAGAATCGAGAATTACGACTGACCGCGGCAAACGATGCTTTTCGAAAAGACTTCGGGGATATCGAGGGACGATATTGTTACCAGGTTTACAAACAGAGGCCGGAGAAATGCGAGAACTGCCCCGTCGAGAGGACGTTTCATGACGGCCAGAAACACCAGAGCGAGGAAATCGTCCGAACGATCGATGGCAGGGAAGTGCATGTGCTCGTCAATACCACGCCCATAAGAAACGATTCCGGGGAGGTCACCGATGTCATCGAGATGTCGACCGATATAACCGAGCTCAAGAATCTTCAGATCCAGCTTACGGAAAGCCGTCAGCGTTACAGACAACTTTTCGAGGAGGTGCCCTGCTTTATATCCATACAGGATCGCGACCTGAGGATAATAGAGGCCAACAGGCTTCACCGGGAGGCTTTCGGAACGTCGTACGGCAGCAAATGTTACGAAGTTTATAAACATCGCACGGAGGAATGCTATCCATGCGTCGTAAAGAAAACGTTTGAGGACGGGGATACGCATATTCATGAGGAGGTGGTCACCTCCAAAGCGGGGGTAAAGATTAACGTTCTGGTTTTCACAATGCCTATAAAGGATCAGAACGGCGAGATTGAGAGCGTTATCGAGATGAGCACCGATATCACTCAGATACGCCAGCTGCAGTCAAAACTGGAGTCTATAGGGCTCCTCATCAGCTCCATTTCCCACGGGCTCAAAGGATTGCTGAGCAGTCTGGACGGTGGATTTTACCTCGTGAACACCGGACTTGAAAAGAATAACGAGGAACGCGTAAAGAAGGGGTGGGAAATAGCCCAGCGAAATGTAGAGCGAATAAGGAGCATGGTCCTTGACATATTGTATTACGCCAAGGACAGAGAACCCAACTGGGAGTCGATTTCAGCCGCCGAAATGACCAAAGAGATTCATGGAATTATGCTGTCGAAAGCCGAGAATCTGAATGTGAAACTCGAACTCATCAACGATAAAGAGGACGAGGTTTTTGAGGCGGATCGCAAGGCGGTACATTCAATGCTGGTCAACCTGGTCGAAAACTCGCTGGACGCCTGTCGGGTCGATGATAAAAAGGGTGATCATAAAGTAACCGTTGTCACCAGGAATTCCCCGGATTACGTTGAATTTGAAATCTCCGATAACGGCATCGGGATGGACCGGGAAACCCGTGAGAAAGCATTTTCCCTGTTTTTTTCCTCCAAGGGTACCGAGGGTACCGGGTTGGGTCTTTTTATCGCCAATAAAATAGCGCAGGAGCATGGCGGCAGCATAAAAGTAGAATCGGAAGCTAATGTGGGAACTCGATTTCATGTGAAATTACCCAAAAAACGACTTGAAAAAGAGCCAGAGATATCAGAGATTGCTGTCGGGAAAGACGAGGAGGATGAAGAGTGAGCGATAAAAAGAAGATACTGGTTGTTGACGACGAACCCGATATGGTAACCTGGCTGGTCACTATTTTCGAGGATAACGGATATGATACCATTTCCGCGGAGAACGGAGTAGAGGCATTCGACAAGGCGAAATTGGAGCAGCCGGCTCTGATAACTCTGGATATATCGATGGATCGCGAATCGGGATTAAAGGCGCTGAGAAATCTTCAAGAATCTAATGAGACCTCGAATATTCCTATTATAATCATTACCGGCGTTTCGGTCGATTTAAAGCGTTTTATCGAGCGCAATAAAAAACTCAAATTCCCCGAAGCATTCCTTGAAAAGCCGATAGACAAGGACGAATTACTCAGTACGACGGCAAGGCTTATTGGCTGAGATTTTTTAAGACGAATAGAATTACCGGCTCTGCAAAGACTGAATCCCTATATATAGATCCGAAATATCCCTTAATTTCTGGCGTTGTAAAAAGTAAAAAGCGGCTTCATCTGTATTTGAGTTGAAATATTCGCTGAACGAAAAAAATATTGATCTTTCAGCAAGATCAATCGTAGTATACTCAAGGTGGACGAATTTTGTTGGTGGATTACCGTTAGTTTAATTCTAATCGTTAGCGGCGGATCGGTTCTTTACAAGCAGGCTGGGAGAATAGAGTGATTGGAAAGAAATCGATATCATTTTTACTCGTTTTGTCGGTTATGGCGGCCGTAATGTCGGTTTCGGCCGATCTCTCGAAATATCAAAATTATGATATCGAAAAAGTGGTAAAAGAGATTGATGAGTTGTATAGAAGCGAAGCGAGTTATTCGGAGCTGGAGATGGAAATCGTCACTCCTCACTGGCAACGGACCCTGAGCATGAATTGCTGGACCGAAGGCATGGACAAAACTTTCATCCGTATAACGTCCCCGCCGAAAGAGGAAGGCGTGGGAACTCTTCGCATTGAAAACGAGATGTGGAACTATCTTCCGAAAACCAATAAGGTCATCAAGATCCCGCCGTCGATGATGATGAGCTCATGGATGGGCTCGGATTTCACGAACGACGACCTGGTAAAGGAATCTTCAATGATCGAAGATTACGGCTATGAATTTATCGCTCCTGAGGACGATGAAAACGATTACCTGTATATAAGATTCATTCCCAGGGAGGGCAAACCGATCGTCTGGGGCAAGATCGTTATCGCCGTGCGGGCGGAGGATTATCTTCCCGTGTGGGAGAAATATTACGACGAGAAAGACAATCTCATGCGGGTAATGAACTTCAAAGACATTAAGATTTTTGACGGTCGTAAGATACCCGCGGTGATGGAGATGATTTCTCAGAACAAAGAGGGGAATAAGACCATTATTCGATATAACAAAGCGGAATTTAATAGAAAAATAGACGCCGATGTATTCAGCCTCAGGAATCTTCGATCGCCTTGATGTGACCTTATGCTATGATTATACTTAAAATCGCCTTTCGCAATATATTCCGCCAGAAAAGAAGGACTCTGCTCACGGCATTAACGATATTCGGTGGATTCACTCTGGCGGCGATTTCAATAGGCTGGTCGGAGGGTACTTATTCATACACTATCGATATGTTTACCAGGAATCAAATGGGACATATCCAGATCCATGGAAAAGGATATCTCGATAAACCGACATTATACAATACTATCAACAATTACAGGCAGATAGGCGAGACTATATCCGGTCTCGAGGGTCTGGAGGGCTGGTGTCCCCGGCTGTATTCGTCGGGTTTGGCGGCGGTTGCCGAAAAATCGGCGGGGGCGATAATTATCGGAATAGATCCCGCCCTGGAAAATGAAGCGACCGGATTTGATAAAAAGGTTGCGGAAGGAAAATCTTTTTCGAAAGATCCGGCCCACGAAGCGATTCTGGGAAGCGGTCTGATGGACATACTGAACGCCGATATCGGTGATTCGGCGGTGATTGTATCGCAAGCGGCGGACGGTTCGATTGCCAATGATATTTACGAAATTGTGGGCATTGTCGAAAGCGGCGATAATTTAAGCGACCGTTCATCATTTTACCTTCATCTTTCGGACGCTCAAGAGCTGTTTGTGCTGGATCAGCGTGTTCATGAGATCGCCATTATATCGGAGGAACTGGGCGATGTCGACGAGCTGGTAGTGAGGATAAAAAGCGCGGTCGGCGAATCGGGTCTGTCAATAGAACCCTGGCAGGAATTCGCCAAGCAGTTTTACGTCGCTATGCAGGCCGATAAGCAGGGCGCCTGGATTATGATATTCATTATAATATTGATCGTGGCGGTGGGGGTTTTGAACACCGTATTGATGACCGTCCTGGAGAGGATCAGGGAATACGGCGTTTTGAGGGCGCTGGGAACGAGACCTATACAGATATTCAGGCTGATAATTCTGGAGACCAATTTTATAGCGGTCGGAAGTATACTGGTGGGGCTTGTTGCCAGCACCATCATAAATTACCTGCTATCCATAAAGGGCATTTCAATGCCGGATTCCATTACCTATGGAGGCGTTGAGTTTACAAAGATGTATTCGGAGGTTAACGCGATCAGTCTTTACATACCGGCCATAACCGTAATAGTCACGGTCTCTCTGGTGTCGGTTTTCCCGGCCATCAAGGCCGCGCGGACATCGCCATCGAAGGCGATGCGCATTCATTAAGAGGTTCGATTATGCACATGTTCGTGAAACTGGCCTGGAGAAACATATTCCGCAACAAAAGGCGTACCATAATAGCCGGCACCGCCATCGGGATCGGGCTGGCGTCGCTTATTTTTACCGATGCCCTGATGATAGGTATGGAGATAAATATAATAGAGTCGGCTACCTCGACCTTCCTCGGGGAGGGGCAAATACATCGCGATGGTTTCCGCCAGACCTACGGGATCGAAAAAACGATCAACAATCTTGATGAGCTCGTAAGCGATTTGAAAGAGGAGGAAATTGTAACCGACTTTTCTTTGCGCACGTTTTCGCCGGCCATGATATCCTCCCCCGCCAATGTCAGTTCCGTCGAACTGGTGGGATTCGATCCATCGAGGGAGAAGGATCTTTCAAAAATAGACGAGGCTATTACGGAGGGCTCGTATTTTTCGGGTGACGGCGAAAGGGATATCGTAATCGGACGCAAGCTGGCCGAGATCCTGGAGGTTGAAATCGGCGATCGGGTGGTGGTGACGGTCTCCCAGGCCGAAACCGGAGAATTATCCCAGGAGATGTTCCGGATATCCGGGATATTTTTCTTCAACTCCCGCGAGATGGACCGCGGCATGGCATTCGTGAGACTGAATAAGTCTCAACAGATGCTCGGGATAGGGGATGGGATTCATGAGATAGCCTTGAAATTCATCGATATCTCCCTCAGCAGAAACAAGCAGCTGCCGTTCTGGGACAGGTATTCCGTAAATGGAAACGAGGCGGTCGGCTGGAACGTGGTATTACCCCAGATGGAAAGCGTTTTCGCCTTATCTCGATTCAGTATCTATATCATGGGATTGATACTGTTCGGGATCGTGGCGCTGGTTATAATAAATACCCTTTTCATGTCGCTTAGAGAAAGGATGTTTGAGTTCGGGGTGCTGCGGGCGGTGGGGACGCGTCCCTTCGGGATGGCCAGGCTTATAATCTTCGAAGCCGGCGCCCTGGCAGTGATAAGTATCGGCCTGGGAGTAATCCTGGGATTTGCCGTCACCTATATATTTACGTTAACAGGGATAGATTACAGGGGTATCGAGTATCTGGGAGTTACATTTCAGGAATTGTTATATCCAGTTTTAGGAATCAATCAATTTATTATCTATCCCCTTTCTCTGTTTATACTGACCTGCTTAGTAAGCGTTTATCCTGCCCTGATCGCGGCCCGGATGTCTCCGGTAAAGGCTATGCGTCAGGGATTGTTATAAAGATTGTGAGGAGCCAAAATGATCGATAAATCGCGCGAGATAATAAGGGCTGAGAACCTGGTAAAAACTTACGAGGATGACAGTGTCCCGGTTAACGCCCTGAGGGGTGTCGACCTGGTGATCAACAGGGGAGATTTCCTTTCAATAGTCGGTCCGTCGGGTTCAGGTAAGACCACCCTTTTGAATGTAATTGCCGGTCTTGATGAGCCCAGCGAAGGCAGGGTTTACCTGAACGATAAATTGATTTCCGAAATGAGCGGCAGAGAGCTTTCCGACTTCAGGCGCGATAATATCGGATTCATATTCCAATCGCACAACCTGATACCGGTTCTGAGCGTGGAGGAGAACATAGAATATATCATGCTGCTCCAGGGGGTGCCCAAAAAGGAACGTCATAAAAGGGTCGAGGATATTCTAAAGGAGGTGGGGCTCGAAGGCTTTACCAAACGTTTTCCCACCCAGCTTTCGGGGGGGCAGCAGCAGCGGGTGGCGATCGCCCGGGCCATGGTCTCGCAGCCGGCGCTGATGCTGGCCGACGAGCCGACCGCCAGCCTGGATTCCGCTACCGGCTCGGAGCTGCTCGATATCATGCGTTCGCTTAACGAAAAAAGGAACATGACCTTCATATTCTCCACCCACGATAAGCTGGTGATGGATAAAGCCAGGCGCTTGATCGTGTTGAAAGACGGAAAGATCGCAAGCGACGAAGTTAAGGAATAGAGTGTGAAAATAATATATAAGGCAATGATTATTGGTATATTTTTATCGATAGTATTCGGTAATGGAAGAGCGTCGGATTTTATTTCAATCAATGGCTATTACAAGAGCTTCTTCGTGGTGTACGATCAGCCGGAATATAAACTCCCGGGCGACTCAATCGTCAATCCCGAAATGGGAGCGGTCAACAACCGGGTTCGTCTGGATTTTTCTTATGATATTCGTGAAAGCTTGAATTTTAAAGCCGCCTATAGTATCGCCCTCAGAATCCAGGACAACGCGCTTTTCTATTCCGATCCTTTGCTGGCGGATATAGATCGGTCCGGCTATAGGGTTGTGGATTTAGATTCCAGGTTATATCCCTGCGAAAATGACACCGTGGGCAGTTTCGCTATATTTCAAAATCTCGATAGACTGTACCTCGGTATAACAGCTGCCGATTTTGACATTTATATCGGCCGCCAGGCGATCGCCTGGGGGAGCGCCCGCGTTATCAACCCCACGGATGTGCTGGTTCCCTATAGATTCGAGGAGCTCGATACCGAGGAGCGGATCGGCGTCGATGCCGTGCGAGTTCGCGTACCGCTCGGTTCGCTGAGCGAGTTTGACGCCGGGGCCGTATTCGGGGAGGATTTCAAGTACGGTTCCAGCGCCGGGTTTTTGAGAGGTAAATTCTACACATATAAAGCAGACATTTCTGCGATGCTGATCGGTTTCAGGGAAAACCTGCTGGCCGGATTTGACCTTGCGACATCGTGGAAGGGCGCCGGCCTCTGGTTGGAGTCAGCTTATGTCTGGGCGGGTGTCCTGAAGGAGGAATCGGATGCCGGCAAAGGCGACGATTACCTGAGGGCCTCTCTCGGCTGCGACTACAGTTTTGGAGATAAGACCTACGGTTTTATAGAGTATTCCTACAATCAGGCGGGGTCCGGTAATTCGAGTGATTATGCAAATCTGCTTGAGGAAACAGCATATACGGATGGCGCCGTTTATCTTCTCGGGGAGCATTATCTGATTCCGGGATTGTCTTACCAGATAACCCCGCTTTTGATTTATAACGGACAGCTTCTGGCCAATCTAAACGATCCTTCGACTTACTTTTATTCATTACTGGAATATAATTTTACAGACAACGTCTATCTTTCGGCCGGGGCCTTTATCGGTATCGGGAAAAAACCGGAGTTAGTTTTTCAGCCGGCCCTATCAGCGAAGTTGAATTCCGAGTTCGGGACATATCCGGACATATATTTTACGTCTTTCAATATCTATTTTTAGCTTTCGAGCGGACGTCATAACCGCGCCGGTTCATGATAAAAAAGTGAGCCTGACCGGACCATTCCGCTTTATATTTCAATAACTATAGTTGACTGTCGGGTTCGATTATTTTACTTTCCGAATTAACAATTCGGACAGGGGCGGCTGGATGAAACGATGCTGTTATGAAGATTAGATCGAGACTTCTGCTGATATACGGCGTAATGCTTGTCCTTTTACTCCTGGTCGGCTCCTTCAGCCTGAGGTCGATACTGGAACTGGGGAAAGCGGCCGACGAGCTCTCGGCAATTTACGATCAGAGTATCAGGGCCGAACAGCTCCGCTTCAACACCCAGAGACAGATAAACTATTCGCTCGACTTTCTGCTTGGCGAAACTGATGCCAATGTGGAATTCGAGAAGATCCAGACCGACGTGCAGTCGTTGTTCGAGGAATTGAAGGTCAACTCCAACGAGGCAGTGGAGGGTGATCTTATAGAGAGCCTCGAAGAAACCCAGTATGAACTTGTATGGCTGATGAACAGGTATTTCGAGAGGGGTCAAAACAGCCTTTCTGATTTAGATTTACCCGACGCAAGAGCCCGCCTCAGGGAGATCGGGGACGAAGTATCCGACGATGTGGTAACATTGAACAGATATTACAGCAGATTGCAGTCTCGCAAATTGAGCGCCGCATCCAGAGCCGGGAAAACCGTGGCCTGGGTGGTGGGGGCGACGGCGGCGCTGGCGTTAATGCAGTTTATCGCCCTGGTAATGCTATCTCAAAGATGGCTGGTAAAGCCGATTGGCGATTTAAACCGGGCCGCCGCGGCGATAAGCGGGGGCGATCTGGATACTCATATAGAATTCCCGGGCAGAAACGAATGGGGTCAACTGGCGGATTCCATTAACATGATGACGTCATCTCTGAAAGATTCTCTTCAGAAACTGGCGGCTCATGAACGCACCGCCGCTCTGGGAGAGCTCGCCGCTTACGCATCCCATAATATCAGGAATCCCCTGGCGGGAATCAGGGCCGCCGCGCAGGTAATTGTGGATGACCGAAAACCGGTGGATGTCGAAACGTCGGAATCTCTTCAAGAGATAATCGAGACGATTGACAGGCTGGATAACTGGCTGAAACGGCTGCTCGAGTACGCAAAACCTCTTCAACCGCAGATTGAAACCGCCGATATTAACCGTTTGGCGAAAGAATCCGCCGATATCGTTGGAAAATTGTATCCCGATAAAAATGTCCGGCTTAAATGGAATTTATCTGAGAACCTGCCGGCATTGCAGATCGACTCCATACTTATAGAACAGGCCTTGATGACAATTGTTACGAACGCTTATGAGGCGGTGGAACGGGATGGCGCCATTTCAATTGAAACAGCCCTCTCGTCCGACGGCGAAGATAGAAATTTCGTCGAGATAATAATTTCAGATAACGGCAAAGGGGTGCCGGTGGAAATACATCCGAAGCTTTTTCGCGCTTTTATGACCAGCAAAGAGGGGGGCACCGGGCTCGGCCTGGCCCAGGCGAAAAAGGTCGTTGACATTCATGGCGGTGAGATAAACCTTGAGAGTTCACCGGGTCGGGGAACAACGGTCACCATCAAGCTCCCGGTTCATACCGTCGCGGGGTAACATAACCGAAGCGACAGGGAAGACAGATAAATGGCCCAGATTCTAATAATCGAAGACGAGGCGTTGCTGGCGAAGTCGCTGGCTCGCTCGCTGACAGGTAGAGGGCACGATTGCGTCACAGCCGCATCCGCAGAGGAAGGGCTCGGTCTTATGGAGAAGGCGCCGGCCGATATAGTCCTGATTGATCTCCAGCTTCCCGGGATGTCGGGATTTGAGGCTATGAAGATGATACGAAAGCAGGAGCCGGAAACGTGCGTAATTGTCATAACCGCATTCGGGACCATGGCGTCCGCGGTTGAGGCTATGCGTTCCGGGGCGAGCGATTTTTTGAGAAAACCGATAGATACCGAGGAGCTTGCCCTGGCGGTCGATAGAGCGGTCGCCAACGCCCGGCTCAAGCATACGGTCTCCTACTACCAGAGCAAAGAGGCCGACAGGACCACCGAAGATCTCCTCGTATGCGATTCTCCCCGGATGAAGGATACTTTCAGGATCATCGATAAAGTAATTAACATGAATCTGGCGCAGGCGTCGGACTATCCTCCGGTTTTGATTCTGGGGGAAACCGGTACCGGAAAGGACCTGGTGGCGCGTCATATTCATTTTAAAAGCAAACTCGAAAACCAGCCTTTTGTGGAGGTCAACTGCTCCAGTCTGCCGCGGGGATTGGAGGAGGCCGAACTGTTCGGATATGAAAAGGGGGCTTTCACCGGGGCGCAGAAATCGAAACGGGGGCTTTTCGAGGCGGCCGATGGCGGCAGTATATTCCTCAATGAAATCGGCGATCTAAACATGGAAGCGCAGGTAAAGATACTCAAAGCCATAGAGAATAAGATAATAAGGCACGTCGGAGGATTGAGAGATCTTTCGATCAATGTCAGGATAATAGCGGCGTCAAATCGCGATCTTAACGATAGAAATTATTTCAGGGAGGATCTTTATCATCGCCTGAACAACCTCCGTATCGACCTGCCGCCGCTTCACAAAAGGACCGAGGATATAATTCCCCTTTCGAGGTTATTTTTAAAAAAGTATTGCCGTAAGTACAATGTCGATAAGCGGCTTAGCCCGGAAGCCGAGAAGGCGCTTGTTTCCTACAATTGGCCGGGGAATATCAGGGAATTAAGCCAGTGTGTCGAAAGGGTAACGTTTCTTTCCACCGGGGCCGAAATAGGCGCGGAAGATCTGGGATTGCATCATGCCGGGAAAGGCGAGATATCCGTTGGAAAGAAGGGAAATGTAAATATCGACTTTCCTCCGGAAGGAATTAGTCTCGATGAGATTGAGAAGGAGATAATATTACAGGCGCTAAAGTCGACTGATGGGAATGTTAGCCGGGCGGCCAGGAAGCTCCGGATTGGACGCGAAGCGTTGCGATACCGGATTAAGAAGTACGCCATAACAAAAGAGGTAAAATTAGGCTAAATAAACTAAATGGTTTATATAGACCATCGCCATTCCCTGGAATAGCTGCGCCGTGATCGTAACTTATTGATTAAAAATTAGTTATTATATAAACATCAAAGTCTTGAGTTGGCATGATTGTTGATATATATTTATTTATGGAACAATGGATTAATTTAATAGCTTTTATTGCCGATTTTGGGTGATTTAGTTATTTTATTGGTCAGGAGCATGTTAATCCTGTTTAGCGGATTGGGAAGATAAAGAATATGAAAAAAAAGCCTCGGGCCCTGGAAGGTTTAAAAATCGGTAATTCCGATTATCCATTGGAAGATACCGCGCCCTTATCGGGTCCTCTGCAGGGGATGAAGATCTGCGTTGTCGGCGCCGGTTTTGTGGGCACGGTGGCGGCCGCCGGATTTGCCAGGTTCGGTCATCAGGTGGTATGCGTGGAGAAGGACCAGAATCGTTTATCCTTATTGCGATCCGGGCAACTTCCCTATTTCGAGCGCGATCTGGAGGAGCTGGTAAGAAGGGAGCTGGCAAGCGGCAGGCTGGTATTTGATTCCGATCTTGAGAAGAGCGTCGAAGGCAAAAAGGCGGTTTTCCTGACAGTGGGGACGCCTTCATCCAGCGGGGGCCGGGCGGATCTCTCGGCCCTGCAGGAAGTAATATCGGCGCTTTCAAGAAAAATGAAGTCGGGGCAGATTCTGGTACTGAAAAGCACGGTCCCGGTGGGGACAGCTGAGATCATAAAAAAATATTTTTCTCAGAACGGGAAAAGGTCCGAAATAGAAGTGATAAACAATCCCGAATTTCTCCGTGAGGGCAACGCCGTTTTCGATTTTTTCAATCCCCCCAGGATTGTGATCGGTGGCAATTCCGGGGAAGCCATAGAGACGATATCACATATTTATAAAATGGGGATGACGAAATCGGTGCCGATTTATACCACCGATAACAGGACCGCCGAGATGATCAAGTACGCCTCAAACGTATTCCTTGCCACCAAGGTCGGTTTTGTCAACGAGCTGGCGAGGCTTTGCGACAGTGTCGGCGTTAACGCCCTGGAGGTGGCGCGGGCTATCGGTGCCGATCCCAGAATCGGCCATCAATTCCTCGAGCCGGGGCCCGGCTGGGGCGGGTCGTGTTTGCCGAAAGATCTTCAGGAATTCATCGGGCTGGCCGATTCGCTGGGCGTATCCCTGTTTATCCCCAGGGCGGTCAGCGAGGCTAACCTTTATCAATTCGAACATATTTATTTGAAGGTAAAAAACCTGGTGGAGAATATTGCAGGCGCCCGGATCGGGGTGTTGGGATTGACGTTCAAAGCCAACACCAGCGATCTCAGGCAATCGCCCGCCATACCCATCATAACGAAGCTTCTGGATAACGGCGCGGAAGTGACCGCTTACGATCCCGCCGCTGACGACGAGGCGAAAAGCCTGCTTCCGGATATCATAAGAGTCGACGATCCTTACAAAACCGCGGAGGGAGCCGATTGTATGCTTATACTGACCGAGTGGTCCGATTTTCAGCTTCTGGACTGGAACCGAATAAGCGAAATTATGAAAAGCAAAAATATTGTCGACGCCAGGAATATTCTGCCCCCCGAACTTTTAAAGAGATACGGCTTTAATTATGCCAGTATCGGACAAAATTGAAAATGATGAAGGATACGAGTCCGGATAATAAGAGAAATCTCGGCGGGGGGGTTTTCCCTCTTCCGAAAAAAGCGCTTCCCGGCAGGGCTGAAAATATGAAAGTCCTGTTCTATTCCCACGATACCATGGGATTGGGCCACCTGCAGAGAAACCTCAAGATTGCCACGATACTTAAATCTGTTTATCCCCGCCTTTCGATTTCAATGTTGACAGGTTCCACATATACCGCGCATTTCGATCGGTTTCCCGGTATTGATTTTATCCGGATTCCGCCGGTCCGCAAAATCGGAAAGGAAAAATACGATTCCTTTTATTCGGAAGATTCCTTCGATTCCGTTTTTCAAAAGAGAAAAACCATAATCCTGGAAAGCGTCAAGAATCTCAAACCGGGCATTTTCTGGGTGGATCACGCCCCCATTGGGATGAAAGGCGAATTGCTCCCGGCTCTCGACTGGATATCCGAAAACAGGTCTACGACATTGACCGTCCTCGGCCTGCGGGATATTATCGACGCTCCGTCCAATATTATTCCGTTATGGAAGGAGCAGAGGATTTTCGATACATTGCGGTCGTTTTACGACAGGATATTTATCTATGGCGACAGGACGATTTTCGATCCGGTAAAGGAATATGATCTAACACCCGATATCATCGAAAAAACGTTTTTCACCGGATATATAATGAATATCGCCGATGGTTTTTCTTCCGGTGAACCCGACGAAGAATCATCGAGCAAAAAGCGTGTTTTTGTCACGATCGGCGGCGGCGAATGGGCGGGTGAGACCGTTATTGGAAACCTGCTTGAGGCCATAAGAGGATTTAAAGCCGAAATTCCGTTCGACATCTCAATTGTGGCGGGCCCTTTTATTCCCGAACAACTCTGGCGACGATACTCCGACCTGGCCGCCGGGCTTCCCGTCAGGCTATACAAATTCGTCGCCGATATCCGTCCCTATGTTCTATCAAGCGAT
This sequence comes from Candidatus Zixiibacteriota bacterium, assembly GCA_020344055.1. Classification (GTDB taxonomy): domain Bacteria; phylum Zixibacteria; class MSB-5A5; order UBA10806; family UBA10806. The sequence continues at coordinate 509,324 of CP070813.1, read as the reverse complement.
CTGGTTGTATCCACCGCGGGATACAACACCGTCACCGATGTACTGGGTTACGGCAAGAGGGCGCTTTTCATACCCAGGATCAAGTTCCGCCAGGAACAGCTTCTTCGATCCAGGAGGTTCGCCGAACTGGGTATCGTCGATATGCTATATCCCGATGAGGTATCATCCGATTCTCTGATCGATAAAATAACGGAAATGACGTCCGGAAACGACAGGCCGGTGGAGGAAGCCAGGCGTAAAAGACTAATAAATATATATGGAGCCGAGTTTCTTGCCGACTATATTAATGACATGAAAACCGCGGTAAAATGATGAAAGGCAATGACCCTATGACGCCAGGTGGCGAAAAAATAAAGCTAGCCTATATCTTGAAAATGTTTCCGCGTTTATCCGAGACTTTTATTTTAAACGAGATGCTCGAACTGGAGCGCCAGGGAGTCGAGATCACCATATTCTCTTTAAAAAAGCCGAACGAGGGTAAATTCCATCCGAAATTATCGAACCTGCGGGCTCCGGTTTATTATCTCGAAGATCTGGATATTAAAAAATGGGTCTTATGGTTGGGAGAAGTCTGGCCGCTGCTGATGTCACGCAAGGAGAACTTCTGGAAACTCATGGAACGGGTGTTAAACGATAAAGACAACAATCTTATGGGCTATGTGTTATACAGCGCCTGGGTCGCGGTCAGAATCAGGGAACTCGGGATAAGTCATATCCATTCCCATTTCGGGAGCATCTCAAGCACGATCGCGTATTTTGCGAGCGGGATCGCCTCGGTCCCTTTCAGTTTTACCGCGCACGCGAAAGACATTTATGTATATAACATGCAAGAACATCTGCTCGGCGAAAAGCTTCAGGCCGCGGAGTTCGCCGTTACCGTTACCGATTACAATAAGAATTATCTGCTTGATCACAACCCGGGATTGGAACCGGACAAAATAGACGTGATCTTCAACGGCGTCGCCCTGGAAAATATTATATATACGCCGACATCGGCTCGCGAAAAGGATCTGATTCTGGGCGCCGGCAGGCTCGTACCCAAAAAGGGTTTCGACACTCTGCTCGACGCCTGCGACATATTGAGAAGGCGCGGTACGGCGTTCAGATGCGTCATAGTCGGAGACGGTTCGGAAGCCGACATGTTACTTGATAAACGTAATAATCTGGGTCTTGAAGATGTAGTGGAATTCCTCGGAGCCAGGATTCACGACGAGATTATGGATTTGATGGGCAGGGCGACGTTGCTCTGTCTTCCCTGCAGAATTGCCGAGGACGGTAACCGCGACGCTTTACCCACAGTACTCCTGGAGGCACTGGCCTGCGGCCTGCCGGCGATCTCCACCAATATATCAGGCATTCCGGAGATAATAGAATCGGGGGTACACGGTGTCCTGGTTCCTCCGGATGATGCGGCCTCGCTGGCGGATGAGATAGAGCGTCTGCTGAACTCGGCAGATATAAGAGAAGAATATTCCAAAGCGGGGCTGGAAAAGGCCGGGGAGTCTTTTGATATTGAAAAGAACGTTGGACTGTTAAGAGATCTCTTCGTCGAGAGTATAGAGAGCGAAGCGAGTAAGAAATCCAAAAAAACAATAAGGTTCGGCGCCGAATGAAGAACGATCTTTTGAACATCCTTTATCTTTGCGCCGATTCCGGAATCCCATACGGGGGAACTAAAGGCGGATCGATTCATATGCGGGAGATAGTCTCCTGTTTCTCGCTGAAAAACTGCAATGTAATCGTTATCGCCAGAGAGGCTTCCGATTATTTGCCTGAAAATGCCGGCTATTCGGCCTACAATCTTCCCAACGCGAGCGCGGAGGGAATACTTCCATTTTTGAAAGATTTACCCGGTGAGTACAGGTTAAAAAGCGAATTTGAGGATTTTCTCAGGAATCCCGAAATAGAGAATCTTTTAGAGAAGATCTATGCTCAAAACAGGTTCGATGTTGTTTATGAGAGATATTCGCTTTTTAATACCGCCGGTCTGAGATTCTGCAGGAAACATGAAATCCCCCATATCCTGGAAGTCAACGCGCCGCTGGTAAGTGAAGCTACAAATTACAGACGTCTGGCGCTTTCCAGGATAGCTCAGGCGGTCGAGGATCGTCTGTTTGTCGATACCGATCATATAATTGCGGTTTCCAATGAGCTCAGGGAATATATAACGGATAAGCAACCAAATGCGCAGGTAACAGTGGTTCCCAACGGCGTCAGGGTCGACCATTTTTCCTCATCGAGACACAAACCGGATTCATTGGGGAACGACAAGTTCACCATCGGTTTCCTCGGCAGCCTGAAGCCGTGGCACGGCGTGGAGATTCTTATCGATTCTTTCGCCGCGATGGCGGAAAGACATGATGATTATCGCCTCCTGATAATAGGCGATAACAAGAAAACGGGTGGCTGGCCGGAAAAAAGATGCAGAGATTTGAAAATTGATGGGAAAGTCACGTTTACAGGCGCGGTGGATTACGATAAAATTCCTGAGCTGTTGCAGGAGGCCGACGTGCTGGTGGCGCCTTATCCCGGAATGGACAATTTTTATTTTTCGTCATTGAAGATTTTTGAGTACATGGCGGCGGGCAAGGCCATAGTGGCGTCCAACATAGGCCAGATCTCAAGCGTCCTGACCCACGAAAAAACCGCTCTGCTGGTACAACCGGGCGACACTATTTCGCTGCGGAAGGCGCTGGAGAAATTAAAAGACAATCCCGATCTTCGCCGACGGCTCGGCGAGAGGGCCCAGATAGAGGCCCGAACCAGGCACACCTGGAGCCAGCGAGCCGATAAGATTCTCGATGCCATCAGAAAATTAGAAAAGAGAAATTATCGGATATGAAAATACGTTACGGATTACCAAGAATAAATATTAAGAGTCTGAAGCGCATATATTCCCATTTCGGTCAACACCTCGGGCCTTTTAAAATCAAGCTATTATTAAGCACCCTGGCTCTTTTAGGCGTTTCTATAATGACCCTTCTCCGTCCCTGGCCTTTGAAGATAGTTTTCGATTACATATTGCAGCCTTCGAATGACTCATCCGGCAGTTTATTTGCCCCGCTGATGAGCGCCGATCCCTGGACGGTTATCATAATCGCGGCCGGCGCGGTACTCGCGATCGCGGGATTAAACGGTTTCTTCGGATATTCTCAAAACATTCTGGCCAAAACCGCCGGACACGGGGTAACGGCGGCCATACGTTTGCAGCTTTTCTCGCATATTCAGAGGCTGCCTCAGTCGTATCACGATTACAGGGAAACCGGTGAGCTGATAACAAGTCTAACGGGCGACATAAATCTTCTGCAGGATCTCATGGTGGAAACCGTGATCCGGCTGGTGGGGCAGTTTGTGATAATTATCGGGATGCTCGCCGTGGTTTTCGTTCTGGATTGGCAGCTCGCGCTGGTCATAATAGCGGTAATGCCATTTTTTGTTATATCGGCGTTCAGATTTTCCAGGGAGATAAAATCGGCCGCCAGCCGCCAGAGGGAAAAATACGGCAGGATGGTGGCGACCATGGAAGAGACTCTTTCCGGGATCAGCCAGGTAAAAGCGTTCGCCCAGGAGAAAAGGCGTGATAAGCTAATTGGAAAATCTATCGGTCGCGATTACAGGGCCGGCCTCAGGGCCGCCAGGCTGGCGGCAAAATATGCCCGCGTTGTCGATATTATATCGGCGGTTGGAATGGCGCTGGTGCTTCTCCTGGGAGCCCGTAAGGCCTTAGCCGGCACCATCTCGCCCGGCGATCTTATAATTTTCATTTCCTATCTTCGAGGCATCTATAGACCCATAAGAAAAGTCGCGGATCTTTCGGCCCGCACGGCCAAGGCGGTCGTTAGAGGCGAAAAGATTATGGAAATACTCGAGATTGAACCGGAGGTAAAAGACCGCGAAAACGCCGTATCGGCAGGTAAGATAAAAGGCGATATCAGGTTCGAAAACGTTCATTTCTCATACGTAGAGGGCAGCCCCGTTCTGGTAGGTCTGAATCTCGTTATACCGCCCGGGAAGACCACCGTTATTATAGGACCTACGGGCGCGGGCAAATCCACGGTTGCGAAATTGCTATTGAGATTATACGAACCGCAAAAGGGAACAATATTCGTGGATGGCCGGGATATTTCGGAATACCGGGTAAAGAGTCTGCGCAAACGGATTACGAGCCTCACGCAGGACACCTTCCTGTTCCGAACAACGCTGGCGGAAAATATAGCATTTGGCAGGCCTCGGGCCACAATGGAGGAAATTGAAAACGCGGCAAAAAAGGCGGGCGCCGACGAATTTATAAAAAAGTTCCCTGACGGTTACGAGACCCTGGTGGGAGAGGGAGGAGCCACCCTATCCGGCGGTCAACGCCAGCGGATAAGTTTCGCCCGAGCCACATTAAGGAACTCGCCGGTGATGATATTCGATGAACCCGCTACGGGTCTGGATATACATGCCGAAAAGGAAGCCAAGAATGCCCTGCGCATTATGAAAGAAAACCATACCCTGTGTATCATCACCCACCGCTTGAACTTCCTGGAGCTTGCCGACTGGACTATTTTTATACGTGAAGGTCGGCTTGTGGAAGAGGGCGATCCCGGAGAATTGCTGGATATAAAAGGCGAATTTTACGGTTTCGTATCGCATGAGATAATCCGAACAGGATATTCCGAATGGCCGGGAAACCCGATAAAAGGCGAAATGAATTCTTGAAACGCTTACAATGAAAAAACAGCTAGATAAAAACAATTTTAAATTGGATATTCCTCCCGATAAAAATCTTCCCGGTCTTCCCGCCATGTTCGATGCCGGGATGATACAAAAATTGCTCACAGAGCATTTTAAAAAAATCGGAGCATCGATATCGAGCTGCGAAGTTTCTTACATAAGGTATAAACCGCGCACGAATTGTATCGTCGTATACTGGATTAAGTTTGATGGTAAGCTGGCTTTCGGAGTCAGGGAACTCCCGGTTTACGTAAAGCTTTATACAAAAGAAGATTTCTCAGCGGCCGAAGAAAAAAACCGTATTCATCGCTGGGCGGATTTTTGCGGAATAGGCACTTATAAGCTCCTTGCCGAACACAACGCCATACTTTATCTATTCCCCAATGATCCCGTTATAGACGGTTTGAGAATAATCGAAAATCCCAAAAAAATCCAGAGAATTTTATATCAGCACTACGAAAAGTACTCCGAAAGGGAATGGAGGATTTCCGATAGACAATTCAGATTTAGAATAATGCGATACAAACCGGAACGGCGTGCAGTCATCCGTTTCAACTCCAAAGCGGCCAAAGATGCCATCGGGTATAAAGAAAAATTTAGCGTCTTCGCCAGAATCTACGCCGATGATAGCGGCCAAAAGGTTTTTGATATACATAAATCGTTATATCAATTTTCGTTAAAAGACGAGCGTTTCAATATTCCGGAACCCATAGTATATCTCCCCGATCGCAGAATATTGCTCATGGAGAGGCTGGCGGGGAAAACATTGGTCGATCGCATAAAGGGCAATGAAATTGAAACCTTAACCTCAACGGCAGGAGCCATTGCCTCGCTACACGGACTGAAGTTGGATAATTTGCCGATACTTCCGCTCACGGCGTTGATTGAAAGCGCCGAAGCCTCCTACGAAATGATCTCGGAAATCGCGCCCGATCTTTCAAAGACCGCGGGACTGATCCATGACAATCTATTTAATTCGATTGAAAGATACTCGGGGCATATTGCCGGATTCGTCCACGGCGATTTTTACCCCGGCCAGGTAATCATAAAAGGCAGGCGGGTGGGAATAATCGATTTCGACCGCTGCTATTTAGGCGACCCGGCTGCGGATCTTGGTAATTTTATCGCGCATATCAGGTTATTAAGACTCAAAGGCAAAATCAATAATGATGATCTCATTGAGAACGTATTCCTTTCCGCCTATGAAAAATCTATCGGCAAAAAACTTGACGAGAACAGAATCAAATTCTGGACCGTTTTCGGGCTATACCAGCTTGCGGTTAATCCTTTCAGGGGTCTCGAACCGGGATGGCGCGTAAAAACGGCCCAGATATTGAGGCAATGTCAGTCTCTGCTATCATGAAAATTCAATCTCCTCATAAAAACTTCGAACTGATCATTGATGAAGGGAGAATGCGCGATCGGCTCCAGCGTGAATTCGGGAAGATTTCCGGCAGAGACATTTCGATCTCTAAATTGTATGTTACAAGGGTATTTCCCCGAAAAGACGGCGGGCTTACTATTCAATATGAGTTGTATCCGAGGAAATCCGGGTCGCCCGGAACCGAAAAGATGATTCTTTGCGGTCATCTGCTCGCGCCTGGCGGACCGTGGCCAGATTATGTTGGAAATTCCGGATACGATTGCATCATACTGGATGATGTCCGTTTGATAATCCCGATATTTCCATTCGATCCGCGGCTTAAGTCGCTAAAAAGGCTCACCCGGTTTGGGAAGAAATCCGATATCTCCGGATCACTGCGGGCGATTCTCGGCGCTGATGTAGAATTGGCCGGCTGCGAAGTCCTGGGATATCGCATGGAGAAGAGATGCGTTTTACGGTATACCGTTAACGCCCAAAATGGATCTTTCACTCGGAAAAAGGTAGTGGTTAAGGCTTTTCATAGCTCCCGTTTTGACAAAGCGGTGAGGATACTCAGCGAGCTGGAAAAGAAGGGTTTCAATTATAATTCGCCTGATGGCATCACTATCCCCCGAATTCTGCGAAGCGACGGCGAACTTACGGCCATTTTCATGGAAGACATTCCCGGATTGTCATTGCATTTTTTAATGGATAAAGCTATTTTCAGTCAGGGGTGTTCGGCGGGCGGGAGAGCACTTCTGAAACTTCATGGTATAGATACGGTTGATTTGAAAATCTACACAATAAGCGACGAGCTTGGAAACCTTCGGAAGCTTCTGGAGTTAATTAGTAATATGTATCCGGAATTCGCGGACAGCTTTAAATCGAGATTTAGCGACCTTTCACGCGAGATCCCGGAAGGGTCCTCAAAAACCGTGTTGTCGCATCGCGATTTCTTCGATAAACAGTTTTTATACTCCGAAAATCGATCCGCTTTACTGGATTGCGATAACGCCGCCCTGGCAGACCCGGCCCTCGACGCGGGGAATTTTATAGCTCATTTAATCCTGAGAAGAATCCAGCACCCGGATTGCGCCGTAAATATCGATAGGGGAATAGATGCTTTTATCAAATCTTATGACAATTCCGATCGCGATTTCCCGGAAAGGACGATGTGGTGGATAAGGGCGGCCCTATTGCGTCTATCCGCCCTGTATTTATTGCGTCCGCGATGGAGGCATATCGGGCCGGAACTTTTAACTCAACCGTTAGATGATCTCGGAAAACAATTATCCGGAGGTGCTTATGATAAATAAATTTCTCAATCCACTGGTTTTGACGGCATTGATTTTTTCCATGGTCTATGGCGGTGAGCCGGCCTATATGCGGGTGGATTTCAATAAAATCCCGGCCCTGGAAATAAAGGGGGAATGGGACGCCGAGAACTCTGTTTTCATCGCCAAAAGGATCGAAGAGCTTCCCAAGGAACGACGTCCCAAATTAAGGGGAGAAATACAGGAGATTGATCCTGAAAGGGAGCTCATTACGGTTTATGGGATCCCGATTGAGATAGACGATGAGACCCAGTTCTCCGATTCCGAGAATGATTTTAAAGCATTGAAAGTCGGCCAGCGAGTGGAAGTAAGCTGCAAACCTCGCGAAGGAGGATACTGGGAAGCCAGCAAAATAAAATTAAAGGATGTTAAAGAGAGCGACAAGATTAAAGGAACGCTCACCAAGATTTTAATAGACGGCGACCCTCCTGATACGATTGAAATCCACGGGCTTAAAATAATTCTCATCGAAAAAACCAAAATACTCGAATCGGCGGGCTCTTTCGAGGACAGGGAAGACGATATCTGGGGCGATTTGAAATACTCCAAATTATACTATGAGGCCGGCGGATTTGAGATCTCCAATGAAATTACAGCCTATGCTGAATACAGGCAAACCGCCAGGAACAACACGGAATTCGATCTTTCCGAGAATTTCGATTCGAACAACAGCGATACCGAACCCGAGATACGCCTGGAGGCCATCGGTAATTTCGATAGGCATTTTCAATCGTTCCTGCAGTTAAGATTGAAAAAAAAATATTACATCAATGACGAGAGACGTAATCCCCCGGCAGACAACCTGAAGGCCGACATAACGCAGTTTTATCTTCTGGCGAGAAATATCGGGAACAGGGGATTTGCCCTGCAGGTCGGCAGACAGGATTTCGACGAGCGCCGGGAATGGCTATTCGACGAATACCTGGACGCCATCAGGGGTTATTATTACGGAGTTGATAAACTAATTTTTAGCGCCGCGTACATAAGCGGCGTTTTCCCTATCAAGGACAAGTACGAAACCTGGACGGACTTTTTCTGGCAGGTTCGCTGGTTCCCTCATAGAGAGAATCTATTCGATTTATATATTTTCCTGAGAAAAGACAGCGACGAGACGCGAAACCGCGAACCGATATGGTACGGGGCTCGATATTACGGAGACGTGACCCCCTATCTAAGGCTGTGGGCCGAGGGATCTTTGCTGTCCGGCGAAGATAAAGGCGAGAACCTGGACGCGGCTGCGATAGATATAGGCCTTACCGTGGCTCCTCAAGAAATCAAATTTTCACCCTCGTTAACCGTCGCTTATGCGGTGGGGACGGGAGATAAGACCGGCGGAGACGCTGTTTCCAACCAATTCCGCCAGACCGGCTATGAAGATAACACCGATTATTTAGCGGGATATAAGACGATCAAATATTATGGAGAACTCCTGGACCCGGAGTTGAGCAACCTTATAATAACGACGTTTGGAGCGGGAATAAAACCTCATGGGAATATTTCCGCGGAAATGATATATCATAAATACAGGCAAGACCATCTCGACGACAAGCTTCGCGGCGAATTGGTCGACCCGCCGGCGCGTCCCAACAACGTAAGCGACGATATCGGGTGGGAGCTGGACCTGGTAATAGCCGTAGTGGATATCTGGAAACGATTAAACTTTTCCTGGATTTTTGCGATTTTCAATCCCGGTCAGGCTTTCGCTCCGCGTCTGGAAAAGGCGTTTTTGAATGAGATTAACATAAAGATCGATCTTTAGCGGCCCGGAAAGGCGATGAGATTATTCCTTAAAGTATCAATTAATATATTGGCGAATCTTATGCTTATAGCAGGTGCATACGGGCAGATTCCGTGCGTATCGGGCTTCGTTACCGATCCCAATGGGAACCCGGTGGCCGACGCCGACCTGGATTTCGATGACGCTATCACGGGACAGAGAATATATACTCCCGGCGATAACACCGACCCGAACGGTTTTTACACTGTTTGTGTCCTGCCCGGGATATATCACATTTCATATGCCCCGTATCCGAATTCCAACCTCCTCGGGCATCAGATCTTTGATGTCGATTTATCCGACGGATCGCCCATTGAAATAAATGTCGTTTTAAATTTCGGGGAAATAATATCGGGCACTGTAAAAGACCGGTTTGATAATCCGATCGGGGGCGTTGATCTCGACGCCGACAGGCTTTCTACAGGCCAAAGGATTTATACCCCCGACGATAACTCCGACAGCCTTACGGGCGAATTCTGGATTGTGGTTCCTCCCGATTTTTACCGTCTGCGATTCGAACCGCCGCGGGGAAGCCGCTGGAAGGGTCTGCAATTAGATACTCTTGACGTTCATGCCGATACCGCCTTTGATGTTATCCTTGAGGAAGGATCTCTGCTCTATGGTACGGTAACTGATACAACAGGTCAGGGTATAGACAGCATAAGTATCGATCTTCGGGACCAGATAACAGGTCGAAAAATATATGTGGCCAACGGCAAAACGGATTCCACCGGATTTTATACAGTGGCGGTGGACACCGGCCTTTTCGTACTCCGGTTCGAGCCGCCTCGCGGAAGCCGTTATGTCGGCGTCGCCATCGACAGCTTCGCCATCGCGGGAGATACGCCATATGATCAGACGCTGCAATCGGGATTTATATTTACCGCTGTCGTCACCGATTCCCTGGAAAACCCAGTGCCCGGTGCGGATATCGATTTTATCCTGGAGCGAACGGACGAAAAGATATTTACGCCTTATGACGAAACCGACAGTCTGGGAATGGCTTCTTTTGCTGTTCTCCCCGATACCTATGCGGTTCGCGCTCAACCTCCGCCGGGGACTCTGCTGGACAGGGCGTTTCTGGATAACGTTGTCATTTCGAGCGACACCACGCTCTATATCAGACTGGGGGAGATAGACAGGGTAAATCTTCAGGGTATGGTAAAAGATAGGGCGGGAAACGGCCTCCCCGATATCGAAGTCAATATCATCGAACAAATCACTGGAAATATGCTGTTGTCTTCCGATAATCATACAGATACCCTGGGATTTTACGATCTGGATGTTCCCCTGGGGACTTATGATTTTGCCTTTATTCCACCGAGAGGTAACAGGATGGTGGCCTTAAAAATAGACGATGTGACGTTCGAGGCGGACACCGTCTGGGAGGATGTGGTTCTGGACAGCGGCTATATCTTTTCCGCCGTCGTTTATGACGATATCAACGGCACGCCGGTGGAAGATGTCAGGTTTGATTTCACTATATCCGGTACCGGCGCGGAGCTCTTTACGCCGCATAATTTAACAGATTATTTCGGGACTACTCAGGTTTCGCTTTTATCGGAAACATATTCTATCGAAATGATTATGCCCGATGGATCCAACTTTATTCCATATGATCAGACCGATCTCGAAATAGATTCGGATACGTCTTTGGTTTTCATACTGAGGACCCGGCCAGGACCATTTCCGGATCGTTTTCTCCTTAGGCAGAATTTTCCCAATCCCTTTAACAACTCCACGGCAATTCATTATTTCTTATTTGAGGAGAGCCGCATTGAAATTTCGATATATAATAGCCTGGGTCAGAAGATTAGATCATTTGAGCCGGGGAATGTAAATATCGGTGAACATTCCACCGTCTGGGATGGAACCGACAACCGCGAAAATAGAGTTTCAAGTGGAGTATACTTTTATAAAATCAGCTCTTCTTTTGGAGAAAAAACCAGGAAAATGCTTTTAATAAAGTAGCATCGGGAGTTTTATATGTCAGCGGCGAAAAGCAAAGGGACAATTTCAGCATTATCTATTTCAATAACGTTTTTGATTTTGATATGCTCCGGCTCGGCCGGGGCCTTCACTCTTTCCGGCACCGTCACCGATATCGACACTATTCCGGTCGGATTGGTCGCTGTGCAGGTTTATTATAATGGCAATCCCGTCGGAAACGCATTCGATACCACTGACGGTTCAGGAATTTATTCAATCAGCGGGCTTCCATCAGCAACCTATGATATCGGCTTTACGCCTCACCCGACATTGAATCTACGGTCCAGAATGATCCTCGATTTCACGATCCTGGGCGATACGATTCTGGATGTTAGGCTGTTTCCAGAGGATCACTATTATGTGGAGGGCCTTGTCACAGATACTCTCGGGAACGGGCTTCCGGAGATAGACCTGAATTTCTATGATCAGGTTGCGGATACGCTTATACCGACTACCGGCGATGACACCGACTCCTCGGGGTATTATGATGTCCTGGTTCCGGCAGGAGTCTACAGAATTGTGTACAGGCCAATCGCCGGGCAGCCGTATGTTCCCGTTCAGCTATTTAACGTCGGAATCGTCGCTGATACAGTTATAGATGTTGTCCTCGAAGGCGGTTATTATGTTCAGGGTACGGTAACGGGGCCAAACGGCCCCGTGGTAAATGCCGATATCGACGCCGATGATAGTTTCACGGGCGAGAGGATTTATACTCTAAACGATAACACAAACGGACTGGGAGAATATCGGATCGTGGTCCCGCCCGGGACTTTCGATATCAGTATTATTCCCCAGATCGGCAACCGAATTGTGCCAGATATAGCGTATGGTGTGGTGGTAGACGGCAATATCATATTGAACTTCAACCTCATCTCGGGAAGCATCCTTTCGGGTAATGTCGAGAAGTCAGGGAGTTCGGGAGTTCCCGGGGTCGACCTGGATGTATTCGAATATTCCACGGGGCTTAAAATATTCACTCCCAACGATAACACCAACCAATCCGGATTTTTCCAGATGGTTATTCCGCATGGAAATTTCAATATCGAAATAGAACCGCCTGACAGCCTCAGGCTGTCATCGGTGTTCCTGGAGAATTTCGCATTCTATAGCGATACGGTTATCACCGTAGTCGTTGACACCGGCATGTATGTAAGCGGGACCGTTACGGATTCGACAGGAAGCGGAGTCCCCTATGTCTCGATTAACGCATATGTCAGTCCGGGCGGCGTTCCTGTTTTCGCCCCCGGTAATAAGACCGATATGGCCGGTTTATACGATGTAATCATCTCCCCTGATACATACGACATCATTTACAGACCGGATTCGCTTCCGGGAATTCTTGATTCGGTGATTCTAAATGATCTGCCGATTCTGTCGGATACGGTAATCGATGTTATGCTTCCGAGCGCGGGACCCGATACGGTACCTCCATCCGTAACGGTTATCTCTCCCAACGGGGGGGAGAATTGGGCTTCATATTCTGTCCAGACGATATTATGGAACGCCACCGATAACTTGGGGGTCACTTCTATCGATATCTTCTTTTCATCGAATGGAACGGGAGGTCCTTATAATTTAGTCTCCTCCGGAGAGAGCGACGACGGTTTATATTTATGGAATATTCCCGACGATACCACTGACAACGCTTTTATCAAGATTATCGCATATGACTACGCGTCCAACTCCGCCGAGGATCTGTCCGACGGTCCTTTTACGATATTCAGCAGCTCCTCCGATTGCGACTATGTTGCGGGCGATATCAATAATTCGGGAGGGACAAACGGGCTTGATGTTATTTACATGGTGAATTATTTCAAAGGCGGAAGTTCGCCGCCATATATATGTCAGTGCACTGCGGGAAACAGCTGGTACGTCGCAGGGGACGTCAATAACAGCTGCTCATTTAACGGCCTGGATGTCACCTATCTTGTCGGCTATTTCAAGGGGGGGCCGATCCTGCTGCCATGTCAGGATTGTCCGCCGCCCGGCTTGATTTTAAAATCGAAAGATCAGTAGGGCAAAGTCCGTTTCCGGATTATCACGCCGCCGGATCTCCGGATCAAAAGATTCCGGATTCCGGTCTTTACTGCCCGCCATAAACACTCCTCTCCTTTACGGAAAACTGATCGAGACCGTCTCTTAACAAAAGCCCATCAACTGTCCAGAATTGCCTGATGGGGAACATTGTTTTCAGGCAAATTCCTGCCATGAGGCGACAGCGGAGAGTAAAACGCAGATAGGCTAAACAGGAGGCAACTTACCTTTGGAGACTTCAGCGGTGGCGAAATAATGACAGTCTTCGATCCGGTCCGTTCCGCAGTAGGTCCCGTTGGCCTCACGCATGCTCGAAGTGCTTAGGTCCTCTTAACCTGATGACCAAAGCAACTTACAAAAGCATTGGCCCCGGCGGTATCAGGATCGAAGAGTATACTGCGAGATAAATATGCGAGAGATTCAGAAAATAAAAATACCGGGAAATCCGGTGGCCTCCCTCGAGAATACCGTATCGCGCGTTTTTGTCTCATTCATTTCCTTATCCAATGAGATAGGATGGCTTAAGATATGCCGGAATTGAGGGAGCTGACCGATCTCCGCAGGATGTTTGTGAATAATAGATTATATGACGGGAACTGTTTCCCTATTATATTCTTTGCGTTTAACAGCTATCCACCAAATGGGTATATATCGAGGATGCTACGGAGGACGATTGCGTAAATATTAAAAAACTAAAAGATCAATCAGAGTTTGAGAGATGATTAGGGAGATACCATTTCTATATGTTATGACAATTAGATAGGTGCTAACTCAATAACCGTTTGATTTTTTCCGCGGCAAGCTGCGCGCCATTTACAGGGATAGGCTCGGGATTGACTTTCGCCCCGATATTGGAGAGGATTTTATCGGCCAGCGAATTGGGCGTTGTTTTCGAAAAAGACATTTTTACTCCGGCCTTATGCCGCGCCAATCGGCCTGCCACATGAACCTGCTGTTCGCAATGCTGCTCCAGAGGAAAATATAGAAACGGTCGTCCCAGCGCCGTCAATTCCAGGGTCGATGTTCCGCCCGCCTGGACAATTGCCAGGTCGCAGGCGGCGAAATGCTCAACGAGATTGGGAATATAACCCCTGGTAATTATTCCCTGATGGACATTCAACGATCGGGGGTCTAAACGAGGACCGCAAACTAAAAGCATTTTCAAATCCGGGATTTTTTCCTTTACAATAGGAAAAGCTTCAACGCAAAGTTCAAGAAGCTTTTTACCGATTGCGGTACCCCCAATGGAACAAATTACCAGAGGCCCGGGGCCATAACCCAGTTTTCCGCGAATATTGGCATGATCCTGCAATTCTTCCAGTGTCGCATTAATGATGTAACCTACGAATTCGCATCTGGCTTTGGCGAAATCCCTGATATTGGGTAATAAAAACCCGAGCTTCTTATCGGGAACATCCTCCGGTACACCGTCAAAAATGGTCAGTTCTATGGGGAACGGCTCCTGCTTTGAGCCCTCCACCCATTTTTTATTCCATAGATAGACTCCCAGAATTTCAAGAGGATTTTTTGACATCGCTTTCATTCCGATAAAATCATAAATAACGGCATAAGGAATATTTTTAATTTGCGGATTTTTCTTAATCGCGATTGATATCTCGTATGTCTCATCGCCGACTATAAGGTCGAATTGATTATCCTGCAGTACTTTTTTGAATGTTTCGACGTTGCTCTCCCAGTCTTTTCTCAGCCGAAAAAGCCACGTTATCAAATTGAAGCTGCCGCCTTTGGCGAATTTTTCTGCGACGGCGGTGTAATTGATCCAGGAATCCGATTCGGGAAGCAGTTTTTCGCCTGCGTCCTTCAATATCTGCGAGGCGGGATGCGCCGCCATCCAGGATATATCGACATCGGGAACCTGTTTTCGGAGTTCCTTCGCCACCGCCAGATCCCTGGTGACATGTCCCAGCCCTACGGAGCCACTGATGTACAGGATTTTTTTACCCATGACTATATTAACCTCATCTTCTTTAAAAGCTTCTCAAACCTGGGATCGGAGCGGATATTACTCAAGGTCTCGTCGCTGTAGATTCCGAATAACGATATATCATGCTCATCGTAGGCTTTATCAAGCCATTCGAAGGCCAGGCCGTTTTCCCCGAGAGCGGAATAAATTTTGGCAATATAAAATGGCCTAATATATTCCCTTTCGGCTTTGGCTTTGAATGTATTGATTATCTTGTAGGCTTCCTCCGCCCGGCCAGCAACACCATACGCCCAGCCCAATCCCCCCAGTATCAAGGTGTTGTTATTTGACATTTCAACCGCCTTTTGAATTATACCAATACCTTCGTCAAATTTAGATTCAAGAATAAATGTTTGTCCCAACAACCAGTGATGTTGCGGGACATTGGGCTCGATATCAATAACCCTTTTAATTTGTTCCCTGGCCAGGTCGAGCCGGCCGGCTCTTAAATAATATAATCCGAGATACATATTGGAGGGCAATCCCAGGGGATCCATTTCCACCGCTTTTTTACCATGTTTAATAGCCTCGTCCAAATCTCCGACGGCCATAAAATAACAAGCGTAACCTGAATGGGCAGTGATGAAATTGGGCTGCAATTCCAGTGATTTTTCGAATTCTCGGCGGGCGCCTTCCCAGTCCCATTCATAATAAATTTTTATAAATCCCATGCAGGTATGGCCCTCACCCGCATCCGGCTCGCATTCAATCGCTTTGAGGGCCATCGTTTTTGCTTTGGGAAATACCTCCATCGGCGGAGCGTAATCGGTGAAACCGAGATAAATATAAGCGGATGATATTCCCGCGTAAGCCTGGGAATAATTCGGATATTTCTCGAGCGCTTTGTTAAAGCAGTCAATTGACCTGTAGAGATTTTGCTCCGATACTTTTCTTAAGAAATGGATACCGGTGAGGAATTCCTTATATGCTTCCGGCTCGACCACGTATCTTTTGACAAGTCTGGCCTTTTCTCCCCCCAGAAGCTTAACCTTCAAATTATCCACGATGGAAAGGGAGATTTGATCCTGAATTGCGAAAACATCGTCAAAATTGCAGTCGTAACGTTCCGACCAGAGATGGTAACCGTCGGAAACGTTTATCAGCTGGGCGGTGATTCGCATTCGTTCGCCCGCTTTCCTGACGCTTCCCTCAAGGATGGACATGACCTTGAGCTTTCTTCCGATTTCGCGTATATCAGTATCCTGCCCTTTGAAAGCGAAGGACGAAGTGCGGGCGACAATACGTATGTTTTCGATTTGCGCCAGCGCGTTTATTACCTCTTCCGCTATACCGTCGCAAAAATATTCCTGGTCCTGTTGCGAGCTCATATCCCTGAAGGGGAGAACGGCAATTGACGGAGGACCGGCGGTTGATGAATCGAAACCCAATCCGCTTCTCAGTTTTCGCAGATCGGTCAGAAGATCCTCAACGTTCTGGTAACGCATCCCCCGGTCTTTCTCCAGGGTTCTATCGATGATTGACTGGAACTCACCGGGTAGAGCCGATCTATGCTTATCCAGCATTTCCGGAATCTCGTTGATGATGGAATAAATTACTCCGGCCACGTAATCGCCTTTGAACGGTAATTGCCCGGTTATCATTTCATACAGCATGACCCCCAGCGAGAAAATATCCGAACGATGATCTACCTTTTCGCCCCTGACCTGTTCCGGAGACATGTATTCCACGGTGCCGAGAAACGACCTGGTCCCGGTGAGCCTTTCATCCGATTGAATCGCCGCCAGCCCAAAATCGAGAATTTTACAGCGTTCGTTCTTATTTATGATAATGTTGGCCGGTTTTATATCCCGGTGGACGATTCCGGCCTTGTGGGCCTCTTTCAAACCCTCGCATAACTGAAAGGATATATCTATGATTTTAGGAGTGGGAAGCTCGCCGCCTTTTATTATCTCCTCAAGAGATTTTCCCTCCGCAAGTTCCATGGCGATAAAGGGATGGCCGTTATATTCGTTCACCTCATATATGGTAATGATATTGGGGTGGTTCAATTTCGCCGCAGCCTGGGCTTCCCGCATGAAACGGACTTTGAAATTCTCATCGGATATATATTGATCGGGTAGAAATTTCAGCGCTACCTGGCGGTTGAGCCTGGTATCCTCCGCCAGGTAGACCACTCCCATACCGCCGGAGCCGATTTTCTCAAGTATTTTATATTGATAAATGGTTTCACCGATCATTTTCTTATCCGTTTTGCGCATACTAAATTACAAAGCTCCGATTAATTCAGTCTTTATGTGTGACGAATAATATTAGAATCATGTTTCATTCCCTACTAAAATCTTTCTCATGTATACATTGCCATCATCTCCAGGCCCATGAGTATCCGGTAAAGTGGCTACCGGTACAAATCCGTTTCTGCCGTAAAAGGCGATTGTATCATAGCTCCTTGCGTAAGTTGCCGTATAAATACAGTAAGCGCCGAATGAGAAAGAGTAATCTTCGACGTGTTTCAATAACTTTTTACCGTATCCTTTACCTCTAAATGAAGGAAAAACACCAATATCCAGAAGTTCCGTCATTTTACCGAAAATTTCAACCTTATCGAGCGGCTCTTCCGCCAACAACCCGGCAAAACCGACCGGGGTATCATCCTCAAGGTAGTACGCAAAGAATTTTGTACCGCGATAATAGTAACGGGATATCCGCCGTCTTAACCATTCATGATGAAGTGGATTGTTTGAATCAAAATGGGGACCGCATTCAACTTCAGCCATCAAATTATAGAATTGGTCAAGAAATTTTTTCTCTTCGATTTCTTGAATCATTTATCTCTCCATATCAAAAAAAATGGACTCTTTTCGGAAACCATTTATTTAAGAACTTTCGCTGTTATTAAAGGTTTGCATTGGACCCCGCCAGGAATCATTGTCCAGAAATACTTCGTTAAAATTGTCATTGGTGTATTCGGCAATTACCTTCCGCCAGAATTTTTGAGCGGTTATATTGCTCTCCATTTCGCAGACCTGCCAGTTCCCCGGGAACATATCGAAGATGTGGAAAGCGACATTTTTACCGATATTTTTCTTTCTGTACTTGGGCATAACAAAAAATTCTGCAATCGATTTGGTATTTCTCTCTTTATTATCATGAGAATGTGAGTTGACCAGAACAAATCCCGCGATCTTACCGTCGACATAAAATAAAAAAGGAAACCTGTCTTTCTCAATCCAGTAATGATCGAAATATTCGTATTCGTAGAGTCCATCGTTGTTGATATCGCTATTATCGAACTCGCTGAATTCATAAAGATAAAGTTGCATAAGCCGTTTCAAAACCGGCCGTTGCTCGAGAGTCGCTTCATCTATCTTAATCGCAAGATCACTCATACTTTTTCAGTTGTTTAATTGCCGTATTTTTCAGCACGGTCGGTCGCGTTCATACCGCCGGAGCCGATTTTCTCAAGTATTTTATATTGATAGATGGTTTCACCGATCATAGCGAACTTATGTCCCCTGTTTTAGCCTTGCCAGCCGAGCCCTGGCGTCATCTATCTCCTCGATTCCAGGGTCGGCGTCCTTCCAGATATCCAGGAATTCCTCGTATTGCTCGATGGCTTTGTTTGTCCAGCCCGATTTTTCGTAGGCGA
The DNA here is from genome assembly GCA_020344055.1 of Candidatus Zixiibacteriota bacterium. GTDB lineage: Bacteria > Zixibacteria > MSB-5A5 > UBA10806 > UBA10806. The sequence goes on along the minus strand of CP070813.1, from coordinate 490,520 downwards.
CACCCAGGTAGTAATACACTTTCACAGCTCTGATCGCCCAAAATGGTCTGTAACTTGTATATTTCGAAAGTTCTTCTTCAAATATCTCGACCGCCTTTTGGAGATTGCCTTTCTCAAGATAGGTTAGGCCGAGCTTATAGCGCATATAAAATCTTGTTGTTGCTTCAGCCACTTTCTCAAAATGAGCTTGAGCCGCATCCAGATTACCTTTTGAAAACTCGATACATCCAGCAGCGTACCAATAAAAGAACATTGTAGACGGTTGTTTTTCCTCTATGTTCTTTCTTAAAGCCTCGGCAACTTCTTCTGCCCTTACAAAATCATTATTTTCCGCGAGAAGTTCGGCATAATAGAACATCCAGCCGATTCTAGCATATGGCCTGGCCTTTCGGGATATTTCCGTGGCCTCTTTAACCTCCTGAAGGGCTAAATTCATATTATTCTTTTCCCTGAAGATGAGGGCCTTTAGCGCATATTTTTCCGCATTAATAGTACCTTCATAATGGTCTAATTTGTCTGCGCCGATACCGTCGTCTAAAACCTCGAGAGCTTCATCGAATTTCCCCTGGTAAAGCGGTATATACGCTAAACGAGTCCTTCCTTCGGATCGAGTATATTTTTCCTTATCCGAGCAAAGCCGCAGATAAAGACTCTCGGCGGAAGCATACTTACGTTGCACTATATATATATTGCTTAATTTCCGCAAAGGCATATAGAAATCCGGTTTTATCTCCAGGGCCTTTTTATAAGATTCAATCGCTTTATCCAATTCTCCATTATGCCTGTAAATATCTCCCCTGGTGTCATAAGGATTGGCCTCGTCAGGAACAAGGGATATATATTTATTTATGGCCCAGATAGATTTCTCAAAATCACCCATTTTATCGTAGGTATAGGCAAGCTGGTTATACGGATTTTTGTATTGAGGGTCTATCTCAATGGCTGTTTTAAGATTATCGATCGCCTCCAAGGGTTTATTAAGTAAACGATAGTTAGAACCCAACTCAAGATAGGCCTCTTTATCTTCGGGATAGCGATCTATTATTTTCCGTAATTCCTGGTTAGCCCGATCGTGATTCCCTGATGCCCATAACTCTTCGCTTTTTATCCATAATTTTTCCCTCCAAGTTGCCTTATCCGAGTATTTCACAGCCTTAGCCATCAGCCTCTTGCGCTCTGGTAGATTCGAAGTGATGTATCTGCGTAATCTGCAATACGCCATAGCAAATGTAGAATCATACTCCAGCGCTTTTTTAAAACTCGCTCTTGCTTCCCTGTAATACGCTTTATAATGGAAATCAAGTCCCTCAATATAATGTTTATAAGCATCTTGTGAATTTGTAGTAACATCGGCTACCGGCGGATCCGGTTCTTTATGAGCTGCTGCAGGTAACGATAGATCTTCCTTGATTTCAATTGTCAGCTTATCCACAAGTGAAAAAATATCATCCTCTGTTTCTCCTGCAATTCGCTGTGATGCTATGGCGTTGCCGGATGATACTTCAATAATCTGTGCAGTAAGCAAAATTTGAGGTTTCACCTTCAGAATATTTCCGAGAAGCATCCATCTGGCTTTAGCTTTCTCAGCGACTTGCGAAGCCACATCTTTGTCTATCTTTTTCTCACCCTCTCTGCCTATGTTTTTGAGGATATCATACAATCTTTGACTAGAGACTACATTCAGGAATCGTGATTCCGACAGATCGGCAATCAGAAGATTGGTGGCGATATCTCCGAGCCTTTCCGAATCTTCCGGGTCCGCAAGGTTATCAAAATACATAACCGCCAGGCGGTTTTCAGCGGCGATGGCCTGCTGATCAGGTTCCACCACGATTCTCCAGGGTTTGAAGATGAGAAACAGCAAAATAACAACTGATAATACGGCTGTCGGAATAAGTAACCTCTTTATTGGTTTTGCATTAGTCAGGGGTTGATGTATAGCTACGGTTTCTTGTTCCGCCTTCAGTTTCTTCAGGTCGGCCTGAAGATCGTCTACATTCTGGTAACGCGACTCCGGATCTTTTTTCAATGCCTTATCGATAATTATCTGAAAATCATTGGATAGTTCCGGATTGCATGCGGACAGAGGTTTCGGAGATTCATTGATGATGGAATAGACAATACCGGCTACGTAGTCGCCCTTGAACGGCAATTTTCCGGTCAGCATTTCGTAAAGCAAAATCCCCAGCGAGAATATATCTGAACGATGGTCTACCTTTTCTCCTCTGACCTGCTCCGGCGACATATACTCCACAGTTCCAAGCAGCGATCCGGTTTTGGTCAGTCTATCTTCCGATTGAACCGCGGCCAGGCCGAAGTCGAGGATTCTACAGCGTCCGCTTTCATCGATAATTATATTAGATGGCTTGATATCCCGATGAACGATACCGGCCTTGTGAGCTGCTTTCAAGCCCTCACCTATTTGTAGGATTATATCAACTGCCTGATCGGAGGGTAGACCGTCTTTTTCTATTACATCTGATAGAGGATTGCCCTCAACATACTCCATGACAAAGAAGGGCCTGTCTTCGTACTCGTTTACCTCAAATATGGTAATAATATTAGGATGGTTCAACTTGGCCGCGGCCTGTGCCTCATTTATGAATCTGGTATTGAGAGCCTTATCGGATGAAAGATGGATTGGCAGAAACTTCAGGGCTACTTGACGGTTAAGCCTGGTATCCTCCGCCAGGTAAACCTCGCCCATACCGCCGGATCCTAGCTTTTCGAGAATTTCATATTGATATACGGTTTCACCGATCATTTATCCAGGCCTATCTTTTTCAACAGCTGGTAATATCTTTCGTCCGATCGAAGGTTTTCTATAAGGTGCCAGCACCTAATCAGCACCAGGAAAGGCTCCCTGTCCTCGCACGCCTTTTCAAGGTGCTCGAATGCCGTATCATTTTCATTCAGCTCCCCGTGGATCAGACCGGTATAAAAAGGCGATACGTGCATTTTCACGGATAGCCCTTTCAACCGATCCAGTATCTCATGCGCCTTAACGCTGTCTCCCGACGAAGCATAGGAAAATCCCAGAACACCCATTGCCGATTGGCTTCCTCCTGTCAGATCGACGAACTTTCGACTGGCTATAATAGCCTCTTCATACATCGATTTTCTAATATAAGCCACGGCGCAGAAAAAGTATGCCAGCGTGAAATTAGGGTCCATTTCAATCGTTTTCTGATATTGTTCTATCGCATCATCGTATTGCTCAAGGCATTGGTAGGTCCACCCCAACATCGCGTTTATAATTAGCCCCAGGGGATCAAGATCCCTGGCTTTGCTCATTTCGACAATTGATTCGTCGTACCGGCCAGTGATCGCCAGTAACATGCCATACCATTCATGGGCGCTGGCATAGTAAGGATCGAGCTCGATAGCTCGTTTATATCCGCATTCGGCCGCCTCCCAATCCCAATCGTAGAACATATTGACGTAGGCCAGTGAGGTTACCGCTTCGGGCAGGGAATCGTCTATTTCAAGCGCTTTCAAAGCAGCGTTTTTCGCCATCGTAAAAGCCTTTTTCGGCGGAAGAAAACTATAAGTTCCCAGCATGGCAAAACCATCGGCCAGACCCGAATAGGCCAGAGCGAAACCGGGATCCTTTCCAATCGCCTGCTGGAAATGTTCTATGGCTTTCTGCAACCCGCCTTCGTAGCGCCTGTTCCAGAAGTAGCGGCCTTTCAGGTAGAGCATATAAGCTTCCTGGTTTGAGGTACCGCGCTTGACCAGCTTCGCTCTTTCTTCTCCCAGTAATCTGACTTTGAGCCTGTCTACAATATTCAGGGAGATCTCATCCTGGATGGCGAAAACGTCCTCGAGCCTGCGATCGTACTTTTCCGACCAGATATGATAACCGTCGGACACGTTAATTAACTGTGCCGTAATCCGCAACCTGTCGCCTGTTTTTTGAATGCTCCCTTCAAGCAACGACTGCACGTTTAGTTTCCTGCCGATCTCCCTGATATCAATATCCCTACCCCTGTAAGAGAACGCCGACGTGCGCGCTACCACCCGTAATCCTTCCAGGTGCGTCAGGGCATTGATAATATCCTCGGCTACACCGTCGCATAAGTATTCCTGGTCCTTCTGCTGGCTCATATCCCTGAAGGGCAGTACGGCGATGGAAGGATAATGCTTCAACGGCGTTTCCAGTACCTGCCCGCTTTGGCATTTTTTTAGATCTGTCATTAAATCGTCGATTTGCTGATATCGTATCTCCAGATCCTTCTCCAGGGCGCCGTCGACAATTTTCTGAAACTCACCGGAAATATCCGGTCTATGCCTGTCCAGCATTTCAGGAATTTCATTGATGATAGAATAAACCACCCCGGCCATATAATCGCCCTTGAATGGCAGCTTTCCCGTCAGCATTTCATACAGCAAAACTCCCAGCGAGAATATGTCCGAGCGGTGATCTACCTTTTCGCCCCTGACCTGTTCCGGAGACATATACTCAACTGTTCCAAGCAGCGATCCGGTTTTGGTCAGTCTATCTTCCGATTGAACCGCGGCCAGGCCGAAGTCGAGTATTCTGCAGCGCCCCTTTTTATCTATTATGATATTCGAAGGTTTAATATCCCGATGTGTAATCCCGGCATGGTGCGCTTCTTTCGACCCTTCGCATATCTGGAGAGTTATATCGATGACCTGGTCATACGGCAAACCATCGACCCCGATAATCTCCGTAAGAGATTTACCCTCGACATATTCCATTACGAAAAATGGCCTGCTTTCATATTCGTTTACCTCGAATATGGTAACAATGTTGGGATGATTCAGCCTGGCGGCGGCGCGGGCTTCATTTATGAACCTGGCATTGAGAGCCTTATCGGATGAAAGGTGAACCGGCAGAAATTTCAGCGCCACCCGGCGGTTAAGTTTTGTATCCTCCGCCAGGTAAACCTCGCCCATACCGCCGGAGCCGAGCTTTTCAAGGATTTTGTATTGAAATATTTCTATCCCTATAAAAAGGGAATCACCAGAATTCTCTTTTTTCATCTTCTCTCCGGTCGGCTCGGACGGTATGAGCCGGCATTCAGTTAAAAAGGAAGCGAATTTGAAATATCAAAATCTGATATTAAAATAGCAATGGATAAGAATAAAATCAATATCTATTACTGATTTAGCGTTATCGCGAAGAAATATCTACGTGCATGTTCGGGAAAAAAACGCCGGGACGATAATCCCGGCGCTCTGGCAAAATCGGGTGCTGAATAAAATATCATCTGATATTAGCCGCATAGGCTGTACCACCCCTTTGCCACTTATTCCATCTCTGTATGTCAACCCTGAAGATGTCGCCGGGCCAACGATCTTCCGCGGGAACGACTCCCAGTATTTTTGAGTAATATTTGATTTCTCCCGCGTTTACATCTCCGATGCCTGCATGATTATTGTTTGCTGTGCCGGAAAGGAACACCAGGATAAGAATCGCCAGACCCACGACGGAAGATACGATCCAGAATTTCGCGTCTTCCTTGAGATAAATGAATTGAGTTTCCATCTTAATCCCTTTCTTCTTGAAGTACCGGCTGCGTTTTCCGGAGGGATAAGGCGGCCTCATCGGCCGCCCATATCCCCCCCGAATTACTGCCCGTTACTTTCCCGCGCTGCCATCTTTCGCTACCAAATCGCTACCGTCCAATAAGTGGAGACTTTCGACATAAAAAAGCGGCGCCAGCTGGCAAGGAGACCAAGCCAGAAGGCTGTATTCGCCTTCTACGGCGATCATTCTACCGTTGGGAATAACGGGAAGTTTCTTCTGCATAAAATGCAGTTCGACGATAATTTCTTTACCATCCGAGATATAGATACATCCCTCATCATTACGGAAAAAATAACCCTTTAAGGTAGTCTTAGCGTCCTTAGGTTCCGCATCTATGCTGGCGGGAGCATATATATCCGCATCCGGCATGGTTGATCTGGCGGCGTCCTCGTCGGCGTTTCTCATATGGAAGTCGAAAGTCGGCTCGTATTCATCTCTGGAAAGGATCTTGTACTTTTCAATACGGAAAACCTGCCCGATCATGCAATAGGAATTCATGTTCTCATCAACGTAGCCGTAGACCTCAAGCTTTAGCCCGACGCGGAGTCCGGGAGCGCTTTCCTCGAAGTAAGGTGTATATCTGGTAAACCTTACGGTTTCCAGATACCAGCAACCACCTTCAACTTCGGATTTTTTGACAGTCGCCGCAAAACCCATACGTTCGATTTTTTGCTCTTCGGATCTTACGGCAATCCTGGCGGCATGGTTTTCAGTCTCGACCGTGGTGGTGAGATCGGCGTTGATTTCCGAATTTTCAACATTACCCGGTCCCGTGACGCGATTGTCCCTGGAGCATCCGCCCAAAAGAATGGCGGTCGCCGAAAAGACGATCATGGTTAACTTCGTGGCATTCATGGTACTCCTCCTCAAATGAGTGTTTTGTTTTTTTGTTTCTTTGCCGTTTTCTTGTCTTGCTATCATTGTTCCTCCCTGTTTTTGTTTGTTCGTTCTGTCATAGTAAAAGGCAAGGAGTGTGCCAACATGGCCGGATGGAGATAAGGTACAGTATTGCAATAAGTTGTAGTCCCCGGCCGGGATTATGGCTATGCTCAAACCTGTATACTAAGTATACGATATGGAAACCTTATATGTATGCGATTTGATTCGGCCGCAGATATAGTCATAATAAATAAAGGGCGGCCTTGGGGCCGCCCGGTAGGCTAATATCTGAAGGAGTGTTTGGAATTAAAACTTATTCTCGTTTACCGTTTCCCAACCGATAACCTCAAGAGTTTTTCCGCTCTGGCAGAATGTGGCGATATCCGTGGCTATCCCTTTGACTTTCAGGCGCATGCCGGAATGAAGATCGATGGGTTCGGAGAAGATCAGCTCGTATCTTACCTTGTCCTCGGTTTCAAAATACCAGCACATACCCTCAGGCTCCGTGGGATACATAATTCCCTCGAGTTCTATCACCACTGTAGCGAACGCGTCTTCCGAAGGGGTATACGCGTCGTTTCCAGGATAATCCTGCTCTTTCGGATAAGAGAGTATTGTCATCCTTTCCGCATAGAAGACAGGTGCGCTCGAACAGGATATATTGAGAAGAGCGCTGATATAACCGGTAACGCGGATATGGGTGCCGGTTTCAAGTAAGACGTCCATATCGTGCTGCAGCTCAAAGACCTCTTTCTGGGTCGTTTCCAGGAGGAGGCAACCCTCCTTGGTCTTCTCAACATAACCTTCAAGGGCATTGACAGCCGAGTTTGAATTAAACTGCATGTCGGCGGAAATAATTGGTACCGGCCTGCCCACCACAAAATCGGGCTTATTATCCTCTTTCATGGCCTCATACTTTTGCGGGGCGCGATCCTCGGAGGGGGTGTCCGAAAGC
>CP070813.1:423446-483032 GCA_020344055.1 Candidatus Zixiibacteriota bacterium | reverse complement strand
AATTGCTTATATTCATGCCGGTTCGAATGACAGTTTATATATATACATATATGATCTAAGAAAAGATATAAATCATAAGGGACCACAGGGTCTGGACCCGTCATTTTTCCCTTCCGGCGATAGCCTGATATTCGTATCGCCCGTGGCAGGCGGAGGTTTTAACAAACTTGCCGTCTACGGTTTGATTGATTCTTCGATCAGTTTTCTCGATGCTGGTGACGGCTTGCACCTCAATCCGGTTATTCTGCAGGGGGGGAGTCATGTCCTGTTTGAAAAAATATCGAGGGATACAAATCGCGATGGGAAGATAACGGTCAACGATAGATCGGACCTGATGATACTATCATTATCCAATATGAAATCAGGCAGATTTTTGCCTGGATTGAAGTTCACGAATCCCGCCATTTCGAAAAATAACCTGATATGCGCCCAGGGCAACGATGGTAATATATATTTGCTCCCGCTGCCCGGATTGACGGATAAAGAGCCGAACGGCGATACGCAATATTTGTGGTGCGACTCGCTGGCGAAACATACGCTGACATATAACGATTCCATTATGGCAGCGATAGCCTGCTATGAAGCGTACTATTATTATCCCGAGCGCTGCCGGGATCATATAACAAGGTCGGCGGTGATTTATGCCATGTTGGACATGCATTACCTGGCGCTGGATATTCTGGCGGAGGCCGGTAGTTATGCGGATTCATTGTTCGCGCGGAGTATTAGCCTGGCTGAAGCCAGGATAAGATACAATTTGTCCAGGAAAAAGGAATACCTGAAAGAGAAGAATAAGGCAATCGATATATGCAAAAATCTTTTGAGTGATGAAAAGTTATCGGATAGTATAAAAAAGGAAATATATAAATTTTGTATAGAACTGTATTTCAACGAAAAGATGTACGGCGAGGGACGGGAGTTGATAGAAGATGGTATCAACACATTCGGTAATGATATCGATATTATAGCTGCTCTGGAGCGATGGGACCTGAAATATCTGGCAAACACATACGCCGGGGATATTTATGATCTGACGCCTTTATATATAGAGTTGATCGAAAAATACAGGCATAAAAAGGATACGATGGAGATTTTTGTTAAAGATTTGATTGAGCTTATCTCCGGAAGGGCCTCCGGTAACGAGCTGGACGAGCTGGAGAAAATAAGAATTAATTACGAATGGCATCCGCTTTTATCGGGGATGGCGTCGCTGGAGCAGGCAAAGATATTGGCGCGGCGGGGGCGAAAATCGCTGGCGGAATGGAGGTTGAAAGATATATCCGAAAAATACCGCGAAATTCCGGGGTTGAGATTCGCGGTGTTCAACGAACTTGTCGACCTTTATATAGGCAATGAAATTTATGATAAGGCTGGAATAATGCTCGATTCGGCGTCTGCCTACCTGGATTTTGTGGATGATTATCAGACCGTCCGGGCTTTCAAAATCAAGGCGGCGGAGTATTACGCTTTTTCGGGATATGAGAGATTAAAAAGCAATGCCGAAGAAGCGCGGGAAATATTCATGAAGGCTTTGAGCTACGATGCGAATAATTACAATGCTATCTGGGGATTGGCTAAAGCCGGGTATCGATATAATAACAAAAAAGGATCTGTGCTAAATGTTTCCCGTACATTACCCGCAGCCAACCTGGCCTATCTTGACGCATTGATATCTCTGGTGGACTATGAGGATAAAAAGAAGATATCGGATCTTAGAAAATCCAGGGATAAACTTCGGAAGGTTATCGAAAAATACCCTTCATTTCCGCTGTCGTATATCTCTATCGCCTATACTGACTGCCTCCTGGAGGAGAACTCAAAAGGGCCTCTGGGATTATATGAAGAAGCGGTAGAATTATCTTTTAAGGGGATTTCACTGATAAAGGAGAATGAAGATCTGGCCTACGGTTTCTACCTGAATCTTGGAGAGGCTTATTTCGGATTGGCTCAATACAGCGAAGCGTTTAAATATTATAAGTCCGCAAAGGAGATTAAGCCGGCGCTGGATAATGATCAAAATTTTATAAAAAAATACGGCGAAAGCGCGCTCTATATCGACAGTATTGAAACGGCGACGGAATATTTCCGGAAATTATATATTAAATCGACGGCTGCCGCGGATTTATCCGCAAAGTCTTTTGCCGCCCTGAAACTGGGTTTATTGAACCAGATTCAGGAGAAGTATATCGAGGCGGCTGAATTATATGAAGAGGCCAAAGGATATTATCAGGCCCGGAATGACGCTAAGACCGTTACCGACATTTTAAAGGCCCAGGCGTTTTGTTTCAGGATGACGGGCGATGACCAATCCGCCACTATCTACGCCGATGAAGCGTTAAAATCGTACGGCAAGATCAAATATAAAGAGATAAAATATGACAACCGGGTCAAGTTTGTTCTGTGGCCGTTCGGCATAAGCATACCCCTCATCGAGCTTCTTCCCATGAGATTTGGAGGGTCCCTTTATCCGAAGGGATTCACCCGCGCTGCCGATGAAGCCTTTTTGCAGGAAATGCTGTATGGAGCCGGGGATGTAACAACTGCCATAGCGCTCAAAAACAGGCAGATCGGGATCCTGGAAAATTCGGATGAAGAGGAAAACAGCGTCGATTTATGGGCCGATGTCGGCGGCCGGTATCTCGAAATCGAGCATGTCGATTCTTCTATCGTTTCCTATAAGAAGGCTTTCAAGCTATGTATGGAACTGGAGGATTATCATGGAGCCTATGTCGAGCTCCTGAATTGGGCAGAGGCGGTATTTTATGGTTATGGAAGATCGGATTATGCAACCGCTTTAAAACAGCTGGATGAGATCGAAAATAAAGTATCGGATTTGCATGATTATATATTGCCGTCCTACCCCAATGCCAGGGCGAATCTTAAAAATATTATAGGTCTCGCGGAATATTTCAGGGGTTTGGTTGAGTCGGGCAATATTCTTGGTGACGGCTATTCAGATCTCCAGAGCTTTATGGCGAGATTAAATGGTTCGGCCGATAGAATTCATGATAGGTTTTCCAGGGCGGTTTATCATTTCAGGGATGCCCTGGGGGAACTTACCCCGGGAGAATATCCCGATATCGAAACCGGGATATTATTGAATATGGCGGTAACATCGTATTTCCTGGGTGATTTCGAGAGCTTACGGTCTTCAATAACAAGCGCGAAAAATTCAGCCGTCTTTTCGACATCGCCGAGACTGTACGCCAAGCTCCTGGCGCTTGAAGCAATGATCGCCGATAACAACGGGAATAGTTATATCGATCAATTGAAAGACGCAATCGGAATATATGAAAATATGCCGATCGGTCGTAGCCATGTGATGGATATGGCATTCCTGGAACGGCTTTATACCATGTTAACCGAATATTATATCAAAGAGGGCGATATAAATTCGGGATTGTTTTACCTTGAAAGCATGCGGAACATGCTGCTGGTTGCGCGTTTGAACCAGGTAAACACGGTTCTATATAAGACAGAAAGCTTCAGGGCTAATATGGATTTACTGCGGCAATACCAGAAGAACCTGATCGATCTTTACATGGAAAAGAAAAGATTGGAGGCTATCGGAGTCGCAGCCAAAATAAGACTCAGGGAGGTATCAGAAGAGATATTACGAGTCCGGGGCAGGATACTGGAATTACGCCAGGAGATAAAGGAAATGGATGCCATCGCCTATTCCTGCCTGGTGTTTGATCAGCCAGCGATAAATTCTCTTATGGGGGATTTGACGGAAGAGGAACTGTTCGTTATTACTCATAGAATTTCAGATAAGATTGCGATCTGGATCGCCGGAAAAGATTCTCTTGAGATGCTTCTTTTAAGTAATATTGACGATTTTAACGTAGCGGATGCTATTTCTGATATTTCGCGATTTAATATTGTAACAATAATCTCGGCCGAAGAATTTTACGAGGAGCTAACAAGCGAAATTAGCAAAATATCTCCCGGCATCGTTGTTAAAAGTGCTTTTTCGTTAAATGATACTCGTAAGGCGGTTACTACCGATATAAGGAAGGCCACGGAAATCGTTATTGTTAAATTTGACGGTTCTATATTGACCAATAACCTTGCGGAGGATATCGGAGGGGGCGTAGTATATTTCGATTCGACATTTTCTGAAGTCGATCTCTCTAGGTACGGATGGATAATTATCGATGGAAAAATAGTTAAGGATGAAGAAAACTTTATCCTCTCGGGATGGGAACACTTTAATGTTGACAGGCATAATAATAGTATGGATAAATTATATATAAAAGATCTCCCGAAATTAAAAAATAACGCTTTCGGCGTAATCTATCTTGATATGGGGAATGATTTTACCGAAGCGAATAATAGAATATTAAATAAGATTATAGAAAATATGGGCATTAAAACCATATTAAAAGTGAATAATATCAGAGATCTTTCCGCCCTGGAATCTGATTTAAAGGTATTCTTTAACGGCCTGGGGACTGTAACACCGCTTGGCTCCTATTCGAAAGCATTCATTCGGGATTTTGGCGCGGCTGATAACAGGAATAAGTATAGCATTTCATATTACGGCGATAACGGCTGGAGCAGAAAAGATGAGGATCTGTATATTAAGGGCTTGTTCGACGAATATGTATTAATTGCCAATCAGCATTATATCCAGAAAAATTGGAAAACGGCGGAAAGATATTACAACCTGGGGCTGAATACCGTAAGCGGCAGAAATTTCGATGATTCCAAGAAAGGCTTTGTTGCGGATAAATTAATGAAAACCTACGAAAATACCGGGGAGTATAATTATAGAATTCGGCGCGAATGTGAGAGATTTATCGATATTTTTAAAAAGGCGGTCGATTGGCGGAGCCTGGCGAAAATATATAGCGACATGGCTGAAATAGAATATAACATGAATGAATTTGAAAGATCTGTCGAATACGCTACGTTATTGATTGAAATGGCTGAGAAAACAGAGGATTTATCGCTGAATGCCAGAGGATTGGCGGCTCGCGGAAAAGCGTACCTGGAAACGGGCGATCTGGATAATGCCGGGGCCGATTTATCTATATCGCTCTCTCTAATTTCGGCAGACAATAAGGAGGATAGACTGCTGCCGGGACTATATCTGGCGAAGGTATTAAATATGAAGGGACTATATGGGAAAGCGAAAATACAACTCGATTCGCTGGAAATATTGATTGATAAAACTTCGGGAAATATAAACTATCGAGAATACCTGATTCAATTATCGAGATTCCAGATCGGCACGTTGCGAAACGAATCTGCGAGGCGGAATCTGGAATACTTGCTGGAGCAGAATAATAACGACGCGGAGGCGACAATTCTGCTCGGCAAGATTTATTTGATGCGGGAAGAATTCGATTTGGCGCTGGAGTTTGCCCGGAAAAGCATTTCTCTATTAAAAAACAGGGGAAAACCGTTATTGTTGACGGAGGCTTACGAGTCGCTCGGCGATATATTCAGGGCGATAGATCGTGATGATGAGGCATTTATAAATTACAGGCTGGCCGAAGGAATCGCACGCAGTTATAAAAACCGTATGAGTTCGGATCTCTTAATGTACAAAATCGCTCTGGCCGCGGATACTACTGAAAATATCGATTCTCTTTATCATGAGATAATGTCGAAATCGGAAAACGAATATGTCGATAATCTCTGCCGGTATCAACTGGGGTATCATGCGGCCGTAATGGGCGATAAGGAGAAGGCAAGAAATTATTTTGCGGAAATTTCAGGATCTGCGGATAAAAATACGTTAAGATATCTCGGGTGGAGAGCGTTTTATAATCAGGCGTTGCTCGCGGAAAACAATAATAAGTGGGATTACCTGGTATCCGCCGAGCGTATATCGAAAGAGTATTTTATCGAGCCGGATTATATAAAGGCGTTCTATGGATTACATGAGGATAAGGCCGATCTTTATTATAAGGCTGCTGATATTTTGATTAATGAGGGGGAAGCGGATTCGGCAGTAAGTTATCTGGAGGCGGCTTATTCGCAAAAGATTTCGGGTCGCCATTTTTCAATCGGGAATTTCGATTCCATCGAAAATAGAATTTTGGATGGAATATTCGTTAATAATAATGGCGAAAATGATATGAAATTTAATAAACCGGTGTATGATTCGTTAAAATACGGCCTGCCTTACGGCGTATTATGGGGTGTTAGAGAAGATGCCTTAAAAGGACTTCAGGACAGTTTGATGGAGGGCGAATCGGTCTTGAGGTTTTACTCGGCCGATAGCGGATTCATTGCGGCTTATATGGACAGGGATTCGATTTTTATCCATAAATACGAGTTCAAAGAAGAGGAATTGGGCAAATCACTGGGGATTATGGATAATCTGCTGTCGGACCAGCAAAAGGCGGATTCGGTTACGGAAGAATGGTATGTTAAGATAATTTCCCCTCTGGAGGACTTCCTTGACGACAAGGATAAAATATTAATTGTACCGGATGGAATTCTATACGCATTTCCGTTCGAGATCCTCAAAATGCCTGATGGCGACTATCTTTCGGAAATGTATATTTTGAAAAGGCATGCCTATCTGCCCGAGCGATTTCCCCGGGATTCTCTCGAAGAAACCTCCGCAGTGCCCGAATTCGAGGTCGGTTACGATCCCGATGTCCGGATGCTTCAATATATCGCCGAGCCGCTTCTAAAGCCTGCAGGAATTTCCGGCAGCCGCGTAAGGTTCTACTCCGGGGAATTTTCTTTCTTTGACGGCTCTGACGGAGGAGGGAAAAATATTGCCTGCATGGTCAAGCCTTTCGATGGAGATGATTATCTGAATATGGCGTTGCAGGCGGTCATGAGCGCCCGGGACGGCAGTATCGGATTCGTATATCCTCTCTGGGAAACGTCAGATGAGATCAAGGCGGCTTTTTACTGGAGATTTCTGAGTAACCTGGCCGCCGGTAAAGGTTACTGGGATTCGTTTCGTGTCTCCAGGTCGTTTATTTTTGGTCATTACGACGGTCTCCCGAATCTGTGGGGAGCGAATGTCTTTATGGCTCTTAATTAATGTCGTATTCGGTTGACAAAACAGTCTCGCGATGGTAGTATTTTGACATGAAACTTCTAAAAGAACTCGACAAAGATAATCGGGATAAGATCCTGGGATTGTTGCTTTGCGCCTTCGCGCTGCTCCTTATCATAAGCTTGATCTCTTATGATTTCCAGGGTGACCATTCAAAAATCAGGGCCTTGTTCGACGGGGGCGATCTCGGTTCTGTCTTTTCAGGACTGAATAATCGCGGCGGCATAGTAGGCGCCGTAATCTCCTTTTTTCTGTACGTGATTTTCGGCTATTTCGCGGTGCTCATACCGTTCGGGTGTATCGTCTGGGGGATCAATAGATTTTTCGGGAAGCCGACTATAGCCATTAGAAGATGGGCTTTTATTTCATCGGCTTTCGTACTCGCAATCATGACATTCTTATCTCTGCCATCGGGAAGAGAGACCGGTTCCGTTCTCAATGTTTATCCGGGCGGCGCTATTGGCCATTTTATCGCCAGGGCGCTTTTGGCCCTGTTCGGAACCGTTTTTTCATACGCTCTGGCGATTTCATTAATTATTACCGGTCTTATTTTCGTCATCCCCTCACTGCTAAAAAAGGTGACCGGATTTTTGATGAAATTAGTATCTACCTATCCGAGAGCCCTGTTTCTGGTTCTGAAATCCAGGATGGGACTCAAATTGGCCGGTGAAAAAGAGACAAAAGCTGAACTAAGGGAAAGTCGTGGTTTTCTTTCCGGCATTATAAGGATCAAAAAGAAAAAATCGGCCGACAAAATAGAGGAAGCTCCTCTGGAAGCCGTTAGTGTAGAGACGGACGAAGAGGATTCGATTTTTGAAGGCGATCGGGATAAAGCCGGCGTTCGTTCGGGCAAAAAGCTCAGAAAGGACGTCCGCCTTGCCCGCAAAAAGGACGGCTACAGGCTTCCCACGGAAGATATGCTTCGCGATGCCCCGCCGGATCTGAAAATACCCGATAAAGCGGATTATCGCCGCACGGCGGAGGCGTTGAGGCATACTCTGCTTACTTTCGGGGTCGATATCGATGCCGGGGAGGTAAATATCTTTCCGGGCCCGGTCATAACTCGCTTTGAATTCAAGCCCGCCAGCGGAATAAAGGTCTCCCAGATCACCAATCTGGCTGATGATCTTGCCCTGGCCATGCAGGCCGAACGGATCAGGATTGTGGCTCCCATTCCCGGAAAATCGGCGGTAGGTGTGGAGATTCCCAATAGAACCTCAAGGAATATATATTTAAAAGAAATCCTGTCATCGCGCGTTATGAAAGAATCGGACGCGATATTGCCGCTGGCGCTGGGTCTTACAATCAGCGGCGAACCATTTTCAGTGGATCTGGCCTCGATGCCCCATCTTCTCATAGCGGGATCGACAGGTTCCGGCAAATCGGTTTGCTTGAATTGCATAATAAACAGCCTCATTTATAATCTCCATCCCGAAGCCCTGCGCTTTATTCTTATAGATCCCAAACGGTTGGAGTTGTCGGTTTATGACGGTCTCCCGCATCTCGAACGGGCCGTCGTTACCGATATACGAGATGCGGAAAAGTTCTTGGGTGACGCCGTACTTGAGATGGAGGATCGCTACCGCCGGCTGGCGCGGGCGGGCGTAAGAAATATCATTGATTATAACCGGCGCGAAAAGGAAATACTGCCTTTTATCGTAATCATAGTCGATGAGCTGGCGGATATGATGATGAGCGGTTTGAGCCGGATGGAATCCTTGATAACCCGCCTGGCTCAAATGGCCAGGGCTGTCGGTATTCACCTGGTTCTGGCTACACAGAGGCCTTCGGTCGACGTTATTACCGGGCTAATAAAGGCCAATTTCTCCACCAGAATTGCATTCCAGACCGCCACCAAGGTCGATTCCAGAACCATTCTCGATGCCAACGGCGCCGAAAAGCTTCTGGGCAAAGGCGATATGCTCTTTTCCAGGCCGGGATTGCCCGAACCGGTAAGAATCCACGGCGCCTATATTTCGGGGGATGAAATCGAGCAGATTGTAGAGTTTATCGGGGAACAGGAATACAGAACCAGGCCTATTGAGACATTTGAGAAAAGCGTCGGCAGTTCTGTTCCCGGTTTTGATCCCGCCACCGATCCGCTTTACAGGGAAGCCGTGGAATTGGTTATAAGACACAAGCAGGGTTCGGTGTCTCTGTTACAGAGACGGCTCGGCATAGGGTATCAAAGAGCGGCAAGATTGATAGACCAGCTGGAGAATAACGGTATTGTGGGACCTTACGACGGCAGCAAAGCCCGGGAGGTCCTTGTCAATGAAGCCTATCTGGAATCCGAAGAGTTTAAAAAATGATCTGTAACATTCTATTATCAGTAATATTGCTGGGCTCGACGGACGCGGAGCTTCTGGATGAAATCTCCCTGCGTTATTCATCTGCCGAAGGTATACGATGGGAAATAGAATCGGTAGTGTATTCGGAAATTTTTGAGGAGTACGACACGGCGTCAATAGAGTTCAATTTTTTTCCGCCCGATACGTTTTCAATTTCAAGCGAGCTTGAAAAAATAGCGGGAATCGGCGATACCATCTGGGTTATGTCGAAAAGGCATAAGCAGATACAGAAAAAGCTGACCGACGGAAGCGTAATGCCGTACAATTTCATCCTTAACTGGGATGATAATTATGCCATAACCGAGCATAGTAAGAACGGCGATTATTCCATGTTCAAATTGGAGGGTCTGGGAAGCGTCATTCCGGAATACCTGCTGTTGATATCCGACGGGAAAAACAGGATACGCAAGGTGCAGTATCTCGACTCGAAAGGCGACGAAGTAACCATGCGTTTCAAAAAAGAGAAACTGAAAAGGCCCTCTAAATTCGACAGATTTTACGAAGATATTCCGAAAGGATATGAATTTATCGATTTAATCGAATAACCGGCTTTTGAAATCATCATTCTTTTTTTAATAAATCTATTTATAATGGAACATTACGATGAGGTTTTAAGGTAAAAGTTCAGGATGTCTGATTTTCCCAAGAAATATTATCTGGAAACCCTCGGATGCCCCAAAAATGAGGTGGATTCCGAGGCCCTGGAGGCCGGCCTGATTTCGGCAGGTTTCGCCGGGACCGATGATGTCGGTTCCGCCGATCTGATCCTGGTCAACAGCTGCGGTTTCGTGAACGATGCCAGAGTCGAATCGATCGATACCGCCCTTAGTTTGCACATGAACCGGAAAAAGGGATCGCTTCTGGTTATGTGCGGATGTCTTCCGGCGCGGTATAGCATGGAAGGCATATTTGACGAGGTCGATTTATTCCTGCCGTCCGGGGATCATGATAAACTGGTTCCCTATCTTGCAGGAATCGGTTGGGCAAAGAAATCCGACGCTGATTCTCCGAAAAGGATAAAACCGACGTCTCCTTTTGGCTATCTGAAATTGTCCGACGGCTGCGATAACAGATGCAGCTATTGCGCGATCCCCCTTATAAAGGGACCGTTTTACAGCAGGTCTTTTGAAGAAATATTATCGGAAGCCGAGTACCTATGTAATAACTCCGTCAAAGAACTGGTATTAATAGGGCAGGACACTACCATGTTCGGTCTGGATAGAAGCGATAGATCTGAATTGCCTCGACTTATCGACCGCCTGGGCGGCATAAATGGATTGGAATGGCTGCGAATCATGTACGCTCATCCGGCGCACCTGACGGAGGATATAATCGAAGCTCTGGGGACAAGAGATAAGCTGTTAAAATATATTGACTTACCGCTTCAACATGTTAATGACGTCATTTTGCGGAAAATGAACAGAAAAATAGACAAAAGAGGAATACTGGATCTTATATCCGGGCTTCGTGCAGCGATTCCCGATATTGTGCTAAGAACAACTTTTATTGTCGGTTTTCCCGGAGAAACCGATGGGGATTTCAGGGAGCTGCTCGATTTTTGCGAGGAGGTTCAGTTTGACAATCTCGGTTTGTTTAAATATTCCCCCGAGGAGGGTACGCCGGCATTCAATTTGAAAGATAGAGTAGATGCAAATATCGCCGAAGAAAGATACTTGACTCTTTTGGACTTGCAAAATAAGATTTCAAAAGCGAAATTGGATAGAAGGGTCGGGAAAAGCGAGCGTGTATTGATACAGGAAATCGGCGGTAATGGGATCGCGACGGGCCGCGCCTGGTTTCAAGCGCCCGAAGTGGACGGGATAACGTATGTTGCCACGCTTGACGCGAAACCCGGTGACATGATTGATGTTAGAATAATACGGGCCGGCCCTTACGACCTTTATTCTGAAACTTTGCAGGAGGGGTAAACCGGTATGTCATTGATGGAGAAAAAATTCAAAAACAGGATGATTTTTATTTCCCGTCCGGCCGGTATACTTTTGCTGGTTTTATATTCTCTCCAGATGATGGCCACCATTTTATTGATCTGGAGCTACCTCGATCAAAAGGAGATCATCAACAAACAGGCGCAGAAGATCCGGGAGATGGAAGAAAAGCTGAAAATTCTGGAAATTATCGAGGATTACCAGATCGGTTTTAATGAGGACGAAATTACGATCTTAACCAATGTAATCTACGATGAAAGCGTTAAGTTCGGTATAGATCCGTTGCTCATTCTGGCTGTCATTAAAACTGAAAGCTCCTTTAGAAGACATCAGAAATCGCATAAGGGAGCGGAGGGTCTGATGCAAATCATGCCGTCTATCGGAAAAAGTATCGCCGAAAAATGGGGGATTGAGTGGCCGCAGAAAAGAGGCCTGTGGAATCCGGACCTCAACGTGAGATTGGGGACCGCCTACCTGTTCGAGTTGATTTTAAAATTCAAAGACGTTCGCGAGGCGATTATCGCCTATAATCTTGGAGAAACGGTAACGCGCGAGTATCTGTATCTGGGCGCGGCCCCCCCTGCGAGATATTATAACAAAGTCAAGGAAAATTACCTGAAACTTCGGAGACAGATTGAAGAAAATCGGGATCTTTAGGCCATTGATCGTTGCCTTTTCTCTATGGCTGACGCCGGCCGGGGCTCAGATATTGACCAACGAGCAGGTTGTGGCGACGGCCGCCCGGGAGGCTGTTGAGAGCAACTTTCAATCAATGGGGTCGGGGAATATAAGTATAGACGTGCTGGATGATGAAATTTCGCGTCCCATAGCGATCGGTCTTAAAGAGGGTTTTGAAAATCTTGGATTTGATGTTTTCGCGAACGATGCCCCGTCCATTGATGTACAATATGTGGAATGCGATGTGCACGGATTTGAGTTCAAATACGAAAACGGTGACTCCAGAGGATTTTTGAAAAAGAGGATGATCAGGCGGAAATTTCTGGCAGCCTTGAAATTAACTTTTTCAGATACGCAGGATAGATCCATATCTGAAATCAAAGATATAACGCTTAGTTATGAGGACCAGATAAATCCGGAGTGGCGCGATCTGGTAAAAAGCAGAAAAATAGCCGAGCTTGATCCCGCCTCCCCGTCTTCGGGAATGATAAAAATTGCGGAACCGGTTATTGTTACCGCGGCGGTTGGAGCGTTAATATACCTGTTTTTCGCCAACAGATGAGGAAAAAATGAAACGCCAGCTACAATTTGTTTTACTTTTTATATCAGCCGTTATTCTAGCGTCATGTTCGGGTAGCGGCCTGAAGAAACAGGCCACTCCCCGCGAGCAATACGACTATGCCATGGAGGAATATAACAAAAATAAATTCTTCAAAGCCCAGATGGCGTTTCAGCGATTGATCTTCAGTTTTCCCGGCCAGACCTTTATCGATACCGCTCAATATCACCTGGGGATGTCCTTTTATAAAATGAAACACTATCCGGAGGCGGTAACCGAATTCAGAAGGCTGCTGAGTTCATATCCCACGTCGCCTTTCGCCGATGACGCGCAATTCCAGGTGGCCATCTGCTTTTACGATCAGTCGCCCAAGTATTATCTTGACCAGTCCGAAACCTATGATGCCATAGATGAATTCAGCCTGTTTCTTACCAGATATCCGCGGAGCCCGCGCAAGGAGGAGGCCCAGGAAAAACTTAACGAACTCTATGATAAACTGGCGAAAAAGGTTTATAAAAACGGCGAACTGTATTTAAAAATGCACGATTATGAACCGGCGCTGATTTATTTCGAACAGGTTCGAGATAATTATCCGAATACCGAATGGGCCAAATACGCATTCTACAATACCGGCGTGGCTATGAAAAGACAGGGTCGGATTTCGGACGCCCTGGAGACCTTTCAGAATTTCGTACTGGCGTTTCCCGATCACAAGCTGTCCAAAAAAGCCAGGGAAAATATTTCCGAAATACAATCCATCACGTCTGGAGGCTGATACTTGCCCCGCATTGGCATTCTGGGCGGAACCTTCGATCCCCCTCATAAAGGACATATCGCCATCGCCATGGCTGCCATGAAGGAATGTGACCTGCAAAAGATAATATTTATGCCCGCGAAATATCCCCCGCATAAACCGGCTGATAGGGTAACATCCGAAAAGGACAGGATGAATATGCTCGAACTGGCCGTAGGCGGTCATGCCGAATTCGAGGTTTCCGATATCGAGCTGAGAAAAGATGCCATATCTTATACGGTGGAGACTTTACGAGAGGTTAAGAAGGGATATCACGGCGCCGAGATAATATTCATTATCGGCGCGGATAACATTTCCGAGATGGAAAGCTGGTATAAACCGGATGAGATCCTGGAAATCGCCACCGTTGTCGCTTTCAACAGGCCCGGTTTTAAAGCCGGGGGCAAGTATAAATCGAAAATTCGGCTGTTAAACATGCTGCCCGTGGATATATCATCGACTGAAATAAGATCAAAAGTTAGGGCAAACGAGAATATAGAAAACCTGGTACCCGGACCGGTTCGCGGTTATATTGAAAAAAATTCACTGTACAGGGATAAATGAAGAGACTGATTCTCATAGACGGTTCCGCGGTCGCCTTTCGAAGTTATTTCGCCTTTATAAGAAATCCGCTAATAAACTCCCGGGGAGAAAATACCGGGGCCGTTTTCGGTTTCGTGAATTCATTAAATAAAATAATAACAGATTTCAATCCCGATTATATAACGGTACTGTTCGACACGCCCAAACCGACCTTCCGGCATGAAAGATACCCGGAGTATAAGTCCACCAGGGCCAAGGCGCCCGACGAGCTGGTCGAGCAGCTGCCCTGGATCGAAAGAGCGATCGAGGCCTTTAGAATAACCCGGATATCCATTGAGGGCCTGGAGGCCGACGATTTAATCGGGACACTGGCTGAAAAAGCGGCCGCTGAAAAAAACCTGGAGATATTGATTTTTACCGGAGACAAGGATTTTTATCAGCTGGTAAAAGACAACATCAAAATTCTCAATCCCAAAGATTACGGCATTCTGGACGCGGAGGGGGTAAAGGAAAAATTCGGCGTCTATCCCGAGAGCGTTATTGACGTGCTGGCCTTGATGGGCGATTCGTCGGACAACGTGCCGGGCGTCCCCGGAGTAGGTCCCAAGACGGCCGTTTCCCTGGTGGAGGAATTCGGCGATTTGAACAGGGTGCTTAAAGAAGGACCTTCGAAGAAAAAAGGAAAGCTGGCAAAATCGCTGGATGAATATAAAGAGCAGGCCGAGCTATCCAGAGAGCTGGTCACCATAAAGACCGATTGCCCGGTCGAGCTGGATCTGGAAAAGTTTTCGTTGGCTGACCCAGATATCGATTCTCTGGTCGAGCTTTATCGCAGACTCGAATTTCAATCGCTGGCGGAAAAATACGCGTCCCGCAGGGCGGAAACATTGTTCGATTCATCTGAAAAACAAGCCAAAGCCGATTATAGACAGGTAAAAAACCTGAAGGAATTAGATAGTATTCTTGGCAAAGCAGCCAAAATAGGCGAGATCGCCATAGATACCGAGACCACGTCGCTGATGCCCCTTGACGCCCGCTTGGTTGGAATATCATTTTCATTCGAACAGGGAAAGGCGTTCTATATACCAGTCGGTCATGACAGGGGAAAGAACCTGCCGCTGGACGAAGTCCTGAAAAGATTCAGGAAGCTGTTTACGTCAGATACCGGGATTATTGGCCAGAACCTAAAGTATGACCGTCAGGTGTTTAAAAATCATGGAATTTATCTTAATAATCTCTTTTTCGATACAATGATTGCCGCCTACCTCATCAATCCGGGGGCCAGAACCTATAATCTCGACAGCCTGGCACTGGATAAGTTCAACTATAAGAAAATGCATATAGATGAGTTGATAGGTTCCGGCAAAAAGCAGATCGGGTTTAATGAGGTCGATATTGAGAGGGCCACTTTTTACGCCTGCGAGGACGCCGATTTCGCTCTTCGATTGAAAAACGAGTTTTATCCGGAAATCGAAAAATTAAAATTGAAAGATCTATTCTTCGATATTGAAATGCCGCTTGTGAATGTGCTCGGGGATATGGAAGAAAACGGTGTAAAGATAGACGCTGGATTTTTAAAAGAGCTGTCGATTGAGTATGGGCGAAAACTTAAAAATATCGAAAAAAAGATCTTCAAGGAGGTGGGGCAAGAATTCAATCTTAATTCGCCCAAGCAGTTGGGCGAGATACTCTTCGATAAACTGGGTTTGAAATCCACCCGCAAAACCGCCAAGGGAGGCGCCCGGTCGACATCGGTCGATGTCCTGGAAAAGCTGGCCGAAATCCATCCGGTGCCCAGGATGGTCCTGGACTACCGCCAGTTCGCCAAATTGAAATCGACCTATATCGACGCCTTGCCGGAAATGGTAAACGAGAGTACGGGAAGAGTTCATACCAGTTTCAATCAGACTATAGCCGCGACAGGGAGGCTATCCTCCACCGATCCCAACCTGCAGAATATCCCTGTCCGGACAGAGGAAGGCAAGGAGATTAGAAAGGCGTTTATCCCGGCGGGTAAGGGCTATAAAATACTGTCCGCCGATTACTCGCAGATTGAGCTCCGAATCATGGCGCATATAGCGAATGATAAAACCATGATAGAGTCCTTCAAAAAGGACGAGGATATTCACCGACGGACCGCGGCGGAGGTTTACGGCGTCGATATCAAGAATGTTACCGAGGCCCAGCGGCGCGCGGCCAAAACCGCCAATTTCGCCATTATATACGGGGTCTCGGCTTTTGGATTGTCACAACAGTCCGAGCTTTCCGTAAAAGAGTCCAAGGACTTCATCGATATTTACTTCGACAGGTATCCTGGAATTAAAAAGTATATGGATGACACGATCGAGTTTGCCCGTAAAAAAGGTTATGTCTCCACTATGTTCGGGAGACGCCGGTATCTTCCCGATATTAACGCCAAATCGGTTCAGGCGCGACAATTCGCCGAGAGGATCGCCATCAATACGCCGATTCAGGGAAGCGCGGCGGATATGATAAAGATAGCCATGATAAATATCGCGAAAGATATCGCCGGGATGAAATCCATGATGATATTGCAGGTCCATGATGAACTCGTTTTTGATGCCCGAGAGGATGAGATGGATCGGCTGAAAAAAATAATCAAAAAGCATATGGAGGGGGCGGTAAAACTCAAAGTTCCGGTGAAGGTCGATATGGGAATCGGCGACAACTGGCTCGAGGCGCACTAACCTGGTTTAAAGATGGTTTTAATAGGGTTAACGGGAACGCCGGGGGCCGGAAAATCTCTCGCCGCCGAGTATCTCAGAAGAAAAGGGGCCATTATTATATCCGGTGATGATACCGGCCGGGAGGTTTTAGAGACTTATTCGACCACACTCAAAAAACTGATCAAAACCTTCGGCAAAGAAATCTTGGATCCGGATGGTTCGCTGGACCGAAAATCATTGGGAAAGATTGTCTTCGCCGATTCGAGAAAATTAAAAAAACTCAATTCAATCATTCATCCATATTTGCTGAGGCTTCTGAAATCGAAAATAAATAAATACCGAAAATCGGTATCCGGGAAAGTAGTTGTAGTGGATGCCGCTTTGATTTTCGAATGGGGGATCGAAAGCTGGTTTGATTATATACTAGTTATATCAGCGAATCGCGCCAATCGTATAAAAAGATTGACGGATTCCGGACTTTCGAAAAAAGAAGCATTGGACAGGATAAGCTCGCAGCTACCCCAGAGGCAAAAGGAGGCCGGGGCCGATTTCGTGATCGAAAACAACTGTCATAAAACCGCGCTGAGAAACAGGGTTTACAGCTTTCTAAAATCGATAAGGCATTGATTTTACTTGCATAATCGCCGCAAAATCGATAATAAAGACATCTATGCATTTATACGGATTTCTGGTCAATACGGGGACGGTTATTATGGGGACAGGAATCGGTCTGTTTGCCGGGGCGAGACTGCCCGAGAAGATAAAGAAAATCATATTCATGGGGCTGGGATTATCGACCATCGCCATCGGAGCCCAGATGGCTCTGAATACAGCAAACCTTTTTCTGGTGGTAGGATCAGTCATTGTGGGAGGGATTGTCGGGCAAATAATAGGCATAGAAGAGTGGTTGGAACAGATCGGGGAAAGGTTAAAAAATAAAGTGGGATCGTCATCTTCGACCTTTGTTCTGGGGTTTGTGACCGCCTCGCTTTTATTCTGTACCGGCCCCATGACCATTGTGGGATCGCTGGAGGACGGTTTCGCGCAGAAGGCCGACCTGATTTATATTAAGTCTCTTTTGGATGGAGCGGCGGCAATCGCCCTGACCGCGTCGCTGGGAATAGGCGTAATCTTTTCCGCGTTGACTGTCTTTATTGTGCAGGGAATATTGACCGGCCTGGGCGCTATAATGGGGAATTTCATATCGGAAATTGTCCTCAACGAGATAAGCGCCGCGGGGGGATTGCTTATCCTTGGAATCGGTTTTAATATGTTGACGGACGCCAGAATACCGGTGGGCAATTTTATTCCGGCGCTGGGCGTCATTGCCATAACCTCATGGCTCTTAATTTAGTATGGAACAATGAAGATCATAAATAGGTTAAAGGAGTTGAAATGAGTTTTAAAAAGCTTCTCGACATGCGGCCGGATAATATCAGGGCGAAACTGGGGGCCCGGTCAAAAATATGCTTGATTAACGGTAAAGATATTTTCGAGAATATCCGCGACGAAAAAATAATCGTTATGGCCTGCAATACCAGGATTAAACACGTAATCCCCGGTATAATGAAAGCGGCCATGGAAACGGATTCGCTGGTGGCGTTTGAAATGGCGAAATCCGAATCGGACCTGAAAGGCGGATACACCGGGATGACGCCGCAGGATTATTTCGATACCGTGATAGGGTACGCCGATGAAATCGGATATGACCGGCCGTTTGTTATTCACGGCGATCATCTCACGGTAAAAACCACCAAAGAGGAAGACATTAAGGCTACAGAAGATTTAATAGCCGAACAGCTTAACGCCGGCTACACCTGTTACGCTCTCGATGCTTCGTTCAACGAAGAGGAAGATAATATTGCCATTACGTCCAGAATGGCCAGGCCGATAGTGGAGATGGGATTCGGCCTCGAGACCGAGGTGGGGGAGATAAAATCGGTCGGCTCCTCCGGCGAAATTACGACAGTTGAAGAGGCCCGGACGTTCGTCGAAGGGCTGCTGGACAACGGGATCACGCCCCATCTCCTCGGTATCAACAACGGCTCCAAGCACGGCAATTATCTGGAGGGCGAGGAGATATCGATCGACCTGGAGCGCACCGGGGAATGCTATGAAGCGGTGAAAAAGCATGGCGTATGCATAGCCCAGCACGGCATAACCGGCACCCCGCTTCACCTGGTCGGAAGATTTGCCGATTACGGTATCAGAAAAGGGAATGTCGGTACGCAGTGGCAGAATATTGCGCACAAAAACCTTCCGGATGATTTAATGACCGAAATGAAAAACTGGGCCTCCGAAGCCGGCAAAGATATAAAATTCGCTACCAGGCAATTTTTTAATGAAATAGGCGATATCCCTGATAAATACAAAAAAGCGATGGAGGAAGAATCCAGAAAAGCGGCCATCGAATTTTTTGAGGCTTTCAGGGCGGTCGGTTCGGCAAAAATGCTGGCGGAGAAGGTTTAGGATGAAAAATATGCTTGACAATTTTGCAAATCGATATATTTTAGGCTCATTCAAGACAGGAAAGGAACTGCCTATCGTATCTGGCTAAAGGGTTTTGTAGACAAAAGAATCGTAAAGAGTTAAATTAATCTACAATGCCCGTTGGTCGGATTTTTACACCGGCTTGGATTGAGCCAGTGTATCAGATAGGAGGTTTTATGAGTTACCTGCCTGGATATTCAAGAATAACAGTCATATTCGCGTCGCTTCTGATAGCGGGTAACTCTTTTGCCGATAATGGATTTACTTTTGATTCCGATGTTGAAGTACTGAGTTCCGATATTTCCGGGGTTACATTTAAATATGTAGTCCCCCGCCCGAGTTTCGACGATTTCGAAGCGGGGAACAAAAATTATCAGACCCTCGAAGTTCCTGGAACTGCCCAGATACGGGTGGAGGGACAGGTTTTGATCCCGGAAAAAATAGTTCCGTTGGGGATACCACCGGGCACGAAACCGATTATACAGATTATTGATCGCCGGTATTCGGAATCGCCTTTTAAGGAGATCGCGCCGTTTTTCGCCCGCGCCACCAAAGAGGAATACGACAAGGCCTATTCCTCGGCTTTGGCGCTGAATCCCGTTGTTCCTCAAGCGGATCCCCATATCCTGTCTATAGATAATATCCGGGGCCTTAACATTGCCAGGATCGCGGTACCGGTCGCCAGGTACTCCAAAGTCAATCGCGCATTATCGATTCTGGAATCGATTACTTTAAGGGTCGATTTTTCAGGGCAGAGCATTCCGGACGCCGCGGCGTATAAAAATCCCGGTCGGATATTCGACAGGATTTTCAGGAACATGGTCGCCAATTATGAGATAGCAAGGAATTGGTTTGTATCAGAAGCGCGGGAACCGTCTATGGTTACCTCTCTGGCGGCCTCTCCCTTCGATTCCGCTTCCACCTGGGTCAGAATAGAATTGACAGCCGGAGGAATTTATAAAATCGGCTGGCTGGAATTTAATTCCATCAATATTAATCCCCTGGGTATAGATCCGAATGAGGTGCGGGTCTTCAATGGCGGGGGAAGGGAATTGCCGCCCGATAATGACGTTCCCCGTCCGGAATTGGTCGAGATCCCCATAACGGTCCTCGGCGGGGATGATGGGCAGTTCGATAATGGAGATTATATCGTTTTTTATGCCAATCCCGTCGATTCCTGGGAATATTCCGAATATCATAATCGTTTCATTCACTATAGAAACCATTACACCGATAAAAATATCTTCTGGCTGACCTTTGACGATTTTTTTACAAATCCTCCTGAGAGGTTTGAGGAAGTTGATGGATCGCCGGACGGCTCATATGATCTGTCCGTGGTCGATTTCAAACATAGATATCAGAAAGAGGCAGAGTGGATTTTCTGGAGGAGTTCGACAACTTCGGCCATTCATGATTATTTCGACTGGTACTGGGGGTTCGGCAGATCCTTTGAGACCTCCGTCCAGCTTACCGACGTTGTTTCGGCCGGCGATGCCATGGTATATGTCAGGCATCGTTCCGGTTTTCCCCAGCTTATCGTGAATAACGGCGAGGTTCTGTCGACAGTGGCGTTTAACGATTCCTCGACTTACAGATATTCCACGTTCTTAACGAACGATCTTTCGGATGGTTTGAATCAGCTGGAGGTTACCAGCGCCACCGATTTTTACCTGGATAATATCGAGATACACTATCCGCGCTGGTTGCGGGCCATCGATGGAAACCTCAAGTTTTCGCGGCCCGATGCCGACGGTGTCATAAGATATAACCTGAGTGGAATAATCGGCCCATATATACTTCTGGATATAACCGATGTAATGTCTCCGGTAAGAATTACAGGGGCGGAATTATCCGGTGAAGACCTCGTGTTTCATAACGTTTCAGATAGCGGCTCACATACAGAATTTTATATTTCCACAATCGATCGTTTGAAAAGCCCGGGAAGCGTCAGCATATATGAGCCGGATTATCTGAAAGATATAGCGTCCCCGGATAATCGCGCCGATATAGTCTTGATCGCCTTCGATTCGTTTGTGGATCAGGCGGCGCGGCTCGAGGAATTGAGAAGAGATGAATATAATCTTTCGACCCGCATAGTGAAAATATCGGATATCTACAACCAGTTTTCATGGGGGTTACAGGATCCGGTAGCCATAAGGGATTTTCTGAAATTCGCCTATGAGAACTGGCCGGCACCGGCGCCCTCATTTGCGACGCTTCTGGGCGACGGCCATTATGATTACAGAATGAATCTGGGAGGAACCAACTTCAATTTCATAACTCCATATGAGAACAGCGAGGTTATGTCGGACGAGCATTTCGTCTATTTCGGACCTTCGGGATATCTCGATTCGGATACCAATAATGTCCCCGATATGATGATCGGGAGAATTCCAGCCAAATCGGTGCAGGATGCCGAAGAGATGATCGATAAGTTTTACAATTACGACGGCGATCCCGATCTCTCTACCTGGAGGAATAAGATTGTAATTGTGGCGGATGATAATCTGCATCCTCCGCGCTCAATTACGGAGACTTATCATACGACGCAGGCGGAAACTCTGGCTAACAGTCACGTGCCCAACAGGTTTGAAGTCTCCAAAATATACCTGGTGGAATATCCTCTCAGGACGGGAGGCGAAAAGCCCGAGGCCAGGGAGGCTCTGATAGGAGCGTTTAACAGCGGATCGTTGATTATCGACTGGATCGGTCATGGAAGTCCGGGGCTCTGGGCGGATGAGCGTATATTCAGGCGCTCGCAGGATATCGCCAGATTGACCAATGCCAGAAGATTGCCATTGATTTATACCGCCAGCTGTTCTATCGGCTTTTTCGATGACCCCTCCTTCGAAAGCTTTGCCGAAGAGCTGTTGAGATCGAATCAGCGCGGCGGCGTCGCCGTAATCTCCGCGACTCGCGAGGTATTCGCGGGAGCGAACGCGCGGTTGAACGCCAAAGTTTACGATCTGTTGCTTGGAAGCGATTCCGTGGGTATCGGCGAAGCTTTATATACCGCGAAATATCTTCGCTACGTACCCACATCCTCCAATGACAGGTCTTATATATTGCTCGGCGATCCTTCCCAGATTCTGCAGTTCCCGAAGTTTGACGTCCAGTTTTCATCCGCGCCCGACTCCATCGTAGCCTTAAACGTCGGGTCCGTCGCCGGTGAGATTATAGACAACGACAGTAACGTAATGTCCGATTTCAATGGAACCGCCTGGATCTCGGTTAAGGACGGCACCATAAATAGAACCGTGGTATTAAGGGATAGAAATAATAATCCCATAAATGCGACAGTAAGTTTTATGGCTCCCGGCCCGACCATATTTTTCGGCCCGGTCGACGTCGTCAATGGTCAATTTACAAGCCAGTTTTTTATACCCAAGGACGTTTCCTACGGGAGCCAGGGGGCGAAAATCCATGTTTATGCCGAGAACGGCGCCTATGATGCCGCCGGGGTTGTGGATTCTTTGCTGGTTTCCGGTTCGGTGCCGTCCATCGTTGATTCCACCGGTCCAAGCATAGACCTCTTTGTTGACGGGAGGCCTTTCGGCGCGGGCATTACCATGGTTCCCGAAACCTTCACGCTGGGAGGCGAGATTACCGATGAGCACGGGATAAACATCACCGGCCAGCTGGGCCACGGTATCGTGGTAAAAATCGATGACGGTGATGTCTATGAAGCCGACGTCACCGACGATTTCGTGTATGATCGCGGCGAATACACAAGCGGCACATTCGAGATCAGTATTCCATCATTGCCGTTGGGCGAGCACGAACTTTCGATAAAGGCGTGGGACAATTTTAATAATTCGACCTTAATTACCGAACGGGTAGAGGTCGTTTCAATGGATGGCCTGGAATTATCGGAGGTATGGAATTATCCTAATCCCGTTAGAGACGGTCACGATAAAACAACTTTTCAATACTGCCTCAGTAATTCGGTGGAGCGAGTCAAGATCAGCATATTCACCGAATCGGGCAGAAAAATAAAATCGTTCGATCTGATGTCTTCTCAATATACCGGCATGGATTGCAGCCAGGTGGACTGGAACCTGAAGGATGCCGACGGCCACGACCTGGCAAACGGGATATATCTTTACAGGATATACGCGGAAAGTAGAGATACGAACGGTCATAAAATGAAAGCGGAAGAAGTTAGAAAATTGGCGATATTGAGGTAAGATGATGATAATAATCGGCCGACAATTAAGTAAAAGTCTCATATATGGAGGAAATGATGAGAGCGTATAAATGTGCGTTAATATTGCTATTGATAATATCGGGGTCGGCGATGGCGCAGGTTTCCCAGACAGCGGTGCAGTTCCTGTTAATCGCGCCCGGAGCCAGGGCCGGCGGAATGGGCGAGACCTTCGTGGCGGTCAGCGATGACGCCACGGCGGTTCACTGGAATCCTGCCGGGCTCGGCCGTTACCCGTTAACCGGAAGCTGGTTGAGCTTTAAGGCGGCCGAGGGCGATACCATAAGAGAGATCGTACTGGTGAAAAATAACCTCCCCGAGGTCAACTACAGACAATATGATATCTGGGGCGTATTGAACGGGAGATTATCGCGCTGGGAGGACGGCAAATGGATTCAGGGCGCGCGGCACACTCTCAAAAAGGAGTCGTCTCTCGAATCGATGATTTTGCGATACACCGGCCTCGAGGAAAGCGATGCCCAGGTCTATATAGATCGTCTTGCGAGGGCCAATAATGAAATCACCCCTGAATCTATCGACCTCCTCGAAAGCAAACTGTTGGCCGCGTTGCCTGAAGACTATATTTACAGGGAAGACATTCAATACGGATTTGAAAAGCTGCACAGGACCTATTTACGGTTGAGAATAGACTTGTCGGGTTTCGAAGAAATCAAAAACGATATTGAAACGGCGGTTTCGCAGTCCCAGCCCGACGAAGATCTTTTAAACCGGATCGCGTTCGGATTCGACCGCGCTATTTCCCCCAAGGGAGATAGGTCGGTATGGCTTCCCTATGATCTTATATTGCCGGATACCATAACCTGCCTGGGTTCGGATGATGATTATGTTTATGTCGGCACGAATGAGGGCTTTTTCCGCCTGGACCCCGGAAAATTCAGATGGAGTTCCTTTGCCGCAGGAAGCGACACCCTGCAATCCAGTTATGTTACGGTGATAGCGAAGGCCGGACGGCGCAAGATGTTCATAGGCACCGATAAGGGCATATTCGTTTTTTCGGGAAGAGATCTGGAATCGTTTGGCGAGGAATCGGGAGCGCCCACCGGACATATTTCAGCGGTAGCGGCGAACGGGGATCGAGACGTCTGGACGGTTTCGGACGGCGTTCTGTATCACTACGACGGCAGGATATGGCAATCGTCGAGGCGGGAGGAAATATCGATAGGCGAGGAATTGACTCTCACGGTTAAAAAGTATTATGGAAAGTATGGCGAGGCCTGGCTCGAATCGCTGATGGCGAAAGTCACTCTCGCCAATACGAACCAGCTGGATTCTGTCGAGGCCGGGCAGTCGATTTTACTGCCGTACGAATTGGGATACAGAGGGGAAATTACCGAACTGAGTGTCGATTCGAAAGGAATTTTATGGATCGGCACTTCCCTCGGGCTGGTCGTATTGGCGGAAGACGGTTTCAGGCAATTCGGCTACAGAACGGTCGAGGTCCCCGAGGGCGCTTCTTCTCTGCATGACATGGCCGTTCAGTTTATTCCCGACCGCGATCCCGAAAAGATCGAAACGCTTAAAAGATTGATTACGGAATATAACGATCTGGAATCGGAACAGCTTTCGGGCGGAGACAAGATTCTCGTCAACGCCAATCCCCTGGCGTCGAGAATTAACGCGTTGACGCAGGTTTCGGGCAACAAGGCGATCGTCGGGACCTCCTATGGAACCTTCAGGTATAATAACGGCGAGTGGAGCAGGTTATACAATCTCGGCGATGCGGGCACAAGCGTGGTGGGCGTTTATGAAAAAGGGGGCGAGATGTGGTTCGCTTCCGATGACAGGGTGATTGTTTACGCGGCCGCCAAGAAACATATAACCTTCATGCATTCGAACTATCTCGTTCAACTCGCCGACGACCTGTATTATGACTACTTCTCCATCGTATATCCTACCAATGAATGGGGAACTTTCGGTTTCGGCGTTACCTTTCTGTCCTACGGAAGCCAGGAGCGAACCAATGAGGTCGGTGAAGCGCTGGGGTCTTTTGTATCCTATGATCTGGCCTTTACGCTTTCGTATGGCACCAAGATAGCCAACAATGTATCAGGAGGTCTATCGCTAAGATACATTAATTCCCATCTTGCCGAAGTCGGGGCCGGCGCGGAAAAAGGAAAAGGCACAGGTTATTCCCTCGCAGTCGACGTGGGAGTTCTTTATAATCCTATCCGCAGTTTGACCCTGGCAGCCAACGTTTCAAATCTGGGACCCGATATCGCCTACATCGACGCCGATCAGGCGGATCCGTTGCCGAGGAAATTGGCCCTGGGTTTTAACTATAAGCTGGTGGATTCTCCTTTCAATAAGGTACTAATTTTGGGCGAGGCCGATAAGCTTCTCGTGGATTTGAACGATGATATTACGACCGAGATCGAGGAAGTCATTCCGCACATCGGCATCGAATACTGGTATTCCAATTATGTGGGTCTTCGAACGGGATACGTTTATGACGATAAGGGCGTTCAGAAATATTTCACTCTCGGCGCGTCTTTACAGTATTCGAATTACAGGTTTGATTTTTCATATATTCCTTCCACGGACGAGAAATATAACCGGCTCGGGAATACCATGCGTTTTTCCATGAATGTGGGGTTCTGATATAGTGAATCGCCGGCAGTTTTATCTGATCCCTGCTGTATTCTGCCTGGTTGTCTGGTTATTTGCCGGCGCCATGGCGGGCAACAAAATTATCCCCGTCCTGGGGACTCAACCTGGTCCGGGTTCACCTAATGCCTGCGGGATTCGTCGATGTATATCCGATGTTTCCCAGAAAAACCTTCTGGGACTCGACAGACCTCATCCGATAGCCATGCCCACTGCCAGACAGGGAGTTCCTGTAGAGGATTTGGGGGCCTCGGTGACGGTCGATACGACCATAATGATTCTGGTTTTGAGGGTGGAGTTCTTGAGAGAGACCCCCGATGATCCCAGGACTACCGGCGACGGGACCTTCGATATGCGGTCCTATAATCAATTCGTGGCGGAGGAAGGGCATTTCATCGATCCCGCCCCGCACGATAAAGCCTATTTTAACGCTCACATGATGGCGCTGAGAAATTACTGGTACGCGGTTTCTGATACCACGCTGGATCTTGACTGGGATATATTTCCGAGAGACGACAGCAGCGCCTTCCAGCTTCCGGTGCATATGTCCTATTACGGCGCCGAGGGGGATTCGGGATGGACCGACCCGCGGGATCAGCTCGGCCACTTTTTTATCGACGCCATAACCCTCGCGGACGCCTCCGATCCCTTGATCGATTTCTCGTTATACGATGCCCTGATAATATTTCACGCCGGGTCGGACCAGCAGAATAATCTCTCCATCTTTCCCCAGTATGATACCCCCGATGATTTTTATACGGGATTTATAATAATGGCAGAACCGGTTATGGTTGACAACGGCACCTGGGGCATTCGCGAGGGCATCATCATGCCCGAAACCGCCAGCCAGGATAATCGTATCACGGCATTAAACGCCGTTATGGCCCACGAGTTCGGCCACCAACTGGGATTGATAGATTTATACGATGTTACTAATTTTCTGACGCAGGTCGGCGATTTCGCATTGATGGATAATAACGGGTTATCCGTGGGGGTGCTGTTATCGGAAGATTTTTCGTCGGTGGGGGGGACTATTCCGGTCATGCCCTGCGCCTGGTCGAGAGCTTTTCTCGGTTTCAACGTTCCGATCGAGACAACCGCCGCCGATGACATCCCGGTATCGGCCGCGGCTCAGGATCACAGAAATACTGAAATAATTAAAGTGCCCATAACCGAATTCGAGTATTTTTTAATCGAAAATCGCCAGCAGGACGTGGATACCCTTCCCCGCGATTATCCATATTATCTGGATAACGCTCTGATCGGGGACGATCAAACCGGCGTTATCCTGGGACCCGGATACGGGGTTTATATTGACGGCGAACTTGAGAAATTCCTTGATCCGGAATATGACAGGCTGATTCCCGGAAGCGGGATGGCGATCTGGCATGTCGATGAATATATCGCTTATCTTTCGTACACCGCGAATCCCGGAGGATTTGAAGGATTCCAATTTAATAATTATCAGACCAACACATTGCAGCTGGATGAAAACAGGCGGTTTCTGACCATAGTGGAGGCCGACGGAATTATCGATCTGGGGGGGAATTACTACAGGGGGTATGGCGAAAGCGTCGATCTTTTCAGGCTCTGGAACAATTCATCGTTCACTCCCTATACCAATCCTTCCACGCATTCGAATCTCGGGGCTGACTCCCATATATTTATAACCGATATATCTCAATCGGATACGATTATGACCGCGGATGTAGAAGTGGACTGGATGTTGCCCGGATGGCCGCAGATGAGCTTTCCCGGCAAAAGCTCCGATCCGGTTCTGGCCGATCTCAACGGCGATGATACTCTTGAGGTATTGGTATCGGCCTTAAATAATCTTTTAATATATCGTCATAACGGAGCCAGGTTCATAGATAACGATATTTTGATATCATTTCTTAATTTCAGTAACGAGATAATAATTCTGCCCTGGGGCGTCGCGGGGATCTGCGATAAGACCATAATCGGCAGGCCGGTTCCGGCGGATTTCGACGGGGACGACACGCTGGAGGTGGCCGTGTCAACCTCCTCGGGATATTTATACCTGCTCGAGGCGGTGGTGGAGCCGGGATTGCAAAAAGCCGGCCTGATAACAGGTTTTCCCATGCGGATATCCGATTCCGGGATGCCGCCTCCCATTGCAGTTGATTTTGATTCCAGTGCGGGTTTCGAAGCGGTTGTCTTTGATGATACCGGGAGTGTTCATATCGTGGGCGGGCTCGCCAGCGATAATGTCGTGTATAAGTTCGACGGAACGATATTATCGGCGGCCGCATTCAACGCTGATGGTTTCAATGTTGTCGATGTGGCCGTAAAGGCTAATTACGGAATTGTTATATCGCGGATAAGGGCCGATTCGGGGACCCTCGCTTTCGGACTCGGGTTCGATTACGGAATTCTGGAGGGCGATTCCTGCTTTATTGTCGCAGCGGATATCGACAGGGATGGCGGGCTGCCGGAAATAATAGCGGTAAACGAAAATATCTTAAAAGTTATCGAAACTGATGGATCGTTGGCCTGGACGAGGAGTATGGAGGGGAAATTGAGTCGTCCCGCGGTAGGAGATATCAACTCCGATGGATTTCCGGAGATTGTGGTGGCCGGAGATTCAAGGATATATGCCTATAATTTCGGCGGTTCACTTATCTCGGATTTCCCTATCGATCTGGGCAGGTTCGATCTTTACGGCCTTATAAATTCAGCGCCGATCCTGGTGGATCTCGACAACGACGATAATCCCGATATCCTGGTGGGATTGCCCGGTGGAGGAGTGTACGCTTTCAGTCACCGTACCGACAGGATATTCGGATTTCCTCTGGCAAGCTCCTTCGGGATCAGCAATATGGCCGCCGTAGCGGATCTCGATAACGACCTCGACGTCGACCTGGTTTTTATAGAGGAATCCGGCTATATAAGCGCCTGGGATATTTCAGTGGATGGTGACAGTCTTGACGCTCCCTGGGCGATGTCGGGCGGGAATATCTATAACAACAGCTATCTTGATACCTTTTTTGAAAAAGCCGTTGTATCAACGGATCAGCAGTTACCGTCCAATTCCGTCTATAATTACCCGAATCCCGCATCCAATTCCACCACCATCAGATATTACTTAAACAGCGATTCAGACGTGAATATCGATATATTCGATTTCATGGGCGAGAGGGTGCATTCGACGACTCTTCGCGGCACCGCGCATACTGATAACGAATATGTCTGGAATTGTTCCGACATTGCGTCCGGCGTCTATTTCTGCCGGGTGGAGGCAAGTAACGGGCAGGGCAAAAAACATAAAATAATTAAGATAGCGCTGGTGAAATAATATTAAAAGAAATCCGGGAGGTAATTAAAATGCGCAGGAATATAATCATATTAATGATAATTCTGCTGGCGGCTTTGGCGGTGAACGCCTCGGCTTTAGGTTTGACGAAAACGAAATCAATAAAACACCAGATGCTCGAAGACGGTCTGGCGATGGAAAGGATTTCCAGCAGGGAACTGGCCTTTTCAGGACAGGATGAGGAGGAGATCCTGGGGGATATTTATGAATACAGGATGAAGTCGCCTTTTAAGGCTTTTGTTATGTCCCTGGCGGTTCCCGGTTTGGGGGAATTTTATGTCGGCCAAAAGATAAAGGCGGGCTCGTTTCTGGCAGCGGATGTGATTCTTTGGACGGGGTATTTTATATATCGCGGCAAAGGTAATGACAAAGAAGAGGAATACAAGCAGTACGCGCACGATCATTATTTGTGGAATACATATATTGATTGGTGGAATTCGGGTGGAGTTTCGGATTCCATCAAGGAGACGTATTCTCATACGATGCCCTGGGACAGTACCGCGAATCAGCCTATTTTCAATCATGAATATTACGAAAATATCGGCAAATACGACCAGTTCCAGGTTGGCTGGGATGATATAGGCACAAATTTCCCGCCTCCGCCTATACCGGGAGGTACGAGTGTTATATCGGCGCATAGAGCTTTCTACCTGAATCTCAGGAAACAATCCAATGATTATTTCTCGACGGCGTCTACCGTAGCCATGATCTCGATCGCCAACCACATAATTTCCGCTTTTGACGCGGCCATAGCGGCTAAAAAGTTTAACAGGGGCACCAGACAGTATTCTTTTAGATTTAATGCCAAGAGATACGACGGCGAAATGACGCCGTTTCTGGAGTTCACGGCGAAGTTTTAATTATGAGAATTTTCAGGATTACTTTCTCGGTACTGATACTGTTGACGCTGCCGGTCGGGGCGGCCGACGCTCAAACCATACGTCAGAGTATGCTGGCGGGACTGGAGCAAATGGGCGACGACGATGATTTCGATTTCTATGATTTTTCTGAATTCAAAGAGGAAACGGAGGGTTTGAAATCGGGATGGAAAGCGCTGGGATTGTCGGTTATCCTTCCGGGGGCGGGTCAATATTATGTCGAGTCCAAAGGTAAAATGATGTTATTTGGCGGCGCGGAAGCGTTAATCTGGGCCAACTTCGTCGGATTCCGTCTCTACGGGGACTGGAAAAAGGAGGACTACATCGGCTGGGCGGCCCTTCACGCCGGCGTCGATGTTAACGGGAAGCCCGATTCCTATTTTGAGGCGTTGACGTATTATGATAATATCGATATATATAATCAACTGGAGCTCTTGTATGAAAGATCCGAGGCCGAGCTTTACCCCGACACGCCGGAGTATTACTGGAACTGGGATTCCGACGAAAGCAGATTTCATTATAGGAAGTTGAGAAATGACAGCAAAACCGCGTACAGAAGATCCCTCCTCTTTCTCGGCGCGGCCCTGGTCAACAGGGTGCTTTCCGGTATAGACGCGTATCGTTCGGCCGGTTCTTACAACCGTCGAAAGGAGTTTAGCGATAGTGGTTGGAGATTGTATTACTCGGCCTCCGAATTTGTCACCGACGGCAAGATTGAAATCGGCATTTCACATCAGTTCTAATCTCATCATATTTTTATTGCTTTTATTGACGGCATGCGCCGGGACCGGAAGGCTCAATCGCGATTATGCAGGCAATATTGCCGATGAAAAGATTTTAAACGTCCATTCTGTAGAATCTGTCGGTCCCTCCATGGGCGATGAAATAAATTTGATGAAGCCCTTCGATATCACGGTTAATCCATTGGGTGATATATACGTGTCCGACAATGGATTGAACATGGTGCTGAAATTAAATGAAGAACTGGAAGTAATTTCATACGAGGGCGGGATTGGAGGCGGTCTCGGCGATTTCAACAGGCCTGCGGGAATGGCCTGCGACGCCGCGCTGAACCTTTACGTTGCCGATCCCGGGAACAACCGTATTCAAATACTCGATAGAAATCTTCGCCAGGCGACGGTCAGAACCGAGTATTTCGGGAATGACGGCTCGGCAAGCAAATTTAGCCGTCCGGAAGATGTCGCCATAGACTTCGAAGGAAACATGTGGGTGGCCGATGATGACAGGGTTTTAAAAATCAATCCTTTCAATGAAATTGAACTGGAATTGTCTTACTCTTCGCCGGTGGGGTTGAATATCGGAAAGGCGGTGTCAATCGCGGCCACCGGTACCGGCATTATCGCCATCGGTGATTCCGGCAACAAGAAGGTGTTCGTTGTATCCTCCTACGGCAACCTGATATCGGAATTCCAGGTCGGATCGATTTCATCGGTCGCGTGGGAAGGGAAGGATATCATCTGGATCTCAAGCCCTATTAATGAAAGGATATCCGCTTACGATATATACGGCAATCGCCTGTTTTCGTTCGCGGATAAAAGTCCCGGTACCAGACCGATGTCGGTGGCGGTAGATAAACGAGGGATGTTGCTTGTCGCGGACGCTGGTCTGAAAAAGATCTCGCGCTATGAAATACTGAGAAGTTTGCCCGATCAATCCGAATAGAAGAATGTCCGGCTCTGCTAAATGTCTTGTTATATTTATTGTAACAATTCTTATATCAAACATGGCGGGGGCGGAATTACCCTCGAGAAATATTCAAATCGCCGGCAAAGGTACCCGCGGGCCCTACCTGCTCGGGCATAAAAATATTATAACAAATTCAGTTTCTATTGTCAGGCGCGGCGTAGTTATCGACTCGAATAGTTACAATATCGCATATGTGGAAGGGGTTATCTGGTTCGACGATGCAATACCCCTTGATGATACGCTTTCGGTCAGCTTTCAGTATCTGCCGATTTCCCTTCAAAATCAGTATTACCTGCATGAAATGAAAACGGGGGAGGCCAAGGATCGGGGGCGGAAAATCGGATCGGAAGGTTCGAGGGCGACGGGCGAAAGTGATATAACCATAACCGGCAGCAAAGGATTCGCGATAGAGACGGGCGAGGGTTCGGATCGGTTGTCTCAATCTTTAAACCTTAATATTAAAGGAGAGCTTATTCCCGGATTGAGGACCTCGGCCCATATCTCGGATAAAAGCGGCAACGGCGGCGCCGTGACCAGGCGGCTCAACGAGCTGGATAAAATATATATCGAGGCGGAGTCTCGATATTTTAAAGGGATCTTCGGGGATTATGATTACCGTGAGACTGGTTTAAGCATGTTGAGCTTCCAGAGAAAGCTTACCGGGCTGAACCTGAAATACAGCAAAGGCGGGCGGGAGTTCAGGGGGGCGGCAGGATTTTTCCCGGGGGAATACAGAAGGCTGGATCTTGCGGGAACGGACGGGCGCCTGGGTCCTTATTATCTCACGGACGCCAATGGCCGGGAAGGCGTACCGGTTCTACCCGGTTCTG
Organism: Candidatus Zixiibacteriota bacterium; assembly: GCA_020344055.1. Classification (GTDB taxonomy): domain Bacteria; phylum Zixibacteria; class MSB-5A5; order UBA10806; family UBA10806. Next base: position 450,377 of record CP070813.1, on the reverse strand, counting down.
AAAGGATATATCTCGACGGGCAGCTGCTTTTACGCGGCAGCGAGAAGGATTATACGGTAGACTACGAATCGGGGGCTGTACAGTTCGCGCCGTCCATTGTAATCAGGAATGAGTCGAGAATTACGGCGGAATACGAGGTTTTTCGGGAGGAATACAGCAGGTCGTTCTTCGCGGCCGCCGGTGACTATCAGTCCTTCGGCGGATTGACCCTTTTTTCGAAACTTATTCAGGAGGGCGATAACGGCGATTCCCCCAAAAGTTTTGAGATGACCTCGGAAAACCGCGGCCTTATAGAGGATGCCGGTTCCGATCCGCTGGGGGCGTCAAAAAGCGGCGTAACATATCGGGGTCCCGGAGAAGGGGATTATGATTTAGCAAGTGATACGCTCGGAAATCAGTATTTCGTCTATGCCGGGCCGGATGCGGGGGAATATGATGTAACATTTTCGTATATAGGAGAGGGAATGGGCTCCTACTCTCCGCAGGGCGGCGGTATATTCCGGTATGTCGGTTCTGGAATCGGGGCTTATGAACCGGTGGTTTTGCTTCCGATCCCGGAATTAAAGCGCTATGGTACGATTGGCTCCTCATGGATATCGGACGATACCAGTTTTAATTTTTACGGCGAGATTTCGGGATCGCTTGATGATCGCAATACCATATCTCGAATAGATAAGGTCGAGAAAGGGACCTCCGGCGCGGCGGAAATCGATTATTCGCGAAATATAATGGACTCCGATGCTTTCGCCGGTATTGGCATCATGACCAGAAAAATCGGAAGCGGTATGATTTTCCCCGGCAGGATAGACGATGTGGAGAGATACCGTGATTATGACCTCGATCCGCAAGCGTCCCCGGGTGGCGAGTGGATCGGAGAGCTAAAATTTATAGGCGGGCTGGACAGGGATAGAAATGTCTCATTTTTATGGGGGGATTTAACCCGTCCCGGCATAAAAGAGAGACGGCGTCTAAAAGGCTCGTTCGATTGGCGTATTGCTGGTCCCCTGAGAGCGCGGGGGGTATCTGAGAGAGTGTCGAGTTCGAGAACCTGGCTGAAAAGGAACCTGGATATAATTGCCTCTCTGGAGAAGATACGGCCCGGAATCGGTGTGGAATATGAAAAACGAGATGGCGAAGCGGGATTTAAATATTATGAATACGTTGGAAAATTGCCGGCCGTATTATCCCCGAGTTTGAAAACCGTAACGGAAATCAACTACAGGGATGAAAAGGCCCTTGAAACATACTGGGTGGATAAATTTCAATCCGGTTATATCAAACAGAGCATCGATTTCGCCAGTGGGAGGAGTGGTTTATCCGGCGATGTGAACGGCGCGTATTACAGAAAAAAATATAAAGATCAATCGGGTCCCGATTCAGACCAGAAGTCAGGGCGGGCGCGGCTTATATACACTGATGCCGGGGAAAGATTCGAACTGAAAATTAATGAAGGACTGAGCGCATCAAACGAGAGAGTACAGGGTAGAAATTACATATTGGTGAGTGAAGGTAACGGGGAATACAGGTTTGAGGACGGCGAATATATAAGGGATCCGGACGGCGATTATATCCTCGTTCTGGAGGAGCTCGGTGAAGGCGAAAAAATAACCGAAGTATCCACCGGGCTCTATGGCTCGATTCGCCCTTTTATGTTCGCCGATTCAAAAGAAAATGTCGAGGTCGCGCTGGGGAGACTGGTGATCGAATCGGATCTTGCCTACAATCAAAGGAAGTCGGGAGACCGATTGATATTCTCCGATTTCGTTCCCTGGAAGAAGGACAACCTGGAAGATCTTGTTTTCAGAAACGGAGGACTTGATCTACGCGTATTTTATTATCCTCCCGCTTCAAAACATCGAATCAAATATAGTCTTGTTCGCTCTTACGAGGACGGACGCAGGTATGCGAACGAGACCAGCCGGGACGACCTTTCCTCCGATGAAATTTCATGGGCCTTTCCCGCGGGCAAAATGGTCAATGTCGTGCTGACGGGGCTGTTTTCAAAAAGAGAAAGACAGATAAATTCGGTATCGACCAATATCAGGCGTCACAAAGAATCGATTTCCACAGAATACAGGTTTCATGAGTCCTGGAATCTAAGGTTCGGCGCCGAATATGAAAACATTAACCAGAGGGAGACGGACATCGTTTCTCATATACCGTCGACAAACCTGGCGCTGACCAGGGAATTGGGAAAACGGGGACGGATTACGGCCAACGTTTCGTATTTTCGCGTGATCGTAAGGCCGGAAGGGACTTATATACCTTATCAGGTCGCCGGGGGTAAACGTGAGGGGGACAATTTTGAGGGAGGGATTCAGGCCCGAATCGAACCCATTAAAAATGGAAGGTTTGAACTTTCATATAGATTTGAGAAATTTTCCATGAGGTCTGAGAGGCAGAATCTCAGGCTCGATTTTACATTGTTGTTTCTATGAGAAAAACAAGCTTAATAATTATCGCGATCCTTGCGTTGCTTACGGCGAAAGACGCCCTGTGCGATTTAAGGTTTCAGGGTAACGTTGCCTTATCGGAAAGGGAACTCCTGAGGGCGATCGATCCGGGTCCCGAAGCCGGTAATATTTCAGATCAAATCATAAATATATACATGGATCTGGGATATTTCGATGCCGAGGTGGAACGAGAATATCGGGATCAATCTCAAAACAGAGTTTTCGTAATAAACGAAGGAAAACAGTCGAAGATATCCGCCATCGATCTGGAGATCGAACCCGACAGTTTGAAGTTAATTCTAAACGATCTTCTTGACATGTATACAGGCCGGGCGGCTTCTCAAATATCATTAAAGGGCTTCGCCGACGGATGTATTAATTCGCTGACCGAAAATGGATTTCCTTTCGCGCGCGGCGAATGGACGGGCTTCAACCTGGACGAAAATAACAATATAATCGCGGCCTTTAAAATTATCCCCGGCCCCTCGTCAATTGTTTCGGATATTGAGTTTACCGGATTAAAGAGAACCAGGCCGGAGACGCTGGAGAAAGCGGGAAGAATAAATACCGGCATTCCCTTTTCACGACGTGAGGTGTTACAATCGGAGAAACTGATCGGCAAACTGCCGTATGTCGAAGTATCCTCGCCCTATTACCTGGAGTCCTCCACTAACGGTGACTCCTGCACGGTGGTGTATAACATCAGGGAGCTCCCCTCGACGAGAATCGAGGGATTCGGCGGTTTGATAAACGTTGCGGGGAAAACCGATCTTATCGGGCGGGCGAACATTGAATTTGGGGATATACTCGGTACGGGAAGAATGTTCAGCCTGTTCTGGAATAAAAAGGATACCCGCTCGAATGAGTTGAGAATAAAATATCTGGAGCCGTTTATTTTTGACAGCCGGATCGACCTGGAAATCGAAGCCTATCAGGTGGACCGCGATACTCTGTACATCACTACGGGGGGCGAATCGTCTTTTCTGCACAGATTCAGTATAGACCTGACGGGGGCTTTATATATATCCGTAGAGAGAACGGTCCCGGAATCAGGATCGAATATCTCCAGGTCCATTAAGCGCTCCGCCGGGGCCAGGTTCAAATACGATAAATCCGATTTTGCCCCCAATCCCGGGTCGGGATACCGGTTCGGAACCGAACTCGAATACCGATATCGTTCAAACAGCTTCGTTACAGAGGGGCAAAATCCGCCTTCAAATATCACGTCTGCGGGATCAGACGGTGCCATCTACATTAGCCCGGGAGGCAATTTCCTCGCCGCGGCCTTATATAAAGCGTGGGGAATAGCATCGGCAAACGGGATTGTCCCGGCGGATGAATTTAGATTCATAGGCGGCGTTCGGGATTTGCGAGGTTATACGGAACAGCGGTTTCCGGCCTTTCGATACCTGATCTTGACCCTGGAGCCGCGATGGCGAACCGGCAGATATTCCAGGGCCTATCTCTATGGCGATTTTGGCTTTATAAAAGGCTCTCAGGATAGAGAGGACGAATACAGGTTTAAACCCGGGTTTGGATTGGGTCTGGTATCCAGGACCGGTATCGGCCAGGTGAAGGTGGAAATCGGATGGGGAGATGAGAATTTCCCGGATGACGCCGTCTTTAATTTCGGCATCATCGGGGGTTTTTGAGGAAAAGAATGAATTCCCGGTTATGATATCTATCCCTCTTTTTGATTTTTGATATAGAATAGCGCGGTCCATATATTTTCATAATTGAATGAAAATACTGTCAACAGGCTGGATGTCTTGACAGAATCGCAGGGCTTGAATATCTTTATAGTTTTGAGTCGGTTGCGAAGCGACGTACGGGAACAAAAATTACCGGGGGCCTGTATAATTGAAGATTAACCGGGAGGAGTTTTATGGAACAACAGATTACCGATATTCAGGAAATGATCAAGCAGAAATCATCGTTTATCGACCGCCTGAGCGGGGAGATATCGCGGGTAATCGTCGGGCAGAAATATTTAATTGAAAGGCTGTTAATAGGTTTACTGGCCGACGGACATATCCTCATCGAGGGTGTGCCCGGCCTGGCGAAAACCCTTTCGGTGAAGACCCTGTCGGATGCCATACAGACCGGATTCAAACGGATACAGTTTACTCCCGATCTTCTGCCGGGCGATTTAATCGGGACCCAGATTTATTCGGCCAAAGACAGCCGGTTCACCGTGAGGAAAGGCCCGATCTTCTCCAACCTCATTCTAGCGGACGAGATCAACCGGGCCCCTGCCAAGGTGCAGTCGGCCCTGCTGGAGGCCATGCAGGAACGGCAGGTCACCATCGGCGATGAGACCTTCAAGCTTCCCGAGCCTTTCCTGGTGCTGGCCACGCAGAATCCGATCGAGCAGGAGGGGACTTACCCGTTGCCCGAAGCCCAGGTGGATCGTTTCATGCTCAAACTAAAGGTTACCTATCCCAACCCCGTGGAAGAACTGGAGATTCAGGAAAGAATGGCGGCGCAGAAAAGCATCGGGGTCTCAAAAATCACAAATCCCGATGAAATTCTCGATGCTCGAAAAGCCATGCACCAGATATACATAGATGATAAAGTAAAAAAGTATATCGTGGATATAGTCTACGCCACCAGGGAACCGCGGAAATACGGTATCGAACTTGAAGATCTGATCGATTACGGTGCCTCTCCCAGGGCGACGATCTACCTTAACATCGTTTCCAGGGCTTATGCTTTCCTGAAGGGCAGGGCTTATGTTACGCCCGACGATGTCAAAATAATCGGCCCCGATGTTCTTCGTCACAGAATTATCCTTTCTTATGAAGCCGAAGCCGAGGAGATGACGTCGGATGACATTATCAAAAAAATATTCAACGGTGTCGAGGTACCGTAGATGCTCCCCGGGGAGATTTTAAAAAAAGTAAAACGCATCGAGATAAAGACCACCCGGATGGTTAACGAAGTGTTTTCGGGAGAATACCATTCCATATTCAGGGGGATGGGTATGGAATTCTCGGAGGTCAGGGAATACCAGCCGGGCGATGATATTCGTAATATCGATTGGAACGTCACCGCCAGGTACGGCCACCCTTTTCTGAAAATTTACCGTGAGGAACGGGAACTCAATGTCATGTTGATAGTCGATCTCTCGGCCTCGCAGCGATTCGGAACGGGCGAAAGGTTCAAAACCGAGGCGGCCGCGGAGATTACGGCGATACTATCGCTGGCGGCTATAAAAAATAATGACAAAGTCGGTCTTCTGGCATTCACCGATGAGGTGGAGCTCTATATACCTCCCAAAAAAGGCAGAAATCATGTTCTCAGATTGATCAGGGAGATTCTATATTTCAAACCATCGGGCAAAAGAACCAACACAGCCGCGGCCCTGGAATATTTTTTGGGTGTAGCCAAGAAAAAAAGCGTGGTTTTCCTGATCTCGGATTTCATCGACGAAGGTTTCGAGAAACCGATGGGCGTCGCCGCCAGGAAACATGACCTGATTGCTTTGAAGCTGGGCGACGGCCTGGAAATGAAGATCCCCAGAACCGGGCTTGTAAGATTTCAGGATCTCGAATCCGGGGCCGAATGCCTGGTCGATACCTCCTCCAATAAGTTCAAAAGAATGTTTCAGAAAAGGGTAATAGACCATAACAGGCGTTTCGATAATATGACCTCCAGAATGGGAATTGACAAGGTCTATATACCGGCGGGTGGAGATTACTCCACTCCCCTGATCCGTTTTTTCGAAATGAGAGCCAAAAGGATTAGACGATAGAAAATGGTAAAACCCCATCTACATTTCCTGCTTGCCGTGCCGGCGGGATGGCTTATGAAGACTCTGGAGATTTTTGCGCTGGCGTTGTGCCTCGTGATGGCGATGTACGATCCTGTTTCGGGCCTCGATCTTGAAATTTCCACATATATCGATCGCGACAGCCTGACGGTCGGAGATAAATTTCTTTATATAAATACCATTAATAACTCTGAGAACTATAGAATCGAACCGGCACCCGTTGAGGGACAGCTGGGCGCCGCCGCCGTTTTATCCGATGTTTATAGGATTCAGGACCCCGAGCCGGGGACGGTTGCGTTCGCCTGTACCCTGGCGATTTATAAATCGGGTGAAGCGGATATACCGCCGCTGGACTTTAATGCAACCGATTCGCTCGGTAGTACCGACAAAGTTTCCGGGAAAAGCTTGAATGTGATGATTTACAGTGTCCTGCCCGATGATACAACCGGTGTTGAAATAGCCGACATTAAAGAACCCATGAAACTAAGGGGGCCAGTATGGCCTTATTTATTGATACCTCTGGGAATCGTATTAATTGTTTTGTCGATCATTTTCTTGAGGAAATATTTTCGTAAGAGATATGAAATTCCGGTTATTCCTCCCCGGCCGCCCTGGGAAATCGCTTATGAAAAGCTCGATCGATTGAAATCCGAGAGGCACGCCGAGTTTGGGCGATTGAAGAGGTTTTATTTTGATCTGTCGCTAATCATTCGCTCGTATATAGAGGCGAGATACGAATTCCCGGCCGCGGAATATACAACGTATGAACTCGAAAATACCTCCAGGCTTAAAGAAATCGAAGGCGGTCTTTACGGCAGGCTTTTCGAGCTGTTCAACCGCGCCGATCTGGCAAAATTCGCTAAATTCCAGCCGTCTGTAGAGGATGCCGGTTCCGATATGAAATTCGCCTATGATTTTGTATCAAAAACCATTCCGACAGTAGAAGAGGCGGAAGCGGAAACCGAAAAGGTCGAGGAGGTTGCGGCGTAGGATGATCAGGTTCAAGGATCCCATATGGCTTTTCCTTTTAATTCTACCTCTGGGTTATGTGTACATAAGGTATTTTACCGCCTGGCTTAAGCCGCCTTCTTTGCCCTATTCGAATATCAATGTCTTTTCCGGTATTGCCTCGTCCTGGAGAACCAGGATATCGTCGTCCCTGCCGATATTGAAGGCTATCGGTTTATCGGCCCTGATACTCGCCATGGCCCGGCCCCAGTCCGGTTTTGGCGATACCCGTGAATCGGTGGAGGGCGTCGACATTATGCTGGCCCTGGATATCTCCAGCAGTATGAAGGCCGTCGATTTCAAGCCTAAAAACCGTCTTCATGTTGCGAAGGAGGTAATTCAAAGGTTTATCAATGATCGGGAATCGGATCGCCTGGGGCTGGTGGTGTTCGCCAGGAGAAGTTTTACGCAATGCCCTTTGACCACCGATTACGAGCTTCTTAAAAGTCTGTTACAGCGAGTCGATTTCGGCATGGTCGAGGACAAGACCGCCATCGGTCTGGCCATTGCCAACGCCGCCAACAGGCTCAGGGATTCCAACGCCAAGACCAGGATAATAATACTCCTGACCGACGGCGTAAATAACGTCGACGACTTGGCGCCCGTAGATGCGGCCAGGGCTGCCGCGGCTCTGGGAATAAAGATTTACGCTATCGGCGCCGGACGACCCGGCCTGGTGGATATTCCCATAAATACCGGATTCGGCACCAGGTACGTCCAGCAACAATCCGAAATCGATGAGGAAACCTTAAAGGAGATCGCCTCGGTCTCCAACGGTAGGTTTTATAGAGCCAAGGACGAAACCGCTCTTAAAGAGATTTACGACCAGATATCGAAGCTGGAGAAAACCAAAATCGAGGTGTTCAGCTTTTACAGGTATACCGAGCTTTTCTCCGGATTTCTCATAGCCGGTCTCGGGATTCTTTTCGGCGATTTTATCCTGGGTAGATCTTTTTTCGGAGGGATTCCCGAATGAGGTTTTACTATCCAGATTTACTGATGCTGTTTCTGTTATATCCTTTATTGATCATATTGGTATTCACATTTTTCAGGCTTAGAAAACGGCGCATAAATCGCCTGGGGTACTTTGAATCGCTGAAAAAACTGCTTTTACAGGTTAATCCGGCCGCCCGTAATATATCGATTATTCTGCTTATGATAGGATTTTCCTTCGTTATAGCGGCCCTGGCTCGTCCCCAATACCCCGGAGGTGTGGAGAAGATTGAAACCAGGGGAGGCAAGGTTGTTATTGCGCTGGATCTCTCCCTCTCCATGCTGGTCCCCGATTTTCAACCCAACCGGCTGGAAAAAGCGAAAAGGGAGATTATTGACCTGGTGGAAATGCTCAAGGCCCAGACCCTGGGACTGGTGATTTTCGCCGGGGAGGCGTTCGTACAGTGCCCCCCCACGATCGATTACTCCGCTTTTCGGTTGTTCCTGGATGTGGCCGACGTGGGCATGATATCCGATACCGGAACCAATATCGAGGACGCCATCGCAAAATCGGTCAAATTGTTGGATGATGACTCACCCGTTGATAAGGCCATAGTCATTTTCACCGATGGAGAATCCTTTGAAGGCAACGCCAATGAGGCCGCATCCGAAGCCGCGAAGAAGGGTATAAAGGTATATACCGTTGGGATCGGTTCCACCAAGGGACGTCCCATACCCGATATGGCGTCCGGCGGGGAATCTTTGAAAAAGAATAGGGAAGGCGAAATAGTAGTTTCCCGGCTCGATGAAGAGGAGTTGACCGCCATAGCTTCAGCAGGAAAAGGCAGGTTTTACAGGGCCACGCCCGGGGGAAACGAGGTTGAAGATATTTACGCCGATATCAAGGGCCTGCAGGGCGAAGAAAAAGAGAAAAAGTTCAGGACTCTTTATAATGAAAAATATAAATGGGCGCTTCTGCCGGGCATTGTGTTTATTTCCCTTTCGTTTTTTATACCGCTTTCAAGGAGAAATGCAGATGCTTAGGATTTCGTGCTTTATCATGTGGCTGGCATTTATGGCGTCGATTTCGTTTGCGGATGAATATCGCTCCAAGATCAATAATGGATATGAATATTACAGTAACGGCGAGTACGATAAGGCAGCATCTAATTTCCGGGACGCCGGCGTCTTGAAACCGGACAGGGCACTGCCTAATTTCGACCGGGGCGGCGCCCTGTATAGATCCAATGATTTCGAGGGAGCGGCCAGGGAATTCGATTCGGCCATATCCAAAGGAGACGATAAATATCTCGCAGATTATCATTATAACCTGGGAAATTCCCTGTATAAGTCGGAAAAATATGACGAGGCGATAAAATCGTATATTAATGCTCTGAAAATAAATCCTGACGATAACGATTATAAGCATAATCTCGAACTGTCTTTGCTTAAACAACAACAGATGCAACAACAGCAGCAGCAACAGCAGAACCAGGACAAGAAGCAGGAAGAAAACGAGAAAGACCAGCAGCAGCAACAAGAGCAGAATCAAAAGTCGGAAGATCAGGAAAATCAGGACCAGCAGAAACAGGAACAGAAACAGCAGGAAAATCAACAGCAACAAGAGCAGGACCAACAAAAGCAGGTTTCCGAGAACCAGCAGCAGATGACGGAAGAGCAGGCGAAAAATCTTCTTTCGAGATTTGAGGAAGATGAAAAAGAGACACAGAAAAAATTGAAACAGGTAAATCTGCGGGGCAGATCGATTTATGACTGGTAGCAGGGTCTATATTTCAATCATAATATTTATCTTCTTATCAGCGGTATCCGCTTTTGGGCTTTCTGTTTCCAGTTCCGTCGACAGAAACGTGGTCGAGCTTGGCGACCCCATTACCCTGTCCATCACCGTTACCGGGGAGAGGGGTTCCACTCCCGATCCCATTCTTCCCGACCTTTCCAATTTTGAGGTATATTCCTCCGGAAAGAATACCAGTATCTCAATCGTAAACGGAAGATTTTCATCGACCCTCGAGATGTCGTATGTGCTGGTTCCCAAGAAGATGGGCATACTCACCATAGGTCCCGTGCGTGTAAAGGAAAAAAATGAAATCATATCGTCCAATCCGATTAGGATCGAGGTGAAACAGCCGGGCAAAATCGGGCAATCGCCGGGGCAAAAAAGGGATACTGAAAGCGTAACGACCCCGAATAGAACCGAAAATTTCTTCATAGAGCAGGTTGTCGATAAGAGGAGGCCCTACGTCGGCGAGCAGGTTACCCTGACTTTCAGGTTCTATCAGGCCGAAAACCTCTGGGAGCAGCCGACCCTGGAATGGCCCGAGTTCAACGGCTTTACCGTCGAGGATTTGCCTCCCAATAACAGGTATTTCAGGGTTATCAACAAAAAACGATACCGGGTGACGGAAATAAGACGTGCCCTGTTTCCCATAACTGCAGGCGATGCTATTATCGATTCGCCGCGCCTGACAATAAGGGAGGACATCTTTGATACTTTCATGGATCCTTTTAACATGTTCGGCAGGGGCAGGAGGCGCGCCCGCCCCAGCGGCCCCGAGATTCTTACCGCCGATCGGATCAAACTCACTGTCAGATCGCTACCGGTACAGGGTAAACCCGGCAATTTTGCCGGTGCTGTCGGCCAGTATAAAATCAGGGCCATAGTCGACAAGGATTCCGTGGGAGTCGACGAGCCCATCACCATGAAAGTCATTCTATCCGGGTCGGGCAATATCAAATCTTTGCCGGCGGTCTCATTTCCGGAGATGCCGGATTTCAGGATCTACGAATCCGGCAAAACTGAATCGATCAACAACAGCGGAGGAATCGTCTCGGGTTCCATGACTTTCGAACAGGCGGTAATTCCCGTAACGTCGGGGAATTTCCGGATACCTTCTATAGAATTCAGTTTTTTCAATCCGAAGACAAGGAAATATCAAACCGTTCGAACCGATCCCAGGGATATTATAGCATCCGGAGAGGCTCTTGCCGATATAGGGGGAACGCCGAAAAACATTATAGGGATAGGACAGAGGTCATTCGCGTATATAATAACCGATTTCCCAAAACCGGAGAAACAGCTGGATATATACAAAAGCGCCTGGTTCTGGATACTACAATTCGTTCCCATAGCCGGGATGATAGCGGCGGTATTTATGAGACTGCATAACAGGAAATTAATGGGAGATCAGGCATATGCCAGGCGGATGTCGGCCGGTAAAAAATCCAGGAGTCTACTTAAATCGGCCTTGCGTAAAAAACAATCAGGCGATGTTATTGGATTTTATGGAGAACTTTATTCCGCCATAATCGGCCATATCGCCGATCGGCTAAATCTGGAAAAATCGGCCCTCACAATTGATGATATTAAGGCGATAGAAAAATTGGACTCAGAGACAAGAAGCGAACTGGTTGGTTTTCTGGACGGTATTCAGGTCGCTCGATTCGCCCCCGGCCCGAATTCCGCCTCGGGAATGGACAGGGCGGCCGGCGACGCGTCTGGATTGCTCAAGCGCCTGGAGAAAAAGTTATGAGGATATCGTTATTTGTCATCGTTCTATTTTTAATATTAACATGTTCGCACTGCTTCGCCGTCGATAATAAAACTCTATGGGACCAGGCGGCCGATTTTTATGATAAAGGGAACTATCCGTCCGCCATAAGTTCCTACCTCAGATTAATCGAAAAAGAATATTTTAGTTCCGAAATATATCATAACCTTGGAAACGCCTATTTTAAAAACGGCCAGTATGGCAGGGCGATCTGGGCTTACAGAAAAGCCCTGACATACGACCCCGATCTTGAACAGGCGAGAACCAACCTGGAGTTCGCCCGGAGCATGAATCTGGACAGGATAGAGGTTCGGGAAGGCGGATTTATAGCTGATATCTGGGATTTTCTCACCGGTTTGTGGGGGTATAACGAATACCTGATTGCTCTCGCAATAATTTGGTGGGTTCTGGGAGCCCTGGCCGCCCTTTTGATCTATCGCGGGAATTTCGCGTCCTGGCCATATTATCTGTTGATTGCGGGATTGATTGTTGCTATCTTTTCCGCTGCAGCGGCCGCCAGAAGAATCAAAATTGATCGTTTGACCGCCTGGGGCGTTCTCGTTGAAAATGCCGCCGACATACGCGAAGGTCCCGGTGAGGATTTTGAAAGAATTGAGATCGGGCACGAAGGATTGGAATTCAAAATCCTCGGCGAAAGGGAAGACAGCTATCTTATTGAACTGAAAAACGGTCTGAAAGGCTGGATTGACAAAGAAGCGGTTTTGAAAATTTGAGCGTTCTCAAAAGAAAAAGATTCTGGGGTCTTTTGTTGACCATAGGTCTTCTGATCTATTGTTTCTACGATCTCGATCTTTATGCGATTCTCAACGCTATTTCCGCCATAGATATAAGATATCTTATCCCCTTGATTTTTCTCGAACTGGTGATTGCGCTTATAAGAGCGACGAGATTCACATATTTTGTTGACGCTTTTAAACCGGCGAAAATACGCAGGATATTCCCCATCTATTGTATCGGGATAATGACCAACCTGTTGATGCCCTATCTTACCGGTCAGGTTGCCAGGATATTCTTACTGAGCAAGAAAGCCCATGTCAAAAAAACGTCGATCTTCACCACCACCGTCCTCGAAGTTTTATTTGACGGGCTGGCGATTATCGCGATTTTCCTCATCATTTCCCTTTTCGAAGTTATACCCGATGATTTTCAGGTCTGGCATTTCATTACGCTGGGGAGCGTCGTGGTTCTGGTAACGGCGGTTTTATTTGTTATCTCCCGCTCGCATACCAAAAGCCACAATTTCGTAAATAGATTTACCCGGCATTTTCCTCCGAAAATCCGGGTCAGGATCGACGAGATAAAATTCTCTTTTCTCTCGGGACTGGAGGCTCTTAAAAGTTCCAAGCACCTGTCGCTGGTCTCGGCATTATCATTGCTCTGGTGGTTATTTCAGGCGGCCATGGTATATTTGCTCATTCTGGCATTCGGATTCAAAATCGAAATCTGGGGCGCGGTGATCATTACGGCTATTGTAACTATTATGATGACGGTCGTGGTATCGCCGTGGAATATAGGTACCTTCCAGGGCGCCACGGTGGCTGCCATGGCTCCCTTTGGCGTGGGCAAATCCGAGGCGCTGGCGTTTTCTTTTCTTCTTCATATTTTCGTCTATCTTCCCCCGATAATCCTGGGCGTCCTTTCGTCTTTTAAGGAAGGACTGACATTCAGGCAAATAAGGGACGAAAGCGAAAAGGAAGCGGAGGAGATCGAAAAAGAGAAAAAAGCCGTGGGCCGGACGGAGACCGTAAAAGTAAAGTAAATATAGTTCTCGCAGTAATTATTTATATAATAAATATGTTGTCAAGCAGAGATTGTGTTATTTTGTATTGACATAATATAAAATCCGATATTTACTTTTTTAATTTGGGTCGAAATGGGAAGATCAACCTTGTTGAAAAAGATCGTAAGCATCGATAAGAAACTGACGGAGATGTACGGCGAAAAAAAGCAATTCAAATTTCGCGATCCCACGGAGGAGTTGATTCTGACCATACTCTCTCAAAATACAAATGACGTAAACAGGGACAGGGCCTTCCGCTCGCTTAAAGCCGAATTCCCCGGTTGGGGCGCCATAGCTCAAGCTCGATCAGCCTCCATCGCCGGCGCCATTAAGGTCGGTGGTCTGGCAAATATTAAATCCGGAAGAATAAAAAAGATCTTAAAACAGATCGGGGAAAAGTCAGAAGATTATTCCATTTCATTCATAAAAAAGATGACCGATAATGAAGCATGGGAATACCTGATGTCATACGAGGGCGTCGGGCCGAAAACGGCGGCCTGTGTGATGCTGTTTTCGCTGGGCAGGGATTTTATGCCGGTCGACACCCATGTTCATAGGGTAAGCAAGAGGCTGGGACTTATACCGGAAAATATGAACGCGGAAAAAGCCCATGATTGGTATCGGGAGATGAAACCTCCCGTAAGCTTTTACCGGTTTCATCTGAATTTGATAGAGCACGGGCGAAATTTGTGCCGCCCCGCGAAACCAAAATGCCCGGAATGTGGTCTTAAAAGACAATGCGTTTATTTTAAGAGAATCGGAAATGATTAAGACTTTGGTTTACAATCCCGATGACGGGGTAACCGTTCACGAGGGCATTATCGACTTTCAAGGATTGATCTCCAGGGAGGATTGCACGTTCTGGGTCGATCTGGATAAGCCTGTCGACGAAGAAGCGTTTATTCTTACCTCCGACTTTCATTTCCATCCGCTGGTAATCGAGGACGTTATTGTCGAAAAGGGCCCGCCCAAACTGGATGTCTTCGATAAATACCTCTTCATGGTTTTCTATATTTCCTATTACAAAAGCGCCGGGGAACTCGGGAAAAAAGAAATAGACCTCTTCCTCGGCGATAATTTCGTGGTTACGATTCATAACGATTCTTTTCCCATGCTCGAAAAAATCAGGAATAGATGTTTGCGGGACGAAAGGGTACTCTCGAGGGGGGCCGTTTTTACCTTTCACACCATTCTGGACTACCTGGTCGATGAATTCATCGAGATACAGGACGAGGTCCAGAGGTTTATTGACCGTCTCGAGGCCGTCGTGTTTTCCGGAACGGCGGAATCATCTATCCTGAAGAGGATTTTCGAATTGAAGGAGGATATAGGGGTTTTGAGAAGGTTGGCGACCACCCAAAGACAGATACTGTGGAGGTTTTCGAAAGGAGAATATAAGCTGGCAAAAGGGGCGTCCCTGATTTACTTCCGTGACGTTTTCGACCATATGAACGATATTGTCGAACACGCCGAGACCTTTAACGACCTGCTTTCGAATATATTGCACGTATATCTTTCCATGGCATCCGAGAAAACTAATACCATAATGAAGACTCTCACCATTTTTACGGCGGTTTTGCTGCCGCTTTCGGTTATTTCCGGGATTTACGGGATGAACTTCGATTTTCCGGAAAGGAATATTCCCGGGAGTTATTTCATTGTTCTCGGCGCCATGGCCACCATCGTCGTTACCCTGCTGATTATATTCAAGCGTAAAGACTGGTTATAACTGTTGACAAATTGGCAGTCGCAATTTATTATGCGGGTTAATGTTAAGGAATATTGACTGAAAGATGGACAATGTGAACGTAATTAGGAACGGCTTTTTTGCCCCCGATTTTGCTCTTTCATCCGCTGACGGGAAAATGGTGTCGTTGAAAGACTGTATTTCGGATAATTTCCTGGCTTTATGTTTTTTTTCAAAAGGCGGCTCACACAAAACTAAGGCCGCTTTGGCCGAACTGAATAAAGGATTACCCGAAACCCTATATGGTTTCGAGATTTCTGTCGTGGGCGTCTCTCCTGAAAAAACACATAAATTAGTCAACCTTAAAAACGAACTCGGGCTTTCTTTCCCGTTGTTATCCGATACCAGAATGGAGGTGTGCCGATTGTATAACGTGATCGACTCCGAAAGCATGATCCCGGCAGTGCACTTCTCGATTTTTATTATTGATAATGAACTTATCATCCGGCACAGGTTCATCGAGTCGCCCGAGAACGAATTTCGGATAGAGGATTTTAAAAAAGAAATTTCAGCGATAATTTAATTTTTCGCAACTTTTTGACTGGTTTTCGTAGTTAGTTAATGATGCGGGCTTTGGCCCGATTTATTTATTAGCGCGATGGAAAATATGATAAAAATCATGAAAAAGAATTTCAGCGGGATAGCCCTCGTAACCATGACGTCCGTTTTATGCCTGATCACGCCGGCTATCGGAGAAAGCTATTCGCTGGATCTTTCGACGTCTATAAACCTGGCTCTTGAAAACAACGAATCATATTTGATCGCCAAGAAGGAACTGGAAAGGGCAAAAAGTCAGATTGTGGAGGCGGCGGCGGGGGCGATGCCTCAGATTACCGGCGGCCTGACCTATTTGAGGAACTGGAAAGTTCCCACGGGGGTGTTTCAGTTCGGGGATGAGATAGTTACGGTAAAATTTGGCACCGATAATTCCTATACAGCCGATTTGACGCTAACCCAGCCGTTATATTCCGGGGGCCGGACCATAGCGGCCATTAAGATCGCGAGGCTTTACAGGAAATTATCGCGAGAAATAGTCCGGCAGGCCAGCCAGGACCTGAAGGTTGAGGTTTATAACGCCTTTTTTGGCGCGATCCTGGCCCGTGAGATTCGCAGGGTCAGTTCCCAATCTCTGGAACTCGCCAGGGAAAACCTCGAAGTCGTGGAGAAAATGTATGAGCAGGGAGTGGCTTCGGAATACGATCTTCTGCGTGCCAGGGTCGAAGTGGCCAATTTACAGCCAACCGTTACCCGGGCGGAAACCGATTTTGAAGTAGCCACGTCAGCACTAAAAAACCTTTTAGGCATCGGTCCCGAAAATGAACTGGAGTTGAAGGTGGAATTCGATTCGACCCAATTCATTATTCCACCGATTGATATCTCCGGTTTTGAGGACGAGCTTATCCTGAACAGGCCCGAGGTTAAAATCAGCACGTACACGTCGGAAGGAAGAAAGAAGGCTATATCTCTGTACACGGCGGGATATAAACCGAGTCTGAATTTCAGGACTACCCTGCAGTACCAGACGCAGTTTGATGAAGGGAATGTATTTGAGAGAAGATGGGACCGGAGTCTGAGTAGTACGCTGGAATTGAATATCCCGATTTTTGATTCCTGGAAAACACCATCTCGGGTTAAGCAGGCCAGAATTGATTATACCCAGAGCGAATTGCAGAAAGAGGCTATAAGGAAGGCGATGATTCTGGATCTGGAGCAAAGTTATGGAAAATACCTGGAGGCCAGGGTAAACCTCTCAGCACAGGGCAACGCCGTAGAGCTCGCCCGGAGAGGCCTGGAAATCGCAAACGTAAGATTCGAGAACGGAGTCGGAACCCAGCTTGAGGTTTCCGACGCCAGGTTGCAGCTACAACTGGCCGAAATCAACAACGCCACGGCTTTTTATGATCTGGCGGTCGGTTATGCGAAATTAATGAGGGCTCTCGGCAGGGATCTGGAGCCTATTAGATAAACCGGAGCAAATAATGATGAAAAATAAATTCTCAATACCGATTATGATATGCCTGGTCTTCGTTTTTTCATGCGGTGAGAAAAATGATGAAAAAGCGTCAAAAGAGAAGGCCATATCCGTAACCGTAGCCAGAGTTGAGCCGAGAGATCTTTCTCTGGACGTCATCTATACCGGGACTCTGGAGGGGGACAAACAGGCTAAAATATTTGCTTCGATTCCCGAGGCTGTCGTGGAACTCCCGATAAAGGAAGGAAATCGGGTACAAAAGGGCCAGGCGGTTATAATACTCGACAAAAGCGGTGTGTCGTCTCAATATAATCAGGCGAAAGCCGTCTATGTTGAGGCTAAAGATAACTA
This sequence comes from Candidatus Zixiibacteriota bacterium, assembly GCA_020344055.1. Taxonomy (GTDB): domain Bacteria; phylum Zixibacteria; class MSB-5A5; order UBA10806; family UBA10806. Next base: position 432,771 of record CP070813.1, on the reverse strand, counting down.
CAGTAAAATGGAAAACCTCTATAAGAACGGAGCTATTTCGCAGCAGGCTTACAACAGTTCCAGGATGGCTTATGAGGTGGCCGAGGCAAACTTTGAATCCGCACGACAGCAGGTGGAATTAACGAGCCCCATCTCAGGCATACTTACCGATTTGTCCGTTAATACCGGGGAATTTGTCCAGCCGGGATTGCCGCTGGCTACTGTTGCCCAGACAGGGATAATGAGACTGGTCGTTTTCATTGAACGCCAGAATATTGGTTTTGTCAAGAAAGGGCAAAAAGCCAAGATTTTTGTTGAATTATCCGGCAGCAACAGTTCCGGCTTCGCGGGCGTAATAAGGGAGGTCTCCGAATCGGCGGACCCTGAAACAAGGTTATTCAGGGTGGAAATCCAGATCAATAATCCCGGTGGTGATTTGAAACCGGGGATGTTCGCCCGTGCCAATATTACCATCGCGAATCTGAAAGCCGTGCTTACAGTACCCACCGAATCCGTTTTTTCGACCGACGGCATTTATAAAGTCTTTACTGTCGACGGCGACAAGGCTGTCGAGAAATCGATCGGCGTGAGCGAAATGACCAGAGATTATGTGGTGATAAGTTCGGGGCTGGAAGAAGGCGAAGAGGTTATCGTCTTAGGGCGTAACCTCGTAGAAGACGGATCCCTTGTTTCAGTATCAAATGAAAACAGCGATGCTGATGATGAGAAAACCGCCGATCCAGACTCAGGATCCGAAGGATAAGCGATGTATATATCCAACGTTTCAATAAAACGTCCCGTGTTCACCACCATGCTTATAGTGGCTTTAATCGTGCTCGGCCTGGTTTCCTATCAACAAATGAACGTTGATCTATTCCCCGATATAGATTTTCCCTTTGTAATAGTTACGACCGTTTACCCCGGTGCGGGACCGGAGGCCGTAGCTACCGATGTAACCCAGAAAATAGAGGACATTGTAAATCCCATAGCGGGAGTCAAGCATATTGAATCGACGTCGAGCGAAGGAATTTCCCTGATATTTGTGGAGTTTACTCTTGAAACGAAAGGCATTGACGCGGCGCAGGAGGTGCGAGAGAAAATCGCGACTATTCGGCCCGATCTCCCCCTGGATATTGAAGACCCGGTTGTTCAGAGATACGATCCCGAATCGGAACCGATAATTTCCATTGTAATGGGGGGAGATAAATCGGCAAAGGAACTGACCTCTCTTGCCGACAAGCTGGTCAAAGAAAAGCTGGAATCCATAGATGGCGTCGGTGCCGTTGCCATAGTGGGCGGCAGTGAAAGGGAATTCCAGGTGTTGCTGGACCTTGATGCCATGAATGCCAGGAACCTTACTTTCGATGATATTGCGTTCGCTATCTCCAGTTCGAATTTTGAGCTTCCCGGGGGTCATCTGAACCAGGGTCCCAGCGAGATCCTGGTTCGTACAATGGGGCGATTCAAAAACGTCGGGGATATTAAAAAGGTAATCGTTAAAAATCCCGACGGCAAAGTTGTCCGCCTTGACGACATAGCTACCGTCGTTGATACAATCGCCGAAAGGCGAAGCATTGCTCGTTTTGATCGTAAGGAAGCGGTTACTCTGGATATAAGGCGCCAGTCAGGGGCGAACACTGTTGAGGTTGCCGACGCAATCAAAGAGAAACTTGCGGAAATCACCGAATTGCTGCCTCGTGGAGTAACGGCTAAGGTGGCCATGGACAATTCGTTGTTTATTGAAGAATCTTTGCATGATGTTCAGGTAACGATTTTCTTCGCGGGAGCTTTGGCTATCCTGGCCATATTTTTATTCCTTGCCAATGTACCTTCCACGGTGATTACGGCTATTGCTATTCCTACCTCTATCATCGCCACTTTTACCGCCATGAGGTTTCTCGATTTCACCCTGAATATGATGTCACTGATGGCTCTTTCGCTTTCGGTAGGATTGCTGATTGACGACGCTATTGTTGTAATTGAAAATATCTACCGGCATCTTGATACGGGGGAATCCCGGGTCGAGGCCGCCAGGAACGGTACGGCCGAGATCGGTTTGGCGGTGATGGCCACGACCTTTTCAATAGTGGTCGTGTTTTTACCCGTGGCTTTCATGTCCGGTATCGTGGGCCGCTTCTTCTATCAATTCGGAATGACCATTGCGGTGGCGGTGATGGTTTCCCTGTTCGTAGCGTTTACGCTAACTCCAATGTTATCGTCGAAATTCCTGCAGAAGGAAAAGCCGGTAAAAAGGGAATCGAGAAATCCGGTTACGCGGGTATTATTTTACTGGAATTATTTCTTCAGAAGATTCGGCGATATTTACGGGATTGTGCTCGCCTGGACCTTGAAACACAGGTTGATAACGGTTGTTCTGGCGATCTCCGGTTTTCTGTTATCTTTCTTTCTGGCAGGCCAATTCCTTAGCAGTGAATTTCTTCCTCAGTCGGATAGATCCGAGCTGTATATAAGTTTCGAGGCCAGGGCAGGATCAAGCCTGGAAAGGTCTTCGGAATTGGCGGGGAGATTGGAACATACTATAGCCTCTTACAATGAAATAGTGGATTATCAGTTGCTGACCATCGGCGGCGAGCTTACTCCTATCAATGAAGGGCGCATATATGTTAAACTGGTCGATAAAGGAGATCGGGACCAGACCGTTTTTGAGTTGGTTGATGTTTTCCGTGAAGAGTTATCAAAAATAGCGGGATTGTCCATCAGCGTATCAACTGAGCCAGGACACGCGGGGGGCGGAAACCTGATACAGTATTCTATCCGGGGTCCCGATCACTCGCGGATAAAAAGCCTGGCGTCGATGATAGAACAGATTCTCAAGGAAACCCCGGGAGCTGTTGATATCGACAACAGTGAAAAGGAAGCAAGGCCCGAGCTCCAGGTTATGGTGGATCGGGATCTGGCCAAGGATCTGGGATTGAATCTAGCCGCCATCGGCGTTACTGTGAGAAATCTCGTGGACGGATCACGGGTGAGCCGCATTAAAGATGGAGACGAGGAATATGACGTAAGGGTCCAGTTGCTACCGGAATATCGCAGAGATGTTGAAAATCTGAATAATATTTACGTCCTTTCTGAGAAAAAGATCCGGGGGGTAGATTATTCGGTCCCGCTGCGCCAGGTAGCCGATATATACGAAGAGGAGGCTCCTACCGAAGTCAGGAGATTCGATCGCCAGAGAGAGATACGCGTGGGGGCCAACGCGGCCACCGGTTATACCATGGGCGATATCATTTCACATGCCAATACGGAAATGGCAAAATTCAATATTCCCATCGGGTATTCGGTGACCCCGGTGGGTGAGGCTGAAATCCAGCAGGAATCGTTTGCCGAAATCGGGATGGCTTTAATGCTGGCAGTAATATTTATTTACCTGCTGCTGGCATCGCAGTTTGAATCCCTGATGGATCCCCTTGCTATCGGCATGTCGCTTCTGATGGCGCCGGTAGGCGCTATTCTGGCTTTAATTATTTTCGATTCCGCCATATCCATCATGTCATTGATCGGGATTGTATTTTTAATGGGATTGGTTACTAAGAACGCCATTCTGCTTATAGATTTTATAAAGCAGGCCCGCCGACGAGGAGTAAAACGCACCGAGGCCATCCTGCAGGCCGGGGCCATCAGGCTTCGCCCCATCCTCATGACGTCTCTTTCGATGATTTTCGCCATGCTTCCTCTGGCCTTCGGCGTGGGGCCCGGCGCGGAGTTCAGGGCGCCTATGGCTCAGGCGGTGATCGGCGGCCTGACCTCATCGACCCTTTTAACATTGATTATTGTCCCCGTGGTTTATACAATATTGGATGATATCGTTTTATATGTAACGGGGAAAAGAAAAAAAGCGAACATTTAGAAACCGCCGGTAGCAGGCCAACGTAGAGATATATATGCCCTCCGTTAGTTTCGATAGCCTTTCCGGAAGCACCAGGCTTTTTCTGGATTTTATATGCTGTTCCAATACGGCCTTTAAATACTACAAGTACGATTTCAGGAGCATGCCCTCATACATAAACGCCGCCGAGTGGATCGATAGGTCAGTCTACGATAGAGAAAAATTGGTGGCCATTATAAGCGATTCGATAGCGCCATTGAATCTACCCGATAATATCAAAAACAATATTGAAAAACTCTCTCAACCCGACTCACTGGCAGTCTTCGCCGGGCAGCAGGTGGGACTGTTTTGGGGTCCCATGTATACGGTTATAAAGGCTTTGGCGTCTTATAAAATGGCGAATAAGCTGGAAACATTATTGAATCGGCCTGTGGTGCCCTGTTTCTGGATGGCCACCGACGACCACGATTTTGATGAGATTAAAACCGTCAATTTGCTGGATCGATCCGGAGATTGTCATGAGTTCTCGTACGAACCGTCATCCCTGGACAGCGATATTCCCATGACCGATGTCACACTCGATGATGAGATTGAGAAATTACAATCGTCTCTATCGGAGCATTTTATTGAAACCGAGTTTACACCGTCCATAATAGACGTCTTGAAGAAAAGATATAAAAGCGGAGCCAGCGTTTCGCAGGCTTTCGCAGGTCTTTTCGGCGATTTTCTGGGCGATTTCGGCATAATCCCCGTCGATCCCAATTATCCAGGCATGAAAACGCTGTTCGCGCCCGTCTTTCGCCGGGAAATCGAGAATTACGATAAGATTTTTGACTTATATGAAACGGCGTCGCAGGAGTTACTGAATGCCGGATATCACCGGCAGGTTCACAAATCCGGTGAAAGTCTGAATCTATTTTTCAACGAAAATGGCAGGGCTAATATAGTACATAAGAACGGTGAATTTCATCTTGAGGGGAAAAATAGATCATTTACGAAGGAGCAGCTTCTCGAAAAATTGGAATCCGAGCCGGAAAGATTTTCGCCCAACGTCTGCCTGCGACCGGTAGCCCAGTGTTACGCCTTTCCCACGATCTGTCAGATAGTCGGACCGTCCGAAGCGGCATATTACGCCCAGATAAGGCCGATATTCAAATATCTCAACGTACCCTGGCCTGTGATCAAACCCAGAATGTTCATCACCATCGTAGAACCTCATATCAAAAAGATAATGGAAAAACTCAAGATAGATTTCTCCTCGCTTTATAACGAAACCGATCGGGAATTAAGCAGGGTAATCAAAGAAAATTTCCCGTCGGAAATTGAATCCGAAGCCGAATCGGTAAGAGAAAAGATAAAAGAACCGCTTAAGGAGCTTTCCAGATCATTGAAAGATAAAGATCCCGAAAGTTTTCAGGTTGTCGAACAATCGCTCAAACGGCTGGATCTGGAACTCAATCATCTTTACAAAAAGCTTTTTACGGCGCATAAAAAGCGCCATGATACTGCCATAGGGCAGGTGAAAAGGGCGGCGAATTTCCTTTTTCCGCAGGGGAAATTTCAGGAGAGGGTTATTTCCCCCGTTTATTTCGCCAATAAGTTCGGCCCCGATGTTTTTAAACGGCTGGAAGAAAAATCGGATATCGATTCGGTCGATCACCAGCTGGTGGAATTATGAAAATAGGAATTGTCTGTTATCCGGTACAGGGCGGATCTGGAGTCGTCGCTTCGGAGCTCGGATTAGCGCTGTCGGCGTCGGGTATCGAAGTGCATTTCTTCTCTTACGCTCTTCCTTTTCGCCTGACCGGGTTCGACGCCAATTTCATTTTCCACGAAGTCGAGGTCACCAGCTACCCGCTTTTCAAATATCCTCCGTACACTCTCTCGCTGGCGGCGAGGCTGGCGGAGGAATCAAAAAGGGTGGGGCTGGATATAATTCATGTGCATTATGCCATTCCCCACGCCATAAGCGGTTTTCTGGCCAAGCAGATCCTTGGCCCCAGAGCCCCCAAGCTGATTACGACGTTGCATGGAACAGACATTACCCTCGTAGGACAGCATCCCTCTTTTTACGCGGTGACGAAGTTTTCCATGGAAGCTTCGGACGCCCTGACAACCGTAAGCAGGTATATTTCAGATAGAACCAAAGAATCCTTCGGGATCACCAGGCATATCGAGATAATCCCGAATTTCGTTGATGTTGACCGATTTAAGCCTGATCAAAAAGGATGCGATCGCGCCGAATTTGCTTCTCCAAATGAAAAAATCATTATGCATATGTCCAATTACCGATCGGTGAAAAATGCCGATGACGTTGTCAGGATTTTTGATATCGTGAACAAACGCCAGCCGTCGAGATTAATACTGGTGGGCAATGGCCCGGAAGCCCCCAATGTGCTTTCATTGGCCGAGGGCCTGGGCTTGAAGGATCGGGTGACCTTTCTCGGCGGGCAGGATATGGTAGAATCGGTGCTCTGCAAAGCCGACCTGTTTCTACTGCCCTCCGCTTCGGAGGCTTTCGGGCTTGCAGCTCTGGAGGCAATGGCGTGCGGGGTTCCGGTTGTCGGATCGATCGTCGGCGGTCTGCCGGAGCTGGTAAAAAACGGCGAAGTCGGATATCTTGAGCCGATCGGCGATGTGGGGGCCATGGCCAGAAGATCGATCGAGATTTTGTCCGACGAGGAGTTGCATCGCAAAATGTCAAAACGAGCCAGGAAAATAGCAGTGGAAAAATTCACCACCGAAAAAGTTGTAGGTCAGTATAAGGATTTTTACCGGAAGGTCTTAGAGGATGGCTGATATCAAGCTCGATGTTCTCGCAATAGCGGCGCATTGCGATGATACCGAAATAGTGTCCGGCGGCACTATTATAAAGATGGTTGATATGGGTTACGCGGTGGGAATACTCGATCTCACCGAAGGCGAGTCCGGGTCGCGCGGCAACGCTGAGACCCGCAGGAATGAGGCAGAATGCGCATCAAAGGTAATGGGAATAAAATATCGTCACAATCTAGGGCTGCCCGATGCCGGCCTCTACGACACCCAGGAAAACGCATTGAAAATAGCGGAGATCATTCGTGAAATGAAGCCGGAACTGGTAATACTGCCGTACTGGAAACAGCGTCATCCCGACCACGCCGCCGCCAGCCAGGTGGGGTACAGGGGATGTTTCCTTGCGGGTCTGGGCAAAATGCCGATCGATGGCGAACCGTGTCGCCCGAGGAAAATCATATATTCGACATCGTTCCATGATGATAAACCATCGTTCGTTGTGGATATCACCGATCAGTTCAAGCGCAAATGCGAGGCGGTGGCCTGCTATAAGACCCAGTTCGAGGAGAAACCCGGGGAGCGCGAGGTCTATCCTCCGGCGCGCAATATTTTCGATTACATGGAGATCAGGAACCGTCAGTACGGCTATATGATCGGTGTCAAGTATGCCGAGTGCTTCATCCAGAAGGAGAAGATGAGCGTCGATGACCCCTTGAAACTACCGGGCAAATCGATCTGAGCGTTTTAGCTTGCCATAGAAATATGTAATATCTATACTGTATTTGGAAGAGGATGGGGTCTGGTGGCCCCTGCGGCCTTCAAAGCCGTTGGCAGGCGGTGTTCCCGTCCGCGGGAGGTTCGATTCCTCCCCCTTCCGGTTTTTTAATTTAAAATTGATTTAATACCAAAATAATTTAATCTTTTTTATAATTTCCTCGTATAATCGGCTTGATGTTTAAAATGCAGGCTCTGGATTTGTTAGAAGGACAGGCAGCAATGGGAAAATTATCGATGAAATACACGATTTTAATTCTATTAATTCTATTGGCGACTAATTATTCTTTGGCCCAGGAGAATCCGCAAAAAGAGACTAAAACCGGCGTTATCAAGGGGATTGTTCTCGACAGCGATACCAAAACCCCTCTGATCGGAGTATCGGTACTGGTCGAGGGGTCAAAAATCGGCGCCGCCACCAATACCGAGGGGAATTTCAGGATTAGAGATCTCCCGGTGGGATCATATACGCTCAATTTCAGCTGTATCGGCTACAGTCCGCTCGGCAAAACCGATATCATAGTCCGTCCCGGCAGGATTACCAACGTTACCGCGGAACTGAACATATCGCCAATAAAGGGTGAAGACCTTACGGTGATATCCGGCTATTTCCCCGAGGTTCAGGATCAAGATGTCAGCACCACCAATTTCTCCTCGGAGGAGATAAGAAGGGCCCCTGGCTCCGCGGGAGATGTCAGCCGGATAATGGCGGCTCTGCCCAGTATCGCCAAGGTCAACGATCAGCTCAACAGCCTCATTGTCAGGGGAGGAACCCCCACCGAGAACGGCTTTTATGTCGACAATATCGAGATCCCCAATATCAACCATTATCCCCTGCAGGGCTCGTCCGGCGGCCCCATCGGGCTTATTAACGTCGATTTTATAGAGGACGTCGATTTTTCCGCCGGCGGTTTTTCGGTAATTTATGGCGACCGGCTCTCATCGATAATGGATCTGAAATTTCGCGAGGGCAACCGGGAAGAATTTGACGGTCAAATAGACATGAATTTCGCCGGTCTGGGAGTCGGGCTGGAAGGGCCTATGCCGAATAAAAAGGGCTCTTACCTTTTCTCGGCGCGCCGCAGCTATCTCGATCTGCTGGTCGACGCTATCGGTACCGGGGTGGCGCCGCGTTACAGCGATTACCAGGGCAAAGTAACCGTGGATCTTTCCCCTAAGAATAAGATCTCCGCGCTCGGCATAACGGGAGTCGATTTCATAGAATTCAAGAAAGAAGACTCCGAAGATCAGGGCAACAATGTTTACGGCTTTTATAAGGGCTACGAATACACCGGCGGTCTCAACTGGCAGTATTTCTGGAATAAGAACGGCTATTCCAATACATCAATCTCTTTTCTGGGCACCAGGTTCGAAAGCGACCTTTACGAGACCAGCACCGACGTTCTGCTGGCTGAACAGATCTCGAACGAGCAGATCGCCCAGATTAGAAACGTGAATTATTACCGCTTGAACAATACGAGCAGTTTCGAATTTGGCTTCGACACAAAACTATTTTTGAGCGATTATGAAATTTCCGTGGTGGAATATACAAACCCGGTGGGCGACACCCTGCCGCCATTGAATTTCTTCCAGGAGGCTCAGACGCCGAAGTTCGGCGGGTTTCTAAATTACCGGTTCCGTCCATTTGAGAAGTTATCCTTATCCCTCGGCGCCAGGGCCGACTATTTCGACTACAACCAGAAGACTCATCTCTCGCCCAGGCTCTCGGCCTCATATTCCTTCTCGCCCAGGACCTCGCTAACCGCGGCGACCGGGATCTATAACCAGAATCTTCCTCTATCGTTGCTGGCCCAGAGAGAGAGGAATAAAAACCTCAACGACCCGGAATCGTATCATTTCGTCCTTTCTCTGAATCATCTGCTGACGGAAAACACCAAGCTATCGGTGGAAACATATTACAAGTATTACCGCGAATTTCCCGTCGATCCCTCG
>CP070813.1:359935-423346 GCA_020344055.1 Candidatus Zixiibacteriota bacterium | reverse complement strand
GCCGGATTTCTCCAGCTCGAACTCCGCAGGCGTCGCGGATACGAAAACTGCGCTATGCAATCGATTCTCGAACTCCTCGAAAAAAAGGGGCCTGTTATCGAGGGCGGAGGGCAGCCTGAATCCGTGTTCGACCAGGGTCTCTTTCCGGGACCTGTCGCCGCGATACATCCCCCTGATCTGAGGTATGGTCTGATGAGATTCGTCGATAATGGTAAGAAATTCCGGTGGGAAAAAATCGAAAAGGGTATAGGGAGGTTCGCCCTCTTTGCGATCGGCGAGATGACGGGAGTAATTTTCGATTCCGGTACAATAGCCGATCTCCTTCATCATCTCGATATCGTAACGCGTCCGGGATTCGAGCCTCTGAGCCTCCAGGAGTTTACCGTTTTCGCGAAAAAACGCCAGCCTTTGCTCGAGCTCGACCTCGATCTCCTCGACGGCTCTCAGCAGGTTTTCGCGTTCGGTCACGAAATGCCGGGCGGGGTAGATGGCGTGCTTCGGTTTTTCAGCGATGACTGTCCCGTCAATGAGATTGACCAGGGTTATTTTTTCTATTTCGTCGCCGAAGAACTGAATTCTGACCGCCTCCTCCTCGTAGGCGGGATGAATTTCGACGACGTCTCCCCTGACCCTGAAGTGTCCACGGCCGAATTCGATATCGTTCCTCTGGTAATGAATATTGATAAGAGCGCGTAAAAGGTAATCGCGGTCGATTTGCTGCCCGACCTCCAGGAAAACCAGCATATCTTTGTAGTCGGACGGTGAACCCAGCCCGTAAATACATGAGACCGAAGCCACGATTATAACGTCATCCCTCTCAAGGAGCGAGGAGGTGGCTCTGAGTCTCAACCTATCGATATCGTCGTTTATGGAGGTGTCTTTTTCAATATAGGTGTCAGTAGTGGGAATATAAGCTTCCGGCTGATAGTAATCATAATAGCTTATAAAAAATTCCACGGCGTTTTTCGGGAAAAATCCCATAAGCTCTCCGTATAGCTGCGCCGCCAGAGTTTTATTATGCGAAATTATCAGCGCAGGTTTGCCATATCCCTCTATAACGTTAGCCATGGTAAATGTTTTTCCAGAACCGGTGACGCCCAGAAGGGTCTGGTATTTATCTCCCCTTTGAAGACCGTCGAGCAACTGCTTTATGGCTTCGGGCTGGTCGCCGGTGGGCTTGTAGCTTGATGTCAATTCAAATTCGGACATAACGGCTGCTCATTTCAGTAATTACAAAAGATATCAACAAATATTCCATCAGGCCGTAAAAACGTTGGAAATTATCCCGAAAGGTGGGCCAAAACCTCGCCCACGGTGAAATGGGACCCGGTTACAAGGATAACGTCATCCTTTCCCGCGATTTCCTTAGCGGCCTTATAAGCGTCACGAACCATCGGAATGACGTTTATATTGAAGCCGTTTTTGGGGATTTCCCTGGCCAGGGTTTCGGGATCGGCGGCGCGATCGGTCATAGGGCGGGTAAGGATTATGACGTCGGCGATACGTTCCAGCTCTTCGAGCATCTGTTTATAATCCTTATCGGAGAGAATTCCGAATACGGTTATGGTTTTTCTACCATCGTAAAACTCGCTGAAGTATTCGCGAATTCTGGAAAGGGCCGCGGGATTGTGCGCCACATCGAGAATAATATCGGGATTGCTGGATACTCTTTGCAATCTGCCTTCCCATTTAACATTTCTGAAACCGGCGGCGACGGCCTGCGGAGAGACTTTGATGCCGACCCGGTCTTCAAGGAGCTCGGTGGCGATCAGCGCCGCCACGGCGTTTTCGAGCTGATGCCGCCCGGGGAGCTGCAGCCTCAGGTTGTAGTACTTATTCGACCTGGTGAAGATATCCATTTCGGTGCAGTCGCGTTTTACGTCCTTTATTATCCATTGAGTCTCATCGAAAACGGAGATGAGATTGCTTTTATTCTTTTCGCACGTCTGACGGATAATTTTTCTGGCATCGAAGTTGATGGCGGCGGTGACAACCGGTATGCCGGGTTTAATCACGCCGGCTTTCTCGGCGGCTATCTCGCGTATTTTAAAGCCCAGCCATTTGGTATGTTCGGTGGCGACATTGGTAATGACAATGGCTCCGGGGTGCAGCACGTTGGTGGCGTCGAGACGGCCGCCCAGGCCGGTTTCGACCAGGGCTATATCCACTTTTTCGTCTTTGAAATACGAAAAAGCAAGGCCGGTGACGGCCTCGAAATAGGTCATGTGATATTTTTCGATTTTTGAGAGATTATCGTTTATGAAATCGGTAACGTACTTTTTGTCGATGAAGGAGCCGTTAATTCTGATTCTCTCCCTGAAATCGACCAGATGAGGAGAGGTAAAGGCGCCAACCCTGTAACCTGCCGCCATCAGGATCGATTCCATAATGGCGACAGTCGATCCTTTGCCGTTGGTACCGGCCACGTGAACCGAATCAAAAGAGTTGTGAGGATTGCCGATTTTCGATAGAAATTTTGAAATGTTGGCAAGTCCCAGCTTGATGCCGAACTTCTCCATGGCATACATATAATCCAGGACTTCGTTATAATTCATTTTTACTGCTGTTCTAAAATGGAGAGGTTATCGGGGAGCATATATTTCAGGAGTTTCGAAATTGTTTCCTTCAAATTCCCGCGTTTGACAATGGCGTCCAGGAATCCGTGCTCGAGCAGGAATTCGGAAGACTGAAAACCGGGGGGCAGTTCGCCGCCGATGGTCTGGGCGATAACGCGAGGTCCCGCGAAACCGAGCAGGGCTTTGGGTTCAGCGATGATCACGTCTCCCAGGGACGCATAGGATGCCATAACGCCGGCCGTGGTTGGATTGCTCAGGACGGAGATAAAGGGGATTTTACGTTTGTCCAGAAGCGACAGGAGCGCCGAGGTTTTGGCCATCTGCATCAAGGAGAGTATTCCCTCCATCATACGCGCCCCCCCGGAGCAGCTGACGATAACCAGGGGGAATTCCCGGTCCAGGGATCTTTCTATGGTCCGGGCGACCTTCTCGCCCACCACGCTTCCCATGGAGGCGCCGATAAAATTAAAATCCATGACGGCGAAGGAGGTATCTATGCCGTTAATTTTCCCCAGTCCTGAGATGACGGCGTCGTTTTTCCCGGTTTTCCTGCGAGCCTCGGCGATTCGTTCGGGATATTTTTTTAAATCTTTAAACTTCAAGGGATCGGCGGAGATAAGGGCGGCGTCATATTCCTCGAAGGTACCCTCGTCAATAATGAGTTTTATATAGGAATCGGCGGATATCCTGAAATGGTAGTCGCATTTCGGGCAAACCCAATGCGATTTTTCGAGGGAAATGACGGTCAGGATTTCACCGCACGAGGAGCATTTGGTCCAGACGCCGTCGGGTATATCCCGCCTTTCATCGCTGGAGATTCCCTTCTTCGATCTTTTAAACCATTCAACCATTACAAATCTTTAATCATTATTATAGCGTTTTCTCTGGGATGGGAGTAGTAGTCTTTTCTTTTACCGGCGGGGATGAAACCGAAAGCTTTGTATAGCTCCATTGCCGGTTTATTGGATTCCCTTACCTCTAGAAATATCGAACGGCAATTATTCTCTTCCGCTTTCCGGAAAATTTCATTCATCATTTTTTTACCCACACCCCGATTGCGGAATCCGGGGGCGACGGCGAAGTTGCCGATCTGGACCTCCCCGGCGACGATATAGATATTGGAATAGCCGACGACTTTATTTTCAAATTCCGCCACCATGGGCCAGGCCATGCTATTGGAGAGATCGGTCTTGAAAGCATTCAGGCTCCAGGGATCCTGAAAGACCTCTTTCTCTATAGTGCATACCACTTCGAGATCGCCTTTTGCCATTCGCCTAATAGTAATATTGGGCATAGGCTACCTCCCCGACCTTCCCGCGCTGGGATAACGGAGATATTCCGGAGCCGCCGAGGCAACATCCAGATTTTCACCGTCGACAAGCCTTTTTCGCCCCAGAAGAGCGACTATTCCGCCGAGATTATGGGGACTGTATTCTATCATATCCGCAGGTAATATTCCCGATTTTTCCATCTGACTGCGACGGCCGGCCACTTTAAACCCTTCAGCTACAAGCATGAGGATATCGTCGACGGCGCCGGTTTTATCGGGCAAGATTCTGGCCCATCTCGAGCCATCGCACTCAAAAGCGCCATAATAGAACTCATTCCGACGGGCATCCTTGACAGCGAGGAATCTGCCGGCAAAATTGCGAACCGATTCCGCAATAACCTCGGTGGACGGGATCCCGGCGAAGGGGATATTGCGCGACCAGCATATGCCTTTGGCGGCCGCGAGCCCCACGCGCAGCCCGGTAAAAGAGCCGGGTCCCATGGAAACGGAGACGCCTTCGATATCCGTAAAGTTCTTACCGGCCGACTCCAGAGTATCTTTGGTAAATTCATGCAACAGGTTTTTATTCCTCAACTCGGGGGCGGACGCCCTGGAGGTGAGTATCCCCGTCTCGTCGGCCAGACCGACTCCGACGAAATCATCAGAAGTTTCAATTCCCAGAACCATCAACAGCAATAATCTCCACTCGTCTGGTAGCATTGCCAAGAATTTTAAAATAAACATCGATCCGCTTTGACGGCAACATATTTTTGACCCGTTCGGCCCATTCTATAATGACTATCCCCCCCGAATCAAGATATTCCATCCACCCGATATCCTCGATTTCGGCCGATTTTTCCAGCCTGTAGAAATCGATATGAAAGAGCGGGATCTTACCGGGATATTCATTAATAATGCTGAAAGAAGGGCTTTTTACGGGATTGGAAAGACTCAATCCCCGCGCGACACCTTTGACAAAGCAGGTTTTCCCGGAGCCCAGCTCACCGTAAAGCGCCACAACATCATCGGGATTAAGCGATTTCGCAAGTTCAAATCCGAGGCGCTCGGTTTCACCGGTCGATTTTGTTTCGGTCAATAAGATATTGGACATAACGCTTCTGGTTATTTTGCAAAAGATGCCGTTTTTGATAATTTTATTTGGGACGCAGGACAGCGACGGGCAGGATCATCTCGTCGGGAGATATGCCCCCATGCTGAAAGCTGTTAAGATAATGCCTTTTATATTCCGAATAGTTGGTGGGGTATACGAAGTAGTAATCCTCGAGCGCGATAATATATGTGGTTCCCAATCCCCATACCGGGAGATGCAGGGATTTGGGGTCTTTGACAAGCCAGGCCTGTTTGGGATCGCAGTTGAGGTTGTCCCCGTATTTATAGCGCAGGTTGGTAGAGGTATCCCTTTTACCGTGGGCGATGGCGCCCCTAGTCCCGATCACCGATCCGTGGTCGGTGGTTATGACGACCGCGCAATCCCAGCTTGAAAGTGTAATCAGCATATCGAGCAGATGAGAATATTCAAACCAGGATTTCACCAGGGATCTGAAAGCGGCCTCATTGGGGGCAATCTCCTGCAAAATTTCCGATTCACTGCGACCGTGAATCATTTTGTCGACGAAGTTATATACAATGGACAGCAAAGGCACGGACGAGTAGGATTTTATCTTTTTGGCGACATTTTGCCCTTCCTCGATATCAAGGACCTTGACATATTTGGGCTCGGATTTGAGTTTTAAGCCCTTGAGGGCCAGATTCCTATCCAGAAGCTGTCTTTCATGACGGTTTCTGCTGGCCTCGCTACTGGATCTGCTCCAGAGATCGGGATTCAGCCTGGAAACCTCATCGGGAAATTCGCCCGCGAAAATGGCGTTTCTGGAAAACGGCGTAGCGGTGGGGAGTATGGAATAATAATAATTCTTCCTGATATTAAAATACTCCGCCAGTACGGGTTCGATCATGAGCCATTGATCGAGTCTCATACAGTCGATTACGATGAAAAAGGTCTGGATTCCTTTTTTAAGCAGGGGCACGACATGGTCGTTCACAACATCGACCGAAAACGGGGGGCCGGTTTGATCCTGGATCCATGTCGGATAGCTGCGGATAATATATCTTCCGAATTCGGAGGCGCTCTGTTTTTTCAGATCTTTAAACGATTGTTTGAGCCCCACGTCGCGGAAACTCTCCAGTTCGAGATCGATGGTGGAAAGCTTGACATGAATATCTATCCAGTCTTTCCAATCGAGGGGAGCGGATAATTTCTGAGTAATTTTCGAAAACTCCATTACAAATTCGCGGGTAAGGGCGCTTTCCGTCAGACGCTGTTTATCGAGAATCTTCTTAATGGCGGAGAGGATCTGGCTCAGGTTCACCGGTTTGGTAAGATAATCGTCGATTTTTTTCCCGATGGCCTCATCCATGAGATGCTCTTCCTCGGATTTGGTTACCATTATCACGGGTAGGAGCGGATTAAGGTCTTTGATGCCTTCCAGAGTGGAGAGACCGTCGCGTCCGGGCATCATTTCATCCAGCAGAACAAGATCGATGGTCTCATTTTTAACCATCTCTATGGCGTCATCGCCGTTGGCGGCTTCCATCACCCTGTAGCCGCGTTCCCGCAAGTAAATCAGGTGCGCGGACAGAAGGTCGATCTCGTCATCGACCCAGAGTATCGTTTTTTCAGTTTCGCTCTGCATAATTACGTCGGCAATTCGATTCCGAACGCCGTCCTGATGCCCGGATCGGAGTATTTCAATTTAATCTTGCCTTTATGATATTCCTCCACTATTCTTTTGGCAAGAGTTAATCCCAGCCCCCATCCTCTTTTCTTGGTGGTAAATCCGGGCGCGAATATCTTCTTCTGCCTGGAAGGAGGGATACCTTTTCCGTTATCCTCAACCGTGATCAGCGCGATTTTGTGCCCGGGATCGTATTCGGTTTTTATACTTATTATGCCGGCTCTGGGACTGGTGGATTCCATGGAATTTTTAATGAGATTTTCTATTACCCAGCCGATCAATTCGGTATTTATTTTCACAGGCGGGATTTCGCCATATTTTTCAAAAATGGAGATGCCGCGAGAAGGGATCCGGGATTTGAAATAAGATACCACCTCCGAGACAACACCATTCAGGTTATTTTCCTCGAGCTCCGGAATAGAACCGATCTGTCCGAAGCGGGTAGCGATGCGGTCCAGCCTTTTCAGATCTCCCAGCATCCTGGCGGAGACATCATCAAAATCGGTCTCGGAGTTTTCGGAGGGGAAATTCATTTTCCCTTCTTCGTATTTGAGTCTGAGAAGCTCCACCCATCCTATCAGGGAAGAAAGCGGGGTGCCGAGCTGGTGAGCGGTTTCCTTGGCCATTCCGACCCAGATGGAACGCTGTTCCGAAAGCTGAATATGCCTGAATCCGATAAAGGCGATCAGAATGAAAAATCCGACCACCGATATTTCGATGACCGGAATCAACTGGAGCAGCCGGATGAGATTGGAATCGCCGTAATGAAGGACGTTGATAATTTCATTTTCAGAGGTTATCTCTATGGGCTGATTCTGGCTATCGTATTCCCGCACCAATTTATTTAACTTTTCCCGTGATTCCGAGGTGGTATCGGACGGATCGATATCCACCGTCCAGGCCACGGGAGAGCCGTTTCTATCGGTGACGACGATGGGGAAGTTGACCTTGGTGATGATATTTTCGAAAATGAAATCGATCACTGCCGGATCGGTGGCTTCGCTGGCGCCGTATTGAATGAGCCGGGCGGAGGCCTGGGATACCCGGGCGGCGTCGGCCCTCAGGCCGGATACTATAGTCTGACTGAAATAAATAAAAATCCCGACCACCACGATCATACCGAAGATAAGAAAGCCTTTGAAGAAGGCGGAATATCCCAGATAAGACGATCCCCGATATTTGCGGCTGAATAGATTCAAAGTTTATTTCCCGATTCTATCCATTCCCCCCATATAGGGACGCAGGGTTTCAGGAATTACAACCTGCCCGTCTTTTGTCTGGCAATTTTCGAGGATGGCGGCGACTGTTCTCGGCAGGGCCACCCCCGATCCATTCAGGGTATGCGGGAAAATGGGTTTGGCTCCTTTATCCGGCCGGTACCTGAGGTTCATCCGGCGGGCCTGGAAATCCTCGAAATTGGAGCATGAGGATACCTCCAGCCAGGAATCCATTCCGGGAGCGTAGACTTCGATATCGTAGCACTTGGCCGCCGCAAAGGAGAGGTCTCCGGTGCACAACACGCGGACCCTATACGGCAAATCGAGCGACTGCAAGACTCTTTCAGCGTTTTCAAGAAGAGATTCGAGTTCGTTGTAAGAGGTTTCGGGCTCGACTATCTTTACCATCTCGACTTTATGAAACTGGTGCACTCGAACGATTCCGCGGGTTTCTTTGCCGTAGGAGCCGGCTTCACGACGGAAACAGGGAGAGAAGGCGCAGATTTTTTTCGGCAGGGAACCGGGGGGCAGTATCTCCCCGGCATTAATATTGGTCAGGGAAACCTCCGCGGTGGGGATGAGATAAAGTCCATCGCCTTCGATCTGATACATATCCTCTTTGAGCTTGGGTATCTGGCCCGTACCCCGCATGGCGCTCTCCCCCACCAGGTAAGGGATGCAGGCCTCGGAGTATCCGTGTTCCCGGGTATGCAGATCCAGCATGAAATTGATAAGGGCCCGTTCCAGCCCGGCCAGCGGTCCCGCCAAAAAATAAAATCCCGATCCGCTCACGCCGGCGCCGTGGGGAATATCCAATCCCCCGATCATCTCGCCTATTTCCCAGTGAGGCCTGACCTTGAAATCGAAGGATTTCAACTCCCCCCATTTTCTTATTTCCACATTATCGTCATCGGTTTTCCCCACGGGCACCGATTCATGCGGAATATTCGGCACCCACAGTAACTTTTCATTGATTTCCGTTTCGGTTTCCCGCAGTTCATCGTCGAGCCCGGATATCCTGTCGCTCAGCTTTTTCATTTCCGCAATAAGGCCGGAGGCGTCCTTGCCTTCCTTTTTCAACCTGGCGATTTCGGCCGTGGCGACGTTTCTTTCGGATTTGAGTTTTTCAACCTCGCCGATTATGTCGCGGCGTTTTTTATCCAACTCCAGTATCTTATCGATATCTACTTTCTCGCCTTTATTCCTGGCGGCCAGTTTGACGGTATCGGGATTCGATCTTATAAACTTCAAATCGAGCATTCTATAATTCCTCTGTTTTGACAGGAGAAATCCCGACCAGCGATTTGACAATCATCCAGAAATCTCCCCATGTTGATGTTTTTTCCATGTATGCCAGATCGAGTTTGAACCTTTCCAGGGGCGTTTTTCCGGAATAGCCGGGACCGAATAATCCGGGCTTAGCCAGAAATTTCCTCCAGTATCCGGGGATGCTGTTTAAATTCGACTTATATTCCTCCATGGTCGTTATGGTAGTTCCGTACAGGCACAGATCCCCCTTTACTACCGAGAGCAAAGCCCAGAAGCTACGATTAAAGGGCGATCGGGAGAGGGAAGGATCTATTTTGATTTTTCCCTCTTTTTCGCCGAGAGTCACGATCTGGATTTCGGATATCGGTTTTACCTTTTTGAGGCGAGCTTTCAGGATTTTATAAATCGGGTACGGGAAAGTTAAAATAAGAGCCGCGCCGGCAAGCACAAAATCCGCAAGCCTTTTTAGAATGGCGGAGAACAACGCTCTGTGTTTAATGGAAATGACGTAGTTATTATTAAAAATAGTCCGCAAGATCCTGAATCCTCTTTTGTTTGCCGCCGATCTATCATTTACGAGAAACAAGGTCTCCATGTAATAGGCCGAGGAAAAGAGATTCGCTATGTCACTGTAATTTCCATCCCCGTAGTCGACAATTACTCTCGCGATTCTTCTATTGCGAAGGATTTCGGTCAGATCATCCATTTCGCCGATTTTATCCAGGCCTTCATATCCGGCGTTGCCGAGATACCCCGTAATATTATAATATCTTTTAAGCGGCTCAATGGAGGAATAATCGGGCGTGGCGCCGTCGGGGCATATGACAAGGGCCTTTAAAGATTTTCGGGCGGCAAAGTATCTTTTCTTAAAAACCGAGAAAATCAATCGCCTGAAAAGGGCGTTGAGCAACAGCAGGATTAAGAGGAACAGACCGATAGAGGTAATAGAAATCTGCATTCCCTGCCGGGGATTGTAATTGGCAATCAGAAATATAACCAGACCGACGGCCACACCCTTAAGAAGCGAGCTAAGTTGCCGTTTGAAAGGGCGCTCGAAATAGATATCGTACAAACCGACCGCGGAACAAAGAACCACCCAGAAGACGTTTATCCAGGCCAGTGGAATTACAAGCGCCTCCAAAGAAACAGGAGGATAATATCCAAACAATCCGCTATGATATTTAATGGCGAAATATATTATAAAAGACAGATTCACCGCCACCAGATCGACAAAGACGGTCTCTATGCTTTCCCTGAGGTAAAGAAAATTCCGGTATAGTTGTACTCCCACGAACGCGAGCAACAAACCGAAGGCGAATACAAGAAATACCTGCAGAGGAGATTCTCCCATAAAAAATATAACCACTCCCGACGCTACGAGAGTGAGGTTAATTGCCAGAATTATATATACCGTGGTTTCCTTTGAAAATCCCAAAATCCTGATCATATCCCAGGCATGGTCCTTGCTGGCCACGTATACTTTTCGCCCCTTATTCAGACGGGTTATGGTGACCAGGGTCATATCGAAAACCGGGAACGCCATTATCAGAATGGGAGACAACGCGACGGTAATTGATTTGGAGGTGCTAAAATGGACGATCCCGAGACAGGCCAGGGCGAATCCGAAAAGCAGACTGCCGCCGTCCCCGAGAAAAATCGATGCCGGGGACAGGTTATATTTTAAAAAGCCAAGGGCTCCCCCCGCCAGCGCGAAGCTAATTATGGCGAAGATCGGCATCCCCTTAATTATAAACAGAATACCGAAACCGAGCGCGACCGTGAGAGATACGCCTCCGCAAAGCCCATCCAGGTTATCGATATAATTTATAGCGTTCATTATCCCGAGGATCCATACCGCCGACAGCAGATAGTACGCCTGCAGGGAGAGAATGGGCGGGTGTCTTTCGGCAAAAAACAAAAAAACAAAGACGCAGACAAGCTGCCCCAGGAGTTTATCGAAAGCGCTCATCTGATTAAAGTCATCATATACGCCTATCAATAAGATTATGACGGAGCCGGCAATCAGCCCGACTGCGGATGGAGAGTATTTAAAACCGAGCGCGATCAGCAGAATATTTACCAGAACCACCGATCCGATAAATACGGCCAGGCCTCCTCCCAGAGGAGTAGGATTTTTATGATCCTTTACCCCGGCCGGCAGATCCAGGAAACCGACTTTCAACGACCATCTCTTAACAAACGGTATCAGCGCCAATACCGAGGCAAAGGCAACGAAAAACGATCCGGCATAATAGATATTCATTGCTTGAAATATTCTATAATTTCCTCTATTGTTTTTTCAAGGTTTATCTTCGGCTTGTACCCGATCAATTTTTGTATTTTGGAGATATCCGGTTTTCGTTGCTGCATATCCTCGAAACCGGTTTCATAGGCTTTATCGTAAGCCATATTTACAATCTCGGACTCGGAGTTGCACAGTCTTTTGACCAGAGCCGCCAGGTCCCCGATAGATATCATTTCGGTGGTTCCGATGTTGAAGACCTGGCCCAGGGCTTCGGGCGTTTCGGCGAGCTCGGCCACGGCCCAGGTTACGTCCTTGACGTTGGCGAAACATCTGGTCTGCTCTCCATCTCCGAAGACGGTGATGGGATGTCTCAGAAGGGCCTGCTGTACGAAGGTCGGCACCACCATGCCGTAGGTGCCGGTCTGGCGCGGTCCGATGGTATTGAATAATCGCACGATAACCAGGGGCAGCTTTTTCTCGTGATGATAGGCGAATCCCAGGAATTCGTCGATGGCCTTGCTGCAGGCGTAGCTCCATCGGGACTTGGTGGTGGGGCCGTAGACCGAATCGGCGGTCTCTTTGAAGGGAATTTCATTGTTCTTCCCGTATATTTCGGAGGTGGAGGTTATGATTACCTTCTTTTTATGCTTGTTAACGAGCTTATAAATTATCTCCGTTCCCAGGATATTGGTTTCGATGGTTTCCACCGGCCTCTCTATTATAAGCCTGACTCCGACGGCGGCGGCAAGATGGAACACTGTTTCCGATCGGGCCACGAGATCATCCATCAGGTCCGTATTCATAATGTTGCCGATCACCAGTTCGAAATCAGGATTTTCTCTCAGATGCGCGATATTTTCCAGCTTCCCGGTGGAAAGATTATCGATTGCGCATACGGAGTATCCTCTTTTCAAGAGTTCTTCGGAAAGAAACGAACCCACGAATCCGGCACCGCCGGTTATAAGCATATTCTTTTTCAAGTCGAGCTCCTGTTTATATATTCGATGGCATCGCCGATATTGGAAGCGGTGTAATGGGGATCGACCTTTGAAGCCCCCGGTTCGGATCCCCCATATCCCGTATTCACCATTATCGTTTTTATACCGGAGGCTTTACCGGCTTCGATATCCGACGATTTATCTCCAATTATCCAGCTTTTTTCCAGATCGATGTTTAATCTCTCGGCGGCTTCCAATATCATGCCGGGGCGAGGTTTCCTGCAGGAACATCCGTCCCCGGGACCATGAGGGCAAAAAAACCAGGCATCGATGAAAATCCCTTTGTCGCCGAGCATCCGGGATATTTCAGAATTGACTCTTTCGACATCCTCGGATGAAAAATAGCCTCTTGCGATTCCGGACTGATTGGAAATTACGATTTTCATGTAATCGTTCTTTACAGCGGCCAGCGCCTCTATTGTTTCGGGATAGAACTCTACATCATCGGGATCTACTAAAAAATCTCGCTCCACGATCAGCACACCATCGCGATCCAGAAAAATAGCCGGTCTTTTAATTTTTTCCATAATCAGCGCTAATACTCGAAACCGAAGACCTCCGCCATGGTGGAGAAACTGAAATCATTGAACAGGCGGTCAAGTTTACGTTCTGTGGAATGTAGATTAGTGTAATGAGTAAAAGATAGTCTCAGGGGCAGTTTAATCCGGGGTTGATCGGTGTCAATTTCCCAGGGATGCATATAAAAGACGCCGGGCTGGCCGTCTCTCAAAACCTGACGGAAACCCCAGCGGGTAACGCCGTAGGGCCAGATACGGAAATAGGCCCCGCCACCCACCGGCACGTTAAGATTCAGGAATTTCGAAGTGGTGACCGGAATTTCAGCAATTTTATTTCCGCGTTCCGTTTCGATTTGATGATAAAACCTTTCCGCCTTTACGATGCCATAGCGGTAGTTTATGGTGGGGTAAATACTGGAATCATACAAAAACCCGTTTTCCGCCAGCACGTCAATGGCCCACAGCGATTCTTCAATTATTGAAAAAATGGGCGCCCGAAAGCCGATCGGTCTCTTGCCGGTGATTTTCACAATGGCGTCATTGGTTCGTTTTATTTCATCGCCGAATTTCTCAGGGGTCAACCTGAATATTTGCGTATGAGAATATCCATGAGATCCTATCTCGTGGCCTTCATTATGTATGGCTTCAATCAGGCGCGGGAATATTTCTGCGAGATATCCGAGAACGAAAAAGGTAGCCCTGATATTATGATTGCTCAAAATCTCCAGGATTTTCCGGCAATTACGTTCGATTCTCGGTGGGTAGTCCTCCCATTTGTCGACAGGGATAACCTCAAATCCCTGATACCAGTCCTCAAAATCGACGGAGAATGCAGATTTAATATTATTCATGATTCAAATTCAACCCCATAACCTCAAGAACTGCGCAATTTGATTAACTCGATATTACAACAAAACTTAAAAATCAAATATCTATTCATTTCACACCTTCCGCAAGGATTTTTTCATATAATTTCTTCATAGCTTTAAGATTATCATTCCACCTGTATTTTTCCTCCACGAATTTTCTTCCGGCCTTTCCCATACTGAATCTGAGTTGCGGGTCGGTGATAAGCTTTTCGAGCCGCCCGGTCAATTCGTCGACGTTTCTTCTTTCGACCAAAAATCCAGTTACGCCATCTTCGACCACTTCCGGCAGACCGCCTATCCTGGATGCTACAACGGGCAATCCGGTGGCGGAGGCCTCTATGGCCGCCACCCCGAAACTCTCTTCAATGGAGGGCATGGCGAAAATGTCAAAGGTAAAGAAAAGAGCAGGTAATTCCGAATGGTCCACAGGGCCTAAAAACTCCACGGAGTTATCTACCTTCAATTCCCTCGCGAGATTTTTATACAGAGATTCAGAATCCCCCCGGCCGGCTATTTTCAGCGTGACATCATATTTTTCCCTTAGATTGCAGAAGGCCCGGATCAGAATATCTATACCGTATACGGGCCGCAGGGTTTTCGCCATTCCAATGACGATTTTATCGGAGGGCTTTCTTTCGGAATATCTGAAAAGATCGGTATCGACCCCGAAAGGAATGATCCGGATATTTTTACTGTCTTTGCTTAATTTTAAGACCGCCTGTTTAAGATAACCGCTTGTGGTTGTAATATAATGGGTACGACTGAGCGCGCGCCCGATCATCGCCCGATTGACCATATTTTTATAAGGAAACGTGACAACGTCATATCCCCATACGGACATCACCTTGGCAGGGTGATCAACGAAACTTGCCAGGAACCCGTAGCTGGAAGCATGATGGGAATGAAATATATCGGGATTTAGTTTCTTTACCGTAGAGCGAAGTTTTCCGATCTTCGTCAGATATAAAAACTTACCGCGAGATCCCAAAGAAATACAATCGATTTCAGAGTTTTCTTTTTTTAACAGAGTAATAAGTTCAACGTCCATACCGAGCGATCTCAGGCCTTGCACCCAGCGGCGGGTATGCACGCTACGTTCGTCGGCAAAAAGGCAAATTCTCATAATCTTTTTGATCTCATGTTCCGTCGATAAGTTAGCTTAACTGATAATCAGCCGTTGAAAAGAGATTTCAATTTCCCGATCATATTGTCGGCCGAAGGTCTTAACAGATACGACAATTCATCACCCGAATGCGCAGTCTCAGATACCGGGCCCGTAAGATCAAAATCATAGCCCACCACAACGATTCTTTTCAACTTCTCGAAATCGACCCATTCGGTTTCCGGTCTGGGGATAAACACGGGTTTATTCAGATAGACCGCCTCTCTCTGCACCCCGCCGGAATCGGTAATGATAAAATCGGACAGCCTTACCAGCGACAATAGATCCGCGTAGCCAACCGGAGAGAGCATATGCACATTTCCGGGGATTTCTTCGCCCAGGTCAAAATAGTCTATCATCTTGGCAGTCCTGGGATGGGCGGGAAAGATTATCGGCAGAGGCGAAGATCTCAGAGATGACAAAATGCTTTTTAAATGTTTAACGTTATCGACGGCCTCGGCCCGGTGAAGGGTCATAAGGGCGAAACTATCGGGAAGCCCGATAGATATCGATGGTCTATCCGGTATCCGGTTTTCTATCAAGCGAAGGCTGTCATAAATTATATCGCCGGTATCGTAGACATCGGTAATCTTTCCTTCGGTTTTCAGGTTTTTCACCGCGGCCGGGGCAGGACAGAAGAAACAATCCGAAATCGAATCGGTGACCACGCGATTTATCTGTTCGGGAAGCTTTTTATCCTTCGATCTGACGCCGGCTTCCACGTGGCATATCCGCAATCGCAGCTGGGCGGCCGAAACGGCTCCCGCCAGGGTGGAGTTGGTATCGCCTATAACCACGACAATATCGGGTTTTTCAAAATTATATATCGATTCCAGGCCGGCGATCATTTCGCCGGTCAACCTGCCGGGATTACGGGGCTCCAGATTCAGATGGTAGTGGGGTTGGGGCAGTTCGAACTCCTCGAAAAAATTCTCCGACATCATAAAATCGTAATGCTGCCCGGTATGAATCACCACGGTTTCGAAAAACCGCCCCATCTCGACGATCAGCGGGGCGGCCTTTATGAATTGCGGTCTGGCGCCGATGACCAGGGCGGCCTTAATCATCAGGTTTTATAAAACTCCCTTATAGTTTCCGCGACATAATCCTGTTCCTCCGCCGACATCTCCGGGAATATGGGAATGGAGATCGCCATCCCGGCCGCCTTTTCCGCCGCCGGCATATCGCCCTTTTTATATCCCAGGTTTTTAAAACACTCCTGCAGGTGCATCGGCAAGGGATAGTATATTTCGCATCCGATATCCCTGGATTTGAGGTGTTCTCTCAGTTCATCCCGTTTTTCGGCAAGGATCGTGTACTGGTGGTAAATATGATAGTTATAATCGCGCACGAGCGGAGTTTTAACCTGGTCGATATCCGATAGCATTTTATCGTAATATTGCGCCCTGGCCCTTCTGGCCTCGTGCCATTCGGGGAGATGTTTTAATTTGACAAGTAAAGCCGCGGCCTGCATGGAATCGAGCCTGCTGTTTATTCCTACCAGGGCGTGAAAATATTTGGGCCGGGCGCCGTGAAGCCTTAGCCTGCGAAGCAAATCGGCGGTTTCGTCATCATCGGTGGTAATGAATCCGCCATCCCCGTAGCCGCCGAGATTTTTCGTAGGATAAAATGAGAAGCAGCCGGTGAGGCCGAAGCTTCCCGCCTTTTTCCCTTTATAGGTCGATCCGACGGCCTGGGCCGCGTCCTCTATTATGGGGATATCATGTTTTTTGGCGAGGGCGGATATCTCATCCATCTCCGCGATCTGACCATATAGATGAACCGGTATGATCGCCCTGGTTTTTGAAGTGACGGCATTTTCAACAAACACGGGGTCGATGTTGAAGGTATCGGGATCTATATCCACGAAAACCGGTCTGGCTCCGAGCCTGCTTATGACGCCGCCGGTGGCAAAAAATGTAAACGTTGATGTAATTACCTCATCGCCCGGCTTAATTCCGACCGCCATGAGAGACAGAAGAAGAGCGTCGGTGCCCGAGGCCACCCCGATACCGTTTTTGGTTTCGCAGTATTCGGCGAGTTTGATTTCGAGCTCTTTTACCTCGGGGCCGAGAACGAATCCCCCGTGGTTTAAGACATTCTGAATGGCGGAATCGATTTCATCCTTGATGGAGGCGTATTGCCTTTTTAAATCCAGGGGCGGGATTTTCATTTTATATCCTTTACCAGTTTTGATTTTCCAACAGCTGTTCGGGGGGAACATCCCTGAAAGGTTTGGCCGGAACGCCGGCAACTATCACTCGCGGTTTGGCGTCGCCGGTCAAAAGGGCGCCGGCCGCAACCAGGGCATCCTCCCCTATTTCCTTACCGGGAAGAATGACGGCTCCGACCCCGACTCGTCCCCCTTTTCGTACGGTAACGCCCTTAAAGTGCTTGAACCTCTCTTCGGTTCTCCCGATAAAGTTATCGTTTGAGGTAACCACGCAGGGGGCGAGGAAAACGCGATCCTCGATAACGGAATAGGCGGTAATATATACATTGGTTTCGAGTTTACAGTAGGACCCGATTTTGCACAGGTTCTCGATCGATACTCCGCGACCGACAATGGTATAATCACCGATTTCCACGTTCTCCCTTACAGACGAAAGATCGGCAACCAGGACTTTTTTCCCAATGCGGGCGCCGCGGTAAATCACCACCGAGGTTCCGATGATACAATCATCATTTATTTCCAACGGCGGCAGTTGTTGATCTTTGGTTACGGCGGTATTGGCGGCCTTCATGGGAGTTTTTCCTAGAACGGCGTTGTCGTCGATGCGAACGTTGGAGCCGATTCGCGTATCATCATGAATAATCACTCCGCAACCGATTTTGCATCCGTCGCCGACCGCCACGTTTTTGCCCAGAAAACTATTATAGCCGATTGCAACATTTTTGCCTGTTCGGGCGGATTCATCTTTAAAGTAATTCATATGTCCTCTTACAGATCGAATTTAATATCAACGGGAGCGCCGCCCTTTTCCATGGAATTCTGGGCAGCGGTCAGGACGGTCAATACCCGGAGCCCGTCCCGGCCGTCGGAGGTGGGCCGTTTTCTGCTTTTTACGCAATCGATGAAATGCGAGCATTCCCCTATCAAGGGTTCGGTCGAATCGATTCTGGGGATAACTATATCTCCGGCCCTAAGACTCAGATATTCGCCATAGGTGGTGTAATCGAGTTTGGTATCGACGCCTTTATCGTAAAGCCTGATTTTTTCAGTACTCTCGGTATCGTCAAATACCGCCATCATTTTAGAGCCCACGACCGTTAATTTCCGCTCCTTATGCGGATCGAGCCAGCTGACGTGAATATGCGCCATGGTTTTATCATCAAAGTGCAATGTAAGAAAGGTCACGTCCTCGATATCCTTCTGGAGATATGAAGCGCCGGTAGAGGTTACACCTACAGGCGCCTTATCCAGTAAAAACATGATCATGGAGATATCATGGGGAGCGAAACTCCAGAGCGAATTCTCGATATCACGGACCTTTCCGAGATTTACGCGGCTGGAATAAAGGTAATAGACGCGTCCCAGCTTCCCGGAGGATATGTATTCTTTGAGCTTCAATGAGGCGGGATGATATTCCATAATATGCCCGACCATCAATATGCGCTCGTTTTTTCCGGCGATTTCAATAAGCTTGCGGCCGTCATCAACATCGAGCGCCAGGGGTTTCTCGACAAAAACATCCTTTCCGGCTTCGAGGGCCCTGGATGCCAGCTTGAAATGATCGGCGGGCGGGGTAGCGATAACGACGGCGTCCAGATCGGGATCGGAGACCAGTTCGGAATAATCTTTGGTCCAGGTGACTCCGGGGAATACCCCGCTTATCTTAGATAGTTGTCCGGTGTTTATATCGCATCCCGTCACAAGCCTGGCTTCGGGTAGATTATAAAAGGTCCGCAAGAGATTTCGACCCCAGGCGCCCAGGCCGATCTGCCCGATTCTAACCGGCATTACCCTTTTCCTTTTTTGAAAACAGTTTTTTCAGCCAATAAACGTCCTCGTTCAGCATTCCGGTAAGCTCAGAGATTTTCCTATATATCTCCGAACCCTTTTGCTTCTCGCGCTGTGTGAATTCATAAGCCAGCACAAAAAACAGGGTGAGCCCGAAACTCAGGATTCCTCCCAGAACAGCGGTGAACACTCTTTTAGGCCTGCTTTTGAGCTCCGGGATCCTGGCCGAGTCAAGAACCTGAACGGTGGGAGTATCCCTCATTTCCTGGATTTTGGCATGTTCATACTGCTGTTTCAGCAACTCAAAAATGGTCTCCTGGATCTTCAGTTCTCTTGTCAGGCGCACGAACTCAAGACCGAGTTCAGGAGCCCCGGCCATAGAAATGCCGAGCCAGGTCGAGTCCCCGGCGGCGGTTTCTCCCGATTCCAGTTCTTCAATCTGTTTGCGAATCTGCTCGATTTTAAAAAGCTGATTTTTATACTGGGTATGATCGGGAGACAGCGATTTTTTCATTATTCCCAGTTCGATCTCGGCCAGCACCAGCTCGCCTTTCAATGTGGCTATGGTATTTATAGCCGCCCTGACCTGTTCCTCGAGAGAAAACGCCTTATGCTTTTTCTGGAAGGCCTCGTACTCCTCCTCGGCGAGCTTCAAATCCTCCACGGATTCCTCGAGTCTTCGTTCGATAAACTCCCGGGTCGCCCGGGCCTTGGAAACCAGGTTCTCGGTATTTACACGATTGAGTTCCTCTATAAAGCTGTTGGCGATAAGGGCGGCCCTTTCCGGATCGGTATCTTCATAAGATAAGGAAATTATGCCATCCGCGTGGACGTTCACACCGGTTCTGGCGTATAATTCACCGAGCGTCTTGGTTTCAAGATCCGTGTTAAAAATCCCCTTCAGATTATGTTTCTCAATAACGGCCAGCCCTACGGCGCGGCTTCGCAATATGGAGGCGTAGAGATCGGACGGCGTGGCGAGCCCGGGCAAGGCCAAACCGCTACCGCCGAGCAGGGCTCCCAGGTTTGATGGAAACATGCCACCGCCAAAGCCGAAACTGCCGACATCCTTCTCGGGGGGCATAATGGAGGTTGTAGCCATATACCAGTTGGGGAAAAATATCAGCATAACAGCCAGGGTAATGGCGGCCGCCAGAATCGTATTTACGATTAGAAGCCGTCGCCAGCGAAATATGACCGCGAAAAAATTGAAAATGAAGAGGTCGTATTTGGTGTGGTTCTGCCGCTCGTTCATTTGGTCGCCTGCTGGATAACAAGATAGACGGTGGCCAGATTACCCACAAATACCAGAGTATCCTTAATGAATCCCCAGTAGTCGCGCTTTTTCTTTTCGGAAATCCAGATGGTATCGCCCGGCTCGATGTTTTTTCCCCTTTTGGCTTTTTGCCATTCGCCGGTAATGCCATCGATTACCGAAACGCCGCCTTTGTCGGCTCTGTCTGAAAACCCTCCGGATCGTCCGATATAAAATCTATAATCCATTCCGGGCACATAGGAAAGAATACCGGGATTGGACACTTCCCCTATGACGTTGACCACTTTACTCTTGCGGGGAACGCGAATGATGTCTCCGTCCCTCAATATGAAATCTTTGGTCGTATCCCCCTCTGTAAACAATCCGGTGAAATCAACCGAAACCCTTCCCATTTTGGATCTGGATTTTACTTTGAAATATTCATACTCACTTTCGGACATATCCGCGACTTCCATTTTCTTTAACCGTTCGAATTCGGGATCCACGATTTCCTCCGCCGAAATCCTGTACATCTCGGCCTCCTGCAACGAGGCCAGATCTGTAAACCCCCCCGCTTTAGTGACTATTTCAGAAAGGTGGGTGGAATCCTGCGTGATGGCATAATATCCCGGGAATTTGAATTCCCCTATCAGTCGGACCTGGTATTTCTCATGGAAATTCCGTATCTCCTGAATATAAACCCTGTCGTCAGGTCGCAATTCGGTATTCCATTCATGGGAGATAAGATCTACGTTGACGTTATGGGTCGACCTGTTATCCGAATGAAACCTTACGATTTCGACATTATGAGAATCGGCATTCAACGCCAACCCGTGCGCCAGCTCTATCAGATCGGCCAGGGAATCTCTTTCTGAATACTCGAAATATCCGGGATTCTTGACCGCCCCGAATATCCCGTAAAGGTTAATTCCCAGCTCCTGAAGGGGCACGAATATTTTATCGCCGTTATTGAGCCTGGGATTGTATTTCGTCTGCCCGGTTATCTCGAATCTAAGGATATCGGCTTTTAACCTTTCACCATTTTCCCGGACAACCTCTATGTTTCTTTTGGACGCGATTCTTTTATCGGATTTCAAACCTCTAAAATCGGACTTATAGTTTACGCCTTCCTCTTCTCCCAAGAATCCACCGGCCATTTCGATGACTTCCGATACCCTTGTGACCGGCGTGGCGGGATATGCTCCGGGAACCGCAACGGCGCCACCGATAAAAACTTTGAAGACTCTCAAATTCACCAAAGAGACTATAGTCTTTACGTTACGATACCTTTCCAGTATACCGGCGGAGATAATATCCGCCGCGTTTTCCAGTGTATATCCGGAAACCTCGATAGGACCCACTTCGGGGATCAGAAGCATTCCCTCGGGGGATACGGTCAGGGTATACTGACCCTGGTAATACCCCCAGGTAAAAACGGAAAGGACATCACCGGGCCCGAGTACATAGGTTTTTGGGTCTATTTTTTTATCCAGCAGGACTTTTTCGGATGCAGGAATGACCGCGGTCGGGGCTGCCTGCTGTTTTCGCAAATCCTCCAGGTTATATGATCTTATCCGCTCTGTCTGGGCAAAAGCATAAGATTGCAGCGTTATTACGACAAGGAGAACCGAAAGGATCGCCTTTGCCGATCCGGATATAAAATCTAAATTATCGAAATTATCTAATTTCATAAATAAGGAGCGCCCGTATCATCTAAAAATTAACCACTTACACTTATCACACTTTAGCTATTTGCCCGGCGTACCTCCTTATAACTGGAAGTCAAATATACTTTTTCGCCGGGGAACGTCAAGCGAAATATTCATAGACCTTTATATTCCAGGTATTCCTTCCGGTTCCATCATTTCTGCCATTTCTTTATCAGGCTGCTGAATTCCTTGACCAGTTCTTTCGATTTTTCGAGGGATTCCGATTCGGCCAGGATATGAAAAAGCGCCTTTTTGCGGTCGGGCCTGACCAGGATCCAGTAATCGTCCTCAACTATTCTGACGCCATCGATTAATAGTCTTTTTTTATTTTCGGAGAATTCCATAAGCCTGCGCATAACCTGTCCTTTCAGACTCCAGGAGCATGCGACCTCTTTGCCGGACATAAAAAGCTGATCCCAGGGCCCCTTAACTTTGCCGATATCGGTTTTATTTTTTATCATAAGCTCGAGGATTTTTATCACCGCGAACATAGCGTCGACACCGAGCTGGAATCCGGGAAAGATAAATCCGCCTTTTGTGCCACCGACGAAGATATTTCTATTTGAGGAGGCGGCGTCCATCATAGCTTGATGATCGCCGGGAATCCAGATTAATTTGGCCTTGTAGTCGGAGGCGATTTGTTGTACGGCCGCCGAGGATGTAATAGGGAAGGCGACTTTTTTCGGCCTGAAGGCGTCGCAATAAAGCCTGGTGACTTTCAGAAGCAACTTCTGATCGCTCACGGCCTCGCCTTTTTCATCCACCACCCTGATTTTCTCAGCGGCGGAATTCAGGAGGATTCCTATATCGGCTTTAAGGGATTTCACGATTGAGCTGAGCTGGTCAATGGCTTTTGCCTGCCGTTGGACAAAATAAAAAGGTTGCCTGGGATCAACGAAGGAATTCAAAGCCACGGAATCGATTCCCAGAGAACCCAATATTCTGGGGAGTATTTCCGAGGCTCCTGCAAATCCGTAATCTATGACGACTTTAATCGAGGAATTTTCGAAAATATTTTTATCGATATGCGAAAGGAAAGATTCCCAGTATGACTCGTAGACCCTCTGGGGGTATTCGATGCTTCCGGCTTCTTCAATCGGGGCGCGACGAAAGTCCTCTCCGAAAAACAACCTTTCGATGCTTTTGGTTTTTGATATCGGAAGATCGCGCCCGTTAAAATCGAAAAATATTATTTCCATTTCATTATTTCCGCGGGGACTCATGCGTACGTTAATTCCGCCGGAAAATCGACCGCTTTTCAATACCTGTCTCAAGACCGGTATGGGAGCGGCCTGCAGGTCGGCCACATTCAAACCGGCAGAAAGCATACCGCTTATGACGGCTCTGTATATCATACGCGAAGCGTTCGAGGCTCCGCGGCAGATGGCAACCGAGCCCCCGGGACCGATTAAGGCGCCATAGGCGGCGCCGACTTTTGAGGCGAATTCCGGCGTAATCTCAGCGTTGCCGATACCTGAAATCTTGGCGTCGGAAAACAGCTCGCGACTCCATCGTTCACCCCATATCAGGCTTGAGGACAGGGTTGCGCCGGCTTCCACCTCCTTATAAGGCCAGATCTTGACATTGCGTTTTATATGGGCTTTATCGCCCACGCGAGCTCCATCCGATAGGATGCATTCCTCGTCGATTATGGCCGCTTCGCCGGTATAACTCTCATGACAAAGAATCGATTCGGAGATCCTGGCCTGGGGACCGATCGAGATTTTATCCCAGCCCACGATCCGGTTAATGTTTACGTCCCGGCCGATCACGGAGTTGGAACCGACGACGCTGTTATAGATCTTAGCCCGGGGGCCGATTCTGACATTATCCCCGATAACTACATTTCCGGAGAAATTTGCCGAATGTGAAATCATGGAGTTATTTCCGAGATATAGCGTGTTGCCGTTCAACTTGGTCTTCTTGCCGGGTATGCCGAGAGACACTATGCCTTCGAGGACGTCCTGATGCGCCTGGAAATATTCCTCAATATTCCCTATGTCTTTCCAATAACCCGATGCGACATACCCATACAACTTCCTTTTCTTCGACAGCATGAGAGGAAACAGGTTCTTGGAAAAATCGAATTCGGTTTTCGGCGGTATCATTTTTAAAACGCCGGGTTCCAGTATATAAATGCCGGTATTGACGGTATCCGAAAAGACTTTGCCCCAGCTCGGCTTTTCGAGGAATCTGGTAATCTTGCCGCTTTTTGACGTAATCACTATGCCATAGGAGACCGGGTCTTCGACCGGGGTTAAAACCATTGTCGCGTCGGCTTTTTTCCCTTCGTGGAACTCAATCGCCTGAGAAATGTCGAAATCGGTAACGACGTCGCCGGATATTATTATGAACCTGTCATCAAGGAAATTCTCCGCGTTTTTAACCGATCCGGCGGTTCCGAAATCGGCCTCCGCGGTAACATAATCGAATTTGACTCCCCATTTTTTCCCGTTACCGAAATACAATCTTATCTGCTCGGATTGAAAGTACAGTATAGCCAGGATATCGGTGATACCGTGCTTTTTCAACAGGATAACGATATGCTCCATGACCGGCCGGCCCACAAGAGGAACCATCGGTTTGGGCAGATTGGCGGTCAGCGGTCGTAATCTGGTGCCGAAACCGCCGGCCATTATTACGGCTTTCATCTTTTACCTCTTAATGTTTTATCATCCTTCTATAATGAACGGTAACGGCGCCAGGTGTTCCCCGTGGCGGGTTCCACTCGCCCTGTTCACCGTCAAACTCAAAACCCAGGGAGCTGTAAAGTTCTATGGCGGCCTCGTTATCGATCGAGGGAGTGACCTCCAGCACAGATTCCGGCCAGCGTCTGCGGGATAGTTCCAGCAGAAGCAGCCAGGATTCCCTGCCATAGCCCTTGCCCTGATATTCCGGCAGAAGCTTCACGTCATGACTGCAACAATTATCTTCACCGGGAAAAGATAATTTCGCT
Source organism: Candidatus Zixiibacteriota bacterium (assembly GCA_020344055.1). Taxonomy (GTDB): domain Bacteria; phylum Zixibacteria; class MSB-5A5; order UBA10806; family UBA10806. The sequence continues at coordinate 398,585 of CP070813.1, read as the reverse complement.
TCGCCAAGAAAATTGCCCTTTTTGTCCTCTACGGCAAATAAAATGAAATTTCTATTATTCAATGTTTCCCAGAAATCGTCATATTGTTGTCTGTTCCAGTTCAATCCCGCCGGATAGCCGACATTTTTCATCACTTCACCGTTTTGCCACAAGTTTTCGAAATCCTCGCGTCTATCGCCGGAAGCTCTGCAAAAGGACAGGCGTCCGGAAAAGGCGAACAGCTTTCTGGAAGATATTTTTTTCCAGATTTCAATTATATCATAAAAGTCGCCATATTCAAAATAGTTGCGCCCGGTTTTTTCAAGCGCTTCTTTCAGGAACGACCTGGCGAAAACGATATCGGCCGCCCGGGCCCCGTGAAAATCGGAGTGACCGTCGCCGACAAAAACGGCGGAGGTTTTCGGGTCGGTAAGCCTGTTTATGTGGAATCCCTTGCAATTCGAGCATTCTCCACAGCCTTGGCCCAAATAAGGAAATTCGGGAATTATCTTCCCGTTTTTATAAACCGCCTTATTGGTTATTCTTTCAAGTCCCGGATAGCCGTTGGAATTCAAAAGCGCGTTAATGTAGAAATCGAAGCCTTCGGAGACTATACATGTTCTTATATCGCTTTCATTCATCATCTCGATAAAACGGTCGAACCCGCCGGTAAAGTCCTGATTATTCAGATATTTTAAAACCTCTGTTTCAGCCGGAGGAAACCGGTTCCAGATTTGGCACTCGGTCTTAAGGCAGGTATACGAATTCACCTCCCCGCGCCGGTACAGATCGACGACAGGCTGGGTTCTGCCTTCGGTGAATTTTCTAAACATTTCGTAGCCGACGTCTTTTGTGGTTATGGTACCGTCGAAATCCATGAAAACGATGTAGTCTTTCGTCATACGCTTACCACCACCGCTACAATGAAAATCAGCAATATTAATAGAGACAGCGCCATATACCTGTATCTCTTATTGAGAAATGAAATTATCGCTGCGGCCAGAACGCCGGTAACGGGGGTGAAGACTACCAGTCCGATTCCCGCTTTCGCCCCTATGACGGCTCTGTCGATATTCGATAAGTACAATCCAAGAGAAAGCAGGATCAGACCCAATGCGGAATATTCCAGCACCCTTAAGGTCTGGGCGATTCGAAGGTGTACCGTGTCGTTATCTTTCAAGATTACAATCCTTTAACAAGCATTTTGTACGCAGTAAAGATCATTATCAGGACAAACAAGAGCCGCAGCAGAAGCGAGGTTATTCTATAGGATAGCGCAGCTCCCATTCTGCTTCCGGCAAAGGTGCCCAGAATTATGGCGGCCGACTTAAAGGTGTCGATATCCCCCCTCAGCATGTAGATGACCGCCGCCGGAGCCGCGGTAATACCGATCATGTAGCTGGAGGTGGCGGTGGCGATTTTAAACGGCACCTTCATGACGGCTCGCATCATGGGAATCTGAATGATCCCTCCCCCCACGCCCAGAATCCCGGAAATATTCCCGGCTACCAGGGACATTCCCCAGCCGACGGCGGTATGTGAGGCGGAATCGTATTTACGGTCAATCAGCATTATACGTTTGGGCTGGGTCATATTTACCGCGGCGATCAGCAAAATTATCGAAAAGAATACATAAATAATTCTGGCGGGTATATGCTCAGCCAGCAAGCCGCCGGTGACCGCCCCCAATGACGCCGCCGCCGCCAGGGTTATGCCGAGCTCGAGGTCGGCCCGGCCGCTTTTGAGATAGTCTATGGCCGCAACCGTGGAGACGGCAACTATGCTGACCAGCGACGTCCCTACGGCAATCGTAACGGGAACGTTGAATATAAGCGTAAGAGCGGGAACGATGATTATGCCCCCGCCGAGGCCGAAAAGCGAGCCGACAAAGCCTGCCAGAAGGCCCGTAATTACCAGATAGGCCAGTTCCACGCGTGGAATTTATAATCATAAATCGAAAAAGGCAAGAATCAGCGCGAAGCCAGAATAGAAAGATATCTCCGGGAATCCGATAGAACTTCCTTGGCCTCCGTTATCTCAGCATGATCTTTTAGCCAGATTTTCTCATAAAGGGCTTTTTCGCCCCCGGATCGCAACACAATCTCCTCGTTTAAAACCGTCATAATCTCGGAATAGTGGTTGTCGAACTGCCATGTTTCTTTAGAGTTTAACCTTTCCTCAATGACCCGGAGGGCGTTTTTTGTCTCGTTGTCGAGAACCGAGATCTTTCCCTTGAATTCTTCAAAGGCGATTCTGTCCTCGTCCAAGAATGCGAAGCCCCTGTCGGCCACAAACTTCTTGAACCGCGACATGATACGGCCGTCGACCCGGAAATCGCGCCCTATTTTTCGGGTTCTGAGATATTCGATGGCGAAATCGAAAAAGCAGGCTTGCTGCTTCAATGCGGTTACATAATCGGACTCCTCTGAATTCTCCAGGTAAATATCGGGCATAATGCCGCCGCCGCCATAGACGGGCCGGCCGGAGCCGGTATAATATAAAGAATCGGCGGGATTTTTGGGGTCACCGGCGAGCAGTTCGAAAGTGGACCAATCCGGTTTTTGCAGGCATCTTCCCGACGGAAGGTAATACTTTGAGGTGGTTATTTTCAGGGCCGAATTATCGGAAAACTGCAGTACCTGCTGAACCAACCCCTTGCCGTAGGTATCTGTTCCGATGATAATCCCCCTGTCATAATCCTGAATAGCTCCCGCCAGGATCTCGGCGGCGCTGGCGGTTTGCTCGTCCACGATTACGGCAAGACCACCGTTAAAGAAGATCGAATTATCCCCTGCCCGGTAAGGATTGACCAGGGTACCGTTTCTCCCCCGGGTCTCGACGATTTTCGAATCCTCCGGCAGAAACAGCCCGGCGATCTCCACGGCCTCCAGCAATAATCCGCCGGGGTTGCCGCGAAGATCGAGCACAAGGGAATTCATACCCTCTTTCTTCATATCCTTTACGGCATTCTTAAAATCTTTAAGACAATTTTCGGAAAAGCGGGTGACCCTGATATACCCTATCTTATCGGAAATCATGGAGTAGTAAGGTATCGATTGAATTTCGACGTCTTCCCTGGTTATCGAGACCAGGCGTTCTTTGCCCCCGGGCCGGTAAATCGAGAGTTCGATCCGGGAGTCGGCCGGCCCCCACATCAGCATTCTGACCTGCTTTGCATCCAGGCCCAGGGTCGATGTCGAATCGATTTTCAATACCCTGTCCCCCGGCTTCAAGCCCATTCGATGCCCGGGAGCGCCCTCCACCACGGAGACGATGGTCAACGTATCCCGGTGGAACTCCATGCTGGCCCCGATACCCTCGAACTGGCTCTCGGTCTCCTGCCTCAGGCGCACATAGTCAGCGCCCCTGAGGAATTTGGTGTAGTTATCCAGTTTGGAAAGCATGGCATCGATGCCGACTTTGACCATCTTTTCATCATCCACCTCTTCCACGTAATTTTCGGAGACCATCAGGGTTACGCGGTCGAAAAGCCGGATGTTGTTGTAAAGCTTATCTGACGACGACCAAGTAAAACCGAGGGCGAAGGCGGCCAGGAGCGCCAGGGTTATGGGCCAGCCGTACCTGGCGAGATTATTGAGCGATCTGTAGACTATTTTTTTCAATATTATGTAAACCTGCCGTTTTACACGCGCATTTCTGAATATTATATCGTCACCCGGAGCGCGGCGCCGGTTATGACGGTTTCAGGAAAATGACGGCTTGTTTCAGGATGGAATTGGCCTTGCCCGCCCGTTGGGTGAGGCGCCGACGCCAGGGCCGGGCGTCGGGTTCCTGCGGAACCCGACCTACAAATGGATCCCGGATCGAGTCCGGGATGACAACCGGGTGCCGATGTTAATATGCCGAACTGTTTCGGGAATCATAGTTCCCGAGACACGATCCGCGAGGCGGGAGGATAAAAAAAGGGCGAGGAAACCTCGCCCCTGCGGAAATTATTTTCTCTTTTTCAGGTTCTGACAAAAGGCTTCATGAAGGGGAATTTCTTTACCACTATCTTGTTTTTCAGTTTGCTTATGGCGCCGGTGGGATTGAGATCCTTGGGACAGACCAGCTGGCAGTTGAAAATGGTATGGCATCTGAAAACCCCGAACTCGGAAGCCACTATGGCAAGGCGCTCGTCGGTGGCCCCGTCGCGGGAATCATCGACGAACCTCAAAGCTTTCAAAAGCGCATGCGGCCCCAGATATTTCGGGTCGCCGTAAGCCACCGGGCAGGAACCGTAGCAGGAACCGCATAAAATGCAGTCCACGTGATGATCGATCTTTTTCCTGTCGTCCACCGACTGATAATATTCTTTCTCCGGAGGGTCGTCCCCGGGAATCAGGTAGGGCTTGATCGCCTTCAGATTATCGAAGAACGGCTTCATGTCGACCACCAGGTCTTTCAAAACTTGAAGATGCGCGAGAGGACGAATGACAACGGGAGGCTTCAGATTGTCGACCTGGGTCCTGCAGGCCAGCCCATAGGAACCGTTGATATGCATGGCGCAGGAACCGCAGTTGGCCTCGCGGCAACTCGACCTGAAGGCGAAAGTCGGATCTTTATGTTCCATAATCCAATAGAGGGCTTCCAGGAGCGTCATTCCCTTGACGGTTTCGACCTGGAAGGTCTGAAAGTGCGGATCGCGTCCATCATCGGGATCATACCGGAATATCTTAAAAGTCGTCGTGCTCATCTTAGTATTTCCTTTCTTCCGGAGGGTATTTGGAAAGATCGACCTCGCTGGTGGAGAAATCGGGGCCGTCCGGCGTCCAGGTCGCCAGCGTGTGATGCAGCCACTCTTCGTCGTTACGTTTATTGAAATCGCGCCTGAAATGAGCTCCCCGGCTCTCGGTTCTACGAATGGCGCCGGCGGTTATAACCTCGGAGATCTCCATATTACCGGAAAGCTCCATGATCCAGACCTTATCCATATTGAAAACCCTGCTGTGGCTGATAGGACGTATATTTTTGAATCGAGCCTGAAGATCTTTGATCTCTTTCATGGCTTCCTCGAGTTCTTCGCCCGTCCTGAATATGCCCACCCTTTCGGTCATGACATTCTGGAGTTCGGTTCTCAGCTGGTAAGGGTCTTCGGTTCCGCCCGGTCTTCCAAAGGAGTTCATCCTGTCGGCGAGAGCTTTCTGGGCTTTGGTCAGGGTAGCCTCATCGCCGGTCTTGGGCAGCTCTTTTACATAGGAAGCGGCGGCCTCGCCCGCGCGCCGTCCGAAAACGATGGTCTCCAGCAGGGAGTTGCCGCCCAGCCGGTTGGCGCCGTGCACGGAGACGCAGGAGCATTCGCCGGCGGCGTAAAATCCGGGGGCTTTGGTTATGCCGTCTTTATCGCAATCGATCCCGCCCATGGTATAATGAGTGGCGGGATTGATGGGGATCGGCGTGTCGATGGGATCAATTCCTACGAAATCGAGGCAGATCTCGCGGATACCGGGAAGCCGTTCCATTATCTTCTCTCGTCCCAGGTGACGGAGATCGAGATGAACATAGCCGCCCTCAAACCCCCGGCCCTCCTCGATCTCGGTGGCGATAGATCGGCTGACGATATCGCGGGGGGCGAGCTCCATCACCTTTTCGGAGACATAGCGGCTCATGAACCTCTCGCCGTCCTTATTGGTCAGGATTCCCCCCTCACCCCGACAACCCTCGGTCATGAGGATATTCGATCTATATAAGCCGGTGGGATGGAACTGAATGAACTCCATATCCTTCAGCGGAATACCGGCCCAGTACGGAATGGCCTTGGCAAAACCGGAATTAACCAGAGCGTTGGTGGTATTGCCAAATATCCTTCCGGAGCCGCCGGTGCCGAAAATGACTGCGTTAGCGGCGACCAGTTCGAGTTTGCCCTCCGGGATATTCAAGGCGATCACGCCTTTGCATACACCGGAATCGTCAAGCGCAAGCTGAAGGACCATCCACTCTTCGTAGTATCTGGTATTTAGCCTGATGGTCTGCTCATAAAGCGTATGGAGAAGGTAGAGGCCGGTTCTATCGGCGCCGTAACATGTCCGGGGATAGCCGGCGCCTCCGAACGGTCTCTGTGCGATTTTGCCGTTTTCCATTCTCGAGAACGGGCAACCCCAGTGCTCCATTTGATATATAACCCGCGGGGCGTCATCGGCCAGGGTAATGGCGGCCTTCTGGTCGGCGAGGAAATCGGAGCCCTTTATGGTATCGTAGCCGTGGCGTTCGGGAGTATCGTCTGCGGAATCAGGATTATTCGCCAATGCGGCGTTGATTCCACCCTGGGCCGCGCCGGAATGAGATCTCAGAGGATGAATTTTCGAAAGTACCGCAACCTCGGCTCCTTTGGCCGAAGCTTCGACCGCCGCCATCATACCGGCCAGACCACCTCCCACCACTACAACATCATGGAAGATCATGCCAGACCTCCCGTGGATATGTGGGGGGCGAAAAGCCGAGGAAGCATAACCGAAAGGGAGACTATGGCCAGAATGGCGAAAACCAGCACCACCGCGACGACCAGGGATTTGTGTTTGCTGGAGATATTGGCGAAGTCCATGAGGGTTATTGAAAGGCCGTTAACCATGTGATAAAATATGACCAGGATAAGCCCGATTTCCAGAAAGTGGAAAAGAGGCGTCTGGACGGCGCTCAATCTCTGGTTAAAGGCCTCGGCGCCTTTATTTGCCGAACCCAGCACCCACATGTGAGTGAAGAGATAGAAAAGCAGCAAAAGACCCGTAATCCGATGCAGAAACCACGAAAACGTGCCGACGTTCGGATTTAATTTCAATTCCTCTTTGGTGCCTTTAAATACGTATCTTATCCTCATGCCGCTACTCCTTTGAAGAAAGAGTTGAGCGTGGTAAAGGAGTAGTACGCGGTGAGTATGCCGATCGCCCAGAGAATGGTCAACCATACCAGCTGGACACCTCTCGCGGGTCTGAAATCGAGCACGATGGCCCACAATCCGTTAAGCCCGTGAAACAAAGCGGAGATGATAAAGAGAAAATAGAATACCAGCCATCCGACATTGCCCTGGAGTCTTTCAATCACAAATGAGAAATCCAGCAATCCCTGGGTGGCGAAATTGAAATCCCAGTGGAGCACTTTGACATGAGTAAAGAGGAATATCGCTAAAATGACACCCGTAATTCTTTGAAACAGCCAGAAAAAAACGCCGCGGGCGGCAATGGATTGATTCATGCAACGCCTCCTGATTTATTCGTGTCGAAGATCAGGGATGATTTTCTTCCACTATTGAACTCCGACGGGAGATTTATCATTGAAAAACAAACGGGAATTTTCATTTTGAGATTTTAGGCAATGGCCCAGGCAAAAACAACAATTATTTGGCTTATTGCCTGCGGTATTTTTCCATCCCCTCGACGAAAATATTGCCGCCGTGGCAATCCTGGGCGACGATTACAGGGAAATCAACCACCTTGAGTCTGCGGACCGCTTCCGGACCCAGTTCCTCATAGGCGACAACTTCGGAATCTTTAATGCGCTGGGCCATTAATGCCCCTGCTCCACCAGTGGCCACGAAATAGGCTCCTTTATGCCGTTTTAAAGCGTCGGCAACCTCCTTGCCCATCTCCCCTTTGCCTATCATGCCTTTCAATCCGGCCTTTAACATAGTCGGGGAATATTTATTCATTCTTCCGGAGGTAGTAGGTCCCGCAGACCCGATTACCTGTCCCGGTCTGGCGGGAGTCGGCCCGACGAAATATATTATCTGACCGATGGGATCGAAGGGCAGCTTATCGCCCCTGTCGAGCAATTCCACCATTTTTTTATGGGCGGCGTCCCGGGCCGTATAAATATAACCGTTAAGTATCGCCTTCTGACCGGCGTGAAGCTTCTCAATATCCTGATCCGATACCGGAGTATTTAACTTTATCGCTTCCATTTTCTTCCTTTCAGATTATGACCTCTTTATGCCGGGCCGAATGACATTGAGTATTGACCGCCACCGGCAGGCTGGCGATGTGACACGGATGAGTCTCTATATGAACGGCGAGAGCGGTAATTCTTCCGCCCAATCCCTGAGGTCCGATTCCGATATTATTGATTCTCTCCAGGAGTTCCTTCTCCATGTCAGCGTAGAACGGATCGGGATGCGTGGACCCGACTTCTCTTAAGAGAGATTTTTTTGCCAGGTAGGCGGATTTATCAAAGGAGCCGCCGATCCCGACCCCCACTATCACAGGAGGACAGGGATTTCCCCCGGCCTTTCTTACGGTCTCCACGACAAAGTCTTTTACGCCATCTTCGCCGTCGGACGGTTTTAACATCTTTATGGCGCTCATATTCTCCGAGCCGCCGCCTTTAGGAAGAATGGTGATCTTGATCTTATCGCCCTTGACAATTCTCGTCGATATGACACCGGGTGTGTTGTCTCCGGTATTTTTGCGTCTGAGAGGATCCTCCACCATCGATTTTCTCAGATAACCTTCTTCGTAACCCTGTCCTATTCCCTCCTGGATCGCGGATTCCAGGGTTAAACCTTCAATATGCACCTCCGAACCCAGCTCAACGAATATGGCGGTCAGGCCGGTGTCCTGGCATAAAGGCATCTGATCGTTTTTCGCTATTTCGGCGTTTTCGAGTATCTGGTTCAAAATCTCTTTGCCCAGCGGCGATTCCTCTCTGCCCATCGATTCTTTTATAGACCTGATAACGTCGTCACCAAGAAAATAATTGGCATCCATGCAGAGTTTTTTCACCGCCGAGGTAATTTCTTCGGAACTAATATTTCTCATGTTTCCTGCCTTTGATGAATTCATCGAGTCCCTTTATAAGGTTTTCACAAGCATCATAGACTTCGGCCGGCCTTTTTGTAGCCAGTTCCCCTCCGGTGGAAGCGATTCTATTTTCGCCGTCCAGAACGACCTCTCCGGGCCGTGTGACAACCGCCTGGGCACCGGTGCTGCCGATACCCGCCTGCAGTTTCGGATCGTTGCCGACGGTAACTATCGCTTCCGAAGAGGTTATTCCCTGCAGGGCTTTTACCACCAGAAGAGAAGCCGAACCGAGGGCCCCGACCGGTTTTTCGAGCCTGTAGATCCCCTTTACAAGGTTTTTAAAAATATCGTCAACTTTAAATGCGTTTCCCGATTTATCGAAATCGCATAGAGAGTTGAAAAGAGTTTTGCCGCCGGGAACGATAAGGGCGTTTATACCGGTGGCCTTAATTTCTTCGATATGTACGACCGGCGATCTGGATAATTTGGCTTCGATATATCTCGCCTGGTCATCGCCATCGGAATCAATTGTTATGGGTAATCTTAAGTATCCCTTATTTTCCAGATGCAGAAAGCAAAAAATTATCTCCCAGAAAGCGCCGCCGGTCACGATGACCCCGATTTTTCTGGGAGGTTTTGTCATTTTTTAAAAGATCATGTGATAAAATTCACATCCGGGCCAAATATAAATCCCCGCATACGGGGGCGGGGATTTATCAAGGCGTAACCGAGACTATTTTTCTGTCGCGGCCTTTTCTGCTGAACCGCACCACGCCATCTATAAGCGCATACAGGGTATTGTCTTTGGCGTGGCCGACGTTTTCGCCGGGATGAATCCGGGTACCCCGCTGTCGGATAATTATCGAACCGGCATTAACTTTCTGGCCCCCGAATACCTTAACGCCCAATCTCTGGGGATTGGAATCCCGTCCGTTTTTTACCGATCCTTGCCCTTTTTTGTGAGCCAACTAATTCCCCTTTCTTTAACCAGTGTAATTTACATTTTCATTTTAATCTGTCAAGAGTTCTTTCTAATTTATTTGATCCGAGCAGGTTAATAAAGCCGCCTGATATTGACGAAACGCAGGGTTTACTATTACCATTTAATTAAAAAAGCCCGGCGCCTGCAATCGACGCCGGGCGTAAAGCGGCCTTGTTTAATCGCCGGCGTTTGATTTCTCGGTCTCCATTTCAGCAACCGCGACCTTTTTGATATCGAATTTCAATCGATCCTCGTCCGGATGCCTGGTCACCTCCACATGGAAATTCCTCATGAATTCACCCTTTAAGATCTCTTCCGACATGGGATCTTCGAGATATTTCTGCAATGCGCGTTTCAGCGGCCTGGCGCCGAAATTGGGATCCCATCCTTTATCCACCAGGTATTCCCTGGCTTCTTGATTCAGGTTTATAGTAATGTTTTTATCGGTCATTCTCTTTAAGAGATCTCTCAGAAGGATATCGATAATGTCAAAAATATGCTCTTTTTCGAGGGGATGAAATATTACCGTTTCGTCAATCCTGTTGACCAGTTCGGGATTGAAGGTTTTTTTCATTTCATCGAGAATTCGATCTTTCATTTTGTCGTAGTCGGTTTTGGCATCATCCTTCTGGAAACCGATTCCCTTTCCGACGGTGGCCTGCCTGGTTCCCATATTGGATGTCATAATGATCACGGTATTTCTGAAATCGACTTTGCGGCCGAACGAATCGGTCAACTGACCCTCATCGAGAAGCTGTAAGAGTATATTGAAGACTTCAGGATGTGCTTTTTCAATTTCGTCAAGGAGAACCACCGAATATGGCTTTCTGCGTACTTTTTCGGTTAACTGGCCGCCCTCTTCGTAACCGACATATCCGGGGGGAGCCCCGATCAGCCGCGAAACGGCGAACTTTTCCATATACTCGGACATATCGATTCGAACCAGGGATTCCTGGTCTTCAAACAGGAATTCCGAAAGCACCTTGGCCAACTCGGTTTTGCCCACGCCGGTCGGTCCCAGGAAAATAAATGAGCCGATGGGTCTGACAGGATCTTTCAATCCCGCCCGGGCTCGTCTTATAGCCTTGGCGATTTTGGCAATGGCTTCTTTCTGCCCCACAACGTTTCTGGCCAGCTCATCCTCCATGCGAAGGAGTTTTTTGGATTCCTTTTCTTCCAGCTTAAACAGAGGAATACCGGTCATTTTGGAAATGACCGTGGCGATATCCTCTTCCTTCAAATCGATCTTTTCCGAATTGCGCTTATCTTCCCATTCTTTTTTCAGCTTCTCGAGCTCTTCCTTTTTAAGCTTTATAGAATCTCTGAGCTGCGCCGCCTTTTCGAACTCCTGCGCTTTTACCGCCTGCTCTTTTTGCTTTGACAGTTCGATTATCTCGTCTTCGAGCTCGTTGAAAGACTCCGGTTTTGTAAAGGCCGACAGATGGACTCTCGAACCGGCCTCGTCGATCACGTCAATCGCCTTGTCGGGTTGAAACTTGCCCGATATATATCGGTCTGACAGGTTAACGGCGGCCTCTATGGCCTCGTCGGTGATTATCACCTTATGATGTTCTTCGTATTTCTCCCGTAGCCCTCTCAAAATCTCTTTTGTATCGTCGGTAGATGGAGGATCGATCATAACCGTCTGGAATCTCCTGTCCAGGGCGCCGTCCTTTTCGATATATTTCCGGTATTCGTTTAAGGTGGTGGCTCCGATACACTGCAGCTCTCCCCGCGACAACGACGGTTTAAATATATTCGACGCATCAAGGGAACCCTCGGCTCCGCCGGCCCCGACGATAGTATGAAGCTCGTCTATGAATATGATTACATCTTTGGACGCCAGTATTTCGCTCATGACCGCTTTCAAGCGTTCCTCGAACTGGCCACGATATTTGGTCCCGGCTACAAGGGATGCCATATCCAGCGTGACTATTCTTTTTTCCTCGAGTATCTGGGGAACTTTGCCGACCACTATTCGCTGGGCCAATCCCTCGGCGATGGCGGTTTTGCCTACGCCCGGCTCGCCGATTAAGACAGGATTATTTTTCTTGCGTCTGGACAGGATCTGGGTGACTCGCTCGATTTCATCATCGCGGCCGATAATGGGATCGAGCTTATCCCGCCGCGCCAGTTCCGTCAGATCTCTTCCGAAATGATCGAGCGCGGGGGTTTTGGTTTTTTTCCGTTTCTTTCCGAAGGCGGAAGGTTTTCCGGTCTGGATGTTGCGCAGCTCTTCGTAGGCTTCTTTATAATCAACGTCATACATGGACAGCACCTGGGCCGCGACCCCTTCCTCGTCCTTGAGCAGGGCCAGCAGAATATGCTCGGTATCGATGTCTTTGGATTTCAACGCCCGGGCTTCGTTGCCTGAAACCTCAAGAGTCTTTTTGGCCCTGGCCGTAAGAGGCAATTGCCCCATCTGCATGGTTCCGCCCGAGGGCTGCACCATCTCCTCGATGGAGCTTTTGAGTTCGTTCGAATCTATACCAATATTATTTAAAATCTCGATGGCGGTACAATCTCCGAGACGTATAATACCCAAAAGCAGATGTTCCGTGCCTATATAATCATGTTTCAGGCGCGCCGCCTCGTCGCGGGCGTACTCAATCGCTTTGCGAGCCTTTTCGGTGAACATCTCGTTCATTAAAACACCTCATTTCAAAGTATAGCTAATTCCCGTCGGAATTATTAAACCGCTGCCTGACCAGGTCAGCCCGCATGATATCGCGTTCGACGTTATCCATTTCCTTGCCCACATATTTTTGCAGGTGCGCGGGTTGCGTAATAATCAGAAGCTCGTTCAATTCCCGGTAACTGAATCTATCTATTATTCCCAGAGACAAACCCAACCTCAAAGCCGACAGCATATTCATGACCTCGCTGGATGTCAGGACCCGCGCGTGGCTCAAAATCCCGTAGGATCTCCAGACTTTGTCCTCTATTTGATCCGAGGCGTTGGTCATTAACTGTTCCTGGGCGTTTTGCTCATTTTCAATAATCTTTCTGGTAACCTTTACCAGAGAATCGATAATCTCCTCTTCGGTACGACCCAGAGTGGTCTGATTGGAGATCTGGAACAGGTTGCCCAGAACATCGGTACCCTCTCCGTAAAAGCCCCTTACTACCAGCCCGATCTTCGAGATATTGCCGATCATGCCCTCTATCTCGCCGGTATGAACCAGTCCTGGCAGATGAATCAGGACGGAGGCTCGAAGCCCCGTTCCGACATTGGTGGGACATGAGGTCAGGTAGCCGAACTTATCGCTAAAATCATACTGGATAAGACCGGAGAGGTCATCATCAATCTTATTGGCGATCTCCCAGCATTCATTCAGCGACATGCCGGACGAAATCACCTGAAGACGAATATGATCCTCCTCGTTAAGCATTATGGAGATTTTCTCTTCACCGTCAATATATAAGCCGCGTCCGGAGCCTCCCCGCACGAATTCGGGCGATATCAGATGTCTTTCCATGAGGAATTTCTGGGTAAGATTATCTATTCCGGAAGTAGGAATAAACTGGCCGTTCTTCAACCCGGGCACTTTAATGAAGGTGGGGGAAAGAAAATCCAGGATTTTTTCGCGGGATTCGGTATCGGCCGCCGACGGAAACGGGAAATCCGAGATATTTCGAGCGAGCCGTATTCTGGATGAGAGAACCGCGAAGGAATCCGGCCCGTCCCCGTTCAGCCAGGGGGCGGATTTTCTGCACAATTTATCCAAAAAGGAAAGTTCCATATAATCCTTCTAGATTTTGTCTGATAACTCCCGGATTTTATCTCTCAACACCGCCGCCGCTTCGAAATCTTCCTTTTCTATGGCGCGTCTCAGCTCTTCCCGCAACCTTCTATCTTCCCGCAAAGGCTTCATGGAATCGGTAGCGGCGGAGGGCACTTTGCCGCGGTGCTCATTTGAACCGTGGATTTTTCTCAAAAGATCGTTCAGATCGACACCAAAAGTCAAATAGCATTTCCCGCATCCGAACCGTCCGGTTTTGCCGAAAGCTTCGAAAGTTAAACCGCATGAAGAGCATTTTTTATAAAGAAGGGATTTGACTTTCTTGCTTTCAGCCGGGGATTTGCCGGTATCCATCATTCCGGTAACGAATTCCGCAAGGGGGAACGGGATATTTTCAAACGGAGAATGAAATCCTCTTTTTTCCGCGCAGTTCCGACAAAGATTCATGACCACTTTCTTATTGTTCACGATCTGCGTAAGATGAACGGTAGATTCCGCTTCTTTACAGTCCTGGCAAAGCATCTTATTTTACCTCAATATTTTAAACCCGCCAGCAAATATTTCTGTTCCCCTTCAATATAGGACACAAGACAGATTTGCCGCAAGTCATTTCAGTTCCGCATCGTAATCCGGCCCTCGGACAGGCGAAACAGCCTTTTTCCGGCTTTCGCGAGGTCCGGATTGTGTGTTGCAATCAACACGCCTACACCTCTGGTGTCGACAAGTTTAGTAATTAACTTTATCAACGATACCGCATTTTCTTCATCGAGATTGCCCGTAGGTTCGTCCGCCAGAAGCAGTTCGGGCGAATTTATCAGCGCCCTGGCCACCGCCGTTCTCTGCTGTTCCCCTCCCGATAACTGGTTGGGATAATGGAATTTTCTGTGGAATATGGATAGATCGGAAAGTAGCTCGCAGGCCGTTTCGTAACTCTGATTGCGCGATACCCCTTTTATCAAAGCCGGCATCATCACGTTTTCAACCGCGGTGAAATCGGGCATCAGGTGATGCATCTGAAACACGAAGCCGATTTCGCTGTTCCGGAAGTAATCGAGTTTTTCGGGCATAAAATCATTTACTGATTCCCCGTTAAACCTGATGTCGCCGGTATCCGGTCGAATAAGCCCGGCCAGAATATATAGAAAGGTACTTTTCCCTGAACCCGATTGCCCCGAGAGTATCGAGAGATCCCCTTTTTCCAGCCGGAGAGAGGCGCCTCTTAAAACTTCGACGAAGCCGTCACCGGATTGAAATTTCTTGTGAATATTCTCGGCGTCCAGAAGCATTATTCATCACCTGTTATTCATAACGGATAATCTCGACGGGATCCATCCTCGCGGCTCTCTTTGCCGGATATATGGAAAAAACCAAACCGATCAGCGAGCCCAGGATAAAAATCAAAAGAACGTCCAGAACTCTGACCTCCACCGGCAGGGCCGAGATAAAATAGATATCCGAAGGGAGCGAGATTATGGAAAACTCTTTCTGGATATAAAGCAGTATCAGTCCGATCGTCTCTCCTATAACGGCGCCGCAGGCGCCGATAATGAGGCCCTGATAAGCGAATATTTTCTTCAGTCTGGATCTGGAAAGCCCGAAGGCGGAGAGTATACCGATATCGCCTCTCTTGGCCAGGACCATCATAATTAAAAGAGCGATAATATTGCTTGCGGCGACAATCACGAACAGCATCAGTACTATGAACATCATCCACTTCTCCAGCGTCATCCAGGAAAACAGGTTGCGGTTGTGCTCTTTCCAGTCGAGGGCCATATACTGGTATCCGACGGCGTCCTGGATTCTCTCCGCCACCAGCCAGGCGTTATAAAAATTGGAGGTCTTCACCTCGATTGTCGTTATATCGTCGCCCAGCTCGAAAAGATCCTGGGCTTCCTCAAGAGATAAATAGACGAAATTATCATCGTAGGTCGACATACCGGTCTCCACGATACCGGTAACCATACAGGGTTTTATCTTGGGAGAAAAGGCGGTGAGATCGCTCTCGACGTTTTTAAGAGAATAAAGCCGGACTTTATCGTTTATGGACACATTCAGCCTGGAGGCCAGATTAATCCCCATCCAGATACCTTTGTACTTATCGTTAACGGTTTCGAAGGTGAGATCCTTCGTCAGAAGATACTCGGCAATTTCGGTTACCGCACTTTCGGCCTGCGGGATTATTCCCCGGACCAGGATACCGTCGGTGCCGGATCTCGAGGAGATGGCCGCTTTCTCGATTATGACGGGGCTGGTGGCAACGACACCATCAACCTGTTGAATCTGTTCCTGCAGCTTTTCCCAATCCTCGATGGCGTTGACGACGCGATGCTGCACCAGTATATGAGCCATGGTGCCGATTATCCTGCTTCGCACCTCCATCTCGAAGCCGTTCATCACCGAGAGCACGATCAGAAGCGAGGCGGTGGAGAGCATAACCACGAAGATGGATAAAAATCCCAGAAAGGAGATGAACCCCTGGCGGTGGCGCGACGTGAAATATCTTCTGGCGATGAAAAACTCGAGGGACATTATCAACCGTCCGGATTTCCGGCGCCCGGAGTTTCGGGTTTCATGGTGGGGAAAAGTATAACGTCCCTTATGGAGCTGTTCCCCGTAAGGAGCATAACCAGCCTGTCGATGCCCAGGCCGTAGCCGGCGGAAGGGGGCATCCCGTGCTCGAGGGCGAGAATGAAATCCTCGTCGATGGGATGCGCTTCTTCGTCTCCCATACTGCGGGCCCGGGCCTGCGCCTCAAATCGCCGTCTCTGATCGTCGGGATCGGTAAGCTCAGAAAATCCGTTACCGAACTCGAAGCCGTTGATAAAAAGCTCGAATCTTTCCGTAAGTCTGGGGTCTTCCCTGTGAATTTTGGCGAGCGGGGAAAGTTCGACCGGATAGTCGGTCAGGAAAGTGGGCTGGATCAGATGAGGCTCCACCAGCTCGCTGGAAAGCAGGTCCAGGGCTGCTCCGCGACCCTTCACGCGATCTGTATCCAGTCCTCTTTCTTTGGCGAGATCTATGAGGCTTTTCTCGTCCAGCTCGATAATATCGACGCCGATATATTTCCGGGCGGCCCCGGCGAAAGTCATCCTCCTATAAGGAGGTTTGAGCGATATCAGGTTTTCTCCATAGTTGATCTCATCGGTATCCAGCACCGAGGTGACGACCGAAAACATCATCTCTTCCACGAGATTCATGAGATCCCTGTAGTCGGCATAAGCCCAGTAGAATTCGAGCATGGTAAATTCAGGATTATGATTTTTATCCATACCTTCGTTGCGGAAATCCTTACATATCTCATAGACTTTCTCCATGCCACCCACGACCAGCCGTTTCAGGTAGAGTTCATCGGCTATGCGAAGGTATAGATCGAGGTCGAGGGCTTTAAGGTGAGTCACGAAGGGCCTGGCGTTGGCTCCTCCGTACAATACCTGCATGGCGGGGGTTTCGACCTCGAGAAAACCGCGATCGTCCAGGAAATCCCTTATGCTTTTTATTATTCTGGCCCGCGTTACAAAGGTGCCGATGACCCCGGGATTTACGATCAGGTCGAGGTATCTTTTTCTGTAACGGATCTCCTTATCTTTAAGGCCATGCCACTTTTCGGGTAACGGTTTCAGGGATTTGGCCAGTAGAGAGAAATCGGAGACTTTTATGGTTACTTCCCCCATGCGGGTTCGGAAAACGGTACCCTCGGCGCCGATGATGTCGCCTATCTCAAAAAGATCAAATAATTCGAATTTCTCCTCCCCCAGGTCATCCTTGCGGATATATATCTGAATCTTACCGGAGCCGTCCTGTATATGAGCGAACAGGGTTTTGCCGTGACCGCGCCAGCTGATAATGCGCCCGGCGATTTTGACTGTATTTCCCGATTCGGATAGTTTCTCAAAATCGGCGATAATCTCAGACGAGAGGTGGGTCCGGCTGTATCTGTAGGGAAAGGGATTGACGCCTTTTTCTATTAGTTTCTGAAGCTTTTCGCGCCTGACTCTAAGGATCTCGCTCAATTCCCGTTCCATAAAAATACTCCGTTGTTGTTGTTTACAATCAATGGGATCAAGATGAAAATTTTTTCGCCAGTTCTTTTTTGACAGCTTCGGGAACGAAACAGGTTATATCGCCCCCGCGACGGGCTATATCTTTGACAAGGGAGGAGGAAATATAACTGTGTTTTTCATCCGGGGTCAGGAAGACGGTTTCTATATCAGGCTGCATTTTGCGGTTGGTCAAAGCCATCTGAAACTCAAATTCAAAATCCGAAACCGCCCTGATTCCCCTGACAATAGCGGTCGCTCCTATGGATTTGGCGAAATGGACGGTCAATCCGTCAAAAGAAGTAACCTCTATGCCGTCATGTTCATCCAGAGAGTTTTTTATCAGAGCAATCCGCTCTTTGTCCGTGAAAAGCGGTTTTTTTTCGAGATTCGATGCAACCGCGACGACCACGATATCGAACACTCCCCTGGCCCTATTGATAATATCTATATGTCCGAAGGTAATAGGATCAAATGTTCCCGGATAAAGCGCTTTTAACCTGCCAGCCACCCTGACAACTCCTTTATTTTAAATATCTGTTTAACTCTTTTTTCTCAAAAAGCTTACAGCCATGTCTCCGTAGACCTTGCGATTTAGAATTTCCATCTCCTTCCGCGCGTAAACCCAATCGGGCTCGTGCTCAAGGACTAATATTCCATGCCAGTCGAATTTTGGCAAGCAGAATAAGGAAATTAGCCTGTCGCCCAGGCCTTGTTTGTAGGGAGGATCCGCGAGAACAAGGGATAGATTTTCCAGCATTTTCGGGCGGATTTTCAGGGCGTCCATCACCTTTAAATCGGAATTCCCCATGATACCGAGGTCCTCCAGGTTCTTTTTAAGATTTATGATATTTCGACGAGACGAATCGACGAACAATGCGTAATCGGCGCCGCGGGACAGGGCCTCGATCCCCAGGGCTCCGCTTCCGCAGAAAAGGTCGGCCACTCTGGCTCCTATGATATCATCCCCTATTATCGAAAATATCGCTTCCCTGAGTTTATCAGTGGATGGTCTGATGTCTCTACCACCGGGAGCGGCGATGCGCCTGCCCTTCAGATTTCCACCGGTAACGCGCATATTGGGCCCTCCGCAGAACGATATATTGAATCAGGCTCCGATAAATCGACATTCATTTCAGGGCGATCCTGTTTTTAATTCGGGCATACTTCTTTTCTCCGATGCCCTGGACGTTCAGAAGCTCATCGGTCGAGCGGAAAGCGCCAACGCTGTCTCTATGGGCCATGATTCTTTCGGCCAGAACCGGACCAATCCCGGGAAGGGTCTGAAGGTCAAAATAACCGGCGCTGTTTATGTCAATTACCCGATTTTCAGAGGAATCGTTTGCTGTTTCGGCGAGATCAGCCTTTGCCGGTTCGTCGTCGGTTTTCCTTTTCTCTTCTGCAAAATCGGCGACATTGTATGAGTAGTTGTAACGATTGTCGCTCAAAAATGTGTCGAGCTCCAGATCAGATAACCTGCCCTGCCTTTTCAAAAGCGTCAATGCGGAACCGATAAACACGAGGGCGGACAGGATTAAAATAGCGCGTATTTCCGCGGGCTTGAAAAAGCTCATGGGCACAAATTAAGGCCGGGAAACCTCTATGTCAAGCCGGGGATTTTTCAGAGGATTCTCCAGGTTAACGTAGATCAGGGCGGATTTGTGCTCATTTTCGGGGGGATTCCGCCAGGCTATTCCCCGTGGAGTCGCGACCAGGCTTCGCGCCTGAAAGTGTCTGGCGCCTATTCTACCGGAGGCGCACACCTTGAAAATAAGCGACCCGGTAGTCTCGGCTCCTTTGACGAAAAGTCTATCATCGCGGGCGAACTTGACATGAGGGGATTCATTCTCACGGTAAGGAGAGGTGGTGGGGACAAAGATCAGGTGCGGCTTTAAGCCTTTTATATTAGAGTACGAAGCTGGATACAAGACGTCGGCGCATATTAATATACCGATTTTCAAACCGGTAAAATCAAATACCTTATACTCGCTCCCTTTTTCAATCAGGCCGCGGCCCTCATTCTTATAAGGATGAATCTTATCATAAAAACCGATGATCTCCCCCCTGTTGACGAAATATGAACGATTATACAGCTTTCCCCGGGATTCGGCTACGATGGTGCCGCCTATTATGGCGCATTTTAGATAAGCCGACCATTCCCTGAGGCGTTCCAGCGACTCATCATGAATGAAACTTGAAACAATAATATTCTTATCTTCGGGATTGACGAAATAGTACTCAGGAAAGGCGATAATATCTGGATTTTTTGCCCGCAGAATTTCCAGGTATGGATCTCTTATTCCGGAGCCGGGTTGATCCTGAATTAAGGCGATTTTCAAGGAACCGTTAATCATTGTGCTCCAATTAGCTCAATATATTCTTACCAGTTTCGCGCCTTTGTAATACACTTCAAGCATATCATCATATTTCTGGTGTTCGCGGGCGCGGCCGATAAAACCGCATTGACATGCGCCCACGCCGTGACCGTTACCCACCCCCGAAATTTCCAGGGATTGCAGAAGGTCTCCATTTATGATTTTTCGCGCCGAAAACCTGGTTGACGGCAATATGGCGCCGGGATTTGAGGGTCGACCCAGCGCCCATCGTATCTGGTCGCACTCAACAATATATATATTTGATTCGGTGAAGACCTCCATTTTGAGAACGCGGTCCGTCCTATCGTCCTTATGAAATTCAATGTCGATAATTTCGTTAAAATTAACGTTTGACGCGAGTCCCTTTTCGACAAAATATTGTTTGAGATTGGCTGACAACGTTTCGAGGTCGAAAGATTCAGTCCAGGAATAGGTTTTAGCCCAGCGGCAATAATCGCGGTCTTTCGTACCCACGAGGTACGGTAACCTGTCTTTCTGAGGCCATGCTTTTTCTATGGGAATAGTTTCGCCGCCGCAGACCGCGTGATAATATGCGGCTATGGGCCCCTCCTTGAACATTAATATCTCTCCCTCAGTATCCCTTACAGCCTTATTCAAAATCTCGAGCTCGGAGCTCCTGCCGGTATAAACCTGATCGGCGACGGTGGGATGTAGTTTTCCGGCTTCGCCGTCGGAGATCAGTTTCCAGACGGCGTAGGTCCGGGACGCCACCGCCTGGGCTTTGGCGGCGTCATATTCGTCTTTCGATCTCTCGCCGATCTCCGCCGGTAATACTCCCTTCAGATAATCCTCTAAATCAATAATATTATATAAGGTCAGGCTGCACGAGAGACTATCATAAACCACCCGGAAAAAGCCCCGGTATATTACGCGGTCTAATTCAACGCAGGAGGATTTTCCCCGCGGTTTACATTTAATCTCGGAAAGTCCGGATGTGATTTCACCGTTATCGTCATAAACGGTCACGCCGTCGACTTTCGCCGAAAGAATCAAGCGGGAGGATACATAATAGATTTCGGATAATTCTCCGGTGCGGAAACATTCAATCACGCCCCTATCGCTGAAGGCTATCCCGACCTTTTCCCCGGCGAACAGCTGGACCGGGATCTGCCGTTCGAAATCCGGCATGGGAGAAACCTCAGGTCTCTTACTTGAAAATCCGAACGCCCCGCCGGAACATACAAACAGCAATAAAAAAGCAAGCCTCAGGGCAGGCATAACTTCCCCGGAATATACGTCTTTTTGGCGCCGGTAAACCTGTTCGAATCTACTCTAATCCCTGCGGCAAAACAGTAGCCGAGGTAGGCCCACAGCATCGCCTCAATATAATCGGGATCATAACCGAGCTCAGAGGTCGACCGAATGTCAGCGCCTCTTAGGATATAATTCAGCCCGGCGACTATATATTTATTTCCGGCGCCCCCGCCGCATAGATAAATCTCTTCGATACCCGGGGCATAACGTGAAATAAAATCAGCAATAGCCCGTATAGTGATTTCCGATATGGTGGCGATAATATCCTCCGGGCGGTATCCCTTACAATTAATAAATATTTTTCCCAAAAAACCATGTCCGAACTGTTCCCGCCCCGTGGATTTCGGGGGTGGAGATTTAAAGAAGCTCATTCGCATGATCCGGTTGACGGTTTTTTTATCCGCCTCTCCCCTGAGGGCCGTCTCACCGTCCATATCGTATCGCCTGCCGTATAGAATCTTCATGGCGCTGTCAACAACCATGTTTCCCGGCCCGCAATCGGCGGCGAAGGGTCTTTTTCGGGATTTTTCGGGCGGCAATACGGTAATGTTTGCTATTCCCCCTATGTTAACGACGGCCCTGAAGCGAGTACGACTTCTGAATAATTTTTCGTGCAATAACGGCGACAGGGGAGCGCCCTGCCCCCCGGCGGCTATATCGGAACTCCTGAAATCGGAGATCACCGGCAGGCCCGTCAGGGACGCAATCTGAGACGGTTCTCCGATCTGAAGGGTAAACGACCCGCCGCTTTTACCGGGCAGATGCCTGATGGTGTGACCGTGGGAAGCCATTAAATGCGGCGTCAGCCTTTTTTTCTTCGCCATGGATAAGAAATCGGACGCGAATTCCCCCATCAGCTTCCCAAGCTTAGAATTAAATTTCATCCAATACTCGCCATTTTTAAATCCGGGATCGCCCGCGGTTAGCAGAGTTTCCCTGACCTTTGGCGAATAAGGATAGGTTTTCGAAAAAAGCAGGCGGGGAAGGTTGCCGGGAACAAATTCGACAAGAGCCGAATCCAGACCATCGCAGCTGGTGCCGGAGTTAATTCCCACAACTCGAAGCGGTTTCGTTTTAAATTCAGGTTTTCGAAAGAAGGATCTTGTTTTGAACCCGGCGGATAATTTTTTCATTCTGACGGACTATATTACCAAACAATCGATCCCGTGCATAGCGGTTTTTTACCGAATCGAGAACCGCCGTCTGAAGTTTGATATCGCCGGAAATAATAAGCAGGTTATGCCCCGCCTCTATCGCCTTGATTGCGGAATCGCCTATAGAACCGACCTTTCCCGCTCCCCTCATTACCAGATCGTCCGAAATAACGGGGCCGGAAAAATTAATACGGTTTCTTAGATGTTCGATTACCTTTGAAGAATAGGTGGCGGCGTTTTCGGGATCAAGGGACACAGCTTTGAGGTGAGTCGTCATAACCAGATCCACGCCGGATTTGACAGCTTCTATAAACGGTTTCCAGTAATAATTTTCGAACCGACCCAACGGTTCGTCGGATAGAGACAATTCTTTGTGAGGATCGGACCCGGCGGAGCCCAATCCGGGGAAATGCTTTCCGCAGGTGAGAATCCGGTTTTTCCTGTGTTCATCAATCAATATGCCGGCATAAATCGAGGAGATATGGGGATCGTCACCGAAAATCCTGTCAATCAAAACCGGGTTGGCGGCGGAATCGGGCGCGATATCCAGAACCGGGGCGAGATTCAAATTAATTCCCGATGCGGCAAGTTTTGAGCACGTTTGCGCACACCATAAACGATATTCCTCCGCCAAGTTGCCTTCAATATAGACGGCCGGTTTTTCCGAGATCGGAAAAGGGTGTTTAAAACGCTGAACTCTTCCCGGTTCCTGGTCTACGGCCAATAAGACAGTTTCGCCCGCGATTTTTTTTAGATCTGAAACCAGCAAAGTCAGTTGTTCGGGCGACTGATAATTCTTCTCCAATAAAAGAAATCCCGAAGGAGGATATTTTTTAATTAAATAAAGAAAGTCTTTGCCCGGAGTTACTCCGTCAAAACCGAGTATGGTAAATAATCCGGGATTTAAATCTTCAGTCATACGGTAAATTCGGTACTTCTTTTCTTTTCGGATTCGGCGAAGAATACCACGTTTCTGCCTTCGGCTTTGGCCCTGTAGAGGGCGCTGTCGACTTTCTCCAGAAGCTGTTCCAGGGAATGCGATCCTTCGGGATAGGTGCATCCACCGATGGAGATGGTTATCTGTATTTCTCTTCTGTCATGATTATTCTGAAAATAGTTTTTGGCAACGGTTTCTCTGATCCTTTCGGCGATAATTGCCGCGTCCTCGCGGTCGGTCTGGGGGAGAATAACGGTAAACTCTTCTCCGCCGTACCTGGCAACCACGTCCACGTCGCGGACGCATTGTTCGATAATACCGGAAACCTCGCGCAGAACGCTATTTCCGGTCTGATGCCCGTAGAGATCGTTGACTTTCTTGAAGTGATCAATGTCAAGCATTAAAATCGACAGTTTCTGCCGGTAACGGTCCGCTCTTTTCAATTCGTCGGATAGCCTGGATCTGAAATATCTAAAGTTGAAAAGATCGGTCAATTCATCGGTTATTGTAAGTTCCTGAGTTTTTTTATGCAATATGGAATTATCTATGGCGATGGCGCTGGAATTGGCGAAAATCATCAATAGCCTTCTTTCCTTCGCCGTTACCGTTCCTCCCGACTCCGGGATTATCTGCATAATCCCTATAACCTTTCCCCGCGAGATCATAGGCACGTCTACGGTTTTATATTTTCCGTTATTTCCATCTACGGACAGTTGTTTCAACATCGAACCGGTATCCTGCAGGTTTTTCAAGCCACTTATATCACGATTATAGGGGGTCGGCTTTTCATATATATGCCTGTTGTCGTTTTCCAGGCCGGCATATAAATATAACCGGTCCTCTCCGGATTTGGCCAGATAGACCTTGCATTGTTTATATCTAAAGATATTCCGTGCGATACGAAGGATCTCTTTCAGCAGTTCCTCGAGATTCAAAATGCCCGACAACGCCCGGGTGGTTTCATAAATATTGGAAAGCTGCGCTTGCGAAGATTCCAGCTCCCAGGTTCTCTCATTAAGAGCGTCGAGGGTCTTAAGAAGCTTTCCTTCAGAGGATTTCATATGATGAGCCACAGCGAATGAAACCATGCCGACTATCCAGATAGAGCCAAGCTTTATCAACGCGATATTCCAGAACCCGGGGGTAAAACTCCCGGAAGAAGCCGCGAACACAAAGCACAATCCATACCACAAAATTCCGAAAATCGCTCTCCACCCGCTGGAATAAACTGAAATGAAGACAATCATGGGAAAATAAATAAGGAAGAAATGTGAGGCTATCCCACCGGTATATCTTATTATCAGCGCTATTACGAAAGCCTCAAAAAGCTGCCCGACATAGATCAGATAATCCGTCTTGAATAGATTTGCCCTGCGCGTCCAGCGGAATACCATGATTGTGAACGCGTAAGCTATTAAAATATATAGGATTATATCGTCCGGTCCATATTTCACGGGCGAGACATAATGCCATATAAATCCAGAGCACAGAATAAGACTCTGAAGATAAGAGTAGAGATTTCTTACCTTAGTTGTAAAAATCATATAAAATCCTCTTCAGATCATATATCGACAGTATAATTATGGATATAATCTTTTTTTCAGGTTTGGCCGCCGAAAATACTCTTCAG
Organism: Candidatus Zixiibacteriota bacterium; assembly: GCA_020344055.1. Taxonomy (GTDB): domain Bacteria; phylum Zixibacteria; class MSB-5A5; order UBA10806; family UBA10806. The sequence goes on along the minus strand of CP070813.1, from coordinate 373,744 downwards.
GATTGGAGGAGTTACCAGAGTTGTGATCACTACCATAATAATCACGGCCGAGTAAGCGTTGGGGTCGACAACCCGCTCGCCATCGACCACAAGTTTCGCGCCGATACCGGCGAAAATCAAGCCCACCTCTCCCCGGGGTATCATCCCAACTCCTATAACCCAGGAGTTTATTTTCTTTTCAAAAATTCCGGCCAGCGAGCATACCTGTTTGCCGACAATGGCGGCCAGGGTCAGCACGAGGGCGAATACGATCACCTCGGGATTTCCGAATGTCGACAGGTCGACGTTCATTCCCATATAGACGAAAAATATCGGGACCAGAAACGCGGATATAGGCCCCAGCAGCTCATCCAGTCTTCGCTCCTCGTGTACGAATATATCTTTAAAATTAACATCGGTGAGAATCATACCGGCGGCGAAGGCTCCGACTATGGGGGCGAGACCCACCTTATCCGCCAGTAAGGCGAAAAGGAAACAAAACATCAGCGAGAAAGTAATTAGAATATTCTGGGCCCTCAGCTTTGACACAAATTTAAACAGGTGCGGGGCCACCACCGTTCCGATCAAAATGGAACCGAAAATAAACAGGAAGGCTTTGAGAATTATCCACAGGATACTCAACGAGGATAAGGTTCCGCCGGAATTGTGAGCGGAAATGATTCCCACTACCACCGCCAGAACAACCAGACCGAGAATATCGTCTATCACGGCGGCCCCCAGGACTATTTTCGATTCCCGGGTGCGGATTTTGCCTATATCCTTCAACACCCTGGCTGTAATCCCCACGGAAGTGGCGGTAAGGGTAGCCCCGATAAATATATGAATAAAAATCGATTCTTCCGGAAAGAACAGAGCCGAGACACCCCAGCCCAAAAAGAAGGGCGCCACCACTCCGATTAGAGCCACGAAAAATGAGGTTAATCCCACGGAAAGCATCTCCCTCAGATTGGACTCCAGACCGACCTCGAACAGCAATATTATCACACCGATTTCGGCGAGGATTTCTATGGTGATATGGTGCTTCAAAGGCTCCAGAAAATTAATACCCAGCAAGGTCAGGTTTCCGATTATCATTCCGAAAATCAATTCGCCCAGGACGGCTGGCTGTTTAAATCGCTCAACGATATCGCCTCCGAATTTGGCGGCCAGCAAGATTATTATGAGTCCGAATAATATCGGGCCGACTCGAGGTTCCTCCGCTTCCTGGGATTCTCCGGCCGCTTCTTCCGCCGCCTGACCGGGCTCATGGGCTTGTTCAACATGGACCGAGTTGACCATCTGCCGACCGGAATCGTTGATCTCGGTTCGATCCACCTTGAAAGTGTCGATAATCTCCTGACCGGATGAAATTGAGATTAAAAAGAAAAACCCGCTTGCCGCGATTAATGGTACTGCAATCTTTTTTAGCATCCTGAGTCTCTCCGCTGTCAGAACCCAAATCCTCAAATAAAAAAATTTTCGTGATGATAGCTGACTTTATCTCCAATATCAAGGGAATATTTTAGGCCGGATCCAAATAAAATTTAAGCCATTCCGAAATCCTACTATCAATACCGCGGCGCGAGCAAATAGAATCATGATCGAAATAAACAGGCCGTCTCGGCTAAAGAGACGGCCCGTCTGGCTTGGTATTCCCCCCCGGGGAACACTCCCCGTACGGCAATACCTTAAGAAAGAAGCAAAGGTGCGAAAATAATATTCAATATAGTGCAGGCAGTCAATACTAAAATATTACATATAAAATACGTATATAAATATACGCAATATGCTGGTAGTTTTTCTGGATTAGGCAAAATACGCTTTTCTATTATATAATGAGTGTCATTATCAATAATGCAGGTGATTTGTAATTTTTTGATTCAGAATGAATTGGACTTATATAAAATCGGAGAAGAATTTCAAAATCATATTGAATGCATGTATTCTAAAGACTCTTGATGTATGATTTTAGATTGACCTCCTTATTTGTCAAACCAAGTTTACGTCTTATGGTCTCACGATGTTTATGTACTGTGGTAATCGATATGTTGAGGCTTTTGGCGATTTCTTTGGATGTCCAATCGGCTTTTATCAAATTGCAGATCTCAATTTCCCGGGTCGACAGCCTGGAATACAACTGCGCGGAACCTCCGGACAGAGTACCCAGGTCCTTGAGACTGTTTTTAATGACAATCAAGTTTGACTTGTTTGTATTTTCCGGTTCTTCGATCATACGGTTTAAAACCGGTAGAAGAGATCGCTCTACACTCTCCCAGATCCGTTGCCTGATTTCGGCTTTCTCCTCCTCGATGAGGCTCATTATCTCTTTTAAGGCTATGTTCTTTTCCTCTAACGCCTTCCTCTCCGAAGCGAGCTTATCTCTATCTATTATTTGCCTGGAACGCTGCATTGCCATGTCGCATATTTCTTCAAGAAATCGCGCCGTTTCCAAATCGGGTCGTTTACCGTCTAAGGGGGTATCTACCGAAAGCCAGCCTTCGATTTTCTTCTTATGACCGAAGACGGGAACGAAAAACTCGTCATTTTTCTTCCAGGAGTCTTTTGTCTTTCCGGGTTTACTTTTTCCGGCAATATATCTTTCCGTAGTTTTAAAGTCGAACCCGGCTTCGGTGGGGACAAAATAGGAATTGCTTATTTTGAATTTCCGCTGGGTAATCTGCCTAGCCAGTTGTTTATCGGGGGCTCTGGCCGTTCTCGCCATGTTCACCGTTTCTTGATCCAGACCCACCTGTCCCAGATGGATAATTTCTCTTTTTTCATTGTGCAAAGTAAGAACCGCCCTTTTGAAAAGCTGGGCGTCCCGAATCGCCAGGCATCCAGATTCAAGACAATCATCCACGCTTTCGGCATGACGAAGGTTGTCGAGCAGTTGAAATCTGGCGTTCATTCTTATCTTTCTAATCACTTCCGATGTTATATCCCGAGCAATCAATAAGGCCATAGAGGCATTGGTTTTTGCGCCTGTTATGGGGTATATACCGGTTTTAAACCATTTTTTTTCGTTATTGACATAGGTGTAATTCTCCTCTGTCATCGGCTTTGATTTTTCGAGAGTTTTGATGATATTATCCATCTGTCTCAGGGCCACTTTCCGGGGGAATAGATCCCACATTGTTTTGCCAATAAAATCATCCGGGATACCCCCAAGGTAACCAGCCGCCGCTTTATTCATCATTCTAAACACGCCATCCTTATCAACCGTAAAAATAGGTACGTCGACATATTCGAACAGGATACTGTAACGTTGTTCGGTTTCCTTCAAAGCCGATTCGGCGAGTTTTTTCATCGTTACGTCGATATTTATGCTTATCAGGAATTTCGGACTGCCGTTTTCCCTGATATAATCGGAGGCGACCTCGATCCAGACGGGCATACCATCGGATTTATAAAATTGATATTCAGTCAAAGAGGTAGTAATTTGCCCATCAAACCTTTTATTATGATATTTTTTTCTTTTTTCCGGATCGGAGGACGGAAATATCAGGCTATCGGGAGTCCGTCCTATTAAATCCTCTTTTTCATATCCATATATTTTGCAATAGGCGGGATTCACGTAGCGATAAACGCCATCCCTGTCCGTGAGGCATATGCCTACGGGAAGATTATCCCAGACCGCCCGGTAGTGTTTTTCGCTTTCCTGAAGTGCTTTTACGGCTTTCATCTGCTCTGTTACGTCATGCCCGATAGCCAGGGCAATTACCTCGTCCGAACCCTTTGGCGAAAAGACGGTGTTGGACCAGAGTATGGTTTTAATTTCGCCTGATTTGGTCATCAAAGGAGCGTCGTATCTATCCTCGGGATGAATTTTAATCCATTCCGAAAAAGGAAGATCGCTTTTTCTCCGGGATTCTTCAGGGATAAACGTCTCCGGCCAGTTCTTTCCCCGCACTTCCTCGAGCTTATAGCCGGTCAACTTCTCGCATTCCTTGTTGAACATGATAATATTTTCATCTGTATCCAGACATATCACCATGCTGTTAGCCGTATCCAGCAATGAATTAACGAAATCCTTTTCGCGCTCGAGCTGTTTGCGGATTTTGTAATTTTCGGTTATGTCGATCGTCACCCCCCGTATACCCACGGGACGATTTTCACTTATTATCGGGCATGAATGAACTAATACCGGAAAAACAGTACCATCTTTTTTCAGGGCCATATACTCGGTGCTCTGATTTCTTTCGCCTTTCAGGACTTTTTCATAATTTGCCTTAATTCTTTCCTTCTCATAATCACAAAAGAGATTCGTGATTTCAACTCCCTTGCCAAAATCTTCTCGGGAATAACCGAAAAGCGCTAGGCCGGCATCATTTACGAAAGTCCCCCTGCCTTCCAAGTCGGCTTCGAAGACGGTTTCGGGAAGCGTATCTATTATTTCGCGGTATTTCCTTTCCCGTTCCTTCAAAAGCTCGTAACTTTTTTTCAGCGATTCCAGATCCATATCTCTGTCGTTATTCGTCATTCCTCGTCGGTTTCGATCTCAGTTTCGGCTTATTGGGGTAAGATAAATATAACCCCTTACAAGTCAAGACGTTTTATTAAACAGGAACATTGCGGAGATAAAAAAACCGCCGGGATTCGCAGTCCCGGCGGCTTTGGGATTTGGTTTGATTACTTAAGCAGGATCATTTTTCTGGCCCGGCTGAACTCATCGGCAATAATTCTGTAGAAATATACTCCTGACGATCTATCGCCGGCGTCCCACGTTATCTCATGCTCTCCGGCGGCCTGCCTTTTTTCCACCGGAACATCGACGATTCTGCCCAGGATATCGGCGATTTCAATCCGGACGTCGGATTCTTTCGGGAGAATATAAGATATGGTAGTCCGGGCATTGAAGGGATTGGGATAGTTTTGATGAAGCGTATAATTGGACGGAATATTTACGGGCTCATCAGCGGAAGTCGTTCCGAGAAACCACCTGATAGCCAGACCGTTTTCGAGTCTGTTAGCGGGATTGCCGTCATTGCAATTATACGACAGGCCGGACGGGATCTGGTCATATTCGATTCCGATGGTAGCCTCCTGTCCCTGGCCGCCGTCGCCATCGTTAACGTAATTATACTGGTATATGATCTCCCCGTTTTCATACAGTATCGCTTCGAACACAACCGTATCGGAGCTGGCGTCATATATTTTGGCCTGCCACTCGACCACCATGTAATCGTTGTCGCCGTTATCGAAGTATTGATAGTATACGCCTGCCCCGATTTCATAATGAATGTACAGTCTATCCCAGAAAACGGCCAGGAGCGGGGCATGCGGCGTGGAGGGATCGGGCAGCGGGCAGTCATTAGTGCTCAGCCAGGTATCCCGCGAGCCCAAATGTATTTCCCCGTGGGAATTCACCCAGATAGAGGAGTATGTCGAACCGTAAAAATCCATAGAAAATCCCAGCGGTATTTCATCAGACATGAAATAATGCATAGCCGGTTCAATCTGAGTTCCGGTATTGGAGATTTCGATCCAGCTGAAGGTGGGGCCGAATTGTTCCGTATTGTCGACATAAGAATAGCCGAAGGCATCGGGGCCGGCGGAACCGACATGCTCGTAAGACGGCAAGACCGTCCTGACCGTGTCATCGGCGGGATTTTCATCTCCGGGATTTATAACCGTTGCGGTAAAGGTATGATTGCCGGGAGATTGCGGCGTAAAGGGAAGGCTCAGCGTAACCTGAGACATTTCGACCGAATCGAGCACAATCCCGATCTCGGTATAATTATATACCTCGGCATTGCCGGCATCAAGGACAGTCAAATTGAGATCAACCGTTTGAGGTTCCACGCTCAAATTATGCAGGGTAGCCTGAGGATTATAATCCCGCCCGGCAACCACAAACTCGGACGGATAATCGATGGAAATCGCGGCTACGTTATCGGAAGTAATGGTTGTCTGAGTAATAAGCAGATCATCGAAAAACCACCAGCCCAGGTAGGATGGATCATCCTTGACATAATGGAAAGCTATCCTGACATTATCGTGATTCTGCGCCCAGGAGCTGATATCGAAACCGCGCCAGCTGTTGACCTTGAGAACACTTCTATCATCAATGATAGTGTACAACGCTACGGTATGATCCCATGTTTGACCGCCGTTTGTCGAACCCAATACAAAGGCCGAATCGGTATCATCATAATTGTCATCCCAATAACTGTTGTAGTAGGATAGACTGCAGATAGCGTTTTCGGAGAAAGAGAGCACCGGGGTAATCAGCCATTCATTGGCCGTCTCGTTGTTGAAATTGTCGTAGGCTCGGGCGACCATATCGGGCCAGGTGGAATAATACCATCTACCCCAGTCGTTATCGTTGGCGGGATCGGGAATCACCTCGTTGATAATATGCCATCCCGCGGGCGGTTGATTGCCGTAAGGCCCCCAGGGGCCGTTAAAATCCTCATAGAGCAGGGTATCATTTACGCTTCCGCCGACAAACGGCTCATCGAGATACCAGGTCAGGACATTATCGCCCTTGAGGTAGAAGGCGATCCGCACGCTGTCGTAGCCGGCAGCCCAGGAGGTGATATCCTCATCCACAGTATCGGGATCAAACATGGTTCCTACGGTCTGGACTGCCATGTAGATTAGATGATCCCAGTTAAGTCCGCCGTCGGTAGATCCCAAGACGAAGGCGGTATCCGTATCGGTGGAGGATCTATTCTGATGCCGGTGCTTGAAGGACAAAGATACCGCTAATTCATTGGAACAATCGAACATGGGTGAGATGAGCCAATCGCCGATAGAGTTTGTGCCGGAAAAAATCACCCTGCAGAGATCGCCGTTCCAGTATTGGCCGTAGGAGGTGTTTTGATAACGGGACCAGGAGGTCTCATCCCATTCCGGAACGCCGCTGTCGATAACAACCCAACCGGGCAACGGGTTTATAGCGAATGGTCCTTCGACACCGCTGAAATCCTCAAAAAGCAGAGTGTCGACACTATTTATTACGGGCGGCGGATCGGTAGAAGAATCGGCCGCATATGATAATGGTGAGTTTGCTCCCAGTAGAATCCCCAAAGTCAGCGCCAGAGTTGAAATTTCCCTAAGTCTGAGCACAAAAACCCCTTTCGTACAAATTTAATGTTTCATTACAAAAATCCAGTTTATTCTCCCATTCTCCTTTTATCTCGTTTTTTGATATGCGCGTACCTTCCTTACGCAAAGAATTTTCCATTGCCATTCTAATAACAATATAATAAGGGATTTTATTCCGTCAATATAGATAATTTCCCCATACCCGCTCCTTTTTCTTTTTTTCCACAGTTGCTAACTTATTGTTTTATTGGCAGTTGAAGCGTTTCGCTTAAATCTATAATATAAATTATGCTTTATTGCCGTTGCGGGTGTCCGATTCTATTATACCGTCTTTCAGGCGGACTATTCGATGGCATTTTTCGGCGATGGACATATCATGCGTGATTGTCACGACGGACCTCCCTTCGCGGTTGAGCCTCTCGAAAATCTCGATGATCTCCCTTCCCGATCTGGTATCGAGATTCCCGGTCGGCTCGTCGGCCAGAATAACCTCCGGATCATTGGCCAGGGCTCTGGCGATGGCCACTCTTTGCATCTCTCCGCCGGACAGTTCGGTGGGCTTATGATCGGCTCTTTCAGCAAGACCGACCATGGAAAGGTTTCGCATAATTTTTTCTTTACGAATTTGTCCGGGCGCGCCGGCGAAAATCAGCGGAAGCTCTACATTCTCATACGCGGTGGCATAAGACAGAAGATTGAAATTTTGAAAAATGAATCCGATCTTTTTATTTCTGATGGACGCCAGTTGATGAATTCCCATATTGGCCACCGGTTTCCCGTCGAGCAGGTATTCTCCGGCCGTGGGTGTATCCAGGCAGCCAATAATATTCATCAGGGTTGATTTTCCGGATCCCGAGGGGCCGATAACGGCTATAAATTCCCCTCTTTTGATATCAAGATCAATCCCCTGCAGGGCCCGAACCTCCACCTTTCCGGTATGGTAATATTTCGTAATTCCCGAAAGCGATATCAACGTTCCGTTATTCATCATTCGTACCTCAATGCCTCCACCGGGTTTACGGATGCCGCTTTTCTGGCGGGAAATAAGCCGGCGAAAAGTCCAATAACGGCGAGTGTAACGACGGTAATAAAAGCAACCGGCATGTTGACCGTCGGTTTGCTCATTAGCTCTAACGCGCCTTCCATGGGTAAAGCGCTGAGCAGACTGCAAACCAGAAGGCTGAACGATATCCCGACCGATCCACCGACGAAGGCGATGCTCAGCGCCTCGGTCAGAAATTGCCAGATGATATGTTTTCTCTTGGCGCCAAGGGCAATTTTCGTACCTATCTCCCTGGTTCTCTCCCTTACGGCGACATACATGATATTGGCCACCCCGACACCCGCGATCAGGAGGGTCATCCCTCCAATGAACCACATGAATATTTCTATCCCCAGGAATACCTTTCTTGTGATCTCACTGTCCTTCACCAGGTCCCAGGTCCAGAGAGCGGGGCTATCGGTGGGGTCAAACCGGTATTTACCGCCCATCACCCTGAAAAGTTCCTGTTCCACGAGGTCGGAATCGACACCCTCCTTCATGGAGAATACGATATTATCGAGCCAGGGATCGCCGAAGATAGCAACGAAGGTCGTGGCCGGAATGATGGTGTAATTCTCGTCAGGACCATGATAATTGGAGTTTTGCATTTTATCTACCATGACGCCGATTACAGTAAAGGGAATGTTATTGACGAGGATTCTCTTACCCACCGGGTCTTCTTCACCAAAGAGCTCATCGGCAACCCTGGTTCCCAAAAACATTACCCGTTTTTTTTCGTCATAATCTATCTTATTGATAAACCGTCCTCCCATCTGGGCGTAATGGGAGCGCATGTCTTTGAATTCCGGCGCGACTCCCGAGACCAGCTTATTGACCTGTTTGCCGTTATAATCCAGGGTGACTCCCCAGCGCAGATACTCTTCAGAGATCTGCTCTATTTCGGGAATTCTATTTTTCAGCAGGTCGACGTCCTCGGGATGGAGATGGATTCTCCTTCCGGGAGGCAAACCCTGATACACTTTGGAGGTTTGACCACCCCAGAGGATCATGATTCTGGCTCCCAGCCCGGACCGGGCTTTTCGCATTTGCTGTTCTAATCCCACCGTAAAGGCCATTAAAAGCGTTATCGAGACAGTCCCCCAGGCGATGGCCGCGACCGTTAAAGACATCCTCAGTTTCTGGGCCCTAAACTCCCTTAAAATGAGCTTTAAAAACAGAATGAATTTATACGTTATCAGTTTCATATCAGAGTCTCAAAGCCTCCACCGGGTTTAGGCTGGCGGCCCTCCTGGCGGGGAAGAATCCCGCCAGGAAACCGATCGTTCCGATAATTGAAATTGTGGCGATAACTGCGTCCATGGCGACAATCGGGTCCCCGATATACTCGGTAAGGTTCAGCATCGGGAAGGTTATCTCAAGAAATTTCGCTATTAAAAATCCGAAAAAACCTCCAATGGCGGTCATCAGGAGGGATTCCACGATAATCTGGGACATTATCTGAGCGCGCGTAGCCCCGAGAGCCATTTTAATCCCTATTTCCTTAGTTCTTTCCTTTACCACAACATACATAATATTAGCGGTTCCGATGCCGCCCACGATCAGGGTAAAAAGGCCTATTATACCGAGAAATATCTTAAATCCCTGGAAAAAGGGTCTCCATTCCCTCATATCCTCATTGGTATCCCAGACCGACAACGCCTGCTCGTCAGAGGGATCGAATTTATACTTTCTGCCCAGTATCTCGAAAACCCTTCTCTCCACCGCCTTAGATTTGAACTCGTCGGAAACCTGGTAGACCATGTTATTAGGGTAACGACGGTTAAACATGGCTTTGAAGGTCGAGGCCGGGACCCAGACCTTATACCTGTCTCTACCCCGATAGGATGAATTCTGATCTTTATCCTTCATTACACCCACTACCAGAAAGGGAACGCCGTTAAAGACGACATATTTTCCGACCGGATTAGCTCCCTCGCCGAAAAGATCATTTCGAATTTCAGATCCGATAAACATCGATCGTTTTCGATATTCGAGGTCGATTTCATTTAAAAACCGCCCCCCCTTTTCGGGGATGACATTGCGAACTACGGCGAATTCGGGGTAGACACCTATTACGTTCTGAGCCAGCGTCTTTCTTTCATAAGTAAGAGGCCCGCGGCCGGAATATTCGGGAGAAGCCACAACGATATCGGAAATATCCTTTTTGAGGGAAGCGATATCTTCCTCGTTAAACCAGATACGGCGCCCCTTGGGCAGCCCTTTAAATGGAATGGAGGTTTTGCCGGGCCAGATGATAACGAGCCTCTCCCCCAATCCCTTAAACTGTTTGACATTATGCTTGTAAATCCCCTCGCCGAAGGCGATCAGGAAGATAATAGCGGCGGTCCCCCACAGGATTCCGAAGGTGGTAAGGAAAGTACGGAGCTTTTGCTTACGGATATCCTGAAAGAACTGCTTGAAAATTATCAGGGTTTTCAATTATTCGATCTCCTTGGGCGGTCTTTCCACCACATTGTCTCCCAGCGCGAGGCCGTCAATCACCTCGATATTTAGTCCATCGGAAAGCCCTACCTCGATTTGCCTGGATTCTATGGCACCCGCGGAATCGGCGATCTCGACGAAGGCGGTATCGCCTTTGAATTCGACCAGCCGCTCCGGGATAACCAGGATACTGTCTTTTTTGCTGATTATGATATCGGCGTTGGCGGAATACCCGGCTCTGAGCGTCTTATCACCGGTCTCGGTTATCTGTATCTCCAGGTCAAACAGGGTGGTATTATCCTGTTTTTTCGCCTTGGGGGATATTTTTGACAGTTTGCCCTTCAAGGCTTCTCCGGGAAGCGCTCCGACCTTAATATCACAGGTCATGCCCTCGATGAGCTTGCCGACATCGATTTCGTCCACGGTACCTTTAAAGATAAGCTTTTCCATGGGAGCGAGGCTCAGCAATGGAGTGCCCGCCTGGTATGAAGTCAGAGGGACAACGGGATCGCCCTCGTTCACCAGTTTTTCCAGAACCGTCCCGGTTATGGGAGATATGATGGTATTTTCGTTTTTTCCATCGACGGTAACCCCTTTTTGCAGCAGGTCGAATTTTTCGCCTGCCATTTGATGCCGCAGCTTGGATTCGGAGAACTCCGCCCGGGCGATATCGAACTGTTCCTGGCTTATAAGTTTATTATTGAAAAGCTCTTTCTTACGGTTGAAAATGCTTTGGGCGTTATCCAGATCGACCTGCGCTAATTCCAAGTTGCGTTTGGCTTCGGCGAATTCAAGAGGAGTGGGATTGGGAGCGATGGTGATCAGTCTTTCCCCCGCTCTGACGTCGTCGCCGATTTCCACATGCAGGGTTTTTACTATCCCCGATATCTTGGATTTGACCTGAATCTCCTGCAGGGGCTCGATCTGCCCGGTAGCCAGTGCCTTCTCCACGATATTGTCGCGGGTAACCTCCACCAGCTTATAACCGGGGTCGTTGTTGCCCGATGATTTCACGATCACGAAAATTACGGCGGCCAGAACAATCACGATTACGGCGATCCATATAAATTTCTTCATTTTTCGTCAACTCCCGCTTTCATATTTCCAGTACAGCCCCTTATATCTACGCATAAATTTATTTCAGGTTACAGGATAATAAAACGAGAGTGGGGATCAAACAAAAAACAGGTCTTGTGAAAATGCTTGCGCCGGGACCCGATTTAGTATAGATATAGTTTAGATGCCGGGTATTTTGACAACTTAATTTTCGGCCTTTTCAGGCCCCTTTTGTGCGCCCATAGCTCAATTGGACAGAGCGTCTGGCTACGGACCAGAAGGTTGGGGGTTCAACTCCTCCTGGGCGTACTTTTTATTGCCTACTTAAATACCGACGATTTCAAATAACTGATTATCCTTGCTATATTTACGTTATTTATTATATTTAAATTGCATCGAGGATTGACTTGCAACGGGGCGATCTTTAAAAATCCATATCCGGGGAGAAAGCATGCGTTGCATTTTTTCGTTTACGGTAATTTTAATATATTTTGCCGTTGTCAGTAGCTGGGCCACCATAATTAACATACCGGGTGATTACCCCACCATCCAGCAGGGTATCGATGCCAGCGTTGAAGGCGACACGGTGCTGGTGCAGCCGGGGACTTATGTCGAGAATATCAATTTCAATGGGCATAACATAGTACTGGGATCATTGTTTTTAATTACAGGAGATACGAGCTATATCTCGCAGACGGTGATTGACGGCGATTCGGCGAGTTCGGTTGTGACATTTGAGAATGGGGAAGATAGTATCGCCGTGATTGCAGGATTTACAATACAGAATGGTTATGCCAATGAAGGCGGCGGAATAAAATGCGATTTCAACTCTAATCCGATGATAAAAAATAACGCTATATGCGAAAACGTCGGCCTCGATTCAGGGGGCGGAATATACTGTAATAATTCTGATCCCGGAATACATAAAAACACCATCGCCGATAACTGGTCGCCCGGCGTTGAAGTAGGTGCGGGAGGAGGAATTTACTGTAGTAATTCCAGTTCATTTATCAGCGATAATATCATTATTGGAAATAGCGCTACCGGTCTGATAGGGGGAGGGGCAGGCGGTGGCATTTTTTGTATAGATTCGGATCTCTCTATTATCAATAACACCATCAACGGCAATTTTGCCGGGAGCCAGGGAGGCGGGATCTATGGCTTCAACTCCGGCATTACGGTAAATACAAATGAGATTATTGATAATATAGCCGGGGAATCAGGCGGGGGAATATATTTATTTGAGTCCGATTCTGCCGCGCTATTTGGAAACAGGATTAGCCTGAATAATGCTTCCAACGGCGGGGGAATTCATCTGGCGTTATCAAACTCAATTCTATCTAACAATATCTTTGACAATAACAATGCCGGATACTATGGGGGTGCCATCTGCTGTGAACACTCGGACGCCACCATTTTGAATAATACCGTCTATAAAAACTCGGCGCAGTTCGGAGGCGGGATTTTTACTTTCTACACATCTTACCCTGTAGTTACCAACACGATATTCTGGGCGGACAGCGCGGCGTTGGGAGGTGATGAGATCGGAGGAGACGACGCCTCCTGGCCCACGATTACATATTGCGATATTAAGGGTATTGTATGGCCGGGAGACGGCAATATCGATGCAGATCCCCTGTTTAGAGATCCTGATAGTAGCGATTTCCATCTCATGTCAATTGCCTGCGGCGATTCCGTGGATTCCCCCTGCATCGATGCCGGCGATCCGAATATCCTGGACTACCCGTTAAATTGCGCATGGGGCCTTGGTGATTTACGTAGCGATATGGGGGCCTACGGCGGTGAAGGAAGCCTCTCGGGTTTATGTATATATGTAGTGGGGGACGCGAACAACAGTGGAGATTTCAATGGCCTCGATGTTACCTACGGGGTAACTTATTTTAAAGGCGGGCCGCCTCCGCCGTACGAGTGCGAGTGTACTCCGGGAAATACCTGGTACGTGGGCGGCGATGTCAACGGCAACTGTTCTTATAATGGATTGGATATTACGTTTGCGGTGGCATACTTTAAAGGCGGTCAGGATCCTATTCCATGCCCGGAGTGTCCACCCGCAAACTGAGAGCAGGAGAAAATTATGTGCAAGACTTTTCTTCTAATCGCATTATTTTTGGTGTCCTCCGGCGGCCTTTGCTGGCCCGCCATTATAAACATACCGGGTGATTACCCCACCATCCAGCAGGGTATCGATGCCAGCGTTGAAGGCGACACGGTGCTGGTGC
>CP070813.1:295487-359835 GCA_020344055.1 Candidatus Zixiibacteriota bacterium | reverse complement strand
AAAGGGGACTGGGAAAATCTCGAGCAGAAAAATATCCTGGAGCTTTTCCCGGAAAATGAACGGGCTTTCTGGAAAGAGAATATCAATAAATCAAGAAAAGAATCCGTGGAGATAGCCTCGCATTTAATCAGGTTGAAGGGAAAAGACGATATAATCGTCAGGATCCATTTCTCTCCATTCGCTTTTTCCGAAGATGATTCCGGCGAGAGGATAATCATTATTGAAGATATTACCCGGAGGATGCTGATTGAACGTTATCTGGTAGTCTCCGAAAAGATGGTGGCCAAAGGCGAGATGGCGGCCGCCATCGGGCATGAAATGAACAACTACCTTACCGCCATAATGTCCGGCGCCCAGCTTCTGCCGAAATATATCGAATCGGAGAGGTTTGAGAAGGTCTCTGAAAAAGTTGAATCGATCGTCAACAGTATCGACAGGATGAAACGTTTTACAGCGGGACTTATGGATTTTTCGGCCCTGGAGACCAACAAGTCCCTGAGCGAGCTGGCTCCCGTTATAGATGATGTGGTATTCTTCGTAAAACCGCAGCAGAGATTTAAGAATATCGACATAGAAATCGATATGCCTCCGGACCTTCCCGGTATCATGATGGATCCCGGCCAGATCCATCAGGTGCTGCTGAATCTCCTGATCAACGCCGCCGACGCTATAAACAGCCGGAAGGCCGAAAAAGGCGTCGTAAAAATATCGGTCGAAGCCGACGATTCGAATGTTACTCTGACAATATCGGACAACGGCCCGGGGATACCGGAGGAGATATTCCCCCGGCTTTTCGAGCCCCATTTTACCTCCAAGGAAAAGGGGCACGGCCTGGGGCTGGCGACGTGTAAGAAGATACTGGAAGGCCATGGGGGTCAGATTACGGGGATCAATAACCCGGACGGGGGCGCCTGTATCGTAATAACTCTTCCGTTGAGGTAATCATGGTTTCCCGCCTTGTTGGGGGACGATACGAAATAACCGGAAAGATCGGCGAGGGCGGAACGGCCCGCATATTTCTCGCCGTCGATAAGTCGAGCGATAGAAGATTCGCCTTAAAAATTCCCGGAGAAGATAACCGGAAAATTAACGAATCGCTGAAGAAGGAATACTTCTTCGCTTTCACGCACACCCATCCTTCCCTGCTAAAACCACACGATATTATTTATGACGAGGACAGGCCCGTAATAATAACGCCTTACCTTGAGGGCCCCACCATCGATAAATATATGCTCTCGTTAAAGAATCATTCAGAATCCGCCGCGTATTTTTCTATAACAAGAAAAATTTTCGCCACGATTCTGGAGGCCGCCCAATTCATTCATTTCTCAGGATATTGCTATAACGATTTCAAGCCGTCCAATATCATAGCACACGGCGATAATGATAAAAGCGTTCCCGAGATCGCGCTCATGGATTTTAACCTGGTGACGGCGGCAAGCGACAAGCCCCGCAGGAAAGGGACATTACATTACCTTGCCCCGGAGGTTATACGGGGTCATGGAACCACCCGATCCTCGGACATATACTCCATGGGGGTCCTGTTCTACCAGCTTCTTGCCGGCGTTTTGCCCTTCGAATCTGAAAATGAATCGGAGCTGATCGAGAATATCGCGGAAACCGGACGTGTCGATATGAATAACGTCCCGGCATGTTTTCGCGAGGGCCTGGAATCGATGCTGAATCGCGATCCGGACAGGAGGCCATCGGATGCCAGGCAGGCCGCGAAGGTTTTAGGGGTCGACGGCCATTTCGATACCCTGGAAAAATCGAGGATGGAATATTATCTCGCATCGGGCCCGGCGCCCTTTGCCGAGGAGCTCAAAAGGAAATTTGATTCATTCAGAAAATTCGACCCCGGAAAGCTGTTTATCATCAACGGCTACTCTTACAGCGGCGGCTCGCTCGATTTCCAGGAGGCTCAATACAGGATCGAAAAGATGGATTGTTTTCGGATTCATGAAACCGACGATGATGAACGGATCGAAAAGGTCCTGGAGAATAGCCTCTCGGCTGCCAAAACAGACCGGCGCGAGAAAATACTCCTTATAGATAACCTGGAATCATTCGCCAACGAGAACCTCAGGAAACTGGCGAAGATTATCGAGAATCCACATAATATTCACATCGCCGCGGCGGCGGGCCGGTGGTTCAGGTCCGGCATCAAACACGAGATTTTCGATCCCATCAAATACTGGCGTCGAATGCGTATGACCGAAGAATCTCTCAAGGCCTTTCTGAAGCGGGATTACAGGGGTATCGACCTGCGGCCTTTAAGCGAATCGACCGGCGGCGATCCCGAACAGATTTTCTATCTTTTAAAGCACACCGGCGGGCAAAAAGGCCTCGATTATCTCATGGCCGAATCGGGTGACGGGGAATTTCGGACAGAGGTCGCGATCCCGGAAAACGAATATTTCTACAGCAGATTGCTCGGTACGCTTAACGATAAACAGGGGGAATTAATCTCCATGCTTTCGGCCTGGGGCAACACCATCCCGCTTTTGATGTTTGTCAAATTCGAAAGGGATAAACACGAACTTGTCGAAGATTTGGCCGCCATCGGGATTCTTATTCGCCACAGAGATTCGGTATCGTTTCTATCCGGCGGTCTGAGAAAATACGTATACAACCTGATCCCGGATTCCGAGCAACAACGGTATCACAGATTCTGGGCATTAAACGCCGAGGAGCTTATAAGCGATAATAACGAAAGGCTCGAACTGACGGCGTATCACTGGGCTCTTTCCGGCGATATCCAGCAGAGCTATAGATTCAACGCTGCCGCCGCAAAAGAATTTTATAAATGTGGAAATTATATCAAGGCCGAAAAATTCGCGAAAACGCTGATCAACTGCGGAATTAATGACCCGGCGGACGGACTATCCGCGCTGGAAATAAACGGCGACATTAATCGGGCCATGGGTTATTCCAAAACCGCGAGAAAAATGTATATCGATATTTTGTTGAATGAACGTGATATAAAAACGAGGTGCGAGATCTACAAAAAGCTGGGGGAACTGTACCTTTTATCCGGAAATTACAAAAAATCGCTTCATTATATAAAGAGAACTCGCGATTATCCGGCGGGCGCGAAAGACGATATCGGCTTCTCCGAATGTAACGAAATCATGGCGCTGGCGTGGTGGCACAAGAAAGATTATTTGCTTTCCCTGGAACACCTCTTAAAAACCGCCGGCAAATACCCGGCCGCTTACGAAAGCGGCCGGCGGGAAAGACGGCGCGATTCGGAAAACGATGCGTATGATATAATGACGGAAGCCCTGGAAATTTCGAAAAAGCTGGTTAATCACAGGATGACCATAAGGTCGCATAACGAACTGGGGCAATATCATGCGAAAAATGGGGATTTTGATGATGCGGTTGGACAATTTAAAAAGGCGCTGGAAATTTCCGAAAAAACGGGCCGTAAAAACGAAATAATCGAATCACTACTTAATCTGGGCTCCTGCCATTTGATTTCGGGCGATCTATTTATGGCTATTGAGTGCTTTCAGGACGCGAGACAGATCGCGGAAACCTCCTGCAATATACGTTTAAAAACGGTGGCTGAGCTCAAACTAACGGACGTTTCCGTGGAGATGGGCAACTTTTCTCTCGCCTTAAGTATGCTTAAGGCGATCGAAAATGACCGCATATATAATGAAGACAAATTACTGAGGCTTATGACCGACCTTAGAAAGGCCCGTATCCGCCTGGCGCTGGGCGACGGTAAAGCTTCGCTTACGATGGCGGACCGAATATCCAGATCCGCTGCAATTATGGAAAAACACGAGCTTAAACTCCAGGCGGAGATCGTGGCCGCCGAATCCCGGTCGGAAGCGCTGGGAACAGACAATATTGAAAATCTAAAGGTTATTTTTTCGAAGGCCAAAAAAAATGATTTAACTGATCTGGTCGCGGAATTGCAGTTATCCCTGGGGAAATATTACAAAGACCATAATAACCGTTATAACGCTTTGCACTATTTTGAGGATATATGCGAAGCAAAGTGGACGCCCAGGAGCATAAGGCTAAGAGCCGAAATAATCAGGACAGAAATATTGGCCGAACAGGGTAATTACCAGAAAGCAGCCGAAAGCTTGATCGAGACAGAGAGCGTAGCGGCGGCTTCGGGATATATCCCCATCGCGCTCCAGGCCTGCGAATCAGAGAGCGCGCTGCAAAAAAACTGCGGGAGGATCGATCTTTACGAAGAATGCAATCTCAGGGCTGACGGTTACCGGGAAAAATTACTGTCCGCGCTCCCGGAAGGCTATGCGGCCGACAGATATAGAAAAAGACTGATACTATCCAGAGCGGAAAACTCGACCGAAGCGCAAACCGGCGAAGAACCCCGAATAAAAAAAGAATTCTCAATGGTCAGCCAATAACAGTTGGCGGATTTTCATCATATGAAATTTTCAAATTTATATTATTTCAAAAGGGTCAAACGGGACGCCGCTTCGTATCCGCCGGCGGTGATACGATAAAGGTATACGCCCGAAGATACTTCGTCGCCGGAGTCGCCGGAGCCGTCCCAGCTTATAGAGCGTTCGCCCGAATTCATATTCTCGAACCTGAACGATTTCACCAGTTGCCCCAGCATATTATATATGGAAAGGTCGACATCGGTCTTTTGAGGAAGCGAGAATTTGATGGTGGTGGAGGAATTGAACGGGTTGGGGTAGGCTCCGTAAAGCGTGAATCCCTCCGGGATGCTTGAAACCGGACTCAATCCGGCCGGTATGAAATTCCCGTACTGATCGGAGATCTGCAGCTCGGTTACAATGGGAACGGATCCATCGGAAACGGTCATCTCAAAAATCTCTTCCCCGGGCAGAATGACGCCGCCGTCGTAATCCAAAAGCATCACCGACAGGATTCCACTTTCGTCGTCGGAGAGGAGATCCATGCCGGTATTTGTGGAAAGCGACCTGATTTCATTCCGGCCATGATCCAACCTCATTAAAATTCCGCCGGCCGGTATGGATGATTCGTACCTGAAAATCAGCTTTTCAGCGTCAATCTCATCGAATTCCGCGACCACGGAGGCATAAGTCTCATTTTCGTAATTTATTCGAGGGGGGATGATATAGCCGTTTATAACGCTGATTATATATATGAGATCGGGCACGGTCGCCGGAACCCCGTCGCGGTTCGTATCGGAGGCCAGCATCTGAACATAATTAAACGGAAATTGAAGGGGGGCGATGATATGGTTTACCAGGAGCACGGCATCTGAAATCTCCCAGGCTATTTCGTTTAAATTTATATCGCCAATGAGGACGTTGCTGGGATCCTGGTTGTATACCCAGCCGCTGTCAACGTCGGGATGGATGAGCAGATACCCGGTGCTGTCGGAAATAGTGTTATCGTTACCGTCCGCGTAAATAAAATTTATCTCCGCGTAATGGCCTACATAAACGCTGTCGCCGGAAATCTCGAAATTGAGAAAGGCGATCGGCCCCTCGCCCGGCGGAATCATGTTTCCGTTGCCGTAAATGTCCGCGATTCCGGTTATTCTGATAGTCGAGGTGTCGCCGAGAGTCACGTGGAAATATTCCCAGCTTTCAACCAGCGGTCCCCGCACGACGCTCAAAAGATCTATAATTTCGGGAATTCCATATTGCAGGAGAATATCGAACCCGCCTATATAGGAGGTTTCCCCCGGATTTATGATATTAACGGGAACGGACACGTCCATGCCGGGGAAGGCGCTTACCTCGTCGACCTGCAAAATAGACCTCGAGACATTGATGGCGACATCCAGGTTTACCACACCTCCATGATTATCGTCGGCCGTAAAGGTGGCGATGAATTGGCCGGTATCCTCAAAGTCGGGCAACCAGCTGAACATATAACTCGAATATCCCGGCGCCATGAAAACGGTGTCGAACTGAGCGCCATCCTCGGGAAAATAAACGGTGATCGAAATCACGTGATTATCCGCGTCGGTGGCTATAACGAGAAAGTTAATTGGAAACTCGTTATTTACAAGAAACTCCGTTCCGGGAACAGGTTGACTGAATTCCGGAGGCGCGTTATCTGAAAAATACAGACAGGGGTATATGGCGGCGGGAACTATCTGGGTCACTCCGTCGGGAATCCCCCAGAGCAACCCTCCGTTTGCCGGGTTGAAACCCTCAATCAGACAAACGGTATCTCCTATGGCCGTGGTGTCGCTGGTGGTCAGCATATGGAAATCGGCAACATGCCACCATTCGTAATCGGTATAAAGGAAATTCTGAGGATCCCGCGGATCGAAAAGATAGGCGAATCCGAGGATACTCTGACTGGTCATGCCCGGCGACGGGGAATTGGGATTGGGCGTAAGAAAACCGACCTCATCCCATAAACTCAGAGGTTCATATAACCCGCCCCCGAGTCTCAAGACTATATAATTATTATCCGTCGCCAGAGGAGTATGAAAGAATGTTACCGAGTCATCGGTCTTTATCCATACGGGAAGAACGATTTCCTGGTTAAGCCCCACCGGTATAACGGATCCATTAAAATTACCGATAATAAGCGAATCCTGTAGATCAGGATCCTGTCCCGATGCTTCCCCCGGCATCATCAGGGCTACAACAATTGCCAAAATGTGCAACCCTTTGACGTTCATTATTTCGATCCCCTTTTACTTTAAAAGCGTCATCTTCCTCGTAATTGAGCTGGAATCGGTACTTAGTCTATAAAAATACACTCCTGACGAGACGGATTTGCCGTTATCTCCAATCCCGTTCCAGGTTATATCATATTTTCCCGCCTCCAAATATCTATCAATAAGCGTGCCAACTCTCTGGCCGGAAATGTTGAAAACCTCGATAGTGGTCATCCGGGCTTCCGGCAAAGCGAATCTGATCCTGGTGGCGGCGTTAAACGGATTGGGATAGTTCTGAGCCAGTTCATATTTCTGCGGAAGAGCCGCTGCGATCCGCGAGACCACGCTCAAAAGGCTGCCTCTTGAATCAGAGGCGGCGATTTCGACAATTTCGAAATCCTCTCCCATTCCGCCTATTTCGAAGAGATTGATATCCCCGGCCGGAATTCCCCCGCCCATCGGTAAATAAGCCAGAACGATTATTTCACCGTCGTCGTCGTTGAAGACAACCGTTAAATCGCCCGTCGGTCTTACGGTCAAATCGCGGATTGAATTATGAGAAAGCTTCAGCAAGACGGCGCCGAGATCGACGCTGCTGGTGGCGGTTATATAACCAGTCTCACCCGATGGGGTTACGGTCACAATCACATCTCCGCCCGACGGTTCGATTTTCGGAGGAGGCACATTACCGTTTACGATATTTATCAATAAGACCAGGTCGGCTATGGTTTCAGGAATACCGTCGGCATTGATATCCGAGGCTTCTCTCTGAATTGCGTTAAAGGGGTACGCGGAGGGATTAATGATATGGTTGACGAAAAGCACAACATCGCCGACCTCATAGGGCCAACCGTTAAGATTGATATCGCCCGTCAAAACGTCGTCAGGGCCGATGACGCTGACCACGCCATCGGTCAATTCCGGGTGAACGAGGAGGTATCCGGTCGAATCCGCCACCGTGTTATCGGCCGGATCCAGATTGATGAATTCAACAGGTAGATCCACGCCGATCAGGCTTTCATCGTTGGACACGGAGAAATCGATAAAGAATATGGCTCCGGTATCAGGCTGGAGAGGAGGCGTAATATCGCCGAAGCTCAAATCCGCGATTCCGACAATCCTGACGGTTCCATCACCGCCGCTATTGGGATTGACATGGAAATACTCGAAAGGAGCCGTTCTGCCGGATCGAATCACGCTATTTAAAGACATAGCATTAAGATTCCATCCGATGAGAATTTCGAAGGCTCCCACGGCCGACGAAATACCCAGGTTGTTGAGCGATACCGGCAAAGAAACGTTGGCTCCGGGAAGAGTCGAATCGCTGTGTATAATGAGTTGTGCCGGGGTAACTTCGAGGATAATATCGAGGTCAATGACCCCCCCGGCGCCGTCATTAACCGTAAATGTCAGCGGATACGTACCCGCCATCCCGGATTGAGGAAACCAGCAGAATTCATAAGATATTTCTCCGGGGATATTGACGAGTTCTTCAAAAGTATAGTCGGTGGGACCGAAATCCACGGTCAGAACAAGGTTATCGTCATCCTCGTCGGTGACCGTTACGGTCAGGCATATGCCGAATTGCTCGTTTATAGGCAGGGTGCCCGGGGAGGGCTCGGTATAGACCGGGGGGGTGTTAGGCGGAAAATATATCCCGCCCCAGATCGTCTGAGGGATAACGACGATGACGCCATCCGGCAAACCCATGAGCATATCGCCGTTTGCAGGATTAATACCCTCAAGCGTATAGGTTGTATCTCCCAAGACAGAAATATCGTCAGTCGTAGTCATATGATAATCGGCTATATGCCACCACTGGTAATTCGTATAAAGATAATTCTGCGGATCTTCCGGAGGCGCCAAAAAAGCGAATCCCAGAATACTCTGGCTGGTATAGCCCGCGGAAGGGCTGTTCGAATCCGGGGCCAGGAAACTGACATCGTCCCAAAGCGAAAGCGGTTCATAAAAGGTTCCGCCATCCCGAGACGCTATATAGTCATTATCGGTAGCTACCGGGAGATGCATAAAAGCAACAGAATCGTCCGTTTTCAAATAGACCGGAACTACGATCTGTACGTCAAGCCCGGCCAAAATTGGAGTACCGTCAAGGTTTCCGATTATCAAGGAATCAGGATTTCCGGGATCCTGAGCCTTGACTGCCGAAAAGGTCCCCAAAACCAAACATAAAACCGTAAGGCCGATAAACTTCATAATATCCCTGTTTCCCAGCATTTTGGTTCTCCATTTTTAATGGTCATATTAATTGAGATCTCAAATCCAAAAAACATCTGCGGTCAGATTTAAGTAACTTTTCAAACGCCAGGCCCTTAAACGGGCAGGACAAGCCCCCAAAAGAAATTCCCGTAGACGTCTCAATATTGTTTTCGACGGATCAAAATGCAAGTTTTTATTAACCATTTTTCAATTTTTTTATTCGATCGTCCAGTTGACGTATGGTCTCTTCGAAGTTGACGATGGCTTCTCCCCTGTGGAGAAGATCGTTAGTCGGATCCTCCGAAAATATGCCGTCCAGACCGCCCAAGGGCTTATGGGGCAAGGCATTATTGGAGCTTGGCTGGCCCCTTATCCCGGAGAGCTCCAGTATGGACAATTTTCCGGTTCCGGGATCGGAATCATGCACCCAGCATATAAGCAAATCCGGCCGATCCTCGGTGAGATTGAATTCCGAGCTCTTAATTGAAAAGGCAGCTCTGATTTTTCTCCAACCGTCTTTTGTTTTCATGCGGCATACAGCCAGAGATCCATCCTCGGAGAACTCCTCGAATAGCAGACCGATCTCGTCGGTAACGGTTCCCAACGCGAAAAGGAGGCCGTTAAGATTTATGGGAGAATAGACTAATCCCGGCCAGAAGATGGGGTCGCCTACGATTGATTCCTTCATTTCATCAGACGAATTGCACCAAATCCAAACAGAGAAGCCGATGGCTGATTTAAAATAGTATAACTGAATATATTTGGCAAGCTAATTTTAGGTTTTTGCCGCTATTGACCGGAGATGGGGTAATTGAGGGGCGATAAAAAATCGATCTTTCGACTATCTGATAAATCTAAGAATGTTTATTCCTTGACTGGTGGCGGCATAAAGATAAGGAGAATCGAATTTCAAATAATTGATAAGAACCCCGTCAATTACCAGGTTGTCGAACAGGCGAAGGGTGTCGGGCTGAGTATAATCCAGAGCTATTACTTCGCCGGAGAACGTTCCGACAAATAAAGTGGAGTCGGCCGCTTCCACGCTGGAAACCGCGCCCTGGGTTACATATCCGGCCAGGTATCCCGGATTCTGAGGATCGGAGATGGATAAGGCGGCTACCCCCTGGTCGCCCCTGGCTACAAAAGCGAAAGTGTCAATAACCGCCACTCCCCTGGCGCCGGGCGATTGATAGGCGAAAACTATTTCCGGCGAATCGGGGGTAGATGCATTAATAATATACAGGTTGCCCAGATTTGTTATATAAGCGGTATCGTTCCTGGCGGTAACGTAGTTTGAGCCGCTGAATAAATACGATCTGAATAAAGATACCAGGAAATCCGGCAGGGTATTATCGAGAATAATAAAACCGTTCTGATCGGCTACGAATACGATATCATCCGATACGGCGACGTCGATAGCCTGCACCTCGATATTGTACAGGCCGGCTTCCGTCAACGAGTCCGGATCGGAAATATCGGCCCTTATCACTCCTCCGGAAAAATCGGCGATAAACAGGTGGGGATATCGAACGTCGACTTTTAGCGCCTGTCCGGCACTTTCAAACCGAGAAATATACATGGGAAATGTCTTATCCAGAACATCGATAACCTCCACGCCGCTTTCGCCGGTGGCCACAAACATAATATTCTGATAAGTCGCTACCCCGTAGGTCCAGTCCGCGTTGGGCCTGTAGGCGGCGACGAATAAAAGTCCCTCTTCAAGAGAAATCGTTACCGTCACGGTATCCGAAGTGTAACTTGCGGTATCGGAATACCCGGTCGCCATAATGGTATGCTCGGAGTTATTCTCATAACCGAAAATATTCCAGTAGTATTCAAACGGCCGGTCATTATCAATCCATACCAGCTCGCCGTCGATATAAAACTCCACATCGGTAATCGAAAATCCCGACCCGGTTTGAGCGGCAATCGTGACCGGATTAAATAAAACGTCACCGTCATCAGGGGCGGTAATTCTAATGGGAATACCGTCTTCCGGCCTGGTGGACTCGCCGTCACAACAAATAACAAGGAACGAAATAATAATCGCCGGAATAAGAAAGGTTTTTAATCCTTCACGCATGTTCATAATATATAATATCGGAGCATAGCGATAAAGATCAAATTTTTTTTATTACGGTAAAAAAACCGTTGATACTCCAGTATTCTGCAAAAAAACACGATTTTGCTGGACTTTCCCTCCTCAACCTTTTTTTTGCGGTAAAACGGGAGGAAAAATGGCAGAATCAAGAAAATTCGACAGCGATCTCAACCATAACGAAACCGAATCCCCTCTGGGGAAAATTATCATAGGAGAGCACAAAGGCAAAATCTGCATGGTGGATTTTAAAGGCGACCGGACAAAAAAAACCTTAAAGACTCTCTCCAGACATTACGGGGCGAAATTAAATAGACAGGAAACGCCGATCCTGAAAAAGGCGAAAAAGCAGTTAAGTCTTTATTTTTCCGGCAGATTGGCCAAATTCGATCTGCCCCTGGACTATACCGGAACCGGGTTTCAGGAGACGATCTGGAAACAGCTTGAAAAAATCCCGTTCGGGAAAACCGTCAATTACGGGGGGGTCGCCGAAAAGACCGGAAACCCGGGGGCGGCACGAGCCGTCGGCGCCGCTGTAGGAAGCAACCGCATTTCAATCGTTATCCCCTGTCATAGAGTCATCGGCAAGGATGGATCGCTCACGGGATTCGGAGGCGGTCTAAAGAGAAAAGAATGGCTTCTGGCGCATGAGAGGGCTATTTAATTTCCCTTCTCAATTTTCTGTGCCACAAACTGCAGATAATAAATACCGTCCCGATCACTATAGAGAATAGTTTCAGATCCAGCATATATTCTGCCATCTCGGTCGCGGGCAGAGCGCCGAAAGCGGGGATATTCCTGAACGCTCCTCCCACCAGAAGCAAAAACCAGAAATAGGTAACTCCCGTGAGCGCCGCCAGTATAATAAACGTTATCCCGACGGCGTACGTGAACGATTGCAGCCTTTTCTCAAACATCTCAAGCCTCCTGTCTTCCATTTATTATACCAGAATCAACCGATAAAATTCAATCTCTAGTCTGTTTACTTGACAAAAGAACTAATTATAGATATCTTATAGCATATTAAGTCTGAGGAAAGGAATTTCCAATGAATAAGATGATAGTATTAATTTCAGGTTTGATGCTATTATTGGCATTCAATATAAACGCCCAGGATATCGAATATGTTAATTCTAAGTTATGGTCAATGAATTTCGATGTGGCGGTTGGGGGCAATTACGCCTATTGTTCCTATGCCAACGGCCTGGTCATTTTTGACGTCAGCGATCCGAATAATATTTCTTTTGTAAGCAGGCTTTATGTGGGAGGGGGCTCTCATGGGATCCGGGTGGAAGGGAGTTATGCATATCTTGCCGACGGTTTCCAGGGGCTGCAGATTGTCGATATTTCCGACCCGCAGAATCCGTCCATAGTAAACGGTTTTTCCACCGACGGTAATGCCTACGACATCTTTATTGCGGGCGACTACGGCTACCTGAGCGATCAGGACACCGGAGTTTGCATTCTCGACTTATCTGATATCAACAATATCTCATTGCTATCCAATTATCAAACGTCCGGGTACGCAAGGAATACGTGCGTGCAGGGGGATTACGCCTATGTTTCTCTTTATACCGGCGGTTTATTGATCCTGAACGTCAGCGATCCCGGCAATCCGTTATATGTAAGCGAATTGGATTCACTTATCGCTATAAATAACGTGGTCCAGGGAGATTACGCCTATATGGCCGGTTATTATGACGGTTTTTATATCGTCGATATTTCCGACGTCACAACTCCTTCAATAGTAAACACTTATAATACGTCGCCGGTTCGCGCCGTTTTCGTAAGAAACTATTATGCCTATATCGGAAAATATACAGGCAATGGATATACCTTGAACATTTTCAATATATCGAATCCCTCCAACCCCATACTGCTCGGCGAAAACTATCAAGTGGATAACTACCTCGAAATCTTTGCTGACCAGAATACCGCCTATATCGCATCGCTGTACGGATTCTATACCATGAACATCATCGATCCTTTTAATCCGACCGTCCGGGATCATTACGAAAACGACGGATTGGTTCAAATCGTCCGGTTGTCCGGAGATTATGCCTGGGTCGAGGCAGGTGAAAACCTGTTATCGCTTGATATCAGCGATCCTTTCAACCCGACTGTTGTGGGAAGCACACCGGGGGGATTCTGGGCGAACGACTTTTGCATCGAAGGTGATTATGCCTATGCTTCGACTCCCGGCCATTTGAAAATCTATAACATTTCCTTTCCCGCCAACCCCCATCTCGAAGGACAACTGCTGAATATTTCGAATTATCTGGCAGGTATCTGCGTTGACGGCGATTACGCCTACTTGTGCGCAGAGTCGGATGGTCTTTTCATTATCGATGTTTCAAATCCCTCCTATCCTGTGCAAGCAGCTGTTTTCGGGGGCTTCGATGTTGCCTTCGATGTTTATATTGACGGCAATTACGCTTATATATCGGACCTTATGTATGGTTTTAAGATACTCGATGTCAGCGATCCCACCGATCCTCAGTATTGCGGCGAATACATCTGTTACGGCGAAGTGTATTCGCTGATCGCGAGAGATGATTATGTTTACCTCGCCGATAGCTACTCGGGCATAAAAATAGTCGATGTGTCGAATCCATACCTGCCGGCTTTGGCCGGTATGTTCGATCTGGATGGAATCACTTGCGATCTGGATTTACGCGGCGATTGTCTTTATGTCGCCTTTGAAAACAGCGGTGTTCAGGTCGTGGATATCTCCGATCCTTATAATCCTTTCTTAATTTCGGAGTACAAAACGCCCGGCATCGCCCGATGCATCGAAGCGACATCGGACAGCCTGATATTCCTGGCTGACAGCTATTCCTTAATGATATTGAAACTCGGTGCGATTACATCAGTCGATGATCCTGGTGTAACGAAACCCGGCGATTTTGTTTTATTCAATAATTATCCCAACCCGTTCAACTCCTCTACCACCATCGTCTACGATTTGCCGAGCCGATCCGACATCAAAGTAGAAATATTCGATATGCTGGGAAGGAAACTTGAAACGTTGTGCTCCGGGTATATTGACGCCGGCCGGCATAAGACGATCTGGAATGCCGCCGGTTACCCATCAGGGGTATATTTTTATAAAATCGAATCCGATGGTTTCACCGAAACCGGAAGATGCCTGCTATTGAAATAACAACTTACAATCCATAAACCTGCCTGGGGGCGAGCTCCTTGGGGAAACGGTCGAGCAAGGTTTTTCTGACTTCATAACACAGATGGCAGTGATCCACGAATCCCGGCGAGGTGTCAAATCCATATTCCTCCGCGAGTTTTGCCGGTCCGCCCTTTAAAATATGAGACAGAATCGGGTGCTTCATTGGATTATAGTTATTCATGATATCTTTAAGCGGTTTTTCCCACATATTGCCCACGCTTATTCCCTGGCAGGGGTGCAGGTTCCCGTAGGGATCCAGATGGAATCTCGACGGTTTTTCGAACTCCTCATGAGGGCATTTATCGAAAATGGAATATTCCCTGCGCGGAAAATCCCCGATCAGCTTTTCCGCGGCGCGGCCTTTGAGCAGGGCGCCGCCGCCAATTACCGGCTCGCCTTTTTTGGCATCGGCATTTTCAATCAGCTTGGGTTTATCGATACATATATCTCCGACCGGCATACCGAGCTTTTTGGCCGCGTCGAGGGCGTAAGCGGCCGGCCCCTTTCCGCCGTCGGGATTGTGAAACAGGTCATCTGAAATCGAGAGATCGTCTATGCCGATCTCCGCTATTGGCTTCAGCCACAGCTCGGCGTCCCTTTCGGATTCTCCCCAGTAGGCGTTCGTAACAATACCGGTCTTAAATCCCATAGATTTGGCCAGCGCTAAAGATTCCAGGAGAACGGGATAATATAAAAACGGCTCTCCTCCCTCAAAATAAGCGTTGTTTACAGTACCGGTCTCTTTCATCTGTTTCAATGCGTTTTCGACCCGGGCGATGGTAAACACCCCCTCGGCATCGGGGCTGGAATATACGAAACAATGATCGCACTCAAAGGTGCATTTATAAGTCAGAAGAAAGTGAATTCCCGTAAGCATTGAATCCTCCCGGTTTATTTTAATCCAAGATTAAGATATAAAAAAATATAACGGCTGGCAATCGATTAAATATACAACAGCGACAAATAAATGGTATCAAATTAAAGTGGACCGGATATTCCAGACGGCCGTTCCGTATCCGTAGAGAAGCGATTCCGAAAAGAACCTCAATTCCAGAATAAATTCCTCCACCGCGCCGGTATCGTGCAACCGTTTGAGTTTTCTTTTGTTGAATTCCCCCGACGCTATAACTCCCATGGACAGCTTTTTGCCCAATGAGGAGATCTTCGCGATTTTATTCAGTTCTTCCACCTCTTTGTTCATCGACTCGGTATCGCAATAGGGGCCGCAATCCAGAATGATATAATCGGATTTCAATCTGGCGGCTTTCTTGACGTATTCCACGTTATCCTTGATGCGGAACGCCACCAGAATATCCTTCACCTGCAGGCGGGTAACGAAACCGGAATACTCTTCATAGCGACTATCATCATAGTTGAAAATAACCATGGAGGGTTTGATTTCCTGCAGGGCCTCGATCCACTGCTCGCCGGCCTCGGTCTCCACCGTCAACCCGATATTCAGGGTGTCCTTTACGATCTCCAGCAAGCGGCTTCGGGACGGTTCAAAACCGTCGCCGGTATTTATCAAAACGCTCTCCACGCCCGCCATCTCCAGGGAAAGACAATGCCTGAGGATCTCCTTCTGGGGATTCCCGAATTTGTAGAACTGCTCAATCGGCTTCAGGTCGGCCGTCAGTCTTGCCATATCTTAAGATTACCAGACGAATCGCATTCGGTCAAGAAGGATTTATGGGAATTATAAGGAACAACATAAAATACGAAAGTTCTTAAAACGATTATATTTGCCCGGAATAACAGGACGTGTCCGAAGGCCTTTTATATTGTGAATCTCTGAGTGAGTATCTTGATCCTGGAATCTACTTCCTCGCGTTCTTCGTAATCAAGTCCAATACTTTTGTAAACCGAGCGCCAGAATTCAATGGCGGGTTTGTTGTTGACCAGCTGAGCGATATAATACTTTCCAGGAAAGAGCCTTAGAAATTCCAGCGCCGCTTTTTTACCGTATCCTTTACCCCGGTATTTTTTTAAAATAAAGAACTCCTGTATGGATATATCGCAATCGTCAGGAATAAAAGGCTTTCTGTTTGAGAGGATAAAACCGGCGACTTCGGATTCTATTTTTATTAGGTAGGCCGAAAGTCCTTCTTTTTCCCAGTAATAACGCAGGTTTTGATATTTATATGAACCGTTCCGGTCAAGCCTTAAAAAACCGGCGAACTCGGACATGTCGTGAAGATACATCGACATGAGGTTTTTTAAGACCTCGCTGTCGCTTTGTGTAATCTTTACAATTTCCAATCCCAGGGCGATTTTACTCCTCGCTATATACCACTAAAACATAACATAATTTATAGGAAATGACAACCGGCGGTTTGGCCTGAATTATTGGGGCATATTCAATCTATGGGCGGGCAGTCGGCGCAGGGAACCGGAGCATCGCCGCCCTTGAAATAAGCCACACCATAGGTAATATCTAAGCCATTGTAACTGCAGCTTCCGTTGACATCGCCACAGTAGTGCCAATCGGGGCAGAGACCGCATTCAGGACACATCGGGTCGCTCCCGCCTTTAAAGAAGTTGACGCCATAGGTAATATCAAGGCCGTTATAGCTATCACTGCCGTTGACATCACCGGTTACATAATCGCAACCTCCGGTCACCGTAAGCGATACCGGAATAATAATCAGCGAATCGGTAGGATCATTAGAATCGAGATATATATCCCCTGTATATATCCCCAGGGCGAGATGCTTTGAACTGAATGTTACTGTGGCCGTATCATTATCTCCAGGGGCGATGTAGCTGCTGTGGGGATTCACGGCCAGCCAGTCGGTATTGATTAAAATACTAAGGCTATCGATAGTGTAGGGGGCATTATAATAAATCTCGAGTCCATCGGAACCACCCGAATTTTCTATGCCGATGGTTGTAGTATAGAAATCCCAGAAACCTACGTATTCAAGGTCGGTGTTGAGGTAATTGAATTCTATTTGACCATCAGGATAAAGTATCGCTTGGAAAGTGGCAGAACTTACATAACCATATTTGGGAACTCCTATAAAGCTCACAATAAAGCGTTCTTCATCTGAATGGAAATAAACTTCTCCCCCGATTGCGGGATTAAGATCATCCCACCAGGGGGCAACAAAATTATTCGGAGAGCCGGAGCCGGGAATATGTGTGTTATTATAAACTCCCGAACCTGCTCCGAAAGTTATAAGACCGTTAGAGCATATATAAAGCTCCGAATGGTCGTCGCCGTAGAATGGGAAGGTAAATCCGATATCTATGGGACCCACATACGAATCATCTCCAAGGCTTACGGGGGTACCGATCCCGGAAATATCTACCCAGCTGAAAGCCGGGCCATGCGGCTGATCCGAATCTATCCAGGTATAGCCGTAATCATCATAACCCCCATGACCCGTGGTCGATGGCAGTTTTTTCGACATATAGACAGTTCCGGAATCGACTTCCGGTGTTAGAGAGTAAAACAGCGTGCGGCTACCGTTATTGTTTATTATCAAGGTCTCAGACATAATCTCCCCGTAATCAAGAGTAACATTATAACTCGTAGAATCGGCAGATATATCTGGCTGTAAACCCTGCTGGCTGTTTATCCAGCTCCTGGCGCTCTCCACAACGGTATCGAAACCCTGGGCGACATCGGATGGAGAAAGCCATATATACTCATCAATTTCCAATTCGGAATGGGTGAGATAATTGGAGGGGTCATCAAGCATGTACTCATTCCAAATTGCGTTGCGAAAACGCCAATCCGAATATCCAGTACTGACATAAACCGGAACGTTAAATGCGGATTCCGACGCCTTTCCAAAGAACCTTGTCATCGGATGCGGTTTCATTGTAATTGCAAAGACATCTCCCGCGCTGTGCGCACCAGGACCTGTTAAGACAGCAATTGGCTTATCGAAATAGGCTTTGGCGGATCCGTATATATAATGATAATAGGCAAAATCGTTAGGACACATCAGAAGATGATCAGTTGGAGAACAGCGTTCGCCATAGCCAAATCCTAATTCTTTCGTATTGAAGATTAAATTTAATCCAGCATTTGCCAGATGATGTTCACCTCCCCAGTTCAACCTGAGGTCTATGATTAATCCGGTGATATCAGGATTGCTAACTAACGCGCTTACTGCGTCATAGAATTGTGATTCAACATCCTCATCATACCAGCCCCAGACGTAAATGTAGCCGATCTGGGTTCCGGAGATAACTCCGTAACTTGCGAGTATACCCTGACTTAAATCCGGCATGGGGACGCCCGGTATGTCCATTTGTTCCGAGCAGAAAAGAGTCATGTTCTGGCCGATCAATGGTTGTACCGATAAATGAAGCGTATCGCCGGTTCCGTATTTTACGATATCGAGCGTGTCGAAAAGATGCCAGTTCATGCCCGCGCTCATCAGCCATGCGTGGGTATAGGCGCTTTCACAACTCCCCTCATACCAATAGCTATATAGAGGAAGCTGGGCGTCTATGAGATCGAAATAAAGCTCTTTCCAGGGGATACCATCATAACCCAATACGATGTCACCGGGCTCTAATCCAAGGGGATGATTCAGCACGGTTCTATAAACCAGCGAGGTGCTGTCGGGAAGGGGGGTTAAACCCGCCCCGAAATGTCCGTTATCACCGAAGGGCCCCAGAACCAACAGAGGAACACCGGGTGAAAGAGATGTGTAAAGATTCACATCACGGTCGCAGGCTTCAGTATGGCTTTCTTTCAAAGCCAATGTCAGGTAATTCATGATGGCCGCAAACCGACCTCTGCTGACGCCGTATGTAGGATTACCTGTATCTATCTCCGTTCGATAGAGAGTGTACAGATCGATCCACATCCCGGGATAATAATCTGGATGATTAACAAAGCAGGCGAATTCTCCATCGATTGCCATCCAAACAGAATCAAAAATATCGAGCTTCTGAGATTTAATCCGTCCCCATCCCCAGGTTGAATCTATGGCGTTTTGCCAGTCGGTGATGGTGTAGTGGCCGGGTTTTTTGGTTATGTGTTCGGGCACGTACAACTCTTCGGGAGTTCTGCTTTCAAAATTATCAAACAAGACCGGTTCTAGCTTAACCTTAGGTTTTTGCGCCAACGCTGCCGTAATAATAAATACGGATAAAAACATTGTTGACAGAATAACAATCGATTTGCGGACTGGAAAATAAAACATCACACACCTCCGACCCTTTAAAACACTTATTTTCCTATGAATCTTAATAATCCCCCACCCGATATTGACATAATAATTTTTCAAAGATGACAGCGCGCGATGATATATTTAAGATACTGATATCTAAAAGGTTGTCAAGGTTTTAATCGCCCGTCGGCGGGCAATCGGGGCAGGGAATCGGATCGGGACCGCTTTTGAAATACGCAACCCCGTAGGTAATATCTAAGCCATTATACGAACAGCTGCCATTGACATCTCCGCAGTAGAAAAACGTGTCGCAAGGAGAAATAGAACAGGAACCGAAAGGACACATCGGATCGGAACCGCCCTTGAAGAAGTTGACCCCATAAGTGATATCAAGACCGTTATAGCTGTCGCTGTCATTGACATCGCCGACGACATACTCGCATCCACTTTGCGCGGTACTGTCGGCTATCTTTATCATCCAGTAGTCGAAATCCTGGCTGCCGTATATATGGTGCTGGCCGAAAGCCATTATATCGCCGGACGGATCGACCCTGATTTCGTGGCAATAATCGATTCCGTTATGGCCGAAAACCGCTGACCAAAGAGAATCACCGCTCGAATCGGTCCTGACAATGTAAAAATCTTTGTTGCCGCCACCGAAGGAATCGGTTTGTCCCCCGGCAACAATTCCGCCGTCGGAGGTGATATCGAGCGACATGGCGTTATCGATATTGGGGCCTCCGTATTCTTTATGCCAGATTTCGTTGCCCAGGGAATCGGTACGAACCAGAAGCATCACAACATTGGTCAGTGTCAGCCAGTTTTGACCGGCGATAACGAACCCTCCGTCGGAGGTTTTCGCGATAGCTTCACCTCGAGACCATCCGCCGCTGTAGCTGTATTTCCGGGTCCAGAGAGTATCGCCCAGAGAATCGACGCGTAATAACCACAGATCGGTATCGCCAAAGTCATCGTTGGCATACTGCCCGACCAGGGCAAAACCGCCGTCGGCCGTTTGCGTGACTCCGTAGGCGGCATCCGGATGGCTTCCGCCATATTTTTTCGACCATAAAGAGTCTCCGGATTCATTCAACCTGACCATATAAACATCCCAGCCGGACCCGTACCCGTGGCCGACCGCCAGAAATCCGCCGTCATCGGTCTGGACAATAGCCCATCCTTTATCGTCGCCGGCGGGCGAACCGAAACTCCGGGTCCAGAGGGTATCGCCCAGCGAATCGGTTCTGACTATATATAAATTATAATTTCCTCCCGAGGGTTTGGTGTCGCCGCATAATACGTACCCGCCGTCATCGGTCTGGATCAGATAATGAGCTTCTTCAAATCCGACGGTCCCGTAATTTCTTGTCCAGAGTGTATCCCCGTTTGAGTCAGTTCTAACCAGCCAGAATTCGGACAGCAGCCCCTGGAACGCGTAAGAAACGCCTCCGATAGCATAACCCCCATCCGAGGCGACAGTTCCGCACATTCCGCGATCGCTGTCAAAAACTCCTCCATTTCCGGTATGCCCGTAAAACCTGCTCCAGAGACTATCCTGCGCCACGAGAGCGTTTGAGACAAAAAGCGAGAACGCGATTGCCAGAAATACAGATTTTTTCATTTTATACTCCGCCACAAACTATTCTATCAGTGTTTAACCGGCCGGCGGACAGTCGGCGCACGGTTCGACATCCGATCCGCCTTTAAAGTAATTCACCAGATATGTTATATCAAGGCCGTTATAGGAGCAGGAGGCGTTAACGTCGCCGGCCACAAACCAGGTGTTCCCCGGCGTGCATTCGCACTCGTACGGAGGCATGGGGCCTCCCTTGAAAAAGGCCACGCCATAGGTGACATCCAGGCCGTTAAGGCTGCCGCTGTTGTTGGCGTCGCCCACAGCGTACTCGCAACCCGGTTGCTGAAGGGCGCCATCATGTATTTTAACAACCCAGAAGTCGTTGTCGGCGCCGGTGCCGGTTTTGACGTCGGCGTAGCCGAACACCATTATATCTCCATTTGGATGGACTCTTACCTCGAAGGAATCATCGGAATCTCCTGGTATTCCATCATAATCATATATACCGGCCCAAAGGGAGTCACCGATGGCGCTTATACGAACAACAAAGAAATCAAAGGGATAAGCGTTAGCTCCGCCGCAGATAACAAAGCCGCCATCCGAGGTTTTATCGATCGATTCGGCGAAATCGGAACTGGAGCTACCATATTCGCGCCACCAGAGCATATTTCCGAGCGAATCGGTTTTCATGGTTAAAAGGCGCATGTTTCCGGCATTTTTCGTCCTCCCGGCAATTACAAATCCACCGTCGTCGGCTATCTCGATATCATCCCCTCGATCTACATCACCATGAAAATCAAATCTCTCGGTCCACAGAGTGTCCCCGTTGGAATCGGTTCTCAAAAGCCAGAGATCCGAGGTTGACAAATAGGCATAGCTTCCGGCAATCGCATATCCGTCGTCAGGCAACTGCACCGCTCCATAGCCGTATTCGCTACCGCCGCTATAACCGTATGTTTTGCTCCAGGTCAGATTTCCGGATTCATCTATTTTGGCCATATAGAGGTCGCTGGAGCCGCTGGTACCATATCCTTGACCCAGCGCCAGGAAACCTCCATCGGAGGTCTGAATAATTTCTCTTCCATAATCATTCTGATCCACGGTCCCGAACAGGCGAGTCCACAGGGTATCGCCCGCGGGGTCGACTCGAACCACGTACATATCATAATCACCCACGGCCACGCTATATTCGCCGCAGGCGATAAAGCCTTCATCTGACGTCTGAATAACGGAATAGGCCATTTGCCACCTCGCGGCGCCGTAATTACGAGTCCATAGAGTATCGCCGTTTGCATCGCAACGAACCAGCCACATATCCCCGTTAAGAAATTTGCTCGACTCGCCTCCCACGATAAACCCTCCATCAGATGTAATATCCCCGCAATAGCCCAATTCAGTGGTGTCAATAAGGCCATAATGGCCGGTCCAGAGCGTATCCTGCGCCCCGGTATATGATACCGCCGAAAAAATAAACATAATCGTAATACCAAACCTCTTCATGAACTACCTCCGGCAAAATAAGTTAGACTGCGCTTTCGATATTCCTTCCTCATTTTTCGGTTTGCTTCCGACCCCTGAAGACGTGAAACGGGCATAAACAAAATAGTAAAGGTTGTTATAATTGCAAGGTTTTTTTGTTATACAATGAAAATATGGATGCTCGAACTGCGGAATTCAGATGCGCCTACCGT
This sequence comes from Candidatus Zixiibacteriota bacterium, assembly GCA_020344055.1. Classification (GTDB taxonomy): domain Bacteria; phylum Zixibacteria; class MSB-5A5; order UBA10806; family UBA10806. The sequence goes on along the minus strand of CP070813.1, from coordinate 337,333 downwards.
AAAGAAGATTCCAGAACCGCATAGATATTTTCTTCAATCCGGGTTTTTATCTCTTCCTTTTTGGAATCTGCCTCGGTCTCGGACCAGAATTCCAAAAAAAGCCTGTCTCTCAAGCGGGTTACAAGCTCCTCGAGTTCCGATCCGGATAATTCCAGCGGAATGTATTTGGCATGTTTCTTCATTTTCTCCTCAATATATTATCGGCATATTATTTTAAATAGCCATCCAGGCAGGAAAAGAGATTTCGGGATGTAGTAATTTGAGACACTCGTGTGCCGCTAATAACAGGATGAATAAAAAAGAGTTAGGCGTCAGACGCTGTCGCAGTTGTTTTTCAGGCGCCTACCTTCATCTTTTTAATCATTATAGTAGGCAAACTGAATCCATGGTAAAAGGTGATATCATCGCAAACCGCGCCGATCCCCTTGAAAAAATCTTCGGCGTTTGCCGCCACGGTCACATTGGCAACCGGTTTTACCATTTTACCGTTCCTCACCAGTATACCGTTTATGCCGGCTGAATACTGCCCGTTTACGCTATTTAAGCCCCAGCCGTGAACCGCTTCGACCATTATCCCTTTTTTGCAGGATTTGATCACATCATCGGTCTTATCATCGCCCGGCGCGATATAAAAATTGCTGGGCGAAATTTCAGGATTGGCGTTGTAATCGTCCCTTATGGCCGAACCGGTTGATTTTTCCCCGGCCCTGGCGGCGGTCCTGGTATCATACAGGTATCCGGTGAGAACGCCGTTTTCGACCAGCTTATTATTTTGAGATGGAACACCTTCGTGATCGGCGGGGCGGCTGGAGACACCGCGCGGTTTGATGGCGTCATCGTACACATTCAACTTACTGTCGGCAAAAGCCTCACCTTTTTTGCCCGCCAGAAACGAAGTTCCCTTAAGCGCGTTTTCTCCGTTCAGCGCGAAACCCAAACCCCACATTATGGTGTAGGGGACATAGGGCGTAAAGATGATTTCATAATCGCCGCCGGATACCGGCGTACCGCCCACCAATCTCAGCGCCCTGGATACATATCTGTCGACTATCTTTTCCGCCGGGAGCAGATCGCTGAAATGCCTTGCGCTTATAAAACCCTCCCCCGGAAACATATTCCCGTTCTTCGAGGCTATTACCGATATACCAACGTTATAATGCGAAGATTTATAAATCGATTTGATGCCGTTGGAGTTTAAAAGCTCGATCTCCGACAGCACCTCCGAGCACCAGGCGCCTTTGGATTTGTCGATCAGAATATCGTAATCCATGGCGAGCTTCTCGAGATTGACGAGGTAGGCGATCTTCGCTTCCGTGGGAATATTGGCGCGGCTGTCGTCAAATATATCGAGATCTCTCCCGTACTGCCCGGGATCGGGAAGAACGGCGAGCTCGTCGGGCTCGGTTTTCGCCGCCATATTCTTTGTAGTCCGGACCATTTCATTTACCGATTTTTCGGAGAGATCGGTGGTATGAGCGAAGGCGGTCTTGTTGTCCTTAAAGAATCTTACCGCCAGCCCGCCCGGGGTCGATTTCTGAATCGTCTCCAGCCGACCTTCCCGCACGGTCAAAGACAGCTTTTTCTGATTCAGGCTGAAAACCTCCGCCGAATCCGCCCCGGCGTCCAGGCATTTATCGAGAATTTTTTCCGTAAATTCCATTTTACCCTCCTACGCCGTCCCGCCGACAGTTATTCCGGTGGCAACCCTGGCGGTCGGTTGCCCGGACGTTACCGGCACCCACTGGCCCTTGCCGCAGATACCGACACCCAGTTCGAGGTCGCCTGCGATAGCGTCTATATTGCTTAATACATCGATACCCTTTCCGATCAGAGATGCTCCCGAGACGGGAGATGTAATTTTCCCGTTTTCTATCAGATACGCCTCCCGGACCTCGAAATTGAATTCGCCCGTTGTGGTATCCACGGAACCTCCCGAAAGAGCCTTTACGAACAGCCCGCTTGCGGTCTCTGCGATTATGTCTTCCCGTTTCGCGTTTCCATTTTCGAGAAAGGTATTGGTCATCCTGGGAATCGGGAAATGTCTATAAGACTCTCTCCTTCCATTTCCGGTGGGCGAGGCGTTAAGGAGTCTGGCCGAAATAAGATCGTGCATATAACCTTTCAAGATACCGTTTTCGATGAGGACATTTCTTTGTCCCGGCGTTCCTTCATCGTCGAAATCGGTGGTGCCGCGGGCGTTGGGCCAGGAGGAGTCGTCAACCAGCGTGACCAGGTCGGACGCGACCTTCTCCCCAATTTTCCCGGCGAATATGGAGGCGCCCCGGAACACCGCGTCACCCTCGAGCCCGTGACCGACGGCCTCATGCATCAGCACGCCGCCCCAGCCGGGATACAACACCACCGGCATTTTCCCCGACGGCGCCGGTCTGGCCTCCAGCATGGTCACCGCCTCGTTGGCGGCGGCTCGTGCCGCTTCCTCCAGATCTATTAGCTCGAAAAATTCAAAACCCTGGTGGGCGGACAGACGCTTACGTCCCCGGTGGCGTACGCCATTTTTCTCGGCCAGGACGTTTATCACCACCCAGATCAGGGGAATTTCGTTTTCGATCCTCAGCCCGTTGGAGTTGGCTATCTTGCGTCTTTTCATATGGTCGTAATACTCGATATCCACCTGTTTCACGAGGGGGCTGAAATCGCGGCCGGCCTGTTCGGCGCTTTGAATCAAATCCATTTTCACGGTTTCGGCGACATCGCTCACCGGGACTTCGATAGTTATATATCCCGCAGGCGACTTTTTCGCAGGAGAGGCAACCTCGCCCATTTCACCGGACGCCGATATGTAAGCCGATGCCTCGGCGGCCGCCATGGCCTCCCGATAATCGAATCCGTTAATATAGGCGTAGCCGTTCTTAGGTCCTTCCGCAGTCCTGACACCGATTCCCTGAGAAACGCCCACCGTCGCTCTGGCAAACGAGCCCTCGGACATATCAAAAGAGGTAGACGAGATTTCCTCTATGTAAACTTCCGAGAAATCCCCTCCCTTCGACAATCCCTTTTCGAGAATGGCCGCTATTTGATCTTCATCGAGATCCCTTCTTACGCCCGGTGAACAACCGCTACCGGAAAGGATGCTCATAATGCCGGGATAAAGAGCAGCTCCCGCCGATATGGCTGCGGTGGATTTTAAGAATTCCCTTCTATCTATTTTCATTTTCCCTCCGCGTTATTGCTCTATTCCAATTTGACTGCGAGATGTGGATACATGCGTTAATAATACAATTTTTTTCCCGTAAAAAACAATCCCCAAATTGCAATTTTCGGGAACGAATAAAAAAAGTCGCGGTTCTTTACCATAATAGCGAAAATTGCCGCTTTTTTTTGAAAAAGGATCCGAATGGATTGCAGAAGAGAGGAAGCTGGAGTATCAGGTTTGCGATTGACAAATCCAACTGCGTCAATATATTGCATAAATGATTCGAAATGATAAATATTGTCAATAAAGAGATCTGGAGGACTAATGCCCTCAAAGTCAGCGACTAAGAAAGCGAAGCCGGATAAGCCCGGGCTTTCCGAGGAGATACTTCTGGGACTTTATATCAATATTGTTAAAACCAGGACAACCGACGAAAGACTCCGAAAGCTGTTTCGGCAGGGCAGGTTCGCCGGGACATATTTTTCGGCTGTGGGCCAGGAAGCCACCACCGTCGGTCCAACCTACGGATTACGCAAGGATGATATAATAGCCCCCTCTCATCGCGAGATAGGCGCCGCCATAACCAAGGGCATTCCCCTGGAGAAGATATTCGCGCAGGTCTATGCCCGATCCAACTCTCCCGATAAGGGCAAATCTCATCCCTGCCATTACGGCGATCGGGAGCTGGGCGTGATTCATCCCTCGTCCACCGTCGCCAGCCAGGCGGTTATCGGCACCGGCTGCGCCATGGGATTCCAAATTCAGAAAAAAGATAACGTGGTATTAGCCTTTTTCGGAGAGGGCGGAACCTCCCGGGGCGGCTGGCATGAAGCATTGAACTTCGCAGGAATTCACAAACTGCCGATAGTCTATATCTGCCAGAACAATCTCTGGGCGGAATCGGTCCCCTCCACCAAACAGGCCGGTATTGAAAACTTTTCCGACAGGGCCAAGGCTTACGGATTTCCTGGTGAGACGATCGACGGCAACGACCTGGTGCTGGTTCACAAAAGGGCCTATGAAGCGGTTCGGCGCGCCCGGGCTGGAGAGGGGCCGACACTTATAGAATGCAGGACCTACAGGTGGTACGGTCATTCCGAGATCGATCCCGCGGATTATCGTTCTCCGGATGAGATAGAATACTGGAAGAAACAGGACCCTGTGGTTCGGCATGAAAAATTGTTGATGGATCTGGGCATATTGACTGTTGAAAAACGGGCCGCGATGGTGGAGGATATCGACCAGGAAATCGACGCGGCCATAAAAATCTGCGAAGCCGCCAAATATGTGGAGCCGGAGGAAGCCTATAATGATGTTTACTCGGAGGCGTTTCCGGTCAGGAGAAACGACAACATAGATGTCTGAATCGAACGCGCCAAAGGGCAAAAGACCGGCCGATTCCGAAATAATAATGACGGAGCTGGCCATTCCCAACGACGCCAACGTCCTGGGTAACGTGCTGGGGGGACGGGTCATGCACTGGATAGATCTGGCGGCGGCGACGGCGGCTCATCGTCATTGCAGGGCCATCTGCGTAACGGCGGCAATAGAGGGATTATCATTTTTAAATCCTATCAAGGTCGGGCATCTGGCGCATCTTAAGGCTCGAGTGGTTTGCGTGGGCAAAACATCGCTGGTGGTCAAGGTCGACGTTCATTCGGAGAATATGGATACCGGCGAGATGAAGAAAACGTCTGAGGCCTATTTGACATTTGTATGTCTGGATAAAAACGGCGTTCCGAGGGCTGTTCCTCCTCTAATATTAGAGACGGAGGAAGAAGAAGCCGAATGCGAAAAAGCCAAGAATATCAGAAAGAGAATGCTGGAGATAAAAAGGCAGGAATCGTAATGAAAAAAACTTCTTATATCGAGGCCATTACGGAGACCCTGTTCGAGGAGATGGAGCGGGATGAACGGGTATTTTTGATCGGCGAAGATATAGGGGTCTACGGGGGCGTATTCAAAGCCACCAAGGGCCTCCTGGACAGATTCGGTCCGGAGCGCGTTATCGACTCGCCGATCTCGGAGGTCTATATCGCCGGTGGATCAGTGGGGGCGGCCATGGTGGGAATGAAACCGGTACCAGAAATACAGTTCGCCGATTTCATAACGCCGGCCATGGATCAGCTGATCCAGCAGGCCGCCAAAATGAGATACCGCACCGGGGGACAGTGGACCTGCCCCATGACCGTCAGGGTCTGCTGCGGCGGCGACGTGGGCGGGGGATTATACCATTCGCAAATCAACGAGCAATGGTTCTTCTCTCAGCCGGGTTTGATCGTGGTTATGCCGGCCACGCCCTACGACGCCAAGGGATTGTTGAGATCCGCGATCAGGGGCGATGATCCTGTTATCTATTTCGAGCACAAACGGCTGTATCGCTGGATCAAGGAAGATCTGCCCGAAGAGGATTTCACGGTTCCCATAGGAAAAGCCGCGGTGAGGAAAGAGGGTTCGGATCTGACGATCTTATCATACGGTTTGATGTATCATCGTTCCCTGCAGGCTGCTGAATCGCTGGATAAAAAAGGGATTTCCGCAGAGGTGATAGACCTGCGTACCCTGAGGCCGTGGGACATGGAGACGATTATGGAATCGGTCAAGAAAACATCGAGAGCATTGCTGGTTCAGGAAGGTTCGAAGACCGGCGGCGTGATGGCGGAGATTTCGGCCACCATTACCGAGGAGGTATTCGACTACCTCGACGCCCCCATTACACGGGTCTGCGGAATTGACGTTCCGGCGATACCGTTCGCTCCGCCCATGGAACATTTCTTCCTTCCAAACGCCGACAAGATCGTCACGGCGGCAACCAGGTTAATGGAATATTAAGGAGGATTTGTGGAATATAAAATAGTCGTCCCCCCGCTGGGAGAATCGGTTGTTGAAGGGACCATCGTCAAATGGCTGAAAGCCGAAGGCGAAAAGGTCAAGGTCGACGAGCCTCTGGTGGAGATAATGACCGATAAGATCAACATCGAAATCCCCTCTCCGTATGAAGGGACCATGATAAAGCACCTGTCGCCGGCGGATACAGTGGTTGAGATCGGGGCGGAGATAGCTATAATGGAAGTCGAAGGCGAGGCTATTAAGACAAAAGCGTTTCAAACCACGGCGGAGGACGGGAAAGAGCATATTCCCGGCGAGCAGGAGACCGCCAGGCCGTCCGAAGAGTTTGTGGGGACCACCGCGCATCACGAGAAGATGGGGATTCATGCGGATAAAGAAGCCATCGACTCCGGCATAAAGGCGGTAAAATCATCCCCCATCGTCAGAAGGCTGGCCAGAGAACATTTCATAGACCTTCGCCTGGTGCACGGCACCGGCAGAGACGGGCGTGTCTCCAAGGAAGACGTAATAAATTATATCAACGCCCGGCACACCATCGACAAGAAAAAACCGGATTTCATCTGGCCGGATACGGAGGTCGAGGAGGTCATACCGATTACCGGCGTCCGCAAGGTAATATCGGAGCATATGACCAAAGCGGCGTTCACCATTCCCCACGTCACCACCTTCGATGATTGCGACATGTCGGATCTCGTCGCCTGGCGAAGGAAATACGTCGACAGGATCGAAGCGGAGCATGGTGTACGGATTACGTATATGCCGTTTTTCGTTAAAGCGGTCATCCATGCCGCTAAAAAATTTCCCTGGATCAACGCGACCTTCGACGGGGACAATCTTCGCGTAAAGAAAAATTTCAACATCGGTTTCGCCGTGGCGCGGGAAAACTCTTTAATCGTACCGGTGGTGAGGAATTGCGAACAGAAATCTATCCTGCAAATTGCGATGGAAATGAAGGAGCTGGGCGAGAAAGCCAACGCCGACAAGCTGGACATCAAAGATATTCAGGGCGGGACTTTCACCATAACCAACGCCGGGATGTTCGGCGCCACCGCTTCCACGCCCATCATAGCGCATCCGCAGGTCGCTATCCTGGGCGTGCATAAAATAACGGATAAACCGGTCGCGCGGGACGGTGAAATAGTTATAAGACCGATATTGAATTTCGGACTGTCGTTCGATCATCGGGTTATCGATGGCGGTTACGCCGTCCAGTTTTTACGCAAAATGATAGAGTATCTTGAAGAACCTGAAAGCTGGTTGATTGGAGTGATTTAGATGGCTGATAAGTATCAGTTGGTGGTGATCGGGGCCGGCCCCGGTGGATATGTGGCGGCGATACGGGCCGCCCAGCTGGGTTTGAAAACCGCGATTGTGGAAAAAGAGAGTTTAGGGGGCGTCTGTCTCAACTGGGGATGTATCCCCTCGAAAGCCTTGCTTTATACAACCGAATTGAAAAGAACAATAGAGCACGCCGGAAGAATCGGCCTGAAGGCCGAAAATGTTACCATCGATATCGATAAATTGAGAAAACATAAGGACGATACGGTAAAAAGGCTCACCGGAGGAGTTAAACTGCTCCTGGAGAAAGCCGGAGTCAATATTATCATGGGGGAGGCGTCATTTGCCGATCCCAATAAAATAGAAATTTCCGACGGCACTAAAAAATCGTACCTAGAATCGGAGAATTTCATTATAGCCACCGGCGTATCGATAGCTTCCCTTCCCATGCTGAAAATAGACGGCAAGACAATTATCGGCGCCAAAGAGGCGATCGATCTTCCCTCGGTGCCGAAAAGACTGGGGGTTATCGGCGCCGGGCCGATCGGGGTCGAGATGGCGACCGTATACAATACTCTCGGTTCCGAGGTAACAATTATCGAACTTTTGAGCGACGTTCTCCCCATGCTGGATAAGGAGATATCGAAGGCCGCCGAGAAAGCGTACACAAAACAGGGGATGACCATATATACCGGGTCGCAGGTAACGGCGGCGGATAAAAAGGAAAGCGGCATCGAATTGACGGTAAAAACCCCGAAAGGAGAGGAGAAACTCTCGTTCGACGTGGTGCTGGTGGCGGTGGGAATGACGCCCAATACGAAAAGCCTGAACCTGGATAAGGCCGGAGTCGCGACCGACAAAAAGGGATTCATAACCACGGACAAACGGATGCGCACCAATGTATCCAATATTTACGCCATCGGCGACATAACCGGCGGCATACTCCTGGCGCATAAAGCCTCGCACCAGGGAATAGTCGCGGCCGAGGATATAGCGGGTTCCACCATCGGCGCCGACTGGAAGGCGGTGCCATACGCCGTCTTCACCGATCCCGAGATCGCCGGTATCGGTTTGACGGAAAACGAGGCCGAAGCGGAGGGCAAAAAGGTTAAGATCGGGAAATTCCCTTATAGAGCGGTGGGAAAGGGTATCGCCACCCTGGCCACCGATGGATTCGCCAAGGTGATTTCCGATGCCGAGACCGATCAAATTCTCGGTATACATATCTTCGGGCCACATTCCGGCGATATAATTTTCGCCGGCACGGCCCTGATGGAGTTCGACGGTACCGCCGAGGATCTCGGCCATATAATGGCGATTCATCCGACCCTATCGGAAGCGTTGATGGAAGCCGGATTAAACGTGAACAAAAAGGCAATTCATATCATAAATTAACACCAGGGTAAAGGAGGACCGGGTGCCGAAGAAAGCATCGAAGAAATCATTATCAGCCGCCGATGGTTTGGCTGTGGCTATACAGACCGAGATAGAGGGATTCGAATTTTACAAAATTGCCGCCGGGAAATCGAAGGACGAAGGGGCGAAAAAGATGTTCGAGTCGCTGGCCGCCGACGAGGTGAGACATCGCGATATGCTCAACGACCAGTATCAGCTAATCATCCAGGGCAAGGATTTCAAACCGTTCAGAAAACCGCCCAAATCGAGATTCAAGGTAAAGTCTCCCGTTTTCTCCAGAGAATTCCTTGAAAGCAAAAAGAAAAAGAATTTCGAGATGTCCGCGCTCTCCATCGGGATAATGCTGGAGCAAAACGCTATCGATTTTTATCGCCAGCAGAAAGAAAGCTCCAAAGATCCCAAAACTAAGAAGTTCTTTCACGAACTGGCGATCTGGGAAGGCGAGCATTTGCGTGCCTTGATCGCTCAAAAACGTTTTCTCCAGAGAGCGATTTTCGATGAGGCCAGGTTCGAGCCTTTCTAAAATAGCGATTTGCGCGGGGCGCCTCGGGCGCCCCTTTTTATAATCATTATGAAAATGGTTGAGGATTAAATGAAAATCGGGTGCCAGAGTGAATACGGCAAAATCGAACGGCTTATGCTGAAGCATCCCAAAGACGCCTATATCAACCAGGATTCCATCGATAAACAGTGGGAGAAGCTCAATTATACCGGCCCGACCGATTATAAAAGAGCGGTTATCGAATACGACAATTTTGTCGCCCTGCTGAAAGGATTCGTTCATTACATAGAATATCTGCCCCAAGGCGAATTGACCGGTCTCGATTCGATATACGTTCATGATTCAGTTCTAGTAACCAGGGAAGGTGCCATTCTATGCAATATGGGCAAGGGCGAACGGGGGGGCGAGCCCGGCGCCGTCGCCGAATATTTCAAGGCGGTGGAAATACCGGTGCTGGGCGGAATCGAAGGCAATGGCCGCCTCGAGGGGGGCGACGTTGTCTGGCTGGATGACAGGACTATGGCCGTGGGCGAGGGGTATCGCACCAACGCCGAGGGGATCAGGCAGCTCAAGGAACTGACATCGTCATTGGTATACGAATTTTTCGTTGTGCCTCTCCCCCATTGGCGCGGGCCGGAACACTGCCTGCACCTGATGTCCATGATCAGCCCGGTGGACAGGGATTTAGCGGTGATATATCCAAAGATGATGCCGGTGCCGTTTCGACAATGGCTCTTAAGAAGGGGGATGACTCTTATTGAGGTTCCCGATTCGGAATATGGCAACATGGCCTGCAATGTCCTGGCAGTGGAACCCCGGAAATGCATCATGCTTTCGGGCAATCCCATAACAAGGGGGATGCTGGAAGAAGCAGGCGCAGAGGTTTTCGAGATCGACGGCGACGAGATCTGCCATAAGGGCGCCGGGGGCCCCACCTGTCTTACCAGGCCAATTTTGAGAGTGTAATTTTAAAATCGGTGCTATCGGGTCACCCGACCCTATAACATTTCGATCAGGTATGGAATTGTTGTGGTAGGCGGAGGTCCGCGTCTACCTACATAACCGATGGCGAACCGGTAGGTTTGGTAATCAAAAATTAAACTGTGCTGTCTCTGTTAACGAGTGGCGCCAGGTATTTACACTTAACGGCCTGGCGGAATTGGAGATCAGCCGCCGGTTATATATCGATTGTTAAAGGTGGTAGTTTATCTTGAATTGATGAAAGCCGCCACCATACACCGCTGCGGCTTTTCTTCCAGGTTGATCAACGAATTCTTTTTCCCTGCGCCATGTTTTAAAAGGGATGATCTGGCTAAAAGAGTAACAGATATCCCATGCTCGGCGTTTATAAATCGCCGACAGATGAAGAACGCCTGAAAAATTTTTTGTAATATCCAGCCTGTGATGTTTCTCGTCGGCCTTGCCAAAAATCAGAAACGCCGGCCGCCAATGAGACAACTCGGCTTCAGGTTTAATATATATCATATTGATACCTCCGGAACCGATCCATCTTCCATTGAACTTTTTCCATCCCCCAAAATGAAAACGCCGGAGCGATCCCTCGGTTTCCGAAATATAATATCTCCTCAATCCCAGCAGATCTATAAATCCCGATGTAAATGGCCAGAATTCCAGATGACCGCGGCTGAACCCGTCCCAATTCATCAATTCGAACTCGAAAAACGCGCTTTTTTCAAGGCCTCGCGAATTGACCTCGATCCCCGAAAATAGAGATTTTATATTCAGGTCAAAAGCCGTTACCTTGGCGTAATCATATGGATCTTTGTAACCATATGCCATCAGATCGAAGTCCTGCTCCCGTGCCCCGCCATAAATTTTCCAGCGATCCAATGAAAAGGAAAAGATTCCGTGGTATCCATATTGTCTGCCCCAGGGTGTCAATATCGGCTGAGATGCGTCGTCATTATCTTGAAAATAATTATAACGCTGGAAATTCAATTCAATATCGAAGATATATATTCTGGGAAGTCTTGTCCAGCTGAAGAAACCCTCGTTGTAAATAAAACAATCCACGGATGCAGAATCATCCTGCCAATGCACGTCAAGTTCCGGCCGAAAATGCTTGCGGCGCCACCCGATTCCAACCGCCCCGTATTCTTTAAAATCGAGTGCGTTCGATATGTGAAATTCGAAAGGAACATGTCTTTCCAGAGAAAAACCGATATCGATAATTTCGGGACCGAAAGCGATTTTCCCGTTGAAGTGAGAAGGCGATCGATTGGATTTGAATCGACCGTATTGATTGATGTCCTGCTTGAAAGACGTTATTTTCCAGTAATGATTAATAATTGAAAAATTGATTTCCCAGCATATCCTGTTTTTTCCGGAGACGACGGCGTTCAGATCTATCCATCGCCCGAACGACGAATTCGAGGATTCAAGTCCGCCAGGCCGGTAATAATCCGAATAGGCCCCCGAGATAGAGAGACGGCGATTCTTTTCGGACGGAAAATCGAAATCCGCAGGTTTAAGACGCGCCAGGTTACCCCCGAATGAAAAGCTATCGCCGTCAATCCCGAGAATATATTTAATCAAACGATCATATTGATTCCCGCGAGCAATTTCCGATTTAAATGACCCGAGGGTACAAAGAGCGATTAATATAATGGCGGAATTCCGGGAATTTATCTTAATCCCACCACAATTCCCAAACATCCGTTTTTTGCCAATCATCGGCGGTCAAATCCAGGAGGTCTTTCAGTCTGCTGTCCGTCATCCCCGGGAGCAATCCGCCCATAGTCGGATCAGGGAATATCCATTCCTCGAAGGTATCCGCATCCCACGTAATCTTCGGAATATAGCGAGATAACGCATCATCGCTGTAATAATAGTAAATTTCGCTGTAGATTTGCCGTTGGCCAGGTTGAATATATCCCGAATACCATACGGACATATAAACATAAGGATGAGCCGACATGGTGCTTACCATACTGTTCCAGGCCGAGTCAAATCCCGGGGCCGAAAAGCCCTCTGTGATATATTCATAAAAATAGTGCGGATCACCATAATGAAATTCGCCCGAGCGGCTCCACTGGTAATAACCGGCGCTGCCCACATTCACTGTCGCCGAAATGGGGGTCTGCCCGCTGATGCTGTTTTGCCAATCCACGAGTTGAGTATCCAGAGTAACCTGATACGGGGGAAAAAGGGATTTTAAGTTCTGCACCGGAGAGGAATAGAATGAATACAGGGAAATCTCGATATCCTCATCCACTCCATCGATTTCAAATGTAAACGTATGAGATGAATTCAGCGAGTTTCTCACGTAAGGGATCCAGTTTTCCAGACTGTCGAATTCTTCCTGGGTAAACTCATCATCCATATCGATAAAAATCAGATCATCTCCCTGAGGGTCGGTTTCATACTTCAAAAATTGAACGCCGGCGTCGAGATAATCAACTGCACCCTGCAAAGCTCCCAGAGCCAGGTCCATGCGGGATTGTCCAACAGAGTTAAGCGATAAAAATGATGAGTTCTGCGAAAGAAACTGGATCATTTCCTCGCCGGAATAAGCCTGCAGGTTAAGATTGTATGAGCAGGATTGATATATGGCTGCTTTCACTGCAGACAAACCCGCCAGGGTAGCATAAATTTCGGTCAGATCCAATTCAACGGGATCCTCGTTTAAATCGCCCTGCATCCTCCCCGTTACCATAAATACAAAATCGGTACTATCGGTCACTCTATCCAGACATGTGATGGCAAAATCGATTCTGGGGAGGATATTGGTCATCAGTATATTCTGAACTTCGCCTATGGTGGGATAGTCCTGAAGAGAAAGCCTGCAAAACGATCGGGTGATATTCAAGGAGTTTTCTATCGGTATCGAGACATTATCGATTTTTATTGTGGGGCCGATGAAAAACGACGGGCCGCTTAAGGGGCCATCGACCAGGAAATAGGCATCGCTGTCAATAAACTCCTCCCAGCGATCATAAGCGTTCTGGAACTCCGGGTCCTGAGTAAGCATGAGAACTTCCAGAAGACCAGCCCCGAAGTTTGCTCCCGGATGATAAAGCGACGAATCCAGGGCCTCAAGATACAGATTGTAAGCCGCAGTGAAATCCAGGCTGTCGGGATGATCGATATTATCATTGTTGACCAGATCATATAAAATATCGGCCAGAATATTATTTGCAGAATCAACCATCACCTGGGCGTTGCCCACATGAACCTGACCATTCGTGCCGTTATCGTCACCACAACCGAATAGTGTAAAAAAAACCGCTGCAAACGCGAAAACCAAAATAGAGGTGATCCGATTAACCATTGCTGTACGCCTCCTTCGTTTAATGAAATCCCCTACTATCAAAACACTATAACTTTCGATTAAAATGCCTGAAAAATTATTGATGAGAAAAAACGTTTGATCTGGAGAGGGAAATTTATCTTCAAATTCATTCCTGAAGCTATTCAAACCACTCGGATCACCAACAGTCGCAGACCTCTCGCACCATAATATCGGGCGTGCGCTATTAAATTAATCATAGTTTCTCCGATAATTGTTGTCAAGCGGTTTTTACCGCCGGCCCGGCAATCAGTTTCTGCGGTTCTGATGCGAAAATCCAAGGTACAGGAACACCGCACTGCTAACCTATATTTTTTTCAAGAGATCAATTTAAGCCTCCCCCCGAAAAAAAATACTTGCGCATCGGGTCAAAATTTCCATATTAACGTGCTAAAATTTGCGAAAAACCGATCCTGGGCCGCAGGCGGCCGCTGCCGGCCCGGATGACAATCGAAAGGAGACCTGAATGAAGGTCGAAATAGATCAAGACGAGTGCACAGGAGACGAGATTTGCGTGGATCTCTGCCCGGAAGTGTTTGAGATGGACGGCGACGTGGCCAAGGTCATCGTCGACGAGGTTCCGGAAGATGTTGAGGACGCTGCCCGCGAGGCGGTGGAGTCCTGCCCGGCAGAGTGCATTAAGCTTATCGAATAAATGAATTATTTGCGGTCACGGGGAGCCGTAACGCTCTAAAAAATGACCTCAACCGTGGCTGACATCTTTGACGTAAGGGCCGATCGTGGATCGGCCCTTTTTATTTTGCGGGGCCACGGTAACAGTCGAGTAGTCGAGTAGGTCGGGAGCCCCCGGCTCCAGACAAAAAAACTTATTAATCCTGACGTCGGAAGCGCCCCGCCTTCGGCGGGGCTTCCGACCTACCATCTGCAGGCCCCAGTGTCGACGATCATAGTTCCCGAAACACAACAGGTTTTTGACCGTAAAGGTAAGAGTCGGACTTTCTGGTCCCGGCGGGGCCTGCCCAGCGACTGAAGCCATGGCTGTCGAGGGATGAAATTGACGTCGAAATCGGAAACAGCTTGACCCGCGCCGTTGTTAATGTATATAGCGCGGGAAGTTAGTAAAGAGGCAAAGACGAATGACTGAAAAATTGAAAAAACTGGTAAGCGTCGATCTCGGGCGAACCGATTACAAGACCGCCTGGGATCTCCAGAAGAAGCTCGTGGAACTGCGTCAGAAAGAGGAGATTCCGGACGTTCTGCTTTTTACCGAGCATAACCCGGTGATAACAATGGGCCGGGCCAGCTCGGCCGGAAACCTTCTCTGTTCTCCCGAAGAGCTGAAAAAGAAAAACATCGAGTTGTTCGAGATCGAGAGGGGCGGCGACGTAACGTTTCACGGTCTCGGGCAGCTGGTGATCTATCCCATCCTGGATCTCAACGAACACGGCCGCGACCTGCACAGGTATTTGAGGAATCTCGAGAAAACGATTATAGACGTTTTGAAAGAGTATGGCATCGACGCCGGCGCCAAAGAGGGGCTGACCGGGGTCTGGGCGGGCAATCATAAGCTGGCGGCTATAGGGGTGGCGGTATCCAGGTGGATAACCTATCACGGGGCGGCCCTCAACATTAACACCGACCTCGATTATTTCAAGCTTATAACGCCCTGCGGTATATCCGAATTCCCGGTGGGCTCCATAAAATCCATGATCGGCGATGAGGTCGATCCGGATGAGGTTAAAAACAGGCTCGAAAAGAGCTTCGCCAACACATTCGATTTTATTATCGAGCCGGCGGAATCGATCGATTCAATCGTACCGGAACCGGCGGGGTGCCGTTAATGGTAACATTTGCCGAATACGTAAAGGTCGGCCAGCTACAGCAGATGGCTGAAAAAGGCTGGTTCAAGGTTACCCTGAAGGGCAAGGTAATAATAATAACCTTTATAGGGAACGATCCGCTCGCCATCGAGGTATATGACGCGGCCAATCCCGACGGTTATTCGCTGCCGTACGATTTTCATCCCGACGTCGCCGGGAGCCTGGAACCGTTGCTCGACCCTCCTCTGGAGTCATGGGGATTTCTGAAAACCTACCCGGTAAAAATCGAAGGTGACAATATTCTTATTGGACTTAATCCGTTGGAATAAGACAGGCCGATGCAGTCATTCGAGATAACCGACCCCAGGATAAACGAGTACATAAAAAATATAGGAAAATCATCCGATCCGGTCTTAAAAGAGATGGAGAAATACGCCGTCGAGAACCATTTTCCGATTATCGGCCCCATGGTGGGGCCGTTTTTGAGACAACTGGCCATAATAACCAACGCGAAAAATATCCTTGAACTGGGTTCCGGTTTCGGGTACTCGGCATACTGGTTTGCGGGCGGGATTCCCGATGACGGCCGTATAATCTGCACCGACAGCGATGAATCCAACAGAAAAAGGGCGCTGGAATACCTGAAGCGGGGAGGTTTCGAAAGGAAGATCGATTTTCGCCTTGGCGATGCCCTGGAGATAGCCTCGAATCTGGAAGGCCCCTTTGATATCATAATGAACGATATTGACAAACACGGTTACCCGAAGGCCTTCGATCCGGCCGTAAGGCTTTTAAAACCTGGCGGGATCTTCATAACCGACAACGTCCTGTGGTCGGGAAGAGTGCTTTCGGAAAAGTCCGATGAGAACACAAAAGGTATACAGGAATTTAACCGCAGGCTTTTTAATTCCGACGGTATTTTATCGTCGATAATTCCGATCCGCGACGGGCTCGGATTAGCCGTAAAGCTTTGAACTCCGTAGAGCTCATACTCGCCCAGAGAAAGGCCTTTTTCGAGGGAACGGAAATGGTCCTTCAAGGTATAAAGCCCGAGTGGTTTGATGTCAAACCGCTGCCGGAATTGATGTCGTTCGGCGAGCAGATAGATCATATCTCCGCGGTGGAGGCCGAGATCCTGGATGAAACCGCAACGGCGCTGAAACTTGATAAAATACCGTTCGATTTTAAACCGTCGAAAGACCTGGAAACCTCGCTATCTCAATGGAGGAGAATCCATAACCTGGGGGACGATTTTATCTTGAGGCTCGATGATGACAAATTGGATTCCCGGTTCCTCACCGTAAGCCACGCCCATGTATCGGTATCCGTCATGATAAACACCGTGATAGAACATGAGATTCATCATCGGGGAGAGATAATAGCCTATTTTCGAATGATGGATATGGATCCCCCTAAAAGATGGAAAGATTAAGGATAAAAAGGATGGGAAAAATAACGGCCGGGATTATCCTGGTTACGATAGCGATTCCGATTTTAGCCATAAATGCGCAAACGGATGACGAGACGAAGACGCCCACTATTATTGGAGGCAAAATCTGGGGCGGTTCCGATACGCTCGATCTGCTAAAAAACGGCGCCCCGGATTCGATCACATCATCCATGGGCGATACTATCCCGGCGGAGAAACCGGAAGAGGTAATAGACTGGTCCTCCGATGACGTAATCGAGCTGGCGGGGAAAGAAATATCATCGAAAACGGACGTATTGAAGCTTAAGCTCTCCGTGCCCATTACTCTAAAATTCGTCAAGGACGCCCCCGTTAAGCTGGTCGCCGAATCCGGAAATCCGGAAATAATAGCGATCGGCGAGGGCGCGGGCGACGATCCCGAGAAAGGGTTTACGTTCCCCTTATCCGTAAAACCGGGCAAGGCCGATCTGTATCTGTATTACAGGGTCGTCTGCTGTACAAAAGGGCTGGAGGCCGCCTGTTTCTTCAAGGAAAGTACACTTAAAATTCCCTTAACAGTAGGCGATTTTACAGAAACGGATCTTATTATCCGACACGAAATCGAAAACTGAATATATTTAGGCTAATAGCTTTTTGATGGAATTAAAACAGTTCATAAAAGAAGAGGGATCCCGGCTCGGTTTTTTAAAAACCGGGGTCGCGGCGGCCGAATATGACCCCGTGCATCATGACAAGCTCCTCAACTGGATAAAAAACCGGTATCACGCCAGCATGGGCTATCTCGAAAGAGAAACACGCAAGAGATTCGATCCCAGAATTCACCTTCCCGATGCATCATCCGTGATAGTATGCGGTCATAATTATTACACTGATCCGACCAATGATCCCGAATCGGGATATGTCTCGATCTACGCCCGCGGCGAGGATTATCGCATAGTTTTAGAAGAAAAATTAAAGGAACTCTGCGGCAGGATAGCGAATAAATACGGGAAATTCAATTTCAGGATTTTTGTCGATACATCGCCTATCTCCGAGAAAACGTTGGCGGTCAAGGCCGGATTAGGATTTATAGGAAGAAACAGTCTGGTTATCATTCCCAAATTCAAAATAAACGGATCGATATACAAAGGGAGTTTTCATTTTCTCGGGGTTATCGTTACAGACCTGCGGCTGGAACCGGATGAACCGGTCAAGGGCACCTGCGGGAAATGCAGGCGTTGCATCGATTCCTGCCCTACCGGCGCCATACTTGAAGATTGTACGATAGATGCCATCAAATGTATTTCGTATCACACCACCAGTAACAGGGGCGAAATCCCGGAGGATATCGCCGCTAAAATGAACAACATCGTAATCGGATGCGATATCTGTCAGCTGACGTGTCCGTACAACAACAAACCTGTTGAAACCTCCGATACCCGCTTTATTGCCAAGGATTTTCTATCTAAATTTGATATCGGGGCGTTTTTGAATATGACCGAACAGCAGTTTAACAGGCAGTTCCGGGACACTGTCCTTTACGACAAGGGATTCGAAAAAATCCGGGCGCACGCATTAATAGTCTCCAGGAATATAGGCCGTTAAAAATATAGGGAACTATTCCCATTAACAGATTAGTTTATAATATCTGTAAATTTTGGATCTTTTTTACCATTAAATTTTGCGGTTCCGGTAAGAAAACAAAAAAAGAAAGTGTCGTCAGGTAAGGTGTTGAAAATAAATAGGGTTAGACGTGATATGGATAAATTTTGCGATTATTTTCGTCGTTCGGAAACATTTTCTCTTGACTTTGAGTATAGTCATTTATAGATTCGAGATAAATGGATGAATTAACTCCATGATTAAGGAGAAAAGATGCAAATTTCAAGGAAATCAGATTACGCTTTAAGGGCCATGGTCTACATCTCCGCTTGGGAGAGCGATAAGATCTGTTCGATTAACGAGATCTCCGATGCGGAGAAGGTTCCCAGAGAGTACCTGGCAAAAATCCTGAAGGAGTTATCGCTCCAGGGTCTTTTGCACAGTTACAAGGGTATCAACGGCGGTTATCGTCTTGCCAAGAACCGGGAAGATATCACATTCCTGGATATAATTGAATCGATGCAGGGCAAGATCATGGTAAACGACTGTATTCGTCACTCCGACGAAAGCGGCTGCAGCAAAAAGCCTCAATGCGCCATGCATTCATTCTGGCAGGCGGAGCAGGAGCGGGTAGTGAAATCGCTCGGTTCCGTCAATCTGTCTTCATTCGACTATGATAAGTACTATCCTTTCGCCAGAAAAAAAGCCGGCAAGTCGAATCCGGTCGAATCGGTAAGCAATTAAAAGCGTTACCTGTTCGATCCCCGGAATTGTCGATTCCGGGAATGAAAGAAGTTCCAGTAATCAGGGGCGCGGGTGCGCGCCCCTTTTCTTTTTATTTGATTTTTTAGAGAATTGATGTCTTTTATTATCGCGAATATGCAGCTATTGGATCAAACGGGATGAGATAGTGAGCAAAATCAAGGTAAAGGCGGCAGCGTTGTATTCCGGCGGCCTGGATTCCACGCTGGCGATACTGCAGATGATGAAATACGGCGTGGAGGTGGAGGCGATAACCTTCATGACCCATTTCGGCTGCGACGCCTCCGACAGATCGACCTGCGGGCACGACCCCTACCCTGCCGCCGAAAAGTTCGGCTTCAGGGTGAAGCTGGCACACCTGGGGCAGAAATTCATCGATATCGTGAAAAATCCCCGTTACGGGCGCGGCAGAAACATGAACCCCTGCATCGACTGCCGGCTGGTGATGCTGGCCGAGGCAAGGGATTACATGGAGCTTACCGGCGGGCAGTTCGTGATAACCGGCGAGGTGCTGGGTCAACGGCCCATGTCGCAGAGGCGTTTCACACTTGACCTGATCGCCAAGAACTGCGGCCTGGAGGGGCGGCTGGTGCGGCCGCTTTGCGGCAGGCTCCTCCCCCCCACCGTACCGGAAAAAGAGGGGCTGATACAAAGGGAGTGGCTTCTGGATATCGAGGGACGTTCCCGCAAACGCCAGATGGCGCTGGCCGAACAGTTCGGCCTATCCGAATATCCCAACCCCGCCGCCGGATGCCTGCTCACCGACGAACGTTATTCGGACCGCCTGCGCGATCTTCTGAAATACGATCCCGATCCCGATTTCAACGACCTGAACCTGCTCAGGGTAGGACGGCATTTCCGGTTGAGCGACAGGGTCAAGCTGGTGGTGGGGCGGGATGAACGGGAAAACGATCTGATCGAATCGCTGCGGCGGCCGGACGATTGCATAATGGAGGTTCTGGAGTTCGGCTCCCCGATCGGGCTATTGCGGGGGGAGGCCGATGAGACGGTCATGAAGACCGCCGCCTCGGTGGTAGCGCGCTACTGCGACGGCAAAAACGAACCGCTTCTGCGAGTAACCTATGTCGCCCGGAACGGTGACGGGGCCCTGGAGACCGCTCCGGCGGGGGAGGCGGAGCTGGAAAAGATACGGATATAATTAAAATTAATAATAAATCTAATATTGTTCTATTGTCATACTAAAACTGATTGGGGATTCATTATGGATTTTCGATTCAGATCCATGCTTTGCCTTTGGGGATCTTTGATAATGCAGAAATAACAATAACGCACCCTACTGCATCGTTAGTTGGCAGTCGGGACAAGGGATTAGTTCTGGTAGTTCATCTTTAAGATACCTGACACCATACGTAATATCCAGCCCATTATAATTACAGCTACCGTTGACATCACCGCAATAGTACCAATCACTACATAGCCAACAAGGTTCGCAAATCGGAAATTCGCCGCCCTTGAAATATGTTACTCCAAATGATATATCGAGAGAATTGTAATCACCGCTGGCATTAACATCGCCAATTACATAAATGCAAACCGTATCCAAACTTGGCCCAAATTTGGCCACAAACGCATCAAATGAACCGGCGAAATTTCCAAAACAGGGATTGACGAGCGGAAAATCTGAAGACATGGTATATCCCGTAATATATGCGCTTCCTGCCGAATCGATGCTGATACCATATGCGATCTCTCTAAAGCCTCCGCCTAAAAGAGTGCTATATATAATGATGTTTCCTGTCGAGAATAGTTTGATAACGAATACATCATGCCAATTATTGTAGGTGGAATCATATGCATTAAATGTCGGAAAATCAGGCGAGAACGTTCCTCCGGTAATATATACATTTTCACATATATCTACGCAAATATCCGTACCTCCATCATCTCCAGATCCACCAAAATAAGAACTATATGTTATAGAATTGCCAATAGGTGGCATTTTGCACACAAAACCGTCCAGATCGCCATTGTAGCTACTGTCCAAAGCTTGTATAGTTGGAAAATCCGAAGAGAGCGTAGTTCCGGTTATATACGTATTACCGTTTATATCAACAACCACTCCGGCGCCCCTATCTTCGTCACTTCCACCTATATAAGTACTATATATGAGTGAATCGCCCGTCTGCCATAATCCACTTACAAATACGTCGATATTTCCGTTATAGCTATCATCATATGCGTTAACCACAGGAAAATCTGAAGAGGATGTATATCCAGTTACAAATGCGTTTCCTTCGGAATCAACATCGATACCGCGGGCCTGTTCATCCGATGATCCACCAAGGTAAGTGCTATATATAAGGCTATTCCCGAACGATGATAATTTTGTTATAAAAACATCGTCAATCCCTCCCAGGTATTCATCATATGCATTAACGATGGGGAAATCCGAAGAGTTCGTGTAGCCTGTAATGTATGCGTTATTTTCATAATCTAGGCAGATACCACGACCGACCTCTCCGCCACCTCCTCCCAGAAATGTACTATACTCTAGAGAATCGCCTTCTCTTGATAATTTAAGTACGAATGCATCGGCGCCACCATCGAAAATCTCATCATAACCATTTATAACCGGAAAATTGGACGAATAAGCTATACCGGTAACATACGCATTACCGTTAAGGTCAACCGTTATATCATAAGCTACGTCGGATTGCCCACCGCCTATGAAAGTGCTATATAATAGCGTTTCCCCTGACGATGCGAATTTTGAAACTACCGCGTCATTGCCGTTAACTGTGCTATCGTAGGGATTGAGGAGCGGAAAATCATAGGAATCGCTAATGCCACAAACATAGACATCGTTATCTGTATCGAGAGCTATTTCGAACATCTCATCTGCATCGGATCCTCCAAGATATGTGCTGAAGAGTAGTTCTGGATCAATAATTAATGGATAATGAGGATTAAATTCTTCTTCCAAAGCAAAACTAAGGATTCCCGGCTCCGTTACATTATATCGGCCTGATATTTCCCGTTTTTCTCCCTTGATTTCCTGATAAATGGAAGGAGCCTTTTCGTAAACTGGGTTAAGTGACGTTTCTATCAGCAAATCGCCTGTGGCTGTGACACTTAAATCCTCTATACCGTCAAAGCGAAGCCGAATTTGCGAATAATCAGCACCGGGATTGACAATAAAATCATACTTCATCGATCTGCCATTGGCGCGATATTTTAGATCGATTCCAGCGTATATATCCTTGTATGCAATTGCCGAATAATTACGTGCATTCGTTTGCCACAATGAAGGATCGTTGCCATAAAAGTAATTATTATTGTGAGACAAACGATCAATACCAATGACTTCGGGATTGGGATTGGCATTCAAAAACTGAACTTTCACGAGAACGGCTTCTTTCTTATACGGCGGCCTATAAAATTTATCATCCATTCCCATCATTTTGCGGATGGAAGAATCCTCATCCATTAATTCGTCCGTTTTCCTTACAAATAGATATGCCACTTCGTCTTTACAAAAATAGAAAGATGCTCCAACGGTCTCGGTTTTGAAAAGCGTTTTTTCTCCCCATTGTCCAAGATTTTCTGTAAAGTAAAATGGTAAAGAAAATAGATTTGTCATTGCCTGGTGCTCTTGCGGATCTTCGTCAAGTGTGGACTGCGTATTGCTGATGGATGTAGGTAACGATATCATTAAGAAAAATAATGAAAAACCGGAAACTAAAATCCTCATCATCTCAGACCCCCGATGAATCTATTTATCTATTTTTAGGCTTTCTGCCAATGTCTTCATCTCAAATACGCAGTTGATCAAAGCGGGCAAGTTTCGTTGCTGCTATAAGTTAATTGATAATAGATTGCTGTCAAGTGAATTTTCGAATTTGCGTTCATTATCGTTACCTGCTCGCCGCCGGATGAACCGATCGCCTACAGCCAGCAGATAGCGTAGGCGGGGGAGGCGGAGCTAGAAAAGATACGGATATAATTAAATAAACAATTAATCTCAGATCATCTTATCGTCGTGCCGGACTTGATCCGGCATCCATAATGGCCTTTCTTTATGGATTCCTGCTTTCGCAGGAATGACACAATAAACCGTCAGGATCGGATTCATGACGGCGCATGGGTTGTTACGGCCCCACCGGCGGGCAGTTGCGTAGGTCGAAACCTTTATGGTTTCGACACTCGGATTGTCGAAAGGCAAGCCTTTCGACCTACTGTAACGCATTTACTCCCCTGACGGCGGGCAGTCGGGGCAGGGGAGCAGTATGGGTATTACCCCCTTGAGGTAATTAACGCCGTAGGTAATATCCAAACCGTTGTAATTGCAGCTGGCGTTAACGTCGCCGGCCACGTACCAGGCGCCGTGCGGGGGACATTCGCAGGAGAACGGCGGTGGGCTGCCGCCCTTGAGGTAGGCCACGCCGTAGGTTACATCGAGACCATTATAGCTGTCGCTGCCGTTGATATCCCCAACTACGTAGTTGCACGCCACCAGATCCTCCGGGATTTTTATCCTATTACACTGAAGTATTTCCCTGTCAACATCGGATTGTACAAAAACGACAATTTCACAATTTTGATAAATCAAAGGCGCGGGGCAGCTATATTGCTCAAAAAACTCTACCGTATCTCCCTCCGTTATAATAAAAGGTATCCCTTCAGTACTCGGAATCATATCCCTGAAAACCTGATTATATGTACTGCCGCCATAATCCAGGTTATTTTCCGTAATGGCGATTCTCAATTTTAAATCGGATTGCGAAATATTAGACGTCGCGATAACATATATATTTAAATCGCCGGTTAAAGAAACGCTATCAAAAGCTGCAAAAGATCTGATGTCCAGCGGCGAGTCAACTAAGATTCGATCCTGGACTATTGTCTCCCAATTCCCGTAGGCGCCGCCCCCATCAATAGATCCATCAAAAAAACAACGTGGCACGGAACTAATATTATAGTAAATTTTTCTTATCTCGATTTCGCCTTGATTGTACAGCCAGAAAGGATCGTTTGAGAATGGCCACCATATGTGATACCTGATTGAAACGAAGTTTGAATCATAATTCTGTACTAACTGGTCCAAAACCTGGCTTGCCGGAGGACAGTAGGGACATCCTGTATTATTAAAAAACTCCCCTAATACCATCCTTTCCGTTGGGCGGGCATTTGAAAAAACAAATACGAGTAAGGGGCAAGCTATAAAAATCAATCTGGAAAAATACGAAATAACTCTCTTCACCTCAGACCTCCGTTGAATCTGTTTGTCTATCCAAAGGCGCTAACTCGTCGTATCCAATTTCAGCCTTGCAGTCGATCAAAGTAGGCCGAACGTGTTGTGTGTATAAGATAATCCATTTTAACTTGCTGTCAAGTGGATTGTCGAATTTGCATTCGTGATCGCTACTTGGCCGCGGCCGGATGAACCGACCGCCTACGGACGCGGGAAGGCAGTAGGTCGAAACCTTTATGGTTTCGACACTCTGGTTGTCGAAAGGCAAGCCTTTCGACCTACTGCAACTGGCCCATAATAGATTCCCGATTAGCGATTTCGGGAATGACAATTGAGGTGGTCTTAAACCGTCAGGAAAGGATTCCTGACGGCTCAGTAGAAGGTGTCAAGGGGTTTATGCGCGGCCGGATGAACCGACCGCCTACGACCCGATCGGCGGGCAGTCGGGGCAGGGGAGCCGTTCCGGGATTATCCCTTTGAGGTAGTTGACCCCGTAGGTAATATCGAGGCCGTTGTAGCTGCAGCTGGCGTTGACGTCGCCGGCCAGATGCCAGACCCCGTGGGGCGGGCAGATGCATCGAAATGGCGGGGGGTCGCCGCCTTTGAAATAGGCGACCCCGTAAATTATATCGAGGCCGTTGTAGTCGCCGCTCTCGTTAACGTCGCCGACCACGTAATTGTCCGCGGTACATTCGAAGAGGACCATGTCGACAACGGCGGTGTCGCGTATCACGGCGAACAGGCCGGTAACCACGGAGTCATCATAAAGGTCATGCGAAAACGAGATATCGCAATACCCCATCTGCAGCCCGGCAATCATATATTCGCCGTTTATATCGGTGGTGTCGGAGAATATCTGCCCCTCGACGTGCACTATCACCGCGTCGATGGGGTTCAGCGAATCGTCGGTAACGACGCCGGCGATAACGGCCACGCCCGGCTGGGACAGGAAAGGCATGAAATCGACTGTGGGGGCCTCGGGATCGTCAAGATGATCGAAGATGCAGCTATCGGCTATGCTGGCCGAATCGGTCCGGACCCAGAAGTTGTAGCGGCCGTCGATAACGGTGTTGGGATCGCTGCAGGCCTCGGCGCGGATATCGTAGTTGTCGTTGCCCGAGAAATTACAGTATTGCGCCGAACCCGCCGGCGAAAGCTGGTGTCACGAATGAGTCCAGATACCGTCGAGCAGATTGTTTCTAACGACGCATTTTTGGATATCGAAATTGGGAACCCGATTTTCAAGGGTATGAAATTCGAAACCGTAAAGGCAATCGCTGAATATAGATCCGTATACCGACACGATAACGCTCCGGGCTCCGCGGAAGCCTATGCCGGTCCCCTGGTATGATGGATCTATCTGGTGAATTATACACTCATCGATATCGGCTGTTAACGGCGGGTCGTATAAAAAACCGTCGAAGTGAATCGCCCGGAACAGGAAATCCTCGATGATGACGTTATTCATGACAACGGAAGCGGAATCGCAGTAAACCCCGTAGGAGACGTTTTGGATGGTAAAGCCCTCTATGACGGTGGCAGGCGCCCCGCCACCGATTATATTGAAGCCTTTATAGCCGTTCCCACCGTCGATAATAGTCCACAGCGGGCCATCGGAACTGATGACGGTAATAGATATTGCCAAGATGGATATATCACGGTTGCCATCGCCGGAATAAACTCCGGGCGCGACCATGACCGTATCGCCTCCGGCACAGGAATCGACCGCCGCCTGGATGGCGGGGCAATCGCCGGGGACATGGATGACCGCAGCCCATAATGTCAGGGGCATGCAAGCAATAATAAGGCCGTATAATATTAATCTATTGCGCACAACCAGCCTCCGCAAAGCAGCAGTTTTAAAGCGAAGCTGAGCTATTCAATATTCGGCAAGCCGTCTTCTGTAATAATTTAACCGATATTGATCTGAAGTCAAGAGAATTAGCCTTTTGGGGTCGATCTGAGAATGACCCTCACAGGCGAAATTCTTTTATATCCACAGGTGTTCCTCTAAGATTGACCCGCTTTATCACTCCGTGATATCCGGAGAATCATCTTATATCATTACCACCTGGGCGCAATCCCGTCTTGTCGGGCCGGTTCCATACTTGCGGTATAATATATTTTTTGTTTCAATATTAATTCAGTACTCTCGATTCCGTTCTCCTTCTTCTGACAATGGCCGCTGTTCCGACAGCCAGCAGCAGCAACCCCATTATGAGAATACCCCATTCGGAGAGGGTGGGGATGGTGGGGAAATAGGCTCCTCTCAGGAAATAAAGATCCCAACCCCTTCCATACCCGACGGCGACATATCCGCCGTCAGCGGTCTGCTGAACAGAATAAAATGCATGGTGTTGATAAGGTTGGTCGACAAGTCGAAATCTCCTTACCCAGAGCGTATCACCGGCGGAATCCGTTTTAACAAGAAGAGCATAATTGGACTGCCCATAGTACGGATCTGAGTACCCGCCGACGATATACCCGTCATCGGAGGTCTGCTGAACCGAGAAAGCCTCTTCCGTGACATACGGCCATGGAAAGGGTATGATCTTCGTCCAGAGAGTATCGCCGCCGGTATCCGTCTTAATCAGATAAGCCGCCTTATTGTCGTAAGGATGGACCGTCGTTTGCCAGCATCCCGCGACTATGTATCCACTATCGGAGGTAACATCGACGGAATAACCGTAGTCATAAAGCGCACTGCCATATGCCCGGGTCCAGAGCGTATCGCCGGAGGAGTCTGTCTTTATCAGGTAAATATCATATTCACCCGGGCCGAATGACCATGTGGTTCCGGTAATGATGTATCCGCCGTCAGAGGTCTGCTGAACAGAACGTCCTCCATCGGAATCTGCTCCCCCGTAGGTCTTTGTCCAGGCCGTATCCCCGTTGGAATCTGTTTTTATAAGCCAGACGTCATTAGAGCCCGCACCGAACGAAGTTGTGTTTCCGGCAATGATATATCCACCATCAGAGGTTTGTTCAACCGACCAGCCGATGTCATTACCGGTTCCTCCATATGTTTTTGTCCACAGAGTATCGCCGCTGGCATCTGTCTTTATAAGATAAACATCCGAACCACCCGCGCCGAAGGATTGCGTTTGCCCTGCAATAATGAATCCGCCGTCGGAAGTAATGTCAGCTGAATATCCAATATCGATATTTTGTCCCCCGTATGTCCTCGCCCAGAGGGTGTCGCCGATGTTATCTGCCTTTATAAGCCAGACATCCGCCAAACCTGCACCGAAGCACTCCGTATATCCGGCAATGATGTATCCGCCGTCAGAGGTCTGTTGAACCGAATAACCGCAGTCAGTGAATGTCCCGCCATATATCCTTGTCCAGAAGGTATCCGGCGCCTGGGCTAATGAAACACTGGTGAAAATAAATAATACACTCCCCAACAAAGCTAAAACTGCCAGTTTCAAGATTACCTCCTTATCTTTATAATGTTATGATTTTTTTTAAATCCCCGAGCATTGGCTCCCGACCAGTTACAGGATTAATATATGGCCGAACAGTATCCCCATTCTTTTAGAGAAAATACCGCAGCCGACGGCATTGACAACGAGATCGGAATAATCCTGATTTTCATTTTTTTCGCAGGGATTCATTTCAGTCAAAGCGCAATATTGAATTCCCGAAGACAATCAATGAGGCATAATCAAAGTAGCAATTGTGAACAAAATAATCCATTTTAAAGCTCTGTCAAGGTTTTTTTTCAGTATTACACCCCGGCTGTAAGGTCGGGGTTATTACGGGGTGATATCGAGCGCAAAGATACCTTTTCCAGTCGCGATCAGGGCTATTCGACGGTAAACCGGGCTTCCGACTGCCTGCGGCCTACCCACATCCCATCGCCTCCAAGAATGTAAACGGGTGTCCATGATGCCATCCAAAAATATTGACAACCGTATTTCGCAAACTTATCTTTTTATGCTGGATATAAATACTCGGCAGGGGGATTTTCCTCTGCGGAGGCTGAAAAGAGAGGTGCGTTATGTTTATTAACGATAAAGAATTTAAGGTAAAGGTGGGGCTGGCGGAGATGTTGAAGGGCGGAGTGATCATGGATGTCACCAACGCCGAGCAGGCGAGGATCGCCGAGGATTCTGGAGGGTGCGCGGTGATGGCTCTGGAGAGAGTGCCGGCAGATATACGCGCGGACGGCGGGGTGGCCCGCATGGCCGATCCGACCATAATCGAGCAGATCAAGGCGGCGGTATCGATACCTGTGATGGCCAAAACCAGGATCGGGCATTTCGCCGAGGCGCAGGTGCTGGAGGCGCTGGAGGTCGATTTCATCGACGAGTCCGAGGTGCTTACGCCCGCCGACGAGCACAATCATATCGATAAGACGAAATTTAAGATCCCATTTGTATGCGGATGTCGCAATCTTGGCGAGGCGCTTCGCAGAATCGGCGAGGGAGCGGCGCTTTTACGCACTAAAGGTGAAGCCGGTTCCGGTAATATCGTTGAGGCCGTGCGGCATATGAGAGCCGTGGTGGGCGCGATAAGACGGATAACCACTCTCGACGATGAAGAGCTTATGACCGAGGCTAAAAACCTCGGGGCCCCCCACGAGCTGGTAAAATATGTCAAGGAGCACGGCAAACTGCCGGTGCCGAATTTCGCCGCGGGAGGTATCGCCACCCCCGCCGATGCCTCGCTGATGATGCAGCTGGGGGCCGAATCGGTGTTCGTCGGCTCCGGCATCTTTAAATCATCCGATCCGAAAAGACGCGCCAAAGCCATTGTGCTCGCCACCACTCATTACAGCGACCCGAAAATCGTGGCGGAAGCGTCGAAATCGCTCGGTCTGGCCATGAAGGGCCTCGATATCAAGCAGATACCCGAGGATCAGCTCCTGCAGACCAGATAGAATGGGTATCCTGGCAGGCGTCCTGGCCATCCAGGGCGATTTTAAAGCGCATATAAGGGTATTTAAGAAGTTAGGCGTCGCCTATAAAGAAATTAGATCCGAAAAAGAGCTTTCGGACATTACCCATCTGGTGGTTCCCGGCGGCGAATCGACGACAATTCGAAAGGTGGCGAAATCGGAGGGATTCTGGAACAGACTGGCGTCATTTAAAGGTCCGGTAATGGGAACCTGCATGGGTTCTGTGTTAATGGCGAAGGAGATCGAGTCACCGAAAGCCGAAGGATGGGGGATGCTGGACATTACCGCGAAACGAAACGCCTACGGGAGGCAGATAAACTCGTTCACGGCCACGGGAAAAATAGCGATTTCCGATGAATCGTTCGAGATGGTCTTTATCAGGGCGCCGAAATTTATCCGCATAGGCGATAAGGTCAAGCCGATCGCGTGGCTGGGAGACGAAATCACGGGCGTGATTTCGGGCAATAAGATGGCGCTGGCGTTTCATCCGGAATTAACCGAAAACAGCCTCCTCCACGAGTATTTTCTGAGTTTATAAGAAGTAAGATGGTTCAGGATACGACGACTATGGCAACTTTGAATATATATCTCGCTAGGGCTCGCGGCTTCTGTATGGGGGTGGAGAGATCCATAAGCATGGCCGAAAAGGCCCGGGAGGAAATCGAGGGAGATATAACAATATTAAACGAGATCGTTCACAATAATTCGGTCGTTGCCGAACTGGAACGAAAAGGGATCGCCCGCACGACGAACCTGGATGATATAAAAAACGGGACTCTGATAATATCCGCCCACGGGGTCGCGCCATCGGTAATAGAAAAAGCCCGCAAAATAGGATTGAATGTAATCGATTCAACCTGCCCCCTGGTAAAGGTCATTCATAAGTCGGCTGACTATTTCATAAATCGAAATTTCACCGTCCTGGTGCACGGCGACCCCAATCATGACGAGATGAAGGGGGTAAAAGGGAGAAACCCGGAAAAAGTCCACGTGATAAAAGAAATTACGAAACCCGAGGACCTGCCCGATATCGACGGCAAGGTAGCGTTAATATCCCAGAGCACGCAGTCGCTCGAACTGTTTGAAAAGGCCGCCGAGCTGGTTCGACAAAAATACCCTGAGGCCAAGATCAAGAACACCATCTGCGACGCCACCAGAAAACACCAGGCCGCCATAATCGAGCTGGCCCCGAGGGTGGATCTGGTGCTGGTGGTCGGTTCGCAGACGTCGGCCAACTCCAAGCGCCTGGTATCCATATCCAAAAAGACCGGCACAGAAACGTATTTAATCGACAGCGCCGAGGAATTGGAACCGGAATGGTTCTCCGGTATAGAAAATGTGGGTATCACCGCCGGGGCATCCACGCCGGACAAAATAATAAGCCAGGTGGTGGAGCGTATAAAGGATATCGCGGCCGATAAAGGGGTTTATGAAACAAAAATTTACGATGAGAAAGAAGACTGAAAGAAGAAAATCCCGGATCGTCAAGATAGGGAATATCCTTATCGGCGGTGGTCATCCCATAGCCGTCCAGACCATGGTTAACACGCCGCCGGATCAGGTCGAGAGGACGATTTCGGAGATAAACCGGGCAGCGGCGTGTGGTGCCGAAATCGTCAGGGTGGCGGTGCCGGATAAGAGAGCGGCGTCGGCGCTGGCCGATATTAAAAAGGGAACCGACGTGCCGCTGGTGGCCGACATCCATTTTAATTATCGATTCGCATTATTGGCCGCGGACGCCGGTTTCGACAAGTTGAGAATAAATCCCGGCAATATCGGCAGCGAGGAGAAAGTACGGGCGGTGGTGGATAAGGCCGGCGAAAAAGGCATACCCATAAGAATAGGAGTGAATCACGGTTCGGTGGAGGTCGATCTGATCGACAAGCACGGCGGCCCCAGGCCGGAGGCGATGGTGGAATCGGCGCTGCGGCATGTGGAAATTCTGGAAAAACATGACTTCAAGGATATTGTGATCTCCATTAAAGCCACATCGGTTATTGAAACAATAGAATGTTATGAAATGGTCGCGAAGCGATGCGATTATCCGCTTCATCTGGGAGTTACGGAGGCGGGGACAGCGTTTAACGGAGCGATAAAATCCGCTATGGCCATGGGGAAGTTGCTATATGACGGTATCGGCGATACCATAAGGGTTTCGCTTACCGCCGACATCGAGCATGAGATAAAGGCGGCCTGGGCCATCCTCAAGGCATTAGGGCTCAGGAGGAAAGGACTGGAGCTGGTCAGCTGCCCGTCGTGCGGGAGAACCGATACCGATGTTTACGGATTGGCCGAAAAAGTTGAGAAGGCGCTCGAAGGTATCGATAAAGATATAAAGGTCGCGGTCATGGGATGCCTGGTGAACGGTCCGGGCGAAGCCGCCGAGGCCGATATCGGCGTGATCGGCGGAAAAGGCAGGGTCATGCTGACCCGCCGGGGGGAGATAGTCGGAAGATATGATGAATCAGAGATTCTCAAACTGCTTATTGACGAAATCAACTCCTTTGATTCGACCGGGTAACCGATTTTATCTTCAAAAAGGATCGGGAACCGGGAAAACAGATCCAAAGTTATCGAATTAATGTAAATTTGAGACGGAATGGGAAGGGGATTAAATCAGTCGGGGCTGCGCGGGACTTCAACGCAAAGCCTAAGTTAAATAATCAGTTAAAGATGGATCTGTTTTAAATATTTGACAGTTTGTAAGGAGATCGAGATGATCAGTAAGAAAATGCAGGATGCTATCAACGCCCAGATAAACGCCGAGTTTTATTCCTCCTATTTTTACCTGGCCATGTCCGCCTATTGCGAATCGGAAAACTACAAAGGATTTGCGGAATGGTTTCGTTTGCAGGCCGAGGAGGAGAAAATGCACGGCTTCAAGCTGTACGATTATCTTCAGGAAAGAGGCGGAAGGGTCATATTAAAGGGTATCGATGAACCGCCCTCGGATTTCAAATCCGTACAGGACACGTTTGAAAAGACCCTTGAGCACGAAAGAAAAGTAACGGGCTTAATCAATAATCTCAATAAACTGGCCATTGAAGAAGACGATTACGCCACCCAGGCTCATCTGCAGTGGTTTATCTCGGAGCAGGTCGAGGAGGAGGCCACGGCGGAGGATATCTTGAACCAGATCAAGATGGTGGAAGGGAAACCGGGCAATCTGTTTTATATCGACAGACATATTGTCAGCCAGCGGGAATCGTCATAAGCAAATTCAAAATTCAAGGCGGCGGCCGGACAGCCGCCGCTTTAGAAGAGAAAGGAGGCAATAGACCGAAACAAACGGTAAAGGAGTTCTGGGACAATTACTGAATGTTTATTTATTAAAATACGAAAGACTTCGATTGGCAACTTTGATCCGGGATATTCGATCTTTATCTGGACTTTTATTTAAAATGAAAAGTCTTTATTGGAAGAGGGAAATGATATGAGACTATTTTCAAGGAACGAAGGCGACGAGAGGGTAATGATTTTCATAGACGGCAACAACCTGTATCACAGTCTGAAGCATGTTGCCGGCAGAACCAACTTAGATTTCCAGGAGTTTTCCAAACGTCTCGTCAAAGAAAGGCATCTTATTCGCGTATATTATTACAACGCGCCTCTCAACCGGGAGGATGACGATGAGAAATACCGCATGCAGCAATCGTTTTTCGATTCGCTGGATTCCGTTCCTTATCTGACGAAAAAATTCGGAAGGCTTGAAAAACGGCTGGTAAAACAGACCCTTCCGGACGGTACATTTTTCTCCGCGCCGACATATGTCGAGAAGGGAGTCGATACATTTATAGTTATCGATATGCTGTCGCACGCTTACAAAGACAACTATGATACCGCCATCCTCGTATCCGGCGACGAGGATTTCGCCATACTGGTGGAGACCATAAAAGACCTGGGCAAGCATGTCGAGGTGGCCAACCTGGGGGGCTCCTATCTGCTCCGTCAGACCGCCGACAAATATGTCCTGATCGACAAGGACTTTCTCGAAGGTATCCAGCAGCCGGAAAGGAACGAAAAGCCTGATCAAAGCCTTTTTGGTTGACATAAATTCTCCGGCATAAAAATGGGCCGGTTTTCCGGCCCATATTTATTTATACGTTTTTGATTTTATCTATTTTATTAAAGTCATTTTCCTGACCGCGGATTCATCTCCCGCGGTAAGTCTGTAGAAATATATCCCGGAGGACAGATTCGAACAGTCCCATAGAGCGGTATGGTTCCCGGCTTCAAGATGGGCATCGAGAATTGTCTCGACTTTTCTGCCAAGCAGGTCGAAAGCCTCGATTAGAACCTGCCCCGATACCGGTACGGAGAAGCTTATGGTCGTTCTGGCGTTAAACGGGTTGGGATAGTTCTGAGAGAGAGAAAACTGTTCGGGCAGTTCGGCGAAATCATCATCAATCGACGTCATGAGGCCGTAACGGGCGATAGCGGCATCGGCGTTGGCCTGCAGATCCGCGAGAGAGTTTCCGCCGAGAATCGAAAAGGCGGCGACCGCTTGCTGGCCCGGCGCGAGATCATATGGGCCGGTGGTTATTATTATGGAGCAATCCCTTATGGAGGTGATGGCGGTATCGATTATCCCGGCGTTCATATAGCTCCATTTATCGGACAGCGTAAAAGCGGGCGGATAGACATGAACGGCATTATCCAGGGCCATGAAGGAAAAGATCCCCGAATCGGAGAGCACCTGTTGCCCCCGGTAGTTGCTGCCGTTATACAGGTATCCGAGGTTTCTGCTTCTATCGAAATTAACCATATCGTCGGCTGTGTTCCACGGAATATCCCAATCTTCAAAGTGGGCTACCAGCACCCCGGTCAGCGGGTCGAAGCCGGCGTTCGTGATGGTATATTCGGTAATGATATACTCGTCATCGGGCGCGGTTGAAAAGGCGAAGGACTTCTGGGAGACGAGCACGCCGAGAGGCTCGGCGGCGTTCTGATCGTTGAAAGAGGTATGATATTCCTGGTCGGCGAGAGGTCCGGGTTCATGGAGTACGATATCCGTCACGGCGTTAAAATCATCGCCCATATTCTGATTTTCATCGCGGGCGCCGTTGGAAACGCGGGTGGGGCCATCGCCGATAAACAGCGCGCCCTCGAATAGATAGTTGGGACCGTAAGGCGACATCTTGTATCCCACACCGTTCCAGATAGTATTTATGCTGGTCGGTGCCAGACCGTACTGGCCGAAATTCGAGATGGTGAAACGGGCGCTGCCTATATCGTGGTCGGCTATATCGGGATCGGCCAGCATGCCGATTGTAAGCGTTACATTCCTGGTAACGCTATAGCCGCCGTCCCCGGTGATGTGTAAATCAAAGACGACATTATGACCCACGGGCGTGTCCTCTGAAAAAGACATTACGTAGGGATCGGATGTAGCGGATGTATCATTTCCGGCCACGGTGCCGTAGAAGACCGAATCGGACGTTATGGTGGTATAGGCATCATTGGTGCTAATCACTGCGGCGACGTCATCGACGCTGATCCCCGTATTCTGGAGTCTTATATAAAGGTCGATAGTTTCGCCCGGATCGGGATAATTGTTGTTGGGTTCGACCACGTAGGCTGCGCTGACAAAGAGATAGGGTTCGTTCGCGGGGGGCAATAGATCCATGGCGGCGCGGACGTTTATGATTCCCCATCCATAGGTATTGTCTTCGCCGGGATTTCCGAGGTCGGCGGCGGACTGCATGAGCGCCCATTTTATGGTATCGACGGTGGCGTTGGGATTTACCTGGCGCAACAGGGCGATGGCGCCGGCCACGTGCGGGCAGGCCATGGAGGTTCCGCTCATATAAGAGTAGGCGTTGCCGGGAGTGGAGGATCTCACGTTGAGTCCCGGCGCCACGATTTCCGGTTTAATGGTTTGGCCGTCGCACTGGGAGGGCCCGCGGGATGAGAAATACGCAATGGGGTAACTGCTGTTGGCGCCGTTTACCGCCCCCACCGAGAAGCAGTTGTACGGCGTGGTTATTCTGTTGGCGGGGATTCTTAACGTCTGCGCCCCCGGTCCTTCGTTCCCGGCGGCGAACACCACCGCCGCCCCCGCGGCCTCGCAGTTATCGATCAACGAGTAATAGCTGGGAGGACAGCTTCCTATGGAGCCCCAGGAGTTCGAGATAGCGTCCGGGACGTCATGAACGGTGTTGGGATTACCGTCCGGGTCGGCGGCCCATTGAAACGCGGCCGCAATATTCCCGCCGGAAACATCGACGGCGCGAGAGGCGATCCACTGGGCGTCAATGGCCACTCCCACCGTATCGGTTCCGCTGGCGCTTCTGCCGCATATGGTCCCCATGGTATGCGTACCGTGACCGTATTCGTCATGCGGAAAAGTATTGCTGGGATTGGCGGAATCATACCAGCTCTCCGCCGGGGGATAACCGTTGGCGCCCCTCCAGCTCTGACTCAAGGCGATATGGTTGCCGTCAACGCCGGTATCGATATTGCAGACCAGCCGCCCCTGGCCGGTGTACCCCAGCGCCCACATACTGTCGGCCTTGATGGCCCTGACGCCGATCTCCACACTGTTTATGACCGGAGGATCGGCCCCTCCGACCTTCACAGGCTCGATCAATTCTCCCTTGAAATCGCTGTGGACTTTGTCAACGTCATCGCGGGCGGCGACGGCATAGATCTCGGAGGCCGTCAATTCCGCGACTATCATATTGCATATCCAGAACCCTCTGAATTCTCCGACCGCACTTGTGTACTTTCGATCGGTTAAGTATGCCAGGATATCGGGCTGGGATTCGGTGGCTATACGCTGCAGCTCCGTTATTACCCGTCTGTGGCGTTCCGCCCGGGTCGCATTTATGAAATGGAGATCCCGTTTCAATTCCCCGAGATCGATCTGGTCCTTCATAAAGATCAGAGTCTCAAACATCTGATCGGGGGCGGCATTTTCCAGCCTCGCTTCAAGTTCCGGGTCTACCATTCCCGAAACGGCCGTACCCGCGAGAAAAAATGCCAGCGCAACGATTGTGAGAATCCTCATGCTCTCCTCCGCTTTAATTTTGTTCTATCCCTTCAACGGCAATATACAACATAATTATCAATTCACAATCCTTATTTTTAAGACCCGCTGCCGATATACCATTCTTTCTCTACCGACCCGGGGCCTGATGTTTCAAAAATAAATAGTTGTTTCTCTTTTCAACCCGGTTCAAGGCCGAATTCAGGACTCGGTTACACGCTGTAACGCAAGAAATGAACAGGATTCCTTTTGAAATACCCCGGCGTCAAAGAAAAATCACTATCGCCGATTTGCATGCGGAGGCCGAGGATGAAAAATCTGAATTTCAGGAAATTCGTGCTGTTACTCTCATTGCTGGTGTTTTGCCTGATATTGCTTGCGTCGAAATCCGCCCGTTCGGAATGGAAAGGCGATGTTCGTGTAAATGTGGAGACATCGGGGAAACAGGCCAGCCGGGGAGCCGACTGTCCCTGGTCTATCTCGGTTGATAAAAATAACCGCGTGCACGTCGTCTGGGAGGACAGGCGGCATGGATATCCATTGAGGATTTATTACAGAGGAAAGGATCCCGATCCCACATGGATGAAATGGGACGCCTCCGATTATGAACTTTCAACCATAGATTCGGTAGTAAAGTTCGGGCATCCTTCAATATACCCGCAATCAAACGGGAAACTTTTCTCGGTTTATGTCGAGGAAAAATCGTTCGGGGGGGAATTATACGGTTCCTGGATTGACGATCATCCCTCAAGACGGATTGAATCGGACCTGGTCTCCACCGCCGGCGGCAATTACCTGACCTTTTCATCCACCGGCTGGCAGACGACCATAGCGGTATACGAAAACAGGGCGATAACGTTCTGGCCCTATGTCAACACCGAGCTGCCCGCAAGCCTGCCGGTATATTTCAGGATATATGACAGCGGCGTACCTGCCACGGAGGAGCTGCCGATTACTTTGCCGGAAACCGGTCTGGCATACAAGGGCGTTCATCTTTCGGCAAGCGCGGGAAGCGACAATAAGGTTTATCTGGCCTGTCGCGTGATAACCGACGAATTTCCGGTGGGACATATTTTCCTGTTAACATTGAATATAAGAACCGCGCAGATTCTGGATATTGAAGATCTCACTCCCAACGAGACCAGAAGCTGTCTTTTCCCTTATATCGGGGTTTCGACCCTGGAGGGAGGCACCGATTTAATCTTCGTCGCTTTCGAGATTAGAGATACGGATTCCAAGGCCGCATTTTTGTCCAACAGGTCCGGATCCTGGAGCGAACCGATGATTTTATCCAACAGGGATAACACCAGCGGTCATCCCTGCGTCACGATTAACGGAGATTTCGTCGAATTTGTGTATGAATCGCCAAATAACTCCCCCACTACGCAACTTTATCACCAGAGGTTCAATCTGAACACGGGCGTTTTATCCGGGGCGTTTCGGATCACAAATTCGGGCGATTATTTCAATATGAGACCGGTTATCGCATCCGATTCATATGGAAATCTCCATCTGGTCTATATAACAAACAGGGAAAATCCCCATCTTTTCGGAGACGAGGAGGTTTACTATTCGATATACGATTCTCCTCCCCTGATCCCTCGCGGTTTCCGGTACCACCGGGAAGATAACATCATAACCTGGATGGATAATCGCGAACCCGATATCAGCCATTACGTAGTCGACTTTAACGGAAGGGATTCGATTCTGTATGATAACCGTTTTGAAATCGGAAATTTCCTTTTCGATGATTTCATAATCGGCGTTAAGGCCGTGGACCTCGCGGGGCAGGAGTCGGCGCCGGCTCTGTATCAATCGACCATGAGAGGAATCAGGGAGATAGCCGGGGCCCCGAAAGGCCTTATGGTAGGACGGAATTATCCCAATCCCTTCAACGCCTCGACCAGCATTCCGATTGCGGTCACAAACATGACTTTTCCGCTTTACCTCGAAATCTTCGACATAAAGGGAAAAATCGTAAAAACGTTTGTGATAAGCGACGAGAACCGGCGCGAAATAGTCTGGAACGGGAGAAGCGACTACGCCAAATATGTATCGTCGGGCGTCTATTACTACCGTCTGAGATCCGACACCCGGTCCGGAAAAACCAGAAGCATGATCTTTATGAAATAGGCTTTCTACGGCTTCTTCGGTTTATAGATAAGGGCCAGCAGAATTCCCGCAATTATTGTCTGAATAAAACCGGCGAGTATCCAGGACCATACCAGACCATAGGGGATATCTATGACCGCGAAAACGTTGTAGGCATTTACGAATATCCAGAAGAATCCAATGACGATTCCGTAACGAACGCCTTCGAGAATCCCTTTACCCTCATAGCCTTTTGCGAAAATATAGGTGAAGAAAAACGAGAAAAGCGCGGTCATAATTATCATCACCCATATATACCCGCATATTACGCCGGCGCTCCTGAAAATCCCCCGGGCCATTAAGTCTTCGTATACGCATTTAAGGATGACCCAGTGGACGAGAAAATCCGATAGTTGTAAGAAGATAAAAGCTACTAGAGCCGCCAACAAAAGCCTTTTCCAGTTCATATTCCCTCCTTATTTAATCGTGAACATATATTTTTTAAAGACCGGCCGGAGATATGTCAATATAAATTTTCGCAAAAAAACATTAAGCTAACCGTTTACGGCGTTAGATCGAGTTTAAATGAAAATTTATAATTAAGGATGGAATCAGACCTATTTCCCGTTGGTTTTGAGGTAGTAATGCTGCAGGTTTTCCTTGAGGGCGGTCCTTCCCCGGAAAAGCCTTGATTTGACTGTGCCGATGGGTGCCTGCACCTTCCGCGCCACCTCTTTATATGTCAATCCCAGCATATCGTACATAATAACGACCGTTCTGTAGGATTCCGGCAGAAGCATCAATGATCTTTTGACCTCATCGGAAACGAATTCTCTCAGAAGCGAATCGTGATCGACTTTTTCGCAATCCGGTTGCCGTCCGGAGGGCGCCGCCTGAAACTGATTGAAAGAGTCATCGTCCTGATAGCAGAATATCACCTTTTGCTTTCTGTTATACATATTGATAAAGGTGTTGATCATGATCTTTTTTAACCAGGCCCGGCATTTTGACTCACCGTTAAAGCTGTCAAAAGACCTGAAGGCCTTGAAATAGGTATCCTGATAAAGATCGTCGGCGTGAGATCTATCCCCGGTCAATTTCCGGGCCAGATTCAGCATAAAACCGGAATGGGCGAGAGCGACTCTCTCGAATCTGGCGATGTTGCGGCCCGATATTTGCGAAGAAACTTGCATGGCATAATCCCTTTCCGAATCCCGGATAGCGACCGGGAACGAATTCGGGGGTAAACTACTCCTCATCAGGCTTGCGCCGGATGTCAATTCCTTCCCTTGCCTACGAGCTTCCTCTCCCCTATAAAGATTACAAGTTAACTCTAATTTCATTCCCCAAAAAGGGGATAAATTTTATAATTTGTTTAATTGTAATATGTTAGGTTAGAAGACGTGGGGCCAAAAATAAACGAAGCCGAACCCTTTTACGGGTCCGGCAGGGTTTATTCCTGATATTCCTCAGGAGAGAGAGAGAAGAAAGATGAGTTGTATTGCTTACACGGCAAAGCCAACTCAGCCACTTTAACTATTACCCGGTATTCTAAGTTCCCGGTCTCTAAAATATTTGAAAAGGGGTTCCCCCATATTGTATATATACCCGATGAAACTGACGACCGAGAATCTGAAAAAATTATACCCGAACGGCGCTATCGGGGTCGACGATCTTAATATGTTTGTGGAGGAGGGGCGATTCGCCGTTCTTCTGGGGCCCTCGGGATGCGGAAAATCGACACTTTTGAGGCTGATTTCGGGATTGGAGAGGCCCACCGAAGGGAAAATCTTTATCGATGGCGCCGATATTACCGGCTGGGAGCCGAAAAAACGGGATGTGGCCATGGTTTTTCAGAATTATGCCCTTTATCCGCACATGACTGTAGTCGAAAATCTCGAATTCGGGCTGAAATCGAGGAAAATTCCCAAAGCGGAAAGAAAGCAGTTCATTAAATGGGCGGCGGATCTTCTGGAACTGAAGGAGCTATTAGACCGAAAACCGAGGGAGCTCTCCGGCGGGCAGCGCCAGAGGGTGGCACTGGGGCGAGCCATCGTCAGGAAACCGAAGCTGTATCTCTTCGACGAGCCGCTTTCCAACCTGGACGCCGAGCTTCGCATGAAAATGCGGGGCGAGATCCTGACGCTTCACCGAAGAGTAAAGGGGACATCGATTTACGTCACGCACGACCAGGTGGAGGCCATGAGCCTGGCGGATATCATATATATAATGAAGGAGGGCAGGATTATTTCAACGGGCTCTC
This sequence comes from Candidatus Zixiibacteriota bacterium, assembly GCA_020344055.1. Lineage (GTDB taxonomy): Bacteria > Zixibacteria > MSB-5A5 > UBA10806 > UBA10806. Next base: position 296,814 of record CP070813.1, on the reverse strand, counting down.
CCAGAGATCTTTTCGAAAGACCGCCCGACCTGTTTACGGCGGGATTTCTCGGTTTCCCGGCCATGAACCTTCTAAAAGGGGAATTATCGGGCAATAATTTTATCAGCGAACATGGTACTCGTGTCCGCCTTGAAAGATCTCCGCAACCGGCCAAACCGCAAAATATTACCCTCGGCATCCGGCCGGACGATGTAGAGATCGTCGATAGCGGCGATATAGGCGGGAAAATTGTATCTCTTGAGAACCTGGGGCGATCGGTTCTTCTTTTTGTGGAGCTCGAAAAGGGCGAGAAAATCAGGGTTCAGGGCGAGGGTAACTACTCCATCGGCGATAATATCTCTATCAGCTTTTCGGCAGACAGGGTATTTTTATACGACAATACCGGAACTCTCGTAAGCTAAATACGACGATAGGCTTTTTGAAAGTAATACCATAGGAATTAAGGCACGATCTGTATTTCGGCGTCGATCATGACCGGCCGGAAAAAGGAATAACTGGCAAACCCGGAATACAATATCCGCGGCGGATCGGAGGAGAATGAAAGGTATGTGGTCACCCGTGCGTCATCTTCGAGCTTTATGTTAACTATAATATCCGCAACATGGTAATTCCCCGGCAGGAGAATGATAGGATCGTCATAACCGGCAAACAGGGTATAAAGGTATATATTTCCCCCACAGTTGGACTGCCTAACAGGTATATAATCATAAACGATCATGGTATCAAATTCTACATAGTCTGTATCTACTTCGAGCCAGAACTGGAAGGCGACGAGCGTATCAATGGTATTTATCCAGACGGGTAACGATATAGAGTCTCCCGGAACAGTAACGATCGATTCAATTAAAATCGTATCGGATTCGGGGTGATTCGGAAAATTGGGTGGATAGTTTCCATAACCATTGATCAAAAAATAAGGAATTATGTACATATCGCCAATCGTCAGCGGCCATCCATCACCATCGACATCGCCGCTTCGCCGCCAACATTCAATGAGGTTTCTTTCGCACGGGTATTCAAGAATATTTATGATAGTAATTAAATCAGCCACGTCAATAAAACCATTACAATTGAGATCACCCTGCCCCTGGGCGGAAACGGGAACGGCTGAAAGCAATATTCCAACGAGGGCAATACCGATAATTTTATTGTTCATACAACTCTCCAGGCGCCTTCGCTATTTCAAATACAAGACCTTCTTAAAACTGCGGTTTTGGCTTTCACCTATAAAATAAATGCCGGCTGATAAGCCTCGTCCGCTTTCATCGGCGGCATTCCATTTAACAAGATTATTTCCGGCCGCGATCGCGAACGTCTTAACCGGCCG
>CP070813.1:229913-295387 GCA_020344055.1 Candidatus Zixiibacteriota bacterium | reverse complement strand
GTTCCAGCCAGCGGTTAATTATAGTGCAGGATATGGACCCATATCGATTTTTGCAGTTGATCTCGATCGTGATAATTACGACGACATTGCCGTTGCCAATTACTATTCGGATAATGTAGCTCTTTACCTGAACAACGGTGACGGATCGTTTCAGTTGTATGCAAGCTATACAACAGGAGACGGCGCCAGATCGGTTTTTGGAATTGATGTCGATAACGATGGCGACGACGACCTGATTGTGCCGAATCGAATCTCAGGAGACGTTTCAATTCTAAAGAACAACGGTGACAGTACTTTCCAGGCGGCTGTTAACTACATGGTCGGCGGTAACCCTATATCGGTTTGTGCCGCAGATTTTGACGACGATTCTGATAATGATATTGCCGTAACAGATTCGTACTCCGATAATGTTTTAATCCTTCTGAATTTTGGCAACGGTACATTTCAGGATCCTGTAAGTTACGGAGTAGGAATGGATCCGGGATCTATCTCGACGGAAGATCTGGATGGCGACGGCGACAAAGACCTGGCGGTCAGCAACTTCATTTCAAAAAACGTATCTATTCTATTGAATAACGGAAACGGCACATTTCAGCAGGCTGTAAATTACGAAGCCGGACCTCTTCCCAGTTCAATTTTCAATGCAGATTTAAACGGCGACGGCTTTATCGATCTCGCCGTATCGAATGTTTATACGGATGACGTTTCGATACTTCTAAATAACGGCGATGGAACGTTTCAGGATGGAGGAAAATATGGAGTGGGAGATTGGCCCCTTTCCGTTTTCGCCTCCGACCTCGATGGAGACGGCGATAATGACCTGGCCGTTGCCAACCGTAATACTAATGATATCTCAATATTGTTTAATATTTCGGAAATTACAGATGTAGAAGATTCTCCGGTAAAATATTTACCTATGAGTTTCTGTATTTTCCAGAATTACCCAAATCCATTTAACGCCTCTACTAATATATCTTTTGACCTTCCAAAAGCGGGCCATGTAAAAATCATCGTATATGATCTTCTCGGGCGCGTAGTGGATGTTCCGCTGAATGAATTCAAAGAAGCTGGCAATCATTCTGTTACCTGGAACGGTGATAATTACACCAGCGGCATCTATTTCTATCGCCTGGAGACGGCGGATGACTCTTACACCAGGCGGATGACGCTGTTGAAATGATAATTAATTGAAGATATTAAACTTCCGTAGGGGCGAGGTAATCTCGCTCCTACGTTTTTATAATTATAACCTTTGTGGGAATATTTCGTAGATAAAATTGTATATATAGTTGATGTGTGGTTAGCACTGGATGCCGAAATTATCGCCTAAAAAACAGAACGGGGAGGATATTTATGATCGCGTATTTATATTATTTTATGGCAGGATTGGTCCTGTCGCTTGCTTTTGCAGCTACAGGTTTTACCCAGATCGGATTTGTCGAACACCCCGTTGCGCAATATTACAATAATCCCTGGAGCGTTTTCGGCATAGATATGGACGACGACAGCGATACCGATGTAGTCGCCTCGGGCCGCCTCGGGCACTGCGTAACCTGGTGGGAGAACCTTGATAATTTGAATTTTCAACAGCATAATATCTCCGATAGTTCGTATTACGCTATGGCGGTTTACGCGGTCGATATGGATAACGATGATGATATCGACATACTGTGCGCCTCCCAGACCAACGGGGTCGAGCTATGGGAGAACCAGGGTTCGCAGAGCTTCACGCGGCATATCATCGGCAGTTGGCCGTACGCCAGCTTCCTCACCGTGGCGGACGTCGATTCCGATCTCGATCCGGACGTGCTCGTATGCTGCTGCGAAGGCGGCATCAACAGGATGGGCTGGATTGAAAATGAGGGTAACCTGGTTTTCACTGACCATATTGTTATAGACAATTGGGATAACGCCAACAGCGTGGCGGCGGCCGATCTCGATTCCGATCTGGACGTGGATTTGATCGGAACGGCCAGCCAGGCCGGGGAGATCGCGTGGTTCGAGAACGACGGCAACCAGAATTTTACGAAACACATTATTCTGTCCACCACGGCACGCCCCAGCTGTGCCTATCCCGATGATGTCGATTCGGATGGTGATATCGATATACTGGCAACGGTCTGCGTAATCAACCAGGTTCTATTGTTCGAGAATAACGGATCTCAGGGATTCGATCAGTATACGATCGCATACGGGTTCAGCAGACCGCACTCCGTTCGCACGGCGGATTTTGACAATGATGGGGATGTAGACATACTGGGGGCGGCCATAAATAGCGATAAAATAGCCTGGTGGGAGAATACCGGCGATCCCTTGGATTGGTTGGAACATACGATTTCAGACAATTTTGACGGCGCCACCGGCATCGATGCCAAAGACTTCGACCTCGACGGCGATACCGATGTGCTCGGGGCGGCTCAATTCGGCAATAGAATCACCTGGTGGGAAAACGTCGGCGCCACCGGCATTGATGAGGTCTCAAGTTCCGCTCCCGACAATTTTCTCTTCTTGGATAATTACCCCAATCCTTTCAACGCCTCCACTAATATATCCTTCAGTATTCCGCAAGCCGGCGATGTTAAAATAGTTATCTACGATCTTCTCGGGCGCGTTGTAGATATCCCGCTCAGCGAATTCAAAGAAGCCGGGGATCATTTTATTACGTGGAACGCTGACAATTATCCCAGCGGCATCTATTTCTACCGCCTGGAGACGGCGGAGGGCTCATACACCAGGCGGATGACGCTGTTGAAGTGATAGGTTTCTGCGCCGGAAGGAATCCCTTCCTTCCGGTTTAAAGCGTCAGGAAAGGATTCCTGACGCCTCAATGGAACACGATTTTTATTGACAACGGGGATTACATAATCTATTTTACATCAAAAGGAAAACCGATATTCCGGGGGAAGATATGGCTAAATCAATTATGATCTCGCTGGTTATTATGGCTTTATTGCCGTTATATTCATATGCCCAGGTTCCGGGGGATATGACCTGTGACGGGACCTTTAACGGTCTGGATATTATATACTTGTCATGGTATTTGGGAGGGGCTTATCAGTCAAGCTGGATTGATACGTCGAGTTGTTCATGGTTAGGGGGCGATATGAACGGCGACAGTTTATTTCACACCGTAGCCGATTGGTGGAATATTTTGTTCTTTTATTTGACTATCGGCAACAACCCTCCTCTACCCAATGAACTCGATACTCTTATCATTCAAGAAGTATACGCTTCTCCCGGAGATACTGTAGGCATACCGTTTTATGCTATTACCCCCGAGATGTTAACGGGCATAAACCTCCATTTTGCATTCAATGATCTGCAGGTCGAGTTCTTGAATATCGAATATGGCCAATTCTTTTCCACCGAAAACTATTATGAATACGAAGACGGAGTAATCAGTTTTCAACTTGCTAGTTTAGACCCGGTATCGCCCGGTCATAATCCGGTCGGGCAAATTATTATGGCAGTATCCCCGGACGTTTTACCCGGAACAGATATTGATTTAGATCTAATTGGAGGCTGGTATTATCCCTCCGGATTCGGCAATTATTCGATACCTACCTATTTTATTCCGCCGGTTCTGGTAGATGGGATAATTCACGTTGTGACTACGGGCATGAACGAAGTTGAAATCCCCGAATTGCCCGATATTTATCTATCGAATTATCCCAATCCGTTCAACGCCTCAACCGTAATCGAATTCGAACTTCTAAATGATTCGCCTATCAAGCTTATAATCTATGATCTGCTGGGGCGTGAAATTGACCACCCGATTTCGGCGCCGATGTCAACGGGCCATCATGAAATAACCTGGGATGGATCAGGTCATCCCAGCGGCATCTATTTCTACCGTTTGGAGACGGCGGAGGGTTCTTATACCAGGCGGATGACGCTGCTGAAGTAATATGATGTAAGATGGTTACTTGTAGGGGTCAGGCATGCCTGACCCCTACTTTTTTACATTCAAGCTTGACAACCGGGGACAAGTGAATTAAAATTTATTGTAGATAAACAGGGTGAAAGCCCCGATGGGAAGACGGTGAGATACCGTCACAGCCCCGCTACTGTGATCGGGTAAGCGCCGCGAAGAGCCACACTCGCAAGAGGGGAAGGCGCGGCCGCCCGCAAAGGGTCCGTAAGTCAGGATACCATCGTAAATAGTTCCTTCAACCTTCGAGGGCGAGGTTCGGAATGACATCGAAAAGTTCGTCGGCGAGGCGGCAATTATCAGCAAAAGCCCTTTGCCGGTATTTATTTTCAGTAATCGCGGCATTCATATTTTTTTCCGGTATTCTCTATGCCCAATCCGAGGTCAAGATCTCCGGGAAAGTCATTGACAGCGTTTCGGGCGCCCCGATTTCGGGGGTTACGGTTACAATAGAGGATTACGGTAAAACCTCCATCTCCGATTTCGATGGATCGTTTCGTTTCAACGACATACCGTCCGGAGAATATTCCCTGAGCGCCGGAAGAATCGGATATAAACCGTCCGAAAAAATAGAGATCTCCGTGGAATCATATTCCACGACGTCTCTAGTCATAGAGCTAACGCCATTTCCCGTAGAGGTGAAAGGGCAGGTCGTTTCCGCGTCCAGGACCGGGCCGGTACTGATAACCCGTCAGGGCAATGTGACGATTGTTGAAATTGGCAATGGCGGGGTGTTTTCAATCGACGAGTTGCAATCGCGGCTTCCCGAGATAGAGTTTGTGGAATACGGCGCCCAGAAATTCCTGCGTATGCGCGGCTCCGATCTGAATAGCACCGAGATAAAACTAAACGGCAGAAGAATAAACTCCGTCTTATCGTCAAGAGGGGATATCTCATCCATTCCCTTGGGATCGGTATCGAAAATCGAGATAGTCAAGGGCGGCGGTTACGACAGCAAAGGGCTGGCGGGAAGCGTGAATTTCATCACGGCCGATCCGGATGATGACCTGAAGATCGAAACCGGCGCCGAACGGGGTGGCTTCGACCGTGAGGGATATACGGCTCGACTGTCGGGGCCCATTTTTCTTAAAACGGAGTTCAGTATCGATTATGAGGATATATTCGACCGGGGCGATTTTACGTTTACCGATCCCCGGGATTCGATTCAAAACCGTGAGAACAACTATTACCATGACAGGAAATTTTTCGGGGTTATCAAACACGAATACGATCATACGTCGCTGGAGTTTACTACCAGGCTTTTCAAAAGAAACGCCGGCTCCCCCGGGCCGATATTCCAGGTTACTCCCGATGCCCGCTCCGATATTTTCGAAAGGGAACTGGTTTTAAAATTTTCGAGGGATTTCGATCCTAATTCCGGCATAATATTTACGGGCGGAATGACGAATCGCGAGATACAGTACGATTCCCCCAGATCCGTCTATAATTTTATTGCCTATAACTCCACGTTCAAAGAGTCCGGAAGGGATCTTAAGGCGGCATACCGGTATAAGGGGGATTTCGATTTTGATCTTTCCGGGGAGTTGCGGTACGAATCGCTTGACGGCGAGGACCATATCAGGCCGGAGGCGAGTTTCGGATTTCATTCACGGACCACGAACTCAATTCAAAGCGGTATTACTTACCCGTTGCCGCGATTTCGCAAAATCAAGAACTTTTCGGCAATTTCTGTCGGGTACAGGAGGGAAGGGGGAGATGGGGGAGATTTCGACGCTCCCTCCGCAACATTGAGAACCGGTTTTGATCTTTTCGCCAATCCCGGATTCGATATTTCATTTTCGCGGTCCAGGCGTCTCCCGGATATGACCGACCTTTTCTGGAAGGAGGATGTTTTCGCCGAACCCAACCCCGCCCTGAAATCGGAGGTATCGGAGGGATACGAGATCGGTTTCGATGTCGATATCGAGAGCGCGGTGCCGGCGAAATTCAGAATTGCCCGGCACTTCCGGGAATATGATGATCTGATTATCTGGCGGCGCTGGGCCGGAAATAAATTTAAGCCGGTTAATCTATCGAAAGCGGAGATCAGCGGATGGGAGTTATCATTTGAGAGCGCCCCTTTTTCCGGACCGGTAACGGTTTTCTGGTCGGCGTCATATACAAAGCCTTTAAACAAAGAGACTGAAATTAACCATTATAGCAAATTCCTGACGTTTCGGCCGATCGGGGCCCAGACTGCGGGAATTCAATTTAGAAAATACGGAATTGACATAAAACTAACAGGGCGTCATCTGGGTAGACGTTACCAGACGGAGGAAAATACGAAATCTCTGCCGCCGGTAGACCTGCTGGATTTACGTATGGGTTATACTAAGGCTTTTGGAAAGGTCCGTATCTCGGCCGGGATCGACATTTTGAATATGGGCGACGTACAGTATGAGATTCTGGATCGTCAGCCGGAAAGGCCCCGGGAATATAGATTCAACCTGAAACTGGAGAATTCTGGAGGGTTACTATGAGAAAGTTAACGTTTTTTTTAATTTTGTTACTATGTTCATCCCCGAACGCGCAGCGTGAAGCGTATGTGGTGAACGGCCTGGCGGAGACGTTGTCGCTGATCGATCTGGAAAGCGGGCTTGTTGCCAATCATATCGCCATTCTGGGGGAGACGCCCAACCAGGTGGCGTTTTATGATAATTATCTTTATGTCGTCAATTCCATCTCAGCCGACGTCATGAAGATAAATTCCTCGAGTCATCAAATTGAATTTACTTACCTTCTCCCTGTAGGATCGAATCCTTACAATATAGCCTTTTACGGAAATTACGCCTATGTCACCGGCTGGGTATCGGGAAAAGTGTACAGATTGAACCTGGTGACAAATACCATAGACGGCGATCTCGAGATCGGAGGATATCCGGAGGGATTGTTATGCCGGGATAATTATCTTTATGTAACCCAGACATATTTCGATCCGAATAATTTCAGCTACGGCCAGGGTAAAGTCGCCCGAATTGAATTAAGCGGTTTCTCCTTCGTGTCGGACCATAACGTGGGCAAAAATCCGCAATGGATAAGCCGCGCGCCCGACGGCATGCTTCATATAGTCTGCACCGGGAATTATGACGACGTGGAGGGTTCGGTTTATATTTTCGATCCCGGGTCGGGAGTTGCCATCGATTCCGTACTCATAGGCGGGCAACCCTCCCGGCTGGCGATCTCCCCGACCGGGATCGGTTACCTGTCGGCAGGAGGGTGGTCCGCGAATGGCTATGTCTATTCCTACGATATATTCAGCGGCGATATAATTCGTGGCCCCTCAAATCCCATAATGGTTGGCCTGGGAGCGTCCTCCATAGCCGCGGACTCCCTGGGATATGTGTATTCCTGCAATTTTGGCGATGATACGGTCAGTAAGATAGATTTTTCGGGCAACGTGATTGGATCATACGGCCTCGGCGACGGTCCGTTGTCGATTACGATTATCGATGATACGGCGATCGGTATCGAAGAAGAGAGATCGGAGATGTTACCGGAAACCGCTTATTTGATAAAGAGTTATCCTAACCCCTTCAATGCCGGTACGGTGATTAAGCTCCATAGCTATGATTCTGGACCAAGAGAAAGGGATATCGGCATTTTTGATATTTCGGGGCGGTTGATAAAGGCGTTATATATTGAAACCTTAGACGGTTATGGCGAAGTTTATTGGGATGGAACCGACAATGGTAATAGTGGATGCGCAAGCGGGATTTATTTCGTGAAGATAATGGGGGCAGAAGGCAATACAAACAAATCGGATCGGTTAAAAACATTGAAAACGACACTAATGCGGTAAAAAATATGGGCTTAAGGAGATTAAATAGTATTTGCGTAGCGGGAATCGTATATTATATTTAAGGTTTGTAGTATTTTGAAGATAATCGGATCAGGAGGATAAATTGAAATCGAAAATTCATCCGAAGTACATGGAGGCCACCATAAAATGCGCTTGCGGGAACAGTTTCAAGACCAGGTCTACGGTTAAGGATATCGCGGTGGAAATTTGCTCCAGCTGCCACCCGTTTTTTACCGGTAAACAGAAACTTGTCGATACCGCTGGAAGAGTCGAGAGATTCCGGCGCAAATATGGCGATACGTCGACACAAAACAATAAGGAAAAGAAGTAACGTATTCCATCTCCCCGGCGGATTATTTATGGGCGGACCCCTGTTAAAAAAGTCTCTCGTAGCCAGCCTTTCGATTCCATTGGCGGCTTTGCGTTCGGTGGATAAAAACGTCGGCGGGCAAGCCGTTATCGAGGGTGTGATGATCAGGTCGCCGGAGAAGGTATCGACGTCTTTGCGGCTTTCCGACGGGAGCATTCATACCAAAACCGAGCCTTTTGTGTCCATTACTAAAAAGAAGAAGATACTGAATAAACCTATTATCCGCGGAGTGATTTCGTTTGTGGAGATGCTGGTTCTGGGAATCAAGACCTTGAATTATTCCGCGGAGATAGCCGCCAGGGACTCGGAGAATAAGGAACCTGTTATTGCCGACAGGCAATCGGGAAAACTGGACCTGGCTGTAGCGCTGACGGTTATTTTTTCCATAAGCATGGGATTGGCGATATTTTTCTTTTTACCCATATTAATAACTCAATTGCTGGCCATACCCAGGGACGCGGTCGGATTCAATCTTGTGGCGGGCGCGGTTCGGATGCTTATCTTTCTTTTCTATATCTGGTCGCTCTCCCGATTTGAAAGCTTCAGGAGGATTTTTCAGTATCATGGTGCGGAACACAAATCGATTTTCGCGTTTGAGTCCGATCTGCCGTTAAAAGTTGAATCCACGCGGGGGTTTACAACCCATCACCCCAGATGCGGCACCAGCTTTATTCTGATCGTCGCTTTACTCGCGATTCTGACCTATTCGGTATCCGATACGGTTTTCGCGGTAGTTATCGGTCATCCTCCGGGATTGTTTGAACGATTTTCAACTCACCTTTTATTCCTCCCGATGGTGGCGGGATTGTCGTTTGAGCTATTGAAGCTATCGGGGAAAACGCGGTCGCATCCGGTAACCAGGTTTTTAATAGCCCCCGGTCTCTGGATACAGAGGATCACCACCAGGGAACCGTCCGATGATCAGGTCGAGGTGGCTTTAACGGCGTTGAAAGAATCCATCGCGGGTACATACCTCGATCCCGAGCCCGCTTAACTTCCACAACCGTAATAAATATTATGTCTGTTGATTTGTTAAAAGCATTGGAGCCTTTAGAGAAACGTTTCGGGGAGCTTACCGAGCTTCTGGCCGATCCCGGTGTTATAAACAATCACAATAAATACCGGGAGCTTTCCAAAGAGCATGCCGATCTGGAAGAGATCTTAATCAAGGGGCGGCAATTCAGGAAGATTATAAAGGATATAGACGACAACCGGGAAATCCTGAAAACATCAGATGATAAAGAGCTGCTGGAGCTCGCGGAGTCCGATCTGGAGGAACTGGAAGATCACTATGAAAAAGTGAGAGCGGAACTCGAAATGCTTTTGATACCCAGGGATCCCGACGACGATAAAAACGCCATTGTGGAGATCAGGGCCGGAACCGGCGGCGAGGAAGCGGCCCTGTTTGCCGCCGACCTCTACAGGATGTACAGTCGCTATATAGAAAATAAAGAATGGAAGATGGACGTTATGAATACCAGCGCCACCGGAATCGGAGGTTTGAAGGAGATTATATTTCTGGTGGAAGGCAAGGGTGTTTTCGGGGATTTGAAGTATGAATCGGGCGTTCACAGGGTCCAGAGGGTTCCCCAGACCGAGGCCTCGGGAAGAATCCACACCTCGGCGGCCAGCGTGGCGGTGCTGCCCGAAGCCCGCGAGGTGGATATCAGGATCGATCCCAATGACTTGAAGATAGATGTCTTCAGATCGTCGGGGCCGGGCGGTCAGTCGGTGAACACCACCGATTCCGCCGTTCGGATAACTCATATCCCTTCCGGCATGGTGGTCACCTGCCAGGACGAGAAATCTCAGCTGAAAAATAAGAATAAGGCTATGAAGGTCTTGAGAGCGCGTCTTCTCGATAAGGCCGTCAGGGAACAGAACAGCGAGCAGGCCCGTCGGAGAAAAACACAGGTGGGAACGGGTGATCGCTCGGAAAAGATCCGCACCTATAATTTTCCTCAGAACAGGGTGACCGATCACAGATTCGGCTTGACTCTCTACGATCTCGAAAACATAATAAACGGCGACATAAGCGCGTTGATTTTGGAAGCGAAAAAAACGGTGCACCGGGAACCATTGAACGCCAAAAACTGAAAAAGGTCCCCGGGAGTCGCCCCAAAACGATTTTAATTTTCTGATCAAGATGGCTCAAATAGAAAAACTTGCCATTGACGCGGTGGAAAGGGCTCGATCGCTGGGAGCTTCATATGCCGACGGCCGTTATATCGAGATAGAGGATGAATCCCTTTCATTTTCGGATGGCTCCCCGGAGTCGGTAAACCGCTCGGTCGACAGAGGCATGGGGATCAGGGTTCTTGTGGAAGGGGCATGGGGTTTTTTCGGCACCTCCGTTATTAACGAAAAGGAGATTTCGCGGGCGGTAAAATACGCTGTCGATATCGGCAGGGCTTCGGCTACGTTAAACGACAAGCCGGTCAAGCTGGCCGATACGGAATCATTTAAAGATGATTATATCTCCAATTTCGAAATAGATCCTTTTGAGATTGCGCTAAAGGAAAAACTTGAATACCTCTCGGAACTGGACGGCATGATGGCCGCCCGGGAGGAACTAAATACCCGAAATTCTCATATCGATTTCCGGAAGACGGTTGCATTTTTCGCCTCATCCGAGGGCACCCGCGTTAACCAGAAGATAATTCATTCCGGAGTCGGGTTGGAGCTCGGCATAAGCAGGTCTCACAGGGAAAGGGCCACCCGCAGTTTCCCGAAAAACGGCGGGCAATATGAATGTAAGGGATATGAGCTCCTTTCGGAGTATGATTTTAAATCGGAAATCCCCCGTCTTGCAGAGGAGGTTCAGGCGTTGCTTGCAGCCGAGGCTTGTCCCTCGAAAACAATCGACGCGGTGTTTGAGGGTTCTGTCGTAAGCCTTTTAATACACGAGCTGATAGGACATCCTCTCGAACTCGACAGGGTATTCGGATCGGAGCGTAACTTTTCGGGCACGAGTTTCGCCACCGTCGATAGGCTGGGAAAACTGCGGTACGGTTCTCCTATTATCAACGTTTTCTCCGATCCCACTCATCCCCATGGTCTGGCTTCGTATGGTTATGATGACGAAGGAGTGAAAGCCCACAAGGCGGATTTGATAAGAAACGGCATTCTGGTCGGATATCTATCATCGCGGGAAACGGCCGCAATGATTTCCGCCCGTTCTACGGGCGCCATGAGGGCCGACAGTTGGGGGAATATGCCGATAATCAGAATAACAAATGTCAGTCTTGCCCCCGGAGATATGACATTCGATGATATTATATCCTCGGTGGACGACGGTATCTACATGTCGACGATATCGTCGTGGTCGCCGTCGGATGACAGATCCTCATTTGAGTTCGGATGCGAAATAGCCCGGGAAATCAAAGGCGGGAAGTTGGGCCGGGTATTCAAAAATCCGACCTTTTCCGGCAAAACCATAGATTTCTGGAGTTCGGTCAAAGGCGTAGCCGATGAGTCCTCCTGGAAAGTCTGGGGGACGCCGAATTGCGGGAAGGGACAGCCGGGGCAGAACGCCAGGACCGCCCAGGGAGCGTCGCCCATACTGGTATCCGACGTGAAGGTTGGTGCTTGATGATAAATGAGAATATTCTCGGCGATTTCAAAAAGGCGCTGAAAAGCTCCAGGGCCGATCAGACCGAGTTGGTCTGTGAATCGGAGGAGTTCTACCTTACCCGTTTCGCGGAAAACCTTATTCATCAGAATATGGGACGTTCCGATTCCACCATCTGGTGCCGGGCGATATTCGGCAAGAAAATAGGCGTCTCTCGCTCCAATGATATCACTCCGGACAGCCTGATAAGGTTGATCCAGAACGCGGAGGAGATAGCTCGAAACCAGAAGGACGATCCCGATTTCAATTCGCTGCCGGATTCGCAGAGTATAATGAAAACGGACGGCTTTTATAAAAAGACATTCGACCATTCCGCGAGCGGCAGAGCTGATGCGGTTGCCGATATCGTCAAAAGAGCGAAATCGGATTCGCTTTCCTGCGCCGGCACTTTGCAGAACTCCGGAACCTCGCTGGCCGTGGCTAACTCCCTGGGCACCGAGAGTTTTGCCAGCAATACCGAATACCGTTTCACCCTTACGGCGACGGCGGAAAACGGGCTCGCTGGCTGGGCTCAGGCCGCGGGAAGAGATATCGAGAAGTTCGATTTTAAAGCGGTATCTCAAAGAGCGCTCGATAAGGCGTCATATAAGACCGACCCCGTTCAACTGGAACCCGGAAACTACACGGTGATTCTGGAGCCCGACGCGGTCGCCAATTTCCTTCTGTTTCTGGCGTTCCTCGGTTTCGGCGGTAAACTGCTTCATCAGAACAGGAGCTTTATGAGCGGTAAATTCGGTGAGCGGATTATGGGCGAAAACATAACCATCACCGAAGATCCGTTCCATCCGCAGATAGAGTATCTGCCGTTCGATTATGAGGGAGCCCCCAAGCGTAAGGTTACCATAATAGAAAACGGTATTGCGAGAGCCGGGGTCTACAACAGCTATTACGCTAATCTTGCCGGTACGCAATCTACCGGACATGCTCTCCCGCCCGATAATTCGTACGGGCCGTATCCCAAGGCCATGGTTATCAATCCCGGCAATTACAGCGTGGATGAGATGATAGGCTCGACCGAGCATGGAATTTATATAACCCGGTTCTGGTATCTGAATTTCCTCAATCCCATGAGGACACTGGTGACAGGGTATACGCGGGACGGCACCTTTCTTATCGAAAGCGGAAAGATTACTAAGCCTGTAGTTGATATGAGAGTCCAGCAGTCCATGCTGGAGGCCTTCTCCAACGTTGAGATGCTTTCCGCGCAGCAAAGACTTATCCCTCAGTACGGGGCGCTCATGCTGGTACCGTTTATGAAAATCAACAATTTCAATTTAACGGCGGCCTGATGTACAGGAAGGTTATAGCGGCGCTATTTGTTATCCCGTTTATTTCCAGCGGAGTCCCGGCATCGGAAGGGATTTCAATAAGCCTCGGCACGGAATATCTTCCATTGAGCAAGGTCGAATTCGGCAGTTCCGACAGAAACAGCTATGAGATTTACGACAATATGTCGGTGGAATCGGGATTGTATTACTGTTTCGACGAAGGATTCAGGACCGGGGCAATCGTATCATTTTTCAGCAAAAATATAAATCCCGGCAACAGTACGTCGGATATCTCCTCCTGGGGCGTGGGATTTCTGGGAGATTATGAATACGAGATAACCGAATCCGGAGGCACCAGGCTGGTATTTGGCATGGATACCGGTTTCAGCAGGTTCAAGGATTCAAACATTTTTTCGAAACGGACCGATGATTCCTACTGGGCCGCCGTTTTCGGGGGAATCCGTTATTTTTTCAGTTCCCGGTATTTCTTTGAATTCGATTACCGGATGAAATGGCAGGAATTTAACCTCGTAGGAGAGCCGGTCGAGAAAACGTTCGAGTTTACGGGATCGTCCCTGAGGCTGGCGTTAGGGTACGGTTTCTTTGCCGAAAAGAAAACAACGGAGAACTAGGATATGAAAAGAAGGGATTTTCTCGAAGTATCGGCTTTCGCGTCCGCCGCCATTATGATGGGGAGTTTTACAGAACTTAGAAATCGGCTCTCCCTTCAAGACGACAACAATTATCCAGATCACGCCCGCCGGCTCCGTATGCATGGCGGTTGCCGGGACTTCAGGACGATGAACGATTCCATTCCCGCTTTTTTCGAAAGGGAAATTATTGACGGCTGGGCGTAGCTGGGATACAGGTTCTCTGCTTGACTGGGGCAAAAAACAGCTTAAAAAAACCGGCATAGAAGATTTCGATGTTTCGGCTGAAATCCTTTTGAGACATGTATTGGATATGAGGCGGCCCGAACTTCTTTTAAATCCGCGAAGAACAGTAGATCCGGATAAAATTGACAAATATATAAAACTGATTTACAGGCGCGCGGAGCGAGTACCCCTGCAATACCTGGTAGGTTACGTCGAGTTTTATAACGCAAGAATAAGATGCGACCCGCGGGCTCTGATTCCCCGCCCTGAAACGGAAATTCTGGTTGAAGTTGTTATTGAAGTGCTTAAGGATTTCGAATCGCCGAAAATCCTCGATATCGGGACCGGCTCAGGGAATATCGCCATAGCTCTCGCCAAAAACATTGCAGATACTTATATCGTTGGCGTGGATATCAGCGCGGATGCCCTGGATCTAGCCAGAGAGAACGCCGCCCTGAATAATGTTCAAGAGTATACGAAATTTATGGCGGGCGATATTCTTGATAGAAAATTTATCGAGGGTCTGGATGTCTTCGATTGCGTCGTATCGAATCCTCCTTACGTAGCGGAATACGAGAAAGAGAGGCTCCAGCCCGAGGTTATAGAGCATGAGCCCCGAACGGCGCTTTTCAGCCCGGAGGATCCTTTGAGATTTTTCAAGGTGATAAGCAGGAGGGCGCCGAGAATCTTAAAGCCGGGCGGGCTTATGGCCTTTGAAGTCGGTCTGGGTCAAGCCGAGACGGTAAAAAAGATTATGTTTCCTCTTTTCATGGATCTACGTTCACATAATGATCTTGGCGGTATAGAGAGGGTGGTAACGGGGATTCTGAAAAAGTAAATTGTCGCCTGTAATTGCTGTCACAGGCAACCGGCCCGATGAATCAAGCCGAACACGTTTGATTATAATAGATTAGAGATATCATTTCATAATCGAGGCGATTTTTGGTTTAAATAAATATTCGGCTAAGGCCTTGATTATATGATCCTTCGATGACAGCAAAATGCCGCTTCTTTCGCCCGTATATTTCATAACAGCCCTAAGGCCGTCTATATCCAGTGGATCGGAGACGGCCAGATAGACTCTCTGTCTGATTTGAAAAGCCGGTACGATCAGATGATTTACCATTAAACTGGTGGGCACCATATTTAGGACGTCGGGATTTAATACGATGTCGTTGAGAATAATCGGGTGGCAATCGAAGTTATCGATAAAGAATCGATTGATTTTTGCGGATGATTTATCCAGACGTGTTGTGAGGTAATGGTACAGGTCCTCGTTCTGTTTTTTGCAGTACGCAATAGCCTCGCTAACCTGTTTGCGGTCAAGCAGGTTGGCTTCAAGCATTTTTTTAAGCATGGTCTTCTTGTCCGGTAACATGGCAGATCGCCCCCCTTTTCTATCGAAAAATAATAATTAGACGCCCACCGGGAAAATAAAAGGCGATTCATAAAAAGAATGAAACGTTTAGAAAAGAAACAAATATAAATTTACGGAACGATATTTGTTAACCGACTTTTCCCAGCGCTTTTTTCAGATCGTCAATTATGTCGTCCGGGTCCTCGATGCCGACCGAGAGTCGGATCATGGAGTCAGTCAGTCCAACTTTTTCGCACATATCGTCGGATACGTCAGCATGGGTCATCCGTCTGGGATGCTGTATCAAGGTTTCGGTCCCTCCCAGGCTGACGGCGAGCTTGCAGACCTCCACATTGTCCAATAGGGAGAAGGCTTCTTTTTTCCCTCCGTTGATATAAAAGGAGATCAGAGCCCCCGGGCCCCGGCACTGCTTTTTATAGATCTGATATTGTGAGCTTTCCTTATCCAGAACGGTGGGATAAACCACTTTTTTTATTTTGCGGTGATCGGCCAGGAAAGCGGCGATTTTGGCGGCGTTTTCGGAGCATTTTTTCACCCTGAGATCGATTGTTTCGAGGGACCGTGATATCATCCAGCAGCAAAAAGGATCGGTGGTCGCTCCCAGAACGGAACGATAGGATTTTATCAGCCGGATATCGCCTTTTTTCCCGAGCACGAAACCGCCGATCAGGTCGGAGTGCCCGCCGATGAATTTTGTGGCGGAGTATATCACCAGATCCGCGCCCAGCGGGATGGGATTCTGGAAGACCGGCCCCATGAAGGTATTATCGACAGCCACCTTAATCCCGTTTTCGGCCGATCTATATTCCCCTGCCAACCCTGCGATTTCCTGAATATCGGTATGGACGATTGTGGGATTGGTGGGAGTCTCGATGAATATCATGGCGATCCGGTCTTTGTATTTATCGAGGTTGCCCCGATACTCGCTTGCCTCCGGGGAGTAAACCGGTTTGGTTTCGATCCCGAATTTGGGGAAAACCATTTCGAAAAGGTGCTCGGTCCCTCCATAGACGGGCGCCGAATATAAAATTATATCGCCGGGTTTGAGAAGCGCCAGGCACATAGTGGAAATGGCGGACATCCCCGATGGCAGGACCGCGGCGTCCTCGGCGCCGGGCTCCAGAACCAGCATCTTATCCTCAGCTATTTCCATGTTGGGATTGTTCATCCTGGAATAAATCAGCCCGGGATCTTCGTCCTGCCCTCTTTCCTCGGGGTGACTCATCAGGTAAAAAAATCTCTCTCCATGTTCGGCGGATTTGAAAAGAAAAGTCGACGTGGGGAAAATAGGGGTTTTCGCCGACATCTCGGAAAACGCCGGGTCGTATCCCGCGGAGAGCACCCTTGTTATCGGTTTGCAGTTGGGAAGTACGTTTTTCCAGGAGAATTTCTCATTACCGCCGTGCATATTCACCTCGCTTTTTACTCACTCACAAAATCACATTCACCCAAAGCCTCGAAAATGAGGGTGGATTCAATATAATTGTTGTTAATATCGGGGGCAAATTAAAATAAGTGAAATAACTGGATTTGACGGCCCGAAAGGGAATATTTGAAATATCTGCATTAAAAATATGGAAAATTGGAATTTTTTTTTGTATTATGCGAACCTTGAAAATTCGCCGGAGTATAATATTAATTTACCGGCTGTGAAATTGAGAGGCTTAGGACAAACAGATAAAGGGTATTTGAAATGGTTGAAGCTAACGGTTTAAGTATGAATTACGGTTCCGTCGTGGCCGTTTCCGACGCTTCCTTGAAGGCCAATAAAGGAGAGGTCATGGGTCTTCTGGGACCCAACGGAGCGGGGAAGACGACCACGATGAAGATTCTTACCACTCAGATCGTCCCCACCTCGGGCGGCGGGAAGGTTGCCGGATACGATATCCTTAAAGAACCGATCGAGGTTCGTCGTAGGGTAGGCTATCTGCCCGAAACGCCTCCTCTGTATGGTGAGATGGAGGTTTCGGAATACCTCGATTTTGTGGGCAAAGCCAGGGGATTGTCCGATTCCAGGCTAAGGGAACGAATCGAGTACGTCGTTAACGCCTGCGGTTTACGGGAGGTTTTCAAGACCACCGTGGGCACCTTGTCTCGGGGTTACATTCAGCGGGCGGGGCTGGCCCAGGCGCTGATCCACGATCCCGAGGTGCTCATTCTCGACGAACCGACGTCGGGATTGGATCCGATGCAAATTATCGGAATACGTGATCTTATAAGGTCGCTGGCACACGATAAAACCATTATCTTCTCGACCCATATATTGCAGGAAGTCGAGGCCATCGCCGATAGGGTAGTTATTATTACCGACGGATTCATAGTGGCCGACGGGACCCTGGAGGAACTGCAGTCAAAAGTGTCGCAGGCGGTGAGGTTTACGCTTAGCGTGAAAGTTTCCAGGGGAGATCTTGCGGTCATGCTCGACGGCCTCAAGGAAGAGTTGCAGCTGGATTATAATATAGTCGAGAAAGAAGGATTCTCGACGGCAAGGGTCGAATCGTCCTCCAAC
The DNA here is from genome assembly GCA_020344055.1 of Candidatus Zixiibacteriota bacterium. Classification (GTDB taxonomy): domain Bacteria; phylum Zixibacteria; class MSB-5A5; order UBA10806; family UBA10806. Next base: position 277,626 of record CP070813.1, on the reverse strand, counting down.
GGGAACGCCTGGATTAAGCTGGCCGAAAAGCTGAACAGCAATGGCTGGCTGATCAGGGAATTTAAACGGGATAAATCCTCCATGGAGGAAGCCTTCCGTTATTACGTCAAGGTTGGTTCGGAGAAGAAATTATCCGGCGAGAAAGTGGAGAAATAGCTATGAAAAACGTAATGACTATTTTTAGAAGAGAATTTTCATCCTATTTCAATTCCCCCATCGCTTATGTATTCATAGTCGCGATACTGGCGGTTTGCTCCGGATTGTACAGTTTCTTTTTCTTCTTTGCCGCCGGCGTTGCCGAGATGAGGGACTTTTTCTCCATAAATTCGTGGTTGATGCTGTTTTTCCTTCCCGCTATCACCATGAGGCTCTGGGCGGAGGAGCAGAAATCGGGTTCGATTGCCCTATTGCAATCGCTTCCGGTAAAATCGATGCATCTGGTTTTAGGCAAGTTTTTCGCGGGCCTGGGATTCTACGTATTGTACCTGCTGGGTACGTTACCGATTATGATAGCGATTATAATCCTGGGAGATCCCGACGGCGGCCCCATATTCGGCGGATATCTCGGATTGCTGTTTCTGGGAGGTTTGTATACCTCACTTGGGCTGTTTTTTTCGGGGCTTTTTAAAGACCAGATAACGGCTTGGGTGATGGCTGTGATAGGAGCGATGTTGCTGCACCTTCTGGGCTGGCTTCCCATCGCGGCGCAGCTGGATTCGTGGATCGGCGGACTGGGCACCTTTCTTCAGAGGTCCGTCGGGTCGCTGGGGCATTTCGAGACCATGTATAAGGGCGTGATAAGCATCAACGATATCGTGTACTTTTTGTCCTTCACGGCGGTATTCCTGGTTCTGAACGCCCTGACGGTGGAGCAGAGGATGAGACGGCAGGCCGATCTTACGTTTACCGGCGCGGCCGTGGTTATGCTCGCCGTGGCGGCTATGTTCAATATAATAGTCTATCAGCTGCCGCTGGGACGGTGGGATGCTACCGAAGGCAAGATCTATACCATAAGCGATTCCGCGAAAAATATAATCGAGGACCTCAAGACCACCGTGACCATCAGGTATTATGTTACGCCGGAAGAGAAAATGCCGCCCGGCATGAAGGATATCGAGAGGAATATCACCGACAAGCTCGAGGAATTCAAAAAGATCTCCGGCAAAATAAAATACGAGGTCATCGATCCGACCGGAAACGAGGAACTTGCCCAGAGCTTGACGGAAAAGGGCATTGCCCCTTTTACTCTGCGAACCACTGAACGGGACGCCGTCGGCATTAAAAAAGTCTTTTCATCGATATCGATATCTTATCTGGATAAGCCGGACGAAGTCATTCCCCAGGTTATGCCCTCGAGTTTGCCCAGTCTCGAATACGATATCTGTTCGATAATATTCAAGATGACCCAGGAAGCTCCCCCGGTTATCGCCCTTGTGGCTCCCTATGAGCCGATGGATCCCAGATATAACGATCCCAGAATGCGCCAGTTTATGCAAACGATGGGACAGCAGATACCCGAAAAGAACGACAGGTATCAAAACCTCGCGAATACTTACAGGCAGCTCGGCTACAATTTAAGCCGGATAGAGCTGTCCTCGAAAGAGACTCTGCCGGATGACGTCAAGGCGATACTGGTGGTGGAACCCAAAAGCCTTTCGGACAGGCAAAAGTATGAGATCGCCAGACAGCTTTACGCCGGCAAGGACGTGATAATCGCGTCACAGGCGTACAGGTTTAATTACAGTCCCGGTCGGGGCGGAGACGTCATGATTATGCCGGCCAAGGCCGATCCCGGAATCAACGGATTGATTTCGAACTACGGTATCTCGCTGGGTGACAAAATCATGATGGACGCGCAGAATCAGGTGGTCGGAGTCCAAGCCCAGCAGTCGTTCGGTTTTCTTACGGTTCCGGTGAACCTTGACGTTCAATCGCCGGTGCAGATCCGGATCTCCCCGGAAAATATCAACCAGGATTACGCGTTTACCGCCAATCTGGGCCCCATGGTTTATCTCTGGGGTTCCCCCATAAAGATCGATTCTACGAAAGTCGACGAGCTCGGACTCAAGCTTTCGGTATTGATGACCTCCAGCTCCGATACCTGGGAGGCCGAATTTTCAGGATTGCCGTTGGCGGGCGATGTTGCCAATCCCGACTACCAGGAGAAAATCGGGCGTCAGCCTCTGGCGGTGATCCTGGAGGGGCAGTTCCCGGATCCATACGAGAATCAGCCTCCGCCGAAATGGCAGGATCTACCCGATTCAGTCGAAGCTCTCTCTGACGTTGAATCCGTGACTCCGGCTCCGGGCAGATTAATGTTTATAGGCAACAACGAGATTTTTTCCGATCAATTCATACCGGAGGCCGGGTTCCGGGGTCAGAAACCGTCTCATGAAGATCTGTTGTTAAAGGCCATTGAGGGATTCGCCTTGAGCGAGGATCTGCTTCATATCAGGAGCAAGATTATTCAAGTTCGTTTCCTGAAGGAGACCTCTCCGCTTTCAAAGATACTCTGGAGGATTTTTACCATTCTGCTGGCGCCGGCGGTTATAGTAGCGTTTGGCGTTTTCAGGATGATCGTCAGGCGCGATAAACGATTGGCGTACAGGAGACTTCTTGAACAGGCTGCCGGAGGTGTGAGATAAATGAACAAGAGAATTATTTACTCGATGCTGATTGTACTGGGCGCGTTGTTGATTTTATGGGTGGTGTTGAGAAATGTCGATTCCCCTACCAGCGCGCCGGAAAGCCTGGGGGCCCTTGATATCGAATTCGATTCTGAAATGGCGGCCAGGGTGGATATTTACAAACGCGATTACCCCGATTCAGGATTGCATTTCGCCAGAATCGATACCGGGTGGGTGGTGACCAACGCCTACAACGCTCCCGCCAAGAAAACCGATATCGATAATCTATTTACGAACTTAAACGATGTCAGCGGGCAGATCAGGGGGGAGTCCGCCGAGCTATATGAAGATTTCGATATTACCGATGAGCGGGCGCTGCAGATCGAAATTTTCGATGAGGAGGGATCGAAACTCCTCCACGCCTATATCGGAAAAGGTAGCGGCGGCCGCGGTTGTTTCATGCGGCTGGCAGGATCGCCGATAGTATACCTGGCGGATGATAATTTTATCTCGCGGTTCGCGGCCTGGAACGCGCCCCCGGAGAAAAAACTACCCACCGACCGATGGGTGGAACTGGCCCTAATCGATATCCCCAGGGATCAGATAAAGTCCTATAAAATAAAAAGGGGCAAAACCGAATTTGAGTTTGCGCTCTTACAGGAACCGTCGGAGGATACCCTGGCTCCGCCGGAGGAGATCTGGACACAGATTTCCCCCGAAAAAGGGCTGAGGCTCGAGGAGAGCAAGATAAAAAGACTGCACTCCACCCTCTCCAGCATAAGGGCATCGGGGATCACCGATCCGGAAAATATGGATAAATTCGGACTTGAAAATCCGGATTATACTTTTCTGGCCATGGATAACGCCGGCAAAAGTAATTTGGTAAAATTCAGCAAGCCCGTCGACGATGAGGAGCAGAGATACGCCGTTGTAGACGGGAAAAATGCCGTTTACGTCGTTCCCAAAAATACATTCGAAAGGATCTTTGAGGATCAGTTCAAAAAACCGGATAAATAAGCCGGATTTTTCTGAAAAACCGCCGCCGGATTTTTTGGGTCGGGCGGTTTTTTTATTGTATATTTAGACTCAAATGAAACTGAACGATTTAGGCGAATTCGGATTAATCGAAATGATAAGAGGTATAGTCGGGCCGGCCGGAGAAAACGTTATAAAAGGTATCGGAGACGATTGCGCGGTAGTGGAATCGTCCAACGACAAGGTGATGTTGCTTACGACCGACGTTCTTGTCGAAGGGGTACACTTTACGAAAGGATTTATGAGTCCCGAAAATCTCGGCCGAAAAGCGCTGGCGGTCAATATATCGGATATCGCCGCCATGGGAGGGAAACCGTTGTACGCCCTGCTTTCCCTGGGAGCTCCGGAATCCACCGAAATCGATTACCTTGATAAGCTGGTATCGGGGATGTCGTCCCTGGCGGCTGAATATAAAATCGATCTGATTGGAGGGGATACATCGCTGTCGCCCGAATTGTTGTTTATTAACATATTTCTGGTGGGCGAATCTTCAAAAGATAAGGTTCTGTATCGATCGGGGGCGGGAGTGGATCAGGTGATTTTCGTGACCGGCGAGGTCGGATCATCGGCCGCGGGACTTGATATTTTGAAGCGGGCGTTAAGTATAAAAAAGTACGGCTCTCTTACCGGGGCGCATGTCTCGCCGCATCCCCATCTAAAGGAGGGAGAGATTATATCATCGTCGGGTTTCGCGACCTCGTTAATTGACATATCCGACGGGGTTATGGCCGACCTGGGTAATATCTGCAGGGAATCGAAGGTGGGGGCGCTTGTCAGGGAAAGCGATTTACCGATTTCCGAAGAGTGCAGGCAATATTGCCATATCAATGGTCCGGACGCGACAGACTTCGCCCTTTACGGCGGCGAGGATTATGTATTGATGGGAACGGTACCGGAACATTTATATTATAAATTGAGGGATTCGATGAATTCCGGAGGATGTTCCGTTTACCCCATAGGCAGAACGAAAGAGGAGACTGGAATCAAACTACAGGGAAGAGACGGAGCGATTGCTGAAATCGAGCCTAACGGATATGATCACTTCAAAGACCGCCGAAAGTAGGATCTGCGGTTATATTGTATAATAAAAAACGATTATCTGGCGATTATGTTGACTAAAAATCCGGATAACAGGTGTCTGTGAGCCAGAAGAGACATCCCGGCTTTCAACTTGATTTCGTATGACACCATATTTGCATATTCTCGAGCCATATCAGTATCGCGAATGCTCGATTCCGCAGCCGTTAGATTGATTAATTCCGTTTGAAGGTTCGATTTTTGCGATCCGAACTGGTATTTCTGTTTGGCGCCTATTTCTCCCCTGAGATTAAGAATCTCGTTAATTTTCTCATCTATAATACCCACCGCCAGACGGGCCTGTTCAGGGTCGGTGATATCGAGATTATCCAGCTCTTTTATATCCGCCACGGAACCCTCGGAGCCATCTAAAAGGGCCTGGGTACCGAAGCTTGTATTTTTAATAATGTTATTAAAACCCTCGATATTTCTATTCACGACGGTTTGATAGGCGGTGCGCATATCGTCCGTTACCGCCCCCTCGTCGGACGCCGCCAGAGCCACGTTTCTTATCTCCTGCAGATTGACCTGCATGGCGGCGAGGCCGCTCTCAGCGACGGTGTATTTATTGTTTTGATATTCGATGTTTCTAATTAGCTGCGATATTTCCCCTATCCTTGCCCGCATTTGTTCCGATATTACCAGGCCGGCAGGATCGTCGGAAGCCCTGTTGATTTTCATCCCCGAAGAGAGTTTTTCAAAGGATTTTCCCAGCTCAAGTTTGGCTTTGATCAAGTCGGTAATGTGGCGGAGCGAATTTGTATGAGAACTGTAAATCACGGTGCCTCCCCTGTGACGTTTAAGGGAATTATCCGCAAAATCGGCTCCCGATAAGCGAGATTGTTTCAAAATGCTACGACATTGTATCACGTTGAATCGCAATTGGTTGCGTATCGGCGGCAAAATAATTCCGCGACAGGCACGGGAAAAATATGGTGAAGGTGCTATACCTGGGCCGGCGTTCCCGGTCTTTTGATAATTATATCTGATAAAATTGCATTTTCATCGCCATTTTTGGAGGGGTCGGTATTATAAAATCTTGACTGGGGGCGAAATCGCTCCTAATAAAACGATATGCTGAGAGGCTTCTTAATAATATCCGCGTTGTTGGTATCATCCACGGCGGTACCGGCCGGGACTTTTCACGTCGATGATCTGGGGGATAACGTTAGAGGCGATGGATCCGTAACAAAACCGTTCAGGAATCTCCAGGCCGCTCTGGACCGCTGCTCCCACGGCGATACGGTGATTATCGGGCCGGGAAAATATGTATCGCAGTCATACGCCTATCCGGAGAGCCTCTGCGGTAATTGCGAAGATCATGTTACGCCGGTAAAAGCCAGCCGCGGTTTTTTAGTCGAAAATAAAGGTCTCACCATAATTGGTTCGGGCGTGGATTCGACCGTCCTGGTAACCGGCGCCGGCTACGGAGTTTTGTTTTTACGAAGTTACGGTTCATATATATCGAACCTGCAGATAACCGGGGGGAAGAGGGATCTGGACGGTATGGCGACCGATGCCGCGGTGGTGGTGAAATGGGGCAGAGTCACGATCGAGAACTGCCTTATCGCCGACAACAGCGATCGCCCTGAATCGGTGGTGGTGGGTATCGGCGGTATTATGGGTAGAGAGGGAGCGGAGCTGTTTATAATCAACAACCGTATCAAAAATAACACCTGGGACGGGATCGCGCTATATAGAGGAGCCACGGCTTATATAGCTGACAATATCATCAACGGTGGGCGGGGGGCGGGAATCGGCATAACCTGGGATGCCAATGCGGTCATTGTGCGTAACCGGATATCCAATTATTGGAAGGGGATAGGTTCCTTCGGAGACAGCCGGGTGGTATGCTCCAATAATATTGTCCGGGATAACCTCGGCTGGGGCATTATCGCCACGGGGACATCATATATGGACGCCACTAATAACATTGTCTACAACAACGGCAACTGCGGGATGGCCATCTGGTCGGATGAATGCACGGGAAGATTTTCGAATAATATTGTCGTGAATAACGGTTGGAGGGATCAGTGGGTATGTCCCTGCGTGGGAATCTGGAATTACGGAACGCTATATAATTTTGATATCTCTTATAACGACGTTTGGAGCAATAAAGACGGCGAATACGGAGATATGCCGGATTATACAGATAAAAAAGGAAATATCAGCGTAGATCCCGGATTTGCTGATACGGAGGATTTCCGCCTTTTGCCCGATTCGCCGCTTAAAGAAACCGGCAACCCGCTTTTGACGGACTCCGATGGGACTCGTTCGGATATCGGCCTTTACGGGGGGCCGAAGGCCCGCCAGAAGGAAAGCGCATCCGGAACAAAATAGTTGTTGAGAGGGTTAAGACCTTGGATTATATTGAATATGATAATGAGAATCATATTCACATAACAAACGAGATTAAACGATTTTGAAGGGGTAGATGATGGAGACAGGCTGGATTGAAAATGCTTTCAGGGCGATTGCCGGATCGAACCCGATCTGGCAGGGCTTGATCGGTGGTTTATTTATTACCCTGACTAACGCTATCGGTGCGTTGATAGTATTGCTCTGGAGAAGACCATCGGAGAAATTTCTTGATGTTTCATTGGGATTTGCGGCCGGTATAATGCTCACCGCCAGTTTCACCAGTCTTATCCTGCCGGGTATTGACTACGGCGGTATATGGCCCGTTATAATCGGGGTAGCGCTGGGTGTGATCCTTCTGGATCTATCCGATCACATCTTCCCGCATCAGCACGCGGTTAAGGGACCTGAAGGCATTAAGACAAAGAGAATAAGGGCGGTATGGCTTTTTATTATCGCCATCACACTTCATAATGCGCCTGAAGGATTGGCGGTGGGCGTGGGATTCGGGTCCGGGGATATTGATAATGCGCTAAAATTGATGCTGGCGATCGGAATTCAGAATATACCCGAGGGTCTTGCGGTGGCGGTAGCCGCTCTTGGCGTTGGAATGGGCACATATTTTTACGCCAGCCTGGTGGGAATCCGGGCCGGTTTGGTTGAGATACCGCTGGCTCTGTTCGGCGCCTGGGCGGTGACAATAGCGGCGCCGATACTCCCCTATGCCATGGGATTTGCCGCGGGCGCCATGCTTTATGTCATCAGCGATGAGATCGTGCCGGAAACGCACCGCAAAGGCCACGAGAGGCTGGCGACAATCGGCACCATGGTGGGCATTGTGGTGATGCTTTATCTGGATGTAACGCTGGGATAGGATTTAATTGAACAAATTACAGCAGGGGCTCCAATTTTGAACCCCTATACTATCTTTGTAATAGCAATTGGTTTTTACTCGTTTCCAGGCGGCGCCTGGGAACGAGATGTGCTTATTCTACCGGCGGGCAATCATCACATGGTATCGGGTCGGCGCCGCCCTTGAAGTACGCCACGCCGTAGGTAATATCCAACCCGTTAAACGAGCAGCTGTTATTGACGTCACCCGCGACATACCAGAAGTTGCCCGGCGTACATTCGCATTGGTAAGGAGGGGCGGCGCCTCCTTTGAAAAACGCCACACCATAAGTTATGTCGAGGCCGTTATAGGCGCCGCTGTTGTTAACATCGCCTACCACATATTCGCATCCGGAGGAACCTGATGGCGGTCCCAGGGAACCGTCGGCATTGATATTCTGCAGATAGATGTCGCCGTTGGGATCTAACCTTCCATCATCCCAGGCGGCAATCACCATGCCTGAATCATTAACTGTCGTCGGGACACGTATCTTTTCACTCAGGTTCGAGCACATATCGACCGGCGATGTACTCCATACCTGATTGCCGTCCATATCGACCCTGGTGGCTTTTATATAGCTTTGAATAGCGCTGCCGGGCGGGTATTCTTTATAGACTATGACGGCTCCTTCGGGTTGAGGTTGGGCGGAAATATGGCTTCTGGTCTGGTTAGTCATAGGTACGAAAACGATTCCGTTCGAGCCCCATTGCCGGGTGCCCAGAGAGTCGAGTTTCTGCCCGTGGACGCCATTCAGGTTCTGGTTTATATCGGTTGCCAGGTAGAATACCAGCACTTCGCTGGAGGATGAGAAGCGGACCAGGGAGGGGTACATCTGCAGTTCTCCGGCGGCAAGTGAAACCTGAACGCCGTTGGCCGTCCAGGCCATCGCGCCGTCGGAAAGAATATGCTGGACGTATGCATTGAGACTCATATCTCTGTCATCATACCAGAAAGAATATGCTCCCCCGTCACCGTCAGAAGTAAGATCATAATCCATATAAGGAGCGATTCCCCCGGCGGTGCTGATAGCTACTCCTCCGCTTCCCCATTGTTCAACGCCAAGAGAATCGAACTTATGAGCATATAGATGTTGAGGGTCCCAGTAGTTCGGGCCGCTGGCCTGCATTACCGCCACGATAACGTCGTCGCTCTCGGCCGAGACGATTCGAGGCTTCACCGTACCATATGTTGATGTGATATTGATCGTATGCGGCGACCACATGTCGGTCCCCTGGGGATCGACTTTTCGAAGATAGACCGAGATTTCATCCTGCCAGGCGAAGACGAAATTACCGGATGATGTTACAGTAACCACCGCATTGGCCTCGAAGTTGACATTATCGGAAAGTGTCAGGCCGCTCGTACCCCAGATAAAATCTCCATTCGGGCTAATTCGATAGGCGTAGATATCCCAGTCGCCGCCAGCCCTGGTATCGTTGAACACCACTATGGCATGATCGTCACCATCGACCGTCATATCGTAATCGGTGAGCCAGGTTTCCTGCGTTTCGTTGCTTATCAACATTCCACCTGAATCCCATTGAATCACGCCGTTGCCGTTCAACCGCTGCATGTAAACATCGTAATTACCGGAGGAATGATCGAACCAGCTGACATAGCAGCCGCCATCGGATGCGGCGGCGATTTTCGGTATGCACTGGTCGCCGAACCGATCGCATATGATCATGTTACTGTCGGAGCTAACCGGCCACTGGGCAAAAGCCGTTATCGCCACGAGCAAAAAGATGATAGCCGTAAAGAACGTTTTAGGATAGTAGATTTTTCTCATTTTGGACCTCTTGTAAAGGCGTTGAAGATAAGTTTAATTTGCTTATTTTAAGATAAATGGTTTTTTGAAATAGTCAATCCTATTGTTTCTTTCTATCTCCATATTAACATTACATATTGATATCGATTTATGTTTCAATTAGATTCGCCTATTCACAGATTTATGGAGGAAGATATGTCAGGACAATTCGGAAAAGATATCAAGCATAGAGTATTTATCGCTGCGCCGCCGGAGAAGGTTTTCTATACTATTACATCCGGCGATGACTGGAACACGTTTTTCACCCATGCCACCGAGATTGATCCAAGACCGGACGGGAGGATGTGGTTCCGCTGGAAGGATTGGGGACAGGATTTCTACAGCGCTGAGACCGAATGCAGGGTCGTCAAAGCCGAGAGGCCGAATAGTTTCGCGTTCGAATGGTACCCGGTGGGGAAAGTTATTTCACGACGGTGGAATTGGCGCTGGAGGGGAAACACGGCGGCACGGTTGTTACATTGACCGAATCCGGTTATCCTGATACCTCCGAGGCCCGCGCCATGATCCTGGAGTGCGCCTGCTGCTGGGGTGAGGCGCTGACCCTGCTCAAGTTTTATCTCGAGCACGGGGTAGTATATACGCCGCCGGGGAAATAATATTTTTCTAATGATACCGCTTGGCCTTGGCTAGCTGTACCCTGCAGATTTCTGTTATTAAAAGTTCTTAAAAGTCTTCGGGGAGATATTGCATCTGATCGAAATTGAATATTCATCGCCTCTTCGATTCCAGTCGATATCGCTATCCAGAACGCGGGAATAATCCAGACTGAACCATTCCGGCCCTATACCGAATCCGATAGTATTAAATCTCTGATGGCCATCGCGGTCTAACATACGCCCGAATCGGATACTAAACAGATAATAGAAGGTAGATTCCAAGCCGTACGACCAGACGATTTCGTACCATTCTCTTTCGAAGGGGTCATTCATATAAACCAATATTTTGGTGGCGTCGACGGCCAATCGTAATCCGACCGGCTCCGAATCGATAGCCTGGTATCCGAGGCCTAAACGAAGTCGTTTTGGGAGAGGATAGGACTGGTCCTCATCGATATATTCCAGACCTTCGCCCAGGTTCGCGATCGACACACCGAATGAAAATCCCAAATCTCTTTCCACCCCGAAAAGCCTGCGGAGATCAGGATAAAATATCTTTTCATTCTGCCAGGTTGCTTCGGGAAGATGGTTTCGAGACAATATGCCGAAATCAAAAGCAACGGTCGAGGCATCGCCTCTACCTCTTTCCGACCCGGCCCCGACTTCCGCCAGATGGCTTTCAATGTATTTAATTCCGGCTCCAAATGAGTTGTCCGGATCAAAGGTAATGGCGGCCCAGAAACCCAGAGCAGATTCATATGATTCGAATCTACCCAACAGATTTCCCAATTCGTCCATCCGTTCCTGTTCCCCGTAACTAAATTTGGAATAGCCCATTCCAAAATAGAGCAAATCCCTGTAATTGGAAGAAAGGTAGATATTTTTCGGGAATAAATCGTCAGCGATTTTCGGCATATAACCGCAATAATTATACTCTCCCGAAAACTCCTCGCTGGTCACAAGAAGCGCGGGATTATAATATGCGGAAATGGCGCCTATGGAAAACACGCTTCCGCCTCCGCCCAGGCTTTTGCCCCGGGCGTCCGGGGCTATCAATAAGAATTGCGGATTTGTATACCGTGCCTGACACTGCCCAATCGAAGGCAATAATGCGACTGATGCAATAACGATTATACCGGCTCTAACATATTTGCTTTTGAGATAGCTCGATAATACTTTCATGGCCTTTCCCCTTCGGTGCGGATGATGCTTGCATTGTATTTTCAATTCTAAACCATAATAGAGTTTATGATTGTATATTGCAAGCGATTATTATTTATATGGATACAAATAAAGGACGGGTCGATGATCTGTCCCAATAACAGCGTGTCGGCAGCCCCGCGTTCCGCGGGGCCGACCTACAAGTTTAAATCATTCGGCGAAATATTACATCTAATTGAGATCGAATATTCTTCAGCTCTTCTGTTCCAGCGCCAATCATCGGTATCTCCCAGAATCGTGGAATAATCCAGGCTGAGCCACTCCGGGCCGATACCGAATCCGACGGTATTGAACCGTTGGTAGCTATCGCGGTCAAATAGCCGTCCAAGGCGAAAATGTAAAATATAATAAAACGTAGCTTCAAGGCCGTACGACCAGACGATTTCGTTCCATTCCTCTTTAAAGGAATCATCAACGTCGATAAGCAGTTTGGTGGCGTCGAGGGTCAATCGCAGGCCTACAGGTTCGGTGTCGATCGCCTGATATCCAGCGGCGAATCGGAAATTTCTGGGAATTGGATCGGCTCTATCTTTTTCGAAGAATGTCATTGCCTTACCGACATTAGCCAGGGAGATACCGAATGAAAATCCCCTGTCTCTCTCGACTTTAAACAGCTTGTGTAAGACAGGGTAATAAATCGTATCGTTGTATAAGGTGGTAACCGGCAGGTGATTCCGGGATAGCAGGCCGAAATCGAACGCGTAGGAGGATCCTTCACGCGATGATACATAATCCGATCCCATATAAGATGATTGGTGATACCTTTTAATATATTTGATTCCCGCCCCCAATGAATTATGAGGGTCAAATGAAACCGCTGCCCAGATACCCAGCGAATAGTCATAAGATTCAGACTCATACTCGGGTATATCTAAACCATTGGAAAAGTCAAATCTAGTATATCCCAGGGCGCAAAAAACCATATCATCTATATTATTTGATATGAAGATATTTTTGGTGGACATGCCGTCAACGAAATCGGGCGCGTAATCGCTGTAATTGAACTCACCGGAAAACAGCTCGCTGGTAACCAGAAGTGCGGGGTTATAATAGGCGGAAATCGCCCCTTTGGAGAAGACGCTGCCGCCCTCGCCGAGAGCTCTGCCGCGGGCGTCGGGAGGTATTAAGAGAAATCGAGCCTCAATATGGCCGTCCTGGCTTTGCCCGTATGCCGGCAATAGCGTGATTGACGCAAAAATAGTAAAACCTGCTATTAGGTAACGCCGGCCTGGAAAAGATACACCCATCTGATTCTCCTTTGCTCAGGAAATTATATTATAAATGGTTTTATAGTTATAATCCAGAAAAGATCCCATTTATATTTTGAGTAGGTGTATTTTAATTTAAATAAGGACAGATCGGTGATCTGTCCCTACAAATTATATATTCCTGGTTCCCAAGCGCCGCTTGGGAACCATACCGATGGCGGTAGCAAGCTACCGAGCTACATGACTTATGGTGAAATATTACATCTAAGGGAAAACGAATATTCTTCGCCGCTTCGATTCCATCGATCATCGCTGTCTAACACATACGAATAATCCAAGCTCAGCCACTCCGGTCCGACACCGAATCCGATGGTATTGTATCGCTGGTGATCGCCCCGATCCAATAACCTGCCGAAGCGGAAATGAACGATATAATAGAAAGTCGATTCCAATCCGTATGACCAGGCAACCTCACTCCATTCTTCTCTGAACGAATCATCCATATCGATCAGCACTCTGGTGGCGTCAACCGTCAAACGCAATCCCACCGGCTCCGAATCCACCGCCTGGTATCCGGCGGCGACGCGAAGCCGTTTCGGAATGGATTCGGAATAAGGATAATGTTCATATTCAAGATCCCTCCCAAGATTTGAGAACGAAATCCCGAAGGAAAATCCCTTATCCCTCTCTACCTTAAAAAGCCTGTTAATATGGGGGTAAAATATCTCGTCATTTTGCCAGGTCGCCTGCGGGAGGTGATTTCTTGATAGCATCCCGAAATCAATTGCCATTGACGAGGCCTCGAGCGTCGAAGAATCTATTCTGTATCGCCCCGCATGGATCTTTATAAACTTGACGCCTATTCCACACGAATTATAAGGATCGAATGAAATCGCATACCAGATACCCAGGGAATATGCGTAAGGTTTAATCGTTCGATAATATTCGTCCAGTCGTTCTCCACCTCCATAATCATGCCTTGAATATCCTATACCAAAATAGCCCCAGTCATTAAGGCTTTTTGAAATGAAATAATTACTAATTGAAACATCTGAAAGAAGCGGCAAATGCTTACAGTAATTTACCTCCGCCGAAAACTGATAGCCGGTTACAAGGAGCGCCGGGTTGTAATATACCGAGGCCGCGCTCTTTGAGAATACGCTACCGCCGTCGGCCAGGCTTTTGCCGCGAGCGTCGGGGGCCACCAGTAAAAATCGCGAATGACCGGAAATTACCTGGCATTCACCCGTTGAAGGGAATAGTAAAATTGATGCCAAAATAGTAAAGCTTGATATTATAAGTAACCTGCATGAGGAAAATACGCTCATTAATTTTCTCCTTGTTAAGGAATGTATGTTATAAATGGTTTTACAGTCCTAGTCCAGAAAAGATCTCAAATAAATATAATAAAAATGGAAATTATATAAAAAGGACAGACCGATGATCTGTCCCTATAACAGCGCGTCGGCAGATAAACTGCCGACCTCATTTTTGGTGTCGGCTCAGGCGAGCCGACACCACGAAATTGTTTACTCTATCACCTTATGCTTTTTGCCGATCTTGATGAACGCCTCGATGGCCTTGTCGATGTGCTCTTTATTGTGGGCGGCGGAGAGCTGCACACGGATACGGGCCTGGCCCTTAGGGACCACGGGGTAGGAGAATCCGATAACGTAAATCCCCTCGGCCAGCATGTCTTTGGCGAAATCCTGCGCCAGCTTGGCGTCGTTTTCGAACTTGCCGAACATGATGGGAACGATGGGATGATCGCCGGGCTTGATATCGAAGTCGGCTTCGGTCATGGCCTTGCGGAAATAGCGCTGGTTGCTTTCCAGCTTGTCGCGAAGCTCGGTGGTGGCCATCAGGATGTTGAACATCTCCAATGTGGCGCCGGTAACCGAAGGAGCGAGAGTATTGCTGAACAGGTACGGCCGCGATTTCTGACGAAGCCACTCGATTATCTCCTTATGACCGGATGTGCATCCTCCTGACGCGCCGCCGAGCGCCTTACCGAAGGTGGTAGTTATGATATCGACCCGCCCCATGACGCCGTTGTATTCGTGGGTGCCGCGGCCGGTCTTGCCCATGAAACCGGTAGCATGGGAGTCGTCCACCAGGACCATGGCGTCATATTTTTCGGCCAGGTCGCAAATACCTTTCAGGTTGGCGATGTTGCCGTCCATGGAGAAGACCCCATCGGTGCAGACGATACGGTACTTGAGATCCTTGGCTTTTTTCAGGCAATCCTCGAGCTCGTTCATATCGTTGTTGGCGTAACGGAACCGCTGGGCTTTACATAGCCTGACCCCGTCGATGATGGAAGCGTGGTTGAGGGCATCAGAGATGATGGCGCATTCAGCGTCGAAAAACGGTTCGAATACCCCGCCGTTGGCATCGAAACAGGCGGCGTAGAGGATGGTATCGTCGGTGCCCAGAAACTCCGAGACCTTGGCCTCGAGCTGTTTGTGAATATCCTGGGTACCGCATATAAACCGCACCGACGACAGCCCGTAACCCCACTCGTCCAGCGTTTTGTGGGCGGCTTCGATCAGTCTGGGGTGCGATGATAGCCCTAAGTAGTTGTTAGCGCAGAAGTTAAGGACCGTCTGCCCGGTCTTGACCTTTATCTCGGCTCCCTGCGGGGTCATGATTACCCGTTCCTCTTTATAAAGGCCGGCGTCGCGCGTGGCCTGGAGTTCTCTCTGGAGGTCTTCTTTGATCTTCCCGTACATTGCTCAAATCTCCCGTATCAAAAGTTCACCATTATTTTCATTATAAATGTTGCAATCTAAGGAAATATGAAGGGCTTGGCAATCGGTTTTTGGGGCGATTTATTCGGTTAATATTGAAAGTTTAAAAATATAAATAGAATAGTTCTATCATATCTTAACTAATATTTCGGATTATCGAGCGAAAAATGGTTTTTTGTAATCATCTTTAAATATATTTTCGCCCTTTTTATTTATGTAACCCCATTTATCTCCGAAATTAACTCTGGCCAATCCGTTATAAAAATTGCCCGCATCTAT
The DNA here is from genome assembly GCA_020344055.1 of Candidatus Zixiibacteriota bacterium. GTDB lineage: Bacteria > Zixibacteria > MSB-5A5 > UBA10806 > UBA10806. The sequence continues at coordinate 261,755 of CP070813.1, read as the reverse complement.
AAATTTTGGTTTTATAATATAATCACCGTCTTTATCAATGTATCCGTATTTCCCTTCAGAATCGACTAACGCCAGTCCTTCGAAAAATCTCGAAGCCCAATTATATTTCGGCTCTATAACGAATTTTCCGCTTTTATTAATGAATCCCCATTTTCCGTCTATTTCAACCGCAGCTAAATTTTCGGAAAAGGGCCCAGCATCGTCAAATTGTGGATTGATTATAAAATTACCTGAAGTGTCGATATATCCCCATTTACCGCCCTCAAACTCCAAAACACCTTTTATTTCCGCACCGACAAGGACATTAGCGACATTTTCTGAGAAATTCTTTTCATAGTCATAAATAGGATTTATCACTACTTCACCGTTTTTGTTGATGTATCCCCATTTAATTTGGCCCAGATCATTTTTCTCCCAAAATGCCGCTCTTCCGTCAAAAAATGGGGTAGCCCCCTTAAATTGTGGCTCAATTATCATTTGACCGTCCTTATTAATACAGCGCCAGAGACTATCATTACCCGTACTGCTATCAACTACTTCGATGTTTCCAAGCCCTTCATAAAATCCTCCAACACCCACCCAGTCTCCCTTAAGAATACAGTTTCCCGAATTATCGATATAGCAATATTGATCCCCAATTCTAACAGGTGCCAAATCCCCATCAAATGAGCCGGCCCAATCATATTTAGGCTCAATTAATATATCTCCATTGATATCGATATAACCCCATTTCCCGTCTTTATTAATGAGATATGGAGCGTTAGATCCTTTGTATGTAAAAAATAAAATAAAAGATACTCTCACATCAATTTCAAATGTTCGATCATATTGCGGCTCGACAATTATATTTCCTTTATCATCAATGAATCCATACTTTCCATCGACTTCTATTGGAAACAAACTGCTTGGATCATCCTGCGCATAACTAATATATAAACTCGCTGATATTAGAATCAAGGAGATGGATAATAGGAATTTAACCATAATTCCCTCCTTATCAATGATTAAGCTTCTTACGATATGAATAAATGTTGATTTAATAAGATGTCAAAGAATATTTAAATTTCTACCTGCACGGTATAAACCGCACCGAGCTTTTATCGTCTTTGATGACCGCCCCGAACTGCCTGAGAGCGTAATCGATATCGTCCTCGGTGTTTTTAAGGCCCAGTGATAATCTTATAGCGCAGTGGGCGTCGTCCTCGCTCAGGCCCATGGCGAGCAGAGCGTGAGACGGTTTAGGCGAGCCGGATCTGCAGGCGGAACCGGACGATATGGAAATGCCTCTTTGATCGAGAGCTAGGGTAACCGATTCGCCCCGCATGCCGGGGAGGGTGAGATTCAAGGTGTTTGGTAATCTTTCAGTTTCGTGGCCGTTGAGCCTGACGTCGGGTACTAGTTTTCTTATACCCTGTTCCAGCTTATCCCTCATCTTTCGCAGCTTATCCATCTCCGGAAGCTTCTGCACCGCTATCTCGGCCGCTTTTCCCATCCCCACTATATTTACCATGTTTTCGGTACCGGCGCGCTGGCCCCGTTCCTGCTTGCCGCCGTGAATGAGGGGATCGATTTCGAGACCGGATTTTATATAAAATACGCCGACACCTTTCGGCCCGTAAAGCTTGTGCCCCGACATGGAGAGCATATCGACATCCAGATCTGTTACATCGACAGGAATCTTCCCGATACCCTGGGTAGCGTCGGTATGAAACAGGATCGATTTTTCATGGGCGATTTTCGCCAGCTCCTTTATAGGCTGGATGGTGCCGGTCTCGTTATTGGCCAGCATGATGGTGGCGAGGACGGTGTTGGGTTTGATAGCCTTCTCGAAATCCTCCGGGCTTATCAAACCGGTATTATCTACCGAAAGATATGTTACCTCGAAGCCGAATTTCTCCAGCCATTTGCAGGCGTTGAGCACCGCAGGATGCTCGATGGCAGATGTTATAATATGTCTATTGGCATTCCAATTGGCAAATGCCGCTCCCTTGATGGCGAGGTTGTTAGCCTCGGAACCGCCGCCGGTGAAGATGATTCGCCGGGCGGTGCAATTGAGAAGCTGGGCCATACTCCGCCGGGCCGCTTCAAGGGCATCCCTGGCTTTGCGTCCCTCCTGGTAAATAGAGGAGGGATTACCGAAACCATTTTCCATAAATTCGGTCATCACCTTGAGCACTTCGGGATCGAGATAGGTGGTGGCGTTATGATCGAGATAGACGCGGCGCAAGGGCATTTCTTTTTTCATCCTTTTGGATTCTTTTACCGTGCCATCCTCTCCCGAATCGATAACCACTTTATTGGATGCAACCCCGGCCTTTACCACGTCGCATAACAATGCCTTGTAAACCGGGAAGCCGGATATGGGGTCATATCTCTGAAGATCGGTGAGATTGTTTATGTTACATTTCTGCCAGGCCTCCGGGCCCACGGGACCGCCACCGCCCATGTTGGCGTCGATGGCGCCCATTACAATATCATCCGTTACATACGCTCTCAAATCGACCTGTCCGCGGGCGGTCTTGATTGTAACGAGATCGCCGGTTTTGATATCTCTTTCTTTAGCATCCTGTGTATTTATGGTAACGGTCGGTTCGGGCCGCTGTTTGTATAACGACGGTATCCCGTGATGCTGGGTGCGGAAGTCGGTCGTTACCCTGGAACCGGAGTTGAAAACCAGTGGATATTTCCCGGTCATATCGGGCCGCGATTGCGGGCTTTCGGCAGGTTCAGTGTATACCGGCAAGGGCTCATAACCATGTTCTTCCAGTATCGTCGAGGCTATTTCGAATTTGCCAGTAGGTGTATCAAATCCTGGCTTACCATCCGGTCTTAGTTGTCCCTTCTCCCACTTTTTATACTGGTTCATAACGGTAGGGGCTTGTACTTCGCCACCGGCTTCTCGTACCTGTTCCAGAGTAAAACCGGAATTTTCCAATACCTTATTCAATAATTCTTCTTCATTTTGGGGATATAGGTGGCCGTAGCCGAGATGTTTTGCAAGTTCGGCCATTATGACGAAATCGTTTCTTGCCTCGCCGACCGGCTCGATCACCTTTTCTCTTATTCTGAAAATCGGGCCGTAGGTCATGTACGATTCGATCTCGTACATGGTGGTGGCGGGCAGAACGATGTCGGCGTAAGTGGCGTCGGCGGTAAGTTGCCGGTCGATGCAGACCAGGAAATCGAGGGCGTTTAAAGTTTCTTTCCAGATGTGCGGTTCCGGCCAGGAAGTAGTAATGGAAGCGCCATGCATAATTAGCGATCTGATCTTATAAGGTTTTCCATGTATCACCGAATCGGGAAGGACTATGGCATGCGATTCGCCGCGATAGGAACTGTAAACCGGGAATTTATCTCTGCCCAGCGCTTTTTTAAGATCAGGATTCGGTATATGCCCGCTTTTGTTAAGAGGAAATTGATTTTGCCTCATACTGAAGCAACGCCCGCCGGGGACGTCAAGCTGTCCCGCTAACGCCCACAGCACCATGGTGGCACGGATAGCCTGCACCCCGCTGTCGCTGTATTCGAGGCCGCTGTACATAACGGGAGAGGCGCCGTTGGAACCGGCGATTCTCCTGGCGAGCTTTACAACCGTATCCGCTGGCACACCGGTAGTCTTTTCCACCACTTCCGGGCGATAATGCTGAACGTATCTTACGAAATCATCGAAACCGACGGTCCAGTTCCCGGCGAAATCGTCGTCGTAAAGCTCTTCTTCTATAAGCACGTTGCACATTCCCAGGGCTAGAGCGCCGTCAGTACCCGGGCGGACAGGAACCCATTCGGCGTCGGTCATTTTAGCCGTTCTGGTTCTGCGGGGGTCTATCACTACCACCTCAGCTCCCCGATCGCGGGCTGCCAGGATTCTCTTGAGATCCAGCGGCGGGCAGTCGGTGGCGGGGTTGGCGCCCCAAGCCACGATTAGATCGCTGTTTTCAATATCGGAGTACATATCGATCAGCATACCCCCCATTGTTACGTGCGGGGCGATCATGGCAAAGGCCACGTAACAGAGCGCTCCCACGCCCATGGTGTTAGGCGATCCGAAGGGAAACAGTACGCTGGAGGCCGAGGAAACGGCTACACCGGCCGGCTGAAAGATATCGCATAAGGCAAGCTCGAAACTTCCCCTGCCGGTGTATATACATGTTGATTCGGGGCCGAATTGAGATTTAAGCGCATTCAATTTTTCGACTATTATATCATAGGCCTCATCCCAGGAAATCCGTTCGAATTCATAGGTGCCCTTAGGGCTTTTTCTTTTCAGGGGATATTTCAGGCGGTGTTCCGAATATACGATATCGGCGGAATGCTCGCCCAGCTTGCAGATCATTCCCAGCTCGGAGCTATCGTCGGCGCGAACCTCCGATAATTTCCCATCCTTATCGTATTTGACCTTCACCCAGCAACCTGCGGGACAGATTCCGCAGAGGGCTCTGCGCTCTTTTCCGGCGTATTTTTCGGCGATGCTCATTATTACTTTAACTGGCGTGCGGCTTGTACACTTCCCATACAGAGTTTACAAAGTACTTTTTCTCGTCATAAAGATTTTCTTTTAATATAAAACCTGTATTTTTCGCCAGGTTGAGAATATCGGATTCCAGGTATTTGTATGAATACTCAGTATGAATAGGCTCCCAGGGATCGAAATGAAAAGATCTTCCTATTTCGCCAATGATCACTTCCTGTTTTTCGAGACTGACCAGGTAACTCTCCATGGCGCCGCTGAAAACGTCGTAGGTGGCGAAAAACCTGAATTTCGATACGTCGAATTCACCGGCCAATTCCCGATTTATTCTGCGTAACAGGTTGAGATTGAATTCAGCCGTTACACCCTGGGAATCGTTGTAGGCTCTCAGTAATAGATCGATATCCTTTTTGAGATCAAATCCTATTATAACGATATCGCCGTCGTTGAGGTGATTCCATAAATTACGCAAAAACAGTTTCGATTTTGCCTGATTGAAATTACCTATGTTCGAACCGAGGAATAGGACTATGTTTTTTCGGTTATACTCGTTATTAAGCCACTTTATTCCGGAGAAATAATCGGCCACCAGCCCTTTGAGCTCCAGTTTGGGATAGGATTTTTTAAACGCCCGATGCAGATCGTCGAGGGCTGAAAAGGATATATCAATGGGAATGTACTGGAACGCCAGCCCTTTGTTCAGGAAGTACTCCACCAGTATCCTGGTCTTGCTGCCGTCGCCGGGGCCGAATTCGATCAAGTTTATGGTTTCCGATTCCATATAACCGGCGAATCGACCTATGTTTCTTTTAAGTGTCTCCACCTCGCATCTGGTCGGATAATATTCCGGCAGCTCGGTAATTTTAGTGAATAACCTGCTTCCCTCGGCATCGTAATGATATATTGAGGGAATGGATTTTCGCGGTTCCGATAATCCGGTTAATACATCCAGGGCGAATTTCTCGCGATAGCTTTCCAATGCGGATACATCGACCGAATCAAGTTTTAATATTGACTGTGTCATGACTTATCCTCTGGAATAATATTTAAGAATCATTTTCTTAATTAACCTTCCGGTAAAAAACAATATTCCTGACGAGGTTTTTCACCACACCTACTTAATCTCCCGAACTATCGATCAGGCTTTTGAGGTAGATCGCGGCGCTGTCGACAGATTGGCCGTCGACATCGACAATCTTGTTGGCGTTGCGCATGGCATCATCGTCTATCCCTCCAACCAGATCGTTCAGAATTCGGACCAGACTTGAATTTTTCGAAGCCCGTTCAGATAACAGCAGAACCGCGTCGTAAGGAGGAAGAGCCTGCTTCGTATCGTCCAGCACCATCAGATCGAAGTCTAAAATCCGTCCGTCGGTAGAATATGCGGAGATAACATCAACCTGTTTTTGTGCGATGGCGCTATACATCAGGGTCGGATCGAGAGTTATCAGTTCCTTGAAATTCAGATTATATTTGTCTTTAAGTTCCTTCCATTCGGGTCGCGAAAAGAATTCATAGTCGCTACCCATGGAGAATTCATTAGATAAGCGCGAAAGATCATCGATGGTATTCAAGTTATACCGGTCAGCGGTTTCTTTGCGCACAGCCAGGGCATAAGTATTTTCAAATCCCAGGGCGCCGGGGCAAAGTATTTCGCATTCTTTTTTTAACCATGCAGTCATCTCCATTAATATCCGGCTACGAGGAGGTAGATGGTCTTTTTTCATGACATTTGTCCAGATAGTGCCGGTGTAATCGACATAACAATCGACCTCATTATTGGCTAACGCCTCGAACAGGATAATGGAGCCCATTCCCGAACGGATATCGGTATTGAAACCGTTTCTGGAAAGATTATCAGCTATGAGCCTGGCCAGAATATATTGCTCCGTGAAAGGTTTAGAGCCGATGGCGATCGTTTTGCCGGTTTCACCGATACCCCGATGACGGGCGAGGGGAGCCAGCCCGATAGCAAATAGGATCAGTAATATGGTGGCTGTAAGAGCGGCCAATTTGAAGTTTCTTCGGGAGACGGTTTTTTCAGTTAACCTGATGGTTTGATCCAGTACGATTGCCAGCAGCGCGGCCGCCACGCATCCCACTATAATGGCCGAAATATTCTGTGTCTGCAGACCGCTGAAAACGTAATTTCCCAGGCTGGTAGCGCCCACCGGGGTGGCCAGCGTGGCCGTACCCACCACCCATACCGCCGCGGTCCTGATACCGGCGACAATAACGGGCAACGAAAGGGGAAGCTCGACCTTAAAAAGCGACTGCATATCGGTCATACCGATTCCCCTGGCCGCCTCCAAAACCGATTTCTCCACCCCCAGTATACCGGTTACGGTGTTACGAAGAATTGGAAGAACGCTGTAAACGATTAGAGCGATCAGCGCGGGCAGAAAACCGATCCGTCCCAGAAGAGGAACCATTATGGCCAGAAGGGCGATACCGGGGATGGTCTGTAAAATTCCTGCTATTGTTAGAGTCGGCCATTGCAAAGATTTAATCCGTGTTACCATCACGCCGCAGGGAACACAGATTACTATTCCCGCTATTAAGGCGATTAGAGTCAAAAGCAGATGATTGCCCAGGTAACCGGGCAAAAGACCGAGCTGTTCCGATATAGAACTATAAGTCACTTCTGTTTTCGCCTCTTATTATGCGATTCACTTTTTCCGTCTGACGGCGCGGCGTATTCAGCAGTTCTGAAACGTAAGGATGAGGAGGATTGGAAACGAGTTCCGCCGGTTTTCCCAGCGCCAATATTTCGCCCGATCTCATTACGGCGATTCTATCGGCCAGGATCAACGCCTCCAGAACGTCGTGGGTGACCATTACCACGGTCAACTCCAGCTCTTTTTGAATTTTCGCGAACTCCTCGATCAGGTTTGTTCTGGTTATGGGATCCAGGGCGCCGAACGGCTCGTCCATAAGCATAATTTTCGCTCCCGCGGCCAGCGCCCTCGCCACCCCGATTCTCTGTTTCTGACCGCCCGATAGCTCTTCCGGCATCCTGTTTTTGAATTCGTCAGGTTTAAGGCCGACAAGGATCAGAAGTTCAATAGTCCTGTACCTGATTTTTTCATCGGGCCAACCGAGAAGCCTCGGCACCATACCGATATTCCCGGCGATATTTATATGCGGAAACAGCCCTATCTCCTGAAATACGTACCCGATGCTCCGCCGGAGTTTCACCGGATCGATTCGCGCTGTATCTTCTCCATTGATAATTACCTGTCCCGAAGTCGGTTCAATAAGCCTGTTTATGGTTTTCAGCGTTGTGGTTTTGCCGCAACCCGATTCCCCCAGAAGAACCAGAAGCTCACCGGGCCGGACGTCCAGATCGATCTCCCTGACAGCGTAGGTAAGTCCGTTATCGAAGGATTTCGATACTTTTTCAAGCGCGATCATGACAAGGGGATTATCGGCGCGGTCTAAGCGACCGAATTTTGGTGACTCGAAAGAATACGCGAATTTTATTTATATTCAAAACAAAACCCCTGGATTAAATTCGGACCGTTATTTAATCGACATTCAAATTGTAATGTATCCCGAATATCATTGCAAGGAATTTGTGGAATTATGTTTGACAGCCGATGATCCGGGCGTGTATTATTAATCGATTTTTATTGAAATCTGAAAATGCTGAACAGGATATGATATTGCATGGATAAATTCACGTTTGGCGGAAATATCGTCTGGAAACCATCAAAGGATTATATCGAGCGAAGCAATCTGAAGAAGTTTATGGATTTGCATGGAATCGGCTCTTTCGATGAACTTATGGAAAAATCGACATCAGAGATAGCATGGTTCACTGAAACTGTTTTAAAGTTCCTGGACATAAAATTTCAAAAACCTTATTCGAAAGTAGTGGATTTATCCAGCGGAATTCAATTTCCCCGCTGGTGTGTCGACGGCGATCTGAATATAGTCTACAACTGCGTCGAAAAGTGGGCCGAAAACCCGGATACCAGAGATAATCCGGCCGTAATCTGGGAAGACGAGGAGGGGGAAACCCGTACACTTAGTTACAGTGAGCTAAATGATGAAGTGAATCGTTGCGCCAACGCATTAGGGGAGCTCGGTTTCAAAAAGGGCGATGCCATAGGTATCTATATGCCCATGACCCCGGAGATTGTCGTTGCCTTATTCGCCATAGCAAAAATCGGCGCCATTATCCTCCCGCTTTTTTCAGGATACGGACCGCAGGCGGTAGCCGAGCGATTGAACGATGCAGGGGCAAAAGGACTTTTCACCGCCGACGGTTTTTTCCGAAGAGGCAAAGTCGTTTCGTTGAAAGACCCCGCCGACCGGGCGGTGGCTGAGGTAGAATCAATAAAGCATGTAATAGTGTTACGCCGAGCAGAAAACAAAATACAGATGAAACCGGGCCGCGATATCTGGTGGCACGATATAGTTTCCAGGCAGTCCGCGGAAGCGAAACTTGAGCAAACCTCGGCCGAAGATGTTCTGATGATAATTTACACCTCCGGCACATCGGGCAAACCGAAAGGCACCGTGCATACCCATTGCGGCTTCCCGGTGAAATCGGCGCAGGATATGGCCTTCGGGACGGATGTTCATGAAGGCGATATCATCTATTGGATAACCGATCTGGGCTGGATGATGGGGCCCTGGCTGATTTTCGGCTCTACCATTTTGGGAGCGGCATGTTTCCTCTATGACGGAGCTCCCGATTATCCTGGGCCGGACAGGCTATGGTCCATGGTAGAAAAGCATAAGATCAATACGCTGGGAGTAACGCCAACGTTGATCCGAGCCCTTATTCCGTTCGGCGAGGAGCCGGTAAAAAAGCACGATTTATCATCGCTGAGGTTTTTCGCCTCCACCAGCGAGCCCTGGAATCCCGATCCCTGGATGTGGCTTTTCGATAACGTGGGGGAGAGGAAACGCCCCATCATAAATTATTCCGGCGGGACCGAGATAAGCGGCGGGATTGTTATGGGAAACCCGCTATTGCCGCTCAAGCCGACGGCATTTTCAGGCGCATGCCCCGGTATCGACGCCGACGTGGTGGACGAAAACTGCAAGCCGGTGAGAAATAAGGTCGGGGAGCTTATAATCCGTTCGCCCTGGATCGGCATGACCCGAGGATTCTGGAAAGATGATAAACGATATCTCGATACCTATTGGTCGCGCTGGGAGAATGTCTGGGTTCACGGGGATTGGGCGGCAATCGATGATGACGGCCTGTGGTATATCCTGGGCCGATCCGACGATACCATTAAGGTTGCTGGTAAAAGGGTCGGGCCCGCCGAAGTGGAATCGGTGCTGGTGGGACATCCGTCGGTAAGCGAGGCGGCCGCCATCGGGGTGCCGCATGAAGTCAAGGGGAGCGAGGTGGTCTGTTTCTGCGTGCTGAATAAGTCCGATATCAATCCTGATGATCTTAAAGAACAATTGAGATCACGGGTCGCCGATGAGATGGGGAAGCCGTTAAAACCAAAAGAGATTATTTTCGTAAGCGATCTTCCCAAGACCAGAAACGGCAAGATCATGCGCCGGGTGATAAAAAAGGCGTTTCTGGGCGAGGATTTCGGCGATATCACCAGCCTGGCCAATCCGGAATCGGTGGAGGAGATCGTTAAACTCCGCAAATAGAAATAAAAACCAACATAATTATAAATGTATTTATTGACGTATTTTTTCCTGCCGATACTGTTATAGATATATGAGGAGGGTGTATGGCATATATTCCGGTAGCCACAGGTTCAAATGCCGCCTCGGCCGCGGGGGGCGAAGATACTCAGAGACGAGGAAGAGCTTATGACCGCGTATAAGAAAGATGATCTCGAGGGCTGGGAATTCAAGATAATGAGAAGCTACACCGGCAAGTTCAAGGATAACAAATTCGTCCAGCAACTGTGCCAGGTGGAGGCCAGAGCCGGCTGGGAGATGCTGGAGAAGTTCGACGACTACCGGATCCGGTTCAAACGGCGTGTCGATAATCGCCCCAACGACCAGTTTCTCAAGATCGATCCCTACCGGACCAGCGTAGGTCTGGGGATCAACCACGTAATGGTGGTAGCCGTGGGGGTGGCGGCGCTGGGGGTGCTGGCGGCCGTGGCGATGGCGATATTTTACGGCAAGTAAATACTTGGAACCGCCGGAATTACATGTATTTCGTATAAAGTTCAATTGATTTAAATTACTATTTTAAAAGCATCATCTTCTTGGTTTCGGCAAATTCACCGGCTTTTATAGTGTAGAAATATAGTCCTGAGGATAATTCGCGGGCTTCCCAGGTAATGGAATATTCGCCCGGCTGTTGAATTTTATTAACGAGTGACTCGATTTTTCTTCCCAAAAGATCATAAATGTCAATAGTCACCATTTCGGATTGCCTGAGTTTATAATCAATGATCGTAGAATTGTTGAAGGGATTGGGATAATTTTGTTTAAAGGAGTATTGATAAGGTAAGTCATTAACTTCTTTTATATATGTTTGAGAGTCAAAATGAAGTATTATTAGGGAATATAGATCAGCTAAATAGATATAATTGCCGCTTACATGAATATTCTCAGACTTTCCCGGCGTATCGTAACCCCCAACAAATAGGGGTATAGAAGGATTTGTGATATTTATTATCTGAAGGCCCTGATATCCATCTGCGACATAAGCATGATGGTCCGATACAAAAACATCGTAAGCTTGTCCGGGTGTGTCGTAATTTGCCGCAAAAATCGGGTTTAACGGGTCGGATACATCAATAATCTGAAGACCTGAATTTCTATCGGCCACGTAAGCATATTCGTCCTTAACATATACATCTAATGCAACATGTGAAGTATTATAGTTTCCGGTTAGAAATGGATTTATGGGATCAGACACGTCTATTATTAAAAGTCCATTAAATCCGGAAGTGGCGTAAACATAACCTCCGGAAACAAAAACGCCGTAAATATAGTGGGAGGAGTAACTTCCCGCCAAATTGGGAGTTGTAGGATCGGAAACATCAATAATCAAGAGCCCATTCGGCCCGCCCCCGATATATGCATATTCGCCCGATATTTCTATGTCGTGAGCATATAGGGGATAACTTCCCACAACAACCGGATTCATAGGATCGGAAATATCTAGAATTAGCATTCCAGCATATTGCTCGAATATGTAAGCGTATGACCCTGCAATAGTCACGACCCGCACGTAATTTTGCGTAATGTAATTTCCCAAGAATATAGGATTGCCGAGATTGAACATATTTAAAATTTGTAAAAATCGGCCTACCACATAAGTGTATTCGTCAACTACATAAACATCGTTTGCGCCACCAAGGGAATCGTAGCTTCCGTAATGCGTTGGATTATACGGATCAGATACGTCGACGATTTCAAAGGTCCCAGCGGCAACAAAAGCAAGACCGTTGGATTCGTAAACATTGTTTACTGAATATGGCGTATAATATGAACCAGTTAACGTCGGCATAGACGGATTTGAAACGTCGATTATTTTAAGGGAACCATCATTAATATATGCATAATCGCCTGAAACATAAATACTGTATGTGTAAATCATATCGTAACTTCCTACCAGAGTGGGATTTGTCGGACTGGATACGTTAATGATCTTCAAACCGCCGGAACCGTACTCCGACGTGCCTGTTGCCAAATAGGCGTAATCTCCCACGACATATACATCTCGGGGTCTGCTTGGTGTAAAAAACGTGCCTGTATATGTTGGATTAAAGGGATTGGATATATTTATAATGTAAAGAAGAAGTCCATGTACGGGAATAAAGGCATAATTTCCGGAAACATGCAGCCCCATTACATTCCCGAGAGTATATTGCCCAACACATAGAGGATTGGCCGGATCGGATATATCTATGATTTGGAGTCCCGAATCGCTGCAGGCAATATATGCATAGGATCCTGCAACGCATACGTCGATGACATCGCTTGAATTACTGTAATTCCCGGTCAAAATCGGGGATGCCGGATTAGCTATATCCATAATTTGAAGGCCATTTGTACCGTCAGCAAGGTATGCATAATTTCCTGAAATTTCAATTTTGCCACCTTCACCTTGTAGAAAGAGATTTGATAAGTATTCGGGTTGCGCTGGATTGGATATGTCGAAAATCACAAGGCCATTTGTATATACGCAATAAGCATAGTTATTCACAGTTTTGACATCAAATGCGTTCGCCCACAGGATAGAATTAACATATTCAATATTTTGAGCATTTGAAGAAAATGTAAGCAAGTAAATTAATAAATGAAGGACAAAAAATCGTTTCATTACGCCCCCAGAGATAATAAATTCTGCTCGGTTATCAATATAAAATAGAGGACTTTATTGTCAAGGATATAATCGTACTGATATTATTGCACATCAGGGTGATATATCTTTGAAGGAATGACTATGCTTATTTCACCCCGGCAACTCATCCAGCACATGTTTCATATTATCTCGATAAGCCTTGAAGGCTTCGCGGCCGGAGACGGTGAGACTGAGAAGAGTGCGGGGGATTTTATCGACAAACTCCTTTTTTATCTCCACGTAACCGGCATCCTCAAGTTTGCTCAGGTGGGATGACAGGTTGCCGCGGGTGAGGCCGGTCTGCCTCTCGAGGAAAAGGAAATCAGCCGATTCGACTACGAATAGATAAGCCATTATCAGAAGCCGCGCCGGCTCGTGAATGACCCGGTCGATTTCCGATAACGATCTTATTTTTTCGCCGTCTTTATTCTCCTTCAACTGTCCTCTCCTCAGATGGAACGGGATATAGCCGTATAAATCTTATCAGCAGGCTTATGCCGATTGAAAGCATTATCAGACCGGAAGCCCCAAACCATACGGAGCTGTGAACTTCAATCCCGACTTTGTTATAATAACATTCCGACAGGAAAAGGCTGGCACCAAACAGCAATCCATAAAGATACAGCCGGGGGATATCGTTATAGTAACCGCCGAAAATGAACATGGTAAAAGCCAGCAGGCCGAACCCCACCGCGCTGCCGAAACCTTTGAGAAGTTCCGCCAGGAAAATGGGCATGCTATGAGTCATTGCCATCAGAGCCAGCAATGAGGAAATTATCACCGCCATCAGTATTATGGCAGCCACCTTCTTTTTTCTGGCTTTACGTTCGGCGCCGAATTTTACCATGCCTATCCGCGGGACGGTAATTTTCTTCTTTCCCAAAAGGAATATCGCCAAAGGCACCAGGATAATAATTACGGTGATTATCAGCCTGACCGGCTTATTGTCCTGAAACAATCCGGCGATGGCCGATCCGATTAAAAACAGCCCCAAAGTGATATCCAGAAAGCCGTCCTGGAAGGTGGCGCGGTAAGCTTTTCGCTCCAATTCTTTGAGATTCAAATTTTCTTTCATCTTTCCAATCCTTTTCGTCTGTATTACATATCGGTTTGCAATACAAACTAATTTACGATAATTTATTTCGAAAGTTGCAGAAACGCAAGGTTTTTTTCAATTCAACATGCGATATTTTGGGGGCGCTTATATCTATCCCGCATTTTAGCTGGATTCCGGTTTATGCCAACCCTACTGCGTGTACAGGCTTCAATATTTGATAAGTATTAATTTTGTATTGACCGGTTATCGGCAAAGGATTATACTAACGAAAATAAAGATCTTTTAATCATAAATGGTTCATTTAGATAACCTGTAAATGCGGAGGGTGCTTTAATGAAAAAGCCGAGAATAGGGAGTCAACAGCGGATTTTATCGTTGCTGTCATTCATTGCAATCGCTTTAGTTCTTGTCTGCGTATGTAATCCGCCGGAATTCTGTTGTCTGGAGTATGATCGTAATTCGGCCGAGATGACCTACTGTCTTGATCACAGCGGTGTCGCGGGCAATTTCCTGTTGGATGCCGAAGAGCAATCCGACAGTGCCTTGAATGAAACACTGGAGCAACTTGAGGATTTCTACCAGGAAGCGGATACCTGCAAGGACGCCGAGTGCATTGAGGCGATGATCCGGGCCGATTCCGATCTGGCCGGTATGGTTACTTACTATGAGGACGAACATGGCGCCGCCGAGGAATCTCTGGCGGAAAGAGAAATTGTTTTTACAGATCTTAAAAAGGCTCAACTGATCCTTTGTGGCTTCCAGGACGCCGTGGAAAGAACCAAGGAAAATATAAAGAAAGGAAGATAACCGATGAAAGCATTGGTGCTATCGGGCGGGGCTTCCAAGGGAGCTTTCACTGCCGGTGTAGTGAGATATTTGATAAGAAAGAAAAAGATGGAGTTTGACGTTGCCGTGGGAACGTCTACCGGATCCCTGGTGGCGGGGCCCGCTCTTCTGGGCGATCATGCCTACTGCCGTGACGTTTACGTCAGCGTGAATGATAAAGATATATTTCAGAACTCCCTTATCGGCAAAATCGCCACTGCCATATCGCATTTTGTTGATTTTATCAGCGGTCCCATCGACGCCCGGCTGGATCCGTTGCGGAAAATTCTGGAGGATTATTATTACGGCGAGGAAAAACTCGACCAGCTACTTGACTCCGGCAAGGAGATGCTGGTCAGCGTGGCCAACGTCCGGACGGGAAAGATTCAATTTGTTTCAAGCAACCAGGTAAAAAACGGCGATATTGATGAGGATACTTTTATAAGCGCAATTGTCTCATCCTGCAGCGAGCCGTTTTTTACCAAGCCGGTACAGATTTTCGAGAAAGAGGAAAACCATCCAAACTGTAAGGATCTATTCTATGATGGAGGGGTGAAGGAATTTCTGCCTATTGAAAAGGCGGTATCTCTGGGGGCGGAGGAGATCTGGGCGGTTTCGACTCATCCTCTTGAGTTCCAGATAACCGAGTGGGGGGGAAATACCGCGGCGGAGGATGTTTCATTTCTGAAAGCCCTGGCGTGGACCGTGGGCGCTTTTTCCGACGAGGTTGTCAGAGGTGATTATTACCGCGCCTGGACTTATTTCCATTGGTCCAAGATAATTAAGCTCATGAAAAAAGAAGCCCCGCAGCTTCTGAATAAACCCGAGGTTAAAGATTTTCTGTTTGGTCTCAGTCTGCCAATATTGCACATTATATATCCCAAAGACCATCTCGCGACATCTCTTCAATTTGAGCCGGCGACCATGTGGAAATACTGGCTGATGGGAGAAAGACGAGCCAAGAAGATGATTGAGGAAAACGCTACCGAGATCAGCGATGAGAATATTAAGCCCTGGCAGCTTCACCAGGGATAGGCGAGGAAGTGAGAGTTATTCGATATCTCTAACGCAGCGAAAACCGACGGCGATATCCCGCCATCCACTACGCAAAGCGTTACGGAAATAGACCCGGGTGCAGTAAGCCCCCGAATGCCAGCCGCCCCCACGAATTACCATGAATTTGCCGTCCTCGGGGCCGGTGGGATTTTTCTCGGGGCTGTCTTTGTAATAATCTTTATCATAATAATCCGTGACCCACTCCACCACGTTGCCGGTCATATCATGAAGGCCGAAACCGTTGGGAGGGTAGCTTCCCACCGGCATGCTTCCTTTTCTCTTTATCCCTTTTACATTGTAGTTGGCTTTCGTTGTATCTGACTCGATACCATAGGAGTAAATGTAATCTGTCATTCCTCCCCGGGCTGCGTATTCCCATTCGGCCTCGGTAGGGAGGCGTTTACCGGCCCATTCGGCGTAATCGCTGGCCTCCCGCCAGCTGACTCCCACAACCGGGTGATCCGGGAAATCGGGGCCGCAATGGAACTCCTCCATGCCCCAGTACTCGGGATATTCGGCGCCGGTTTCCTCGCAGTATTTCTGATACCGGGCGTTGGTAACCTCGTATTTATCCATATAGAACGAATCGACGTAAACTTTATGCATCGGCATGTGGTCGTCCTCGGTGTCGCCGCCCATCATGAACTCCCCGGCAGGGATTAAAACCATATCTTTATCGACTTTCATTCTATCGCCTTTCTGTTGGGCGCATACAATCGAAGAAGAGATTATCATGGCCCCGATCGTAACAATGGTTAAGAATCTCATACTTCCTCCCCGGTATCGTTACGTAATTTGTTCGAATTATAAACGTTCGGCTATTTATAATTTACGCCACGCTCTTTAGCGCAGTCAAACCTTATATCGACGCTAAAACATCAAATTGAAATCTCGATTATCTCCACATTACCCAGATCGGCCGTCCCCAGTCCCCGCAGCTCCGCTCTTTCCAGGGTGAGATCTATCATGGAGGGTGAAAAGGTGGGATCATGCTGCTCCATGATCCCGGCGCAGTAGGCGTCGGTCGCTGCCATGTCGCCGCAGATTATAAGTTTATTTGCTGATACCGGCGTTCCCTGCTCGTAAAGCGGCCCGTTGCGGGTAAGGATTGTGCGGGCGTCGACTATGTTCAGCTCCGGGTTGATCAGTCCGGCGAACTCCGCCACCGTTGTCAAAAACCCGTCCTGGGATTGGCTGTGAAGATAATATCGCGACCACACCATTCCCGGTCCCCTGAACACGCCCACATTGTTTTTCAAAGAGCAGGTCATTCTGGCGGTATGATGGCGTTTTAAACTGCATAAACTTAAGATAATCGGAGCGTCATAGGCTTCCGCATACACTACCATGTTGCCTTCGATATCAGTCCAGTCGTCGTTTTTTACAGGATATGTATTGTCATCAGTGAATGTCAGTAAAACACCCTCAGCCGCTTCGACCGCCATATCGAGGCCGATAGAGCCGTAGACCTGGTCCGAAGGCATCCAGCCCTGGTCGCCTACGGATACGGTGCCGGTGGATACCTGTTTGACGGCGGAAATTATCGCCGCCGCGGAAGCAGGACTGGACGCGCCGGGATAGGGATCAGCATAATTACAATTGGGTTTTATGAGAACATCCTGGTTGTCGTTTACCAGCCGGTTGAGGCCGCCCATGGCGTCCAGGCCGGCATTCAGCATCTGATTAAAATCGTTACCCTCGACGCATATCAGAATAGGTTTGCCGTCACCGGTTACGTAGGGATTGGGGAGAGGCTGGCGCGGATTTTTGATTATTACTTCGGGTTCGGTGACCGATGGTTCGTCGCCCCTGGCGCAGGCGCCAAATAGCATGATAGAGGCGGTCGCCTGCGAGCATTTCTTGATAAATTGCCTGCGGGTCTGATTATTATCCATTCCTATTCCTCAACTTCCTCAATATTAAATGTTACGTTTGATAATTTGTGGTAATAGTTGCACCACTCCGTCATGAACCTCATCACGGTGTAGTCGGGATCGGTGACGCCTTTGGGGTAATACCGTATGTCGGTTTCCTCCCATAAACGCTGTTTCGATTCCGGGTCCTGAAGTACCTCAATGGTACCCACCAGCATCAGCCCTTTCCACTGCTCGAAATCGACAAAATAGACGCAGGTTTTTGGATCCTTCATAATCTTCGGTACCCTCTTCGATGAGGTATTGGTGCTGAACCAAACCTTTTTAAGCCCCTCGTTCTCACGTTTTATCATCCCCTTGATATTGGGATAGCCGTTGTCGCCGTTGGTGCCCAGCATGACGATCTCGGCCTTATCGGCCAGTTCAAGGGCTGCCTTTATAGCCTCCGCTTTGGTCATAGCTTTATCCTTTTTTAGATATGATTATTATTAATGGTGATAAGCATATAAACATATCCGCTCCGGTAGGTGATACGTAATTTCAGGTTTGAGGTTGCTATAATAAATACTATAACGGTTGCCTTAGTGCCCTTCTGAATTCTCAATCGATTCGGGAATGACAAGGCGGGAAATTCGCGGTGGGGTTTTTAAAAGATCCGGCATTTATTAAAATCGAATGTTGTATGGGGCAGATGTATTTATAGATATTTTCGCCGCGATATCCCCTGTAAGTGACGATTATCGGGCAACGACTCCGCAACTTTTTAAACCCGATCTCGTATGAGCCTACTAAGAGCTGAGTCGAGAAGCGATTTATGAAATTTCAAGAAGGCAACCTTTTATGGGGAAATCGATTATGATCGGGCTTCTAAAAAAATTGAAAGCGACTTCAACGGCCAGACGGCAATGTTATCAGTTCAAGCCTATTATTATTTTTCTATTAATATTATATGTCCCGGCAATTTCATGGGCCGATCCCGGATCCGGCCTTATAACGGGGGTGATTTATGACGCCGATAATAACGAGCCGATACCCGGTGTCACCGTAATGATGCTGAACGGTTTTGCAGGAACATCATCCGGGGTAGACGGCAGGTTTACCCTGAAAAATCTTTCCGATGGAAGATACTCCCTGCAGGTCAGCAGCATCGGCTACGAGACATTAAGGCTGGACAGTGTAATTGTCGATGGAAATCCATCGAAAGAACTTTCGATCAATATGATCCCCAAGGCCATTCCGCTGAAATCGATTACAGTGACGCCGGGTCGTTTCAGCATTATGGGGGAGGAGGCGGTCGCCAAACAGACCTTGACACAACAGCAGATCCGCACCATGCCGCAGCTGGCCAACGATTTCTTCCGGGCGGTCTCCCGCCTGCCGGGAACGTCCAGCACCGATTTCTCCACCAGGTTCACGGTCCGCGGCGGGGAATATGAAGAGGTACTGGTGATGCTGGACGGCCTTCAGATTTACGAGCCGTTTCATCTCAAGGACATAGACGGCGGGGCCATAAGCGTAATAGACGTGGCCGCCGTAGAAAGCATAGACCTCATGACGGGAGGATTCCCGGCCCGGTATGGCGACAAGATGTCGGGAGCGTTTGAGATCAAATCCCGCCAGGTGCCCCCCGACCAGAACCGGTTTTCCGTCGGGATAAGCCTTATCAACACCCATGCTTTCGCCGAGGGCAAATTCGACAATAACCGCGGGTCTTGGCTGTTTTCCGCCCGCAGGGGATATATCGATTATGTGCTAAAACTGGCAGGTGCGGACGATAATATTAAACCGACATATTACGATTTTTTCGGAAAGGTTCAATATCAACTTGGCAAGAAACACTCCTTATCCGTCGACATCCTGCATGCCCACGATGATATGAAGGTAATAGGGGACGAAGATGATATTGGAGATACGCTTATTACCGATTACGGCAACTCCTATGCCTGGATGACAATGTGGTCGGAATTCCATCCGCGGCTATTAGCCCAGACGGTAGTTTCGGTAGGAAAAGTCGAGCACAATCGGTATGGGCGTGCTGTAGGAGTTTTCGGCGAGTTATTGGATGACTTTACCGCTCGTGATAACGAGGATTTTCGATTTGTTGGATTGAAGACCGACTGGGAATACGAGCAATCCGATCTTCTGGTTCTGAAGTTCGGATCCGAGATCCAGAGCAGAAACGCGACATATGATTATTTAAACCGGGATTATCTTTACGATTACATCAGTACTCCCGACAGCTCTTATATTCAGTTTACGGGAATTGACTCTGTCTATAGACCGCTTGAAGAAGCCGGCGTCCGGTTCGGCAGCTACCTGGCTGGCCGTTTCCGCGTCGCCGAGCCACTGGTGGCGGAAATAGGATTACGGTATGACCATATCTCCTATTCGGGAGATGACGATTTTTCGCCGCGTATCAACCTGGCTTACAATCTTGGAGAAAAAACCGCTCTTTGCGCCGGCTGGGGTTATTATTACCAGTCCGAGGGAATACACGAGATTATGGTGGGTGACGGGGAGTTCGATTTTTACCCGTCGCAGAGAGCGGAGCTGAGGGTGGCGGGAATCGAGCACGAATTCGATAGCGGTATCCGTTTCCGGGTCGAGGCATATGACAAACTGTACACCAATCTGAGGCCGGCCTACCGTAACTCTTTTGATGACATAGAGATGTTTCCCGAGCTGGAAAACGATCGTACGATAATTTTCCTCAAAGACCGCAGCTCCCGGGGAATTGAATTTTATCTTAAAAAAGATACCGGGGGCAAATTTTCCTGGTGGTCGAGTTATGCCTACGCCAAGGTCGAGGAGAACGTCGATCACATTTACTTCCCATCGGAAGATGTCTCCGCATATTACAATGTAACGATACCCACTCCCCAGGATCAGCGACACACGTTTTATCTGGATATGCATTATCGCCCCACTAACAGATGGCAGTTGAGCACCGCGTTCCAGTGTCATTCGGGATGGCCGTATACCGGTGTCGTTCTTGCATCCGAGTCTACTCCGCAGGGAACTGTTTACTGGCTTCAGGCAGACGAACAATGGGGTTCCCGATTCAGCCCCTATCATAGATTGGATTTGAGAATCAATCGCTATTTCCCCTTGAAGAAAGGAAGAATCACGGCCTTTATCGAAATACTAAATATCTATAATCAAAAAAATGTAAGAAAATATAATTATTACCTGCGTTTGCGGGACGGTCGTATTAATTTCAGTAAAGAGTCAGAAAACTGGTTCGGCTGGATGCCGTCGTTCGGTATTTCATATGATATTAATTTTTAGGGTGATTACTTTTTATTGGTAACCAAGCAGCGCTTGGTTACCAGGATTTTGGGATTATTTCTTTGGTTGCCAAGCGCCTGCTTGGCAACTAACTCATGTCCTATTTCCCCTTCACCTTGGCCCAGGTGTCCCGCAGGCCGACGGTGCGGTTGAAAACGAGCTTGCCGTTTTTTGTATCAGGGTCCATGCAGAAGTAACCGTGGCGTAGAAACTGAAAACGATCGCCCGGCTTGGCGGAGGCCAGGGAAGGCTCCACTTTGCATCCGGAAAGCACCTTAAGTGAATCAGTATTTATATTGGAGGTGAAATCTTTGCCCTCCTCGACCTCGTTGGGATCTTCTTTGGTGAACAAATGATCGTAAAGGCGCACCTCGGCGTCGACGGCATGTCCTGCCGATACCCAGTGCAGGGTTCCCTTGACCTTGCGGCCGTCGGTGGCCTCGCCGCTTTTAGTGGCGGGATCGTAACTGCAGCGAAGCTCAATTACTTTGCCGCTTTTGTCCTTTATCACCTTTTCGCACTTGATGAAATAGGCGTGCTTTAGCCTGACCTCGTTACCGGGCGAAAGGCGGAAGAATTTCTTGGGCGGATTCTCCATGAAATCGTCGGCCTCGATATATATTTCTCTTGAGAACGGTATCTTGCGGCTTCCGGCGCTCTCATCTTCGGGATTGTTGATGGCGTTCAATTCCTCGACCTTATCCTCGGGATAATTCTCGATGACCACCTTCAGGGGATTGAGCACTGCCATGACCCTGTTGGCCCGGACATTCAGATCCTCCCGGAGCGTGTGTTCCAGGAGGGCGATATCGACCACGCTGGCCCGTTTGGCCATCCCGATCCGTTCCTGGAAGTTGCGGATCGATTCCGGGGTATAGCCCCGTCGGCGCAATCCGCTCAGTGTCGGCATACGGGGATCGTCCCAGCCGTTGACATACCTTTCCTCCACCAGCCGTCGGAGAAATCTCTTGCTCAATATGGTATAGGTGAGGTTCAGCCTGGCGAATTCGATCTGCTGTGGTTTGTGAACTCCGAGCTGTATCAAAAACCAGTCATATAAGGGCCGGTGATCCTCGAAGGCTATATCGCAGAGGGAGTGCGTTATCCCTTCGATGGAGTCGGATTGCCCGTGCGCCCAATCGTAGGTGGGATATATGCACCATTCGTTTTTCGTACGGTGATGGCCGGCGTGCAATATCCGGTACATGACCGGATCGCGCATGTTGAGGTTACCCGCCGCCATATCGATTTTGGCCCGCAATACCCGGGCTCCATTTGGGAACTCGCCGTTTTTCATCCGCTCAAGCAGATCGAGGTTTTCCTCAACGGATCTGCTGCGATAGGGGCTCTCTTTTCCCGGCTCGGTCAGAGTGCCCCGGTATTCCCTTATCTCGTCGGCGCTCAGATCGCAGACGTAGGCTTTGCCTTTTTTGATGAGGTCGACGGCGTATTCGTAAAGAGTCCCGAAATAATCGGAGGCATAATAGAGCCGGTTCTCCCAGTCGTACCCCAGCCAGCGGATATCGGCCATGATGGAATCGACATATTCGGTTTCTTCCTTGGTGGGATTGGTATCGTCGAACCGGAGGTTGCAAAGACCGTTGTATTCCTGCGCGACCCCGAAATTGAAGCAGATGGACTTGGCGTGGCCGATATGAAGATAACCGTTCGGCTCCGGCGGGAAACGGGTATGCACCCGGCCGTCGTTCTTGCCCTTTTCGATATCCTCTTCTATGATCTCTTTGATGAAGTTGGTCGGTTTGGTCGATCCGACCTCAATATCAGCATTCTTTTTTTCTTTTTTATTGGAATTCAAGATCCGGCTCCGGATTTATTTCTTTTAACTTACCAAACTTGTCGACCTTTCATTTTAATAAATTATCCGGGTTTTTTCCATCTAATAAAACATTTTCCGTCGCGATCTTTTATCGATAAACAAGGCAATGTTGCCGGATACCGGTTTGAATCGACTTGACTGAGGATCATACTACCTGTAATTTGAGACGTCATGATAAGTTCGGGATTGGAACTGGTCGCCGGTATGTTTTGCAGGTGGAGATAGGATGAAAATTTCCGGCGTTCTCTTGGCCGCGGGCAAATCGGAGAGGATGGGTAAGAACAAGCTGCTCTTGCCCTTCGGGAGGCATACTGTCATCGAGGAATCGCTTTTTCAACTGGCTGAATCCGGGCTGGCCGAGATTATGGTGGTTCTGGGATACCAGGGGGAGAAGGCGAAACGCTTGATTGAGAGTAAGTCCTTGAGTAATGTAAAGATCGTCTTTAATGAAAAATATAATAAAGGTAGAGCTGAGTCGATCAAATGCGCTTTGAGAAATATTGACAAGAGATCGGAAGCTGCACTGTTTATGGTGGCTGATAAACCATCGGTAAAATCCGACCTTATAAAGAAAGCTATAAGCATGTTCAAAAGCGAATCGCCCTTAATCCTGTATATTCAAACACCTGTCGGCCGTGGCCATCCGGTGATCTTTTCCAGAGCGCTTTTCGACGATTTAATGAAGCTCGAAGGCGAGCCGGCGGGAAACGCCATATTCGAAAAATACCGGGATGAAGCCGTAATTATTTACGACGGAAGCTCCCAGATCGATATAGACACCGTCGAAGACTACAACAATGTAATTAACGAATCCGTGATATGACCGAGACAGCCGATATTTTCAACCAGATAAATCGTAATATCGGGGAGGGGAGACCTTTCGCGCTGGCAACCATCGTTCAGACCGCCGGTTCCGCCCCGCGTCAGGTCGGCGCCAGGATGCTGGTTTACCCGGATGGGTCAATTTATGGGACAATCGGAGGGGGGAAGTTCGAAAAGCTGGTAATCGATGATTGTGTAAGCCTGTTCCAGGGGGATCTGGAAACGGAATTGAAGAAATACAAATTCACAGGAGAGGGTTCCGATTCCACCGGCATGAGCTGCGGCGGGGAGGCCAAGGTTTTTATGGAGAAATTCGGAAAACCGAAAAGGCTGGTGATATTCGGGGGTGGCCATGTCGGGAGAGATCTGGTGAAGGTCGCTAAAAATCTCGATTTCTCCATAACCGTGGTGGATGACCGGGAAGATATCTTAAAAGGTTACGATACCGGCATAACAACGGTTCTCACCGACGACGAATATCTGGCCCATATCCCGGCGCTGGATGAGAACTGCTATGTGGTTATCGTTACCAGGAGTCATAATTCCGACAGGAACGTGCTGGAGAAAGTCCTGGGTTATGAGTGCGCGTATGTCGGCATGATCGGGTCGCAAAAAAAGGTCGCCAAGGTATTCGAATTATTGAAAAAGGCCAGTATAAGTGAAAAGAAATTATCCGTTGTTCATGCGCCGGTGGGGCTCGATATCGGTGCCGAAGGGCCATATGAGATAGCTGTCTCGATCGCGGCCGAGCTTATAGCGGCATGGAAAGGAAAGATCTCGAAATTCAAATGAAACGCAGTGATCGAAAGGAACAAGTTATTGTCCGAGGGGCCGGGGAGTTGGCCTCGGGGATTATTTTCAGATTATTTAAAAAAAGATATAGCGTAATCGCTCTCGAACGGCCGGAGCCATGCTGTGTGAGAAGGTATGTTTGTTTCGCCGAAGCTGTTTATACCGGCGAAATTGAAATTGAGGGAGTAAAAGGGAGATCGGCCGCTGATCCGGATGAGGCATTAATGTTGGCAGAATCGGGCATAGTGTCGATTCTGGTAGATCCTGAGGTAAGGCTCCTGGAAAATTTAAAAACTGATATATTAATCGACGGCCGCATGTTGAAGAAGGATATCGATGTTTCGAAAGATATGGCGGGACTCGTTATCGGCCTGGGTCCCGGTTTTTATCCCGGGGATAATTGCCATCTGGCCATAGAAACAAATCGCGGGCCGAATCTCGGAAGAGTTTTATCAACAGAAGCGCCCCGGGAGGATACCGCCATCCCGGCGCCCGTCAATGGTTTTACCACCGAGCGGGTGCTGAGATCTCCCGTTGATGGTGTTATCAGCCCCAAATATGAGATTGGAGACCTGATCAGGGAAAACGATGTTGTGGCGGAAATCGGCGGCATGGCAATCAGGAGTGAAATGGACGGCGTGCTCAGGGGAATATGCCGGGACGGATTAAAAGTGGAGAAGGGCCAGAAGATCGGCGATATAGATCCGCGCGGCGACAAAGAGCTCTGTTATAAGATATCGGATAAAGCCCGGGCCGTCGCCGACGGCGTTGTCAGAGCCCTGGAACAATATAAAGTATCAAAGGTTATTTATTGATAATGGATACTGCCGTGGGTGAATATAAAGCCGCCATATTAATCTCCAGCGACCGGGCCTATGAGGGGAGCAGGAAAGATTCCTCGGGTCCTATGCTGGAAAATCATTTGAAGGATTTAGGTTTTCAGATAATATTTCGCGAAGTAGTACCTGATAGTGAAAAAAAAATACTCAAGGTTTTGAAAAGCTGGATTGAAACGGGAACAGTCGATCTTATTATAACATCGGGGGGAACCGGTGTAGCGCCGACGGATGTTACACCTGAGGCGACATTGAAGGTGATTGAAAAACGAATTCCCGGAATCGAGGAGGCCATGAGACGGGAATCGGCGAAATTTACACCGAACTCGATGCTATCGAGGTCGGTCGCGGGCATCGCCGATAGAATCTTAATAATTAATCTTCCGGGGAATCCGCAAGGCGCGTTGGAAAATCTGAATGTTGTGGTTCCGGCGTTACGTCATGCCCTGGATCTGATAAACGGAAAGAAGCCCGATCTATGATACTGAAGGATATTTACGGAAGATCGATTTCATATCTCAGGGTTTCGCTGACCGAAAGATGTAACCTGGATTGCGGTTATTGTTATGGCGGTTCGCGAAACGGTGATGATCCCAAGAGGCGGCTATCCGATAATACTCTCCTTAAGCTCATAAAGGCGTTTTCCCTTTTGGGAATTGATAAAATCAGGTACACCGGTGGCGAGCCGTTGCTTCGCGAAAAACTCGAAGATATAATTAAGGAAACGTCGAAAATTGAATCGATAAAGATTATTGGCTTGACCACCAACGGCACCCTGCTGGGTCCGAGACTGGACGCCTTTGTCAGGGCGGGGCTCAACAGGTTGAATATCAGCCTCGATTCTCTGGATAGGGCTACATATAAAAAAATCACCGGAAAAGACCGGCTCGCGGATGTCCTGGAGGCCATTGATCTTGCCGAACGCAGTCAGGCGTTCGGGCATGTTAAGATAAACGTGGTCGTAATGCGGGGCATAAATGATCATGAAATCCCCCTATTCGCCAAATGGGCTTTGCCCAGAAATATCGATTTAAGATTTGTTGAGTTTATGCCCTCAAATAGCCCCGGTTGGGGAGAAGAGCTGTTTGTGGGAGAAGATGAGATCAGGCAGAAAATGGATTTAGAGCTGGAACCGCTATTGATAAACAATCTTAATGCAGGGCCGGCTAAGATCTATAAGCATGGCGATTACCCCGGCCGGATCGGTTTCGTATCGGCGATCAGCAGGAGTTTTTGCGCCAGATGCAACAGGCTGAGGCTGACCTCCCGGGGCGATCTGCTGGGATGCTTATATGACGGCAGTTCGATCGAACTGGGTCCAATTGTTAAAGAGACGGGATCGATTGATGAACTGGCCAGGATGATTGAGTACAGTTTTAGGGAAAAATTATATAGAAAATCGCCTGATATAAATATAATCAACGGTTTCAAACCATCGATGCGGGAAATCGGCGGATGAAAAAGAAGAATCTGAGTCATGTCAACCGCAGGGGCGAGGCCCGGATGGTCGATATCGGCGGAAAATCCGAAAGCGACAGGCGCGCGGTGGCGGAAGCGAGGATCTTGTTTTCCCGGGAACTGCTTTCGGCCATAAAAGAAAATAATCTTGCCAAGGGGGACGTACTTTCGACAGCCCGCATAGCGGGAATCCAGGCCGCCAAAAAAACAGCGGAATTGATCCCCTTATGCCATACACTCCCTCTGGATTACGTATCTGTGGAATTTGAGCTTTCGGACAAACCGCCCTCTGTTACGATAAGATCGGAAGCCGGGACCCATTATAAAACCGGGGTCGAGATGGAGGCCTTAACAGCGGCGGCCGTGGCGGCCCTGACCGTGTACGATATGGGTAAAGCCGTAGACCGTGGTATGAAAATCGATTATATAAAGCTGCTGGAGAAATCGGGCGGTCGCAGCGGCGATTGGAAACGGGAAGACGATTGATATTGAAATGCTGACAATGACATTCAGTCTCTTTTGTTAATGGAATGAAAAACGAAATCCCGCCAAGACCCTGCATTTATAGACTTTCGATTTCCACACACATAGGGGAGAAAAAAGAGAATGTCCCCTCGGTTAAAGTTGTTGTCGGAAAGGGGATCGAGGGCGACGCTCATTTCGGAAGCGACAGGCCCGTGAGCCTTCTGCCGTATGAAAGCTTCTCCAAAATGGACGCAGGTCAGATTCAGATCGATCCCGGCGATTTCGCGGAGAATATTACTACCAGAGATCTGGATTTTTCAAAACTTGTTGTTGGATCGCGAATCGCGCTGGGAGACACGGTCGTCCTGGAAGTGATACAGATCGGCAAAGAATGCCATAATGATTGCGTTATAAAGCAGGCGGTTGGGGATTGTATAATGCCCCTGGAGGGGGTTTTCGCGAGGCCACTGGCGGGCGGGCAATTGCGTGAAGGAGATCCTATAAAAATAATCCATTCCCTCAAAGAATAGGTGGATATTTTCGACGAAAATCGCTTTATTGGCGGTCAATTGTGTGCAACCGAGGCTCCTGAAATGACGGAACCTCCCGGATTTAGCAAAGTAGTGGTGGTGTGAGGAAATGATAAAGATCCCGGAATGGATTATAAATCTAAAACCGTATATTCCCGGCAAACCGATCAGCGAATTGGCCAGAGAAAAATCGCTAAAAAGAATCGTCAAACTTGCCTCAAACGAGAATCCATTGGGCCCCTCGCCTCAGGCGATGAAGGCGGTGATAGAAAATCTATCCGAGGTCCATCGCTATGTGGATCGAGAGGCGCCGGAATTAGTATCTAAAATAGCGGCGAAATTTGGCAAAAATCCCGATCAGGTAATCTGCGGGCATGGAGTGGATGCTCTATTGGGATACATTCTGTGCGCGTTCACAAGGGAGAATGATGAGGTTCTGACTTCGAACGGTACCTTTATTGGAATATATGTTAATGTGCGGAAACTCGGCCGCAAGTTGTCATTGGTGCCTTTAAAAAATTATACCTACGACCTGGAAGCTATCGGTTCTTCGATTTCCCCTGAAACAAAAATTATTTACCTGGCAAATCCCAACAATCCCACCGGCACCATATTTACGAAAAGGCAGTTTGAGGAATTCATCGCCCGGGTGCCCCGGGATATCCTGGTCATTCTTGACGAGGCTTATACGGAGTTCGTGTCAAGAGATCCCGATTTTCCCAATGGGCTCGATTACGAATACGACAACCTGATTGTAACCAGGACCTTGTCGAAGACATACGGCCTGGCAGGTTTACGGGTCGGATTTGCGGCGGGGCCCAAAGAGATTATAAGCGAACTATACAAAGTGAAATTGCCGTTCGAACCGAACCACGCCGCCCAGAAAGCGGCGGTGGCCGCCCTGGACGATGATAAGTTTCTTAAAAAGACGTTGGAGATTAATGAGAAATCTCTCAGGCAAATGATTGCCGGATTCAATAAAATCGGAATAGAATACGTTAAAACCCATGCCAATTTCCTGCTCCTGTTAATGCCCTCAGCGGAATTCGCCGAATCGTTCAACGAGGAATGCCTGAATTCAGGCCTGATCTTAAGACATGTAAAGCCTTTTGGTATTCCAAACGGAATACGAATAAACTCCGGTACTGAAGACGAGACCGAGTACGCCCTTGAGGTTATAGAAAAGGTCTATCAGAAATTACTGCAAGTAAAACCGGCCTGAAAATTACCATTTTGGTTTTAACTGATTGATAACCAATAAATTAGTCATGAAAAGCCGGGGAGGATTTTTCCGGTATCTGTAGCTCGTTTTTATCTTGTTTAAGGATATTTTTTGCGTATATTTATGTTATATAATTGGTTGTGTTGTTAAGAAGGAAACTTTAGGCGGAGTCGTCGCAATGCTGAAAAATTCTGTGCTGGCAATGATCCTGGTTGGCCTGTTTTGTTTCATTGCGGAGGCTCGGATAAGGCATGTGCCGGGTGAATACCCGACTATTCAGGACGGCATCAATGATTGCTCGGGGGGCGATACTCTTCTGGTAGCCCCGGGTATATATTACGAGAATATTAATTTCAACGGTCAATATCTGGTATTGGCCTCAAAGTATATTACGACCGGAATCCAGGACTATATTGATTCTACCGTGATAGACGGCGGCGGAACCGGTCATGCGGTGATATTTCAGACCGGTGAGGATAGCCGGGCGGTTATTACCGGTTTTACAATTACCAATGGATATTCGGATAACGGCGGTGGGATCTATTGCGAAAATTCGAGCCCGGTTATCTCGCACAATAAAATCGTTGACAATACAACCTATACCGGTTTCTGGCCCTACGGGCAGGGCGCCGGGATATATTGCGAAAATTCCGAGGCTACTATTATTAACAACCTGATAATAAATAATAACGCCAGCGGTACCGACGGCGGCAGGGGCGGAGGAATTTTCTGCGAATATTCATCGCCGGATATGATCAATAACACCATATTCGGTAACAACGCCATGTGGTACGGCGGGGCGATTTTTTCAAATTTCTCCGCGCCGAATATTACTAATTGCATCCTCTGGGGAAACAGCGCGCCGGAAGGCTCCGAAATTTATCAGGAGGGGACTCCGATTCCTCAGGTAAACTACAGCGATATTTACGCCGGGTGGCCGGGTCAGGGCAACATAAACGCCAATCCCGAGTTCCGTGACAGGAATCAGGGCGATTTCCATCTGATGTCCACTGAATACGGCTTTCCCTATGACTCTCCCTGCATCGACGTCGGCGCTCCCTACATCCGCGATTTGGTCCTGGACAGCCTGTGGGGATTGGGGACGATATCCAGCGACGTGGGCGCATACGGCGGCGGCGACTTCGAGCTCTCCTCGTCAGATGATGAAGCCCCGGAAAAGCCGGGGAAAATAGGGCTGGTAAGAAATTACCCGAACCCGTTCAATTCACAAACCGTCGTAAGCTTTTATCTATTCGAAGCGGGCGATGTTTCCATTGAGATTTTCGATATACTGGGTCGCAGTATCGGATCGCTGCATGATTCATATCTTGAGGAGGGGCACCACAATATTATGTGGGACGGGGACGACCATTCGGGGGGCATCTATCTCTATTCCGTTAAAGGAACGTCCTTTAACATAACGAAAAAGATGCTCCTTTTGAAATAGGACTCCATTTTTCTCTTTTAAGGACTATTGAGATAAAATAAGTATCGCCACCCCGGTTATCGCTATCACGGTGCCCAGAACGGTCTGGATGGTGATCTTCTCCTTGAACATCCAGTACGAGATGGGTATCAGGATTATCGGCGTGGTCGACATCAGGGTGGCGGCGATTCCGATCCGGGCATATTTAATAGCTATCAACGAAAGCCAGACGCCTACAAAGGGTCCGAAAAACGACCCCGCCAGCAGAGCGTATAACGCTTTTTTATTTTTTAAGCTTTTGACCGTGGCCGATATCTTCCCTCTAAAAAGTGTGATAAGCCATATTACGATCAATGCGCACAATATCCGGATGAGATTGCCGGATAGTGTCGGGAAACCGCCTTCCAAGCCCTTCTTGGAGAGAATCAAGCCGAAGGTCTGACCCAGTGCTCCGCCTATTCCCAATGCGATTCCCAGAACGAGTTTTTTCCCCTTCACCCAGTTGGCGTCTTTGTTCTTGTCTTTTACCACCCAGGCGATACCAGCTACAGTCAGGCAGATGGCGAACACCTCGAGAGAGTTAAGAATCTCTCCCAGCGCGAGCCAGGCGAAAAGGGCGCTCATTATCGGCACCAGAGACATAAGAAGCATCGAGATCCTGGCGCCCACAATTACGAACGCCTCGAAAAGCATGGCGTCGCCGATAGCAAATCCTACAATTCCTGAAAGCCCCAGCCAGAACCAGTGGTCTAAACCGGCATCAAGCGGCAAAAAGCTTCCGAACAGAATATAATGAGAACCCGCCATCATCACGGCCGCGAAGGCCAGCCGCAATCGGTTGACTTTAACCGATCCTATTATCGAGCCGCTTATGGCAAAAAAAGTCGATGTAAACGCCCAGCATAATGCCGTAAATATCGCCGCCGTTTGTCCGTAAATTGGATCCAGTTAATCTCCCTTTTAAATTATTTCATTTTTCAGAGTCGAATAATATATTAATGAGCGATGAATGTCTTGCGAAAAATCATCTCCATATTTTGCAATTCATCACAGAAAAATTTCTCAATTGTTATATCTTCTATTGCCATCGATCGGGATATTGATTATTATTATGGAGAGCGGTGACGATAAAGGGCAGCATCTGAGATTTGCTGGCAACGAGGAGGAACAGGATGAAAGATCTGATATACCTGGATAACGCCGCCACGGCCTGGCCCAAACCGGATCACGTTTATGAATATATGATTGAGAAATACCGGAGTTGCGGCGTTAATCCCGGGCGAAGCGGATTCGATAAGGCCATAGAAGCGGGCGACATAGTCGAGAACCTCCGCAAAAGACTGACATCCTTTTTCGGAGGCGACGAGGACGCTCCCGAGAGATTGTGCTTTTCTTACAACGCCACCGATGCCTTGAACCTCATCATACAGGGCACGCTTTCTGAAGGCGATCATGTGGTCACCACGAACCTCGAGCATAATTCCGTCATAAGACCCATAAATCATCTTGTAAGAGATAATAATGTCGAAGTCACATTTGTGCCCTTCGACGATGACGGTTTTGTAGATCCCGATAATATTAAAAAGGCAGTAAAAC
>CP070813.1:154654-229813 GCA_020344055.1 Candidatus Zixiibacteriota bacterium | reverse complement strand
AGATAGATTTTGAGGATTTTATGGAAGCCTCCGAATTGCGCGTTAAGTCGCCAGGAACTTATGTGTTTAGAGATTATGAATCCTGGACCACGTTTTGCTTCGAGCACTGGCGCAGTCGTGATATCCGGCCCCTCGTTGATTTCGAGAAATATATGATCATCGCCATTTTCTGGGGACAGAGCGGCGGATGTTACAGTTGGGCGAATGGCGTAAAAGATGTTTTCATCAGGCAGGGCGTAATTGAAGTCCACTTAATTGAACCGGATCTCGGGTATTGCGATATGATAATCTGGCCTTTGCAGGTTATCAAAATGAAGAAGTATGATTTGCCGATTGAATTTCATGGCTGTATACCGGGGGATACAGAAAAAAATGAGTAATTTATTCAGAATATCGATTTTGCTGGCAGTTTCGGCAACCCTTTTCACCTGCGGGGATAATCCGACTGAAGGATATCGATTGATATTCGAGGATTTCACCGAAGCCGGTATGTTTTGTGTTTCCACGCCGGGAGTTTACGTGTTTCGTGATGACGATTCCTGGAGTGCGTTCGGGGACGAATATTGGGACGACCCGTGGATGCGTTATACCATTCCCGAAGTCGATTTTGAAACCGAAATGGTTATCGGGATATTCTGGGGGACACGGCCTCACGGGTGTTATTTTTGGGTTGACTGTATAGAAGGAATTTTCATCGATCACAATGTCATCGAGGTGCATATCGCTCCATTGCCCGAGCTCGGGGAATGCGCCATGCCGGTATGTCCGCTGCAAGTTGTAAAATTGGAACGATATGATTTACCACTTGAATTGCACGGCCATATACTGGGGGAGCGGTAGATGAGTTGCAAGTAGGGCGGAAGCCCCGGGCTTCCGACATTTTCTCAGGTGGTTACCAAGCAGGCGCTTGGTAACCAGAAGAAGGCGGCTGGAAAGCCGCCGCTATTAAGCGGATAAAAAACAAAAATTCCAGCAACATGTTGGGGGATAAACCCGCAACCTGCGCCTCTCCCAACACCGAATCTTGACAAATCAACACATATTACATTATCTTCACCCATCTTGTAATCGTTATCAAGGATGGTGAAATGGGACACATGGTCGGGAAAGATCTGTACCGCAAGCTTGGCAAGAAGATCGACGGGCTCGTCATGCGGGCGCCCTGGAACGATACTTTCTACCAGATTTTAAAAGAGCTTTATACTGAAGAGGAGGCCCAGGTTATCGTCAAGATGCCCTACGGGCTGAGCACTCTCAAGGATATCGAGAAAAACACCAAAATCGAAAAGACAAAACTGCAGAAGATCCTGGACGGCCTGGCGGCCAAAGGGCTCGTATTTGATATCACCGGAATCGGCGGTACCCGGTATGTCATCTCTCCATTGATGATAGGGATATTCGAGTATACCATGATGCGGACCGGCGAAAACCTCAATACCAAAAGATGGGCGCGGCTGTTTTACGATTATATGCAGGATGGGGAATTCTGGGCGGCCAATCTCTCTCACGGGGAGAAAATTTCCCCCTTGAGAGCGTTACCGCATGAGGGAACGATCGCCGAAGATGACTACGTGGAGGTGCTCAATTACGAGAAAGCTACCGCTATCGTGGAGGAAAACAAGAGATTTGCCATAGGCATCTGCTCCTGCCGCCATGAGAAGTATCATGTGGGCGAGAAAAAATGCGATGTACCGCTGGAAACCTGCATGTCGCTCGGGATCTCGGCGGATATTATGATACGGCATAATTTCGGCAGGGAGGTTTCCAAATCGGAGATGCTGGAAAGCCTGGAGCGTTCGAAGGAGATGCGGCTGGTTTTCAGCGCCGACAATGTCAAGCAGGGAACCTCTTTTATATGCAACTGCTGCAGCTGCTGCTGCAATGTAATGCACGGAATTAAAGAGTTCGGTTATCCCAATACCATAGTGACATCGAATTTCATAGCGAAAAACGATTCCGATTCCTGTGCCGAATGCGGCGACTGCGCCGAGGTCTGTCCCGTGAACGCTATCGAAGCCGCGACCGATGAATCTCCTGTAATAGACGAGTCGATATGTATCGGTTGCGGAGTCTGCGGTCTGGAATGCGCTACCGGTTCGATGAAACTGGTCAAGAGGGAACAACGAGTATTACATCCCGAAAACACGTTCGAGAGAGTCATCCTGCAGGCCCTGGAGCGCGGCAATCTTCAGAATTTGATGTTCGATAATCCGCAGAGCCTGACGCACTCTTTTATGCGCGGTTTTGTGGGCGGCTTTTTAAGGCTGGCGCCGGTGAAGAAGGCTTTGATCAGCGATAGATACAGATCGAAGTTTCTTAAATTTATGAGCCGGTAGGGTCGTTTTTTAAGATCGTCAGGTCACGGCCTTCGGCCTACGACCTGACGAAACGTCGAATTGCAGCACAAGACCCCGCCTGACGCGGGGCTAGCGCCGCTACTGAGGCAGGTTCGATGTTTATCGAACGCTTCTTTTACATATTATTTATATTCTCTATAATATTCTTAATGCTCGAGTATTGCGCGTGCCAGGCATTATCGCTATACCCGCCGGCCAGCGTCATAACCACCGGTATTTTATAGTCAATACAGGCGTTAATTACGGTCCAATCTCTTCTTACGATTCCTTCTTCAGTCATATTTAACGATGCCAGGGGATCATCTTTCAATGTATCGCATCCTCCAATAATGAAAACTATATCCGGTTTTGACAATTCGAATAGTCGGGGTACATGATTTGTTAGAATTTCCAGGTATTCGGAATCACCTGTTCCGGCGCTTAATTCTATATCAAGATCACTATTCTCTTTCGGAACAGGATATATATCACCTTGATGCATTGAAAAGGTAAACACCGTTTCATCGTTTTCGAAGATCAAGGCGGTGCCATTACCCTGGTGAACGTCCAGATCAATAATAAGGGCTTTTGATATCATTCCTTCCTGCTGGAGTATTCTTATGGCAATGGGCACATCGGCGTATATGCAGAAACCTTCCCCTTTGTGAGGTTTTGCATGATGATAGCCGCCTCCGATATTTATACCGGCGCCATATTTTAACGCTTGACGGGCCGCCTCGAGCGTTCCTCCACTCGCGTATAAAAACGGTTTCAGTACGCCTTTGCCTAGCACTTTTGATGGCAATATCTTTGCCAGGGGTGCCTCAAGGTATTCGGCCACGATTCTGGAGCTTTCGAGGCTTTTTAAGAAACCTTCGTTATGAACAGTTAAGATCTGCTCTTTATTCAATGGTTCGGGAACGTAAATGTCTTCGGGCGTGATAAGGCTATCGGTAACAAGCTGTAGATATATATGTGCGTATTTATTGATATCGAAGGGATGAAGCTTTTCCAGCTTATAGAGGCTTATTTGATATCTTGATGAATAGACAAGCGCCAATTTATTATTTATCGGCGATCCGGATCTGGGTTCACTTACTTTTTCCAGAAGCAATTTGGAGGATTTGCAGCCCGGCATGACAAAAAATAATATGATAATAAACGAGTAGGTCGGAAGCCCCGCGCTTCCGGTAGTTTGCCTACAGTTCACTGGCCGATTTCCCCGCCATCGAATTGGTTAATGTTGCGGCGGTTCATAGTCCCACAAAAGAGGACGTGACCTGCCGCTTTTTTGCTGTGTGCGGTCACTGCAAGCAGTGACTCGCAGGCAAACCTTTTTGTCGGGAGGCCCGCCTTCGGCGGGGCTCCCGGCCTACTCGCAAGATAAAATCCTCGTTTCTGGAAAGCAAATAAGAATATACTGCTAACATATACGTACCAATTTACGTATAATATCGATAATGATTAATAATCTTCAAATACGCCCGTACCTGGAAAAGGATCAGCGGGGGGTTGCGGCTCTCTGGCGGGAGGTTTTTCCCGATAATTCGCCGTGGAACGTTCCCGAAGAAGACATCGCGCGAAAATTAAACGTGCAAAGAGAACTTTTCTTGGTGGCCGAAATAGAGGGGGAGATAGCGGGCACCGCCATGGCCGGCTTCGATGGCCATCGGGGCTGGGTCTATTACGTAGCCGTCCGTGAGAAATACAGAAAACAGGGCATCGGCGGGACCCTGATGGAGCGGGTGGAAAAGGATCTGAAGGCTATAGGATGTACCAAGCTTAACCTGCAGGTTAGATCTTCGAACCCGGAAGTGGTGGAGTTTTACAAAAGGCTGGGGTACAATGTCGAGGATCGGGTGAGCATGGGGAAACTGCTCGCCCGATCGAAAAGGGAATAACTCAGGTTCGGCTTTTTTTCAAATAGACTTAACGCCGCTATAGCATTTATCAGAAACCGATTTCAGGTTTTTGGAGTTTGTTGTATAAACCGGTCTACATACCGGTATTTGATAAGGGAAAATTGATCTAATAACAAGAAAACCGGAGGTATTGAGTAATGAGAAAAGTAATTTTACTGTTCGGGGCGGCGTTGCTTCTACCGGCGACCGCTTCTGCGGATTCCTGGAATTTTGACATCCCGCATTCGTCCGTCGGTTTCACCGTCAGCCATCTGGTGATTGCCAAGGTGCACGGGAAATTCAACGATTTCGGCGGTACAATAGAGTTCGACGGGAAAAAGGTCGAAGGCGGTTCGATAGACGTTACCGTCCAGATGGAGTCGGTCGATACCGACAACGAGAAAAGGGACAGCCATCTTAAAAGCCCGGATTTCTTCGACGCGGAGAATTTCCCCGTTATGACATTCAAGTCCAAAAAAATTGTTGATGAAGAGGGCAAAAATTTCAAGATCATCGGCGATCTTACCATCAGGGATGTAACCAAAGAGGTTACGCTTAACGCGGAGCATCACGGCACCGTCAAGGATCCCTGGGGCGGTACCAGGGCAGCGTTTTCGGCCACCGGCAAGATTAATCGTCAGGATTTCGGAGTGAAATGGAATAAGGCTCTGGAGACGGGCGGATTTCTTGTCAGTGACGAAGTCACCATCAATATCGAAGCCGAGCTGGTCAAGGCGGAATAATTTAAATAGCTGAAAACGGCCTCGGCCGCCGGGGCCGTTTTTTCTTTCATTTTATCCGATACTCTGATTTCCATTTGCATTTTTACAAAACATGGGGCGAAATTCCATAGTGGTTTTTGATTCAAATTAATTGTGGTGAAGCAGGATCAATTAATGTATATAATAAAGTTGTATTTGTGAGGACATAGCGGTCGATGATTGAGAAGATCCTGAGAAATTCGCCTCCGGGGGCTTTTTTTGGCCATATTTACAGTTATATTCTTTTTCTGGGGACCACAATAAGATCGGCGTTCGGCGGGCCGTTTTATTTTAAGGAAATCATAGAACAGCTCTACCAGATCGGCAATAGATCGCTTTCCATCGTGATCCTGGTCGGCACATTTACCGGGATGGTGCTGTCATTTCAAACGGGTATCGAGATGGCGCGGTTCGGCGCCAAGGCTTATATCGGATCGGTGGTACTGGTTTCTCTGGTGCGAGAACTGGGTCCCGTATTGACCGCCCTGGTGGTTGCGGGGCGGGTCGGTTCCGGCATCACCGCCGAGCTCGGCTCCATGGCGGTTACCGATCAGATTAACGCCATGAGAGCGATGGCCGCCGATCCCTACAAGAAGCTGGTTCTGACCAGACTCACGGCGCTATTAATTATGCTGCCGATTCTCGTGGCGGTCGCCGATACGTTCGGTTTTTTCGGCGGGGCTATTATCGCCTCAACCAATCTTAACGTCGGTTACGCCCTGTATAAGTCGACGGCCCTGAATAATATTTACGTCGAAGATCTACTCTCGGGCCTGGTCAAGCCGATTGTCTTTGCCGTCATAATAGGCACCATCGGATGTTACCTGGGAATGAATACGAAGGGCGGCACCAAAGGGGTCGGCAGTTCCACCACCCTCTCGGTGGTCATATCCTCCATCTTCATATTTGTTTTCGATTTCATTTTGACGAAAATTTTCTTTTTAATTTACAGGTAGGTATGATAAAAACCGTAAATCTCTCAAAAAGCTTCGGGGACAAAGAGGTCCTGAAAGATCTCTCGATAGATTTCGAAAGGGGAAAGACCACGGTTGTCCTGGGTCGATCGGGAACCGGCAAGAGCGTACTGCTGAAGGTTATTCTCAGGCTTCTTTCCATAGACTCAGGACAGGTATACATTGACGATATCGACACCACCGATTTCAGCGAGAGCCAGATGATGGGTATCAGGAAGAAAATGGGAATGTTGTTTCAGGGATCGGCCCTTTTCGACTCCATGCCCGTTTACGAGAACGTGGCGTTTACCCTGAGAGAGCATACCAGGCTGTCCGAGGATCGGATAAAGGATGTTGTGAGGGAGAAGCTCGAATTCGTTGAAATGACGGGTACCGAGGGTTTGATGCCGGCGGAGCTTTCGGGCGGTATGCAGAAAAGGATAGCCCTGGCGAGAACGATGGCAAACAACCCGGATTATATATTTTTCGATGAGCCCACAACGGGGCTGGACCCCATAACGGCCAGGACCATCAATGAGCTGATTATAAGGGTGCGGGAACATACCGGGACCACTGTCGCGGTTGTAACACACGATCTCGACAGCGCCGCCATGGTGGCGCAGAAGATCGTGCTGATAAAAGGCGGAGAAAAATATTTTGAGGGAACTCCCGATGATTTTCAAAGGAGTGACATAGATTTTGTAAAAGCATTCAGATCAGGTGGAAAGGATATGTAAAATGAAAGATAATACATCCAGAGGTATAAGGGTGGGATTTCTGGCCGCCCTGGGATTCATAATAATATTTCTGGCCTTTTTTCTGGTGGGCGGCGAGGAAGGGATATTTACCCGAACCTGCGAATTGAAGGCGCGATTTCAGAACGTCGAGGGCTTGACCATAGGGGCCCCGGTAAGACTCGGCGGGGTGAAAGTGGGTACGGTGAGCGGCATCGGTTTTTCCGAGGATAGAGCCGATAAGACAATTGTGGTTACGATGTCCGTCGATCACGAGAGTTTTAAAAGAATCGGCAAGGATTCGCAGGCTCGCCTGGGAAGCAAAGGATTGCTCGGCGATAGAACGGTGGACATAACCATGGGAACTCCGGAGTCTGAAAGATGCCAGCCGGGTGATTTTATACCCACGCTGGAGGCCTACCAGATCGACGACCTGATTTCCGAGAGCGGCGATGTTATGACTGATATTAAACTTACCGCCAGCGACGCCAGGGAGATCGCCTGGAAGATAAACCGGGGAGAGGGTACCCTGGGCCAATTTATCAACGATCCCAGAATGTATACAAACCTCGACTCTTTACTGGTCCTCTGGACCAATATAACCTACAAGATCAGATCCGGGGAGGGCACTCTTTCGGAATTTATCAATGATCCCGTACTTTACGAGCAGTTTACGCGCCTGACCACGGAGGCGGCCGATTTCATACAGGCGGCGAACGAAGGAGGAGGAGCGCTGGGAAAACTGGCCAACGAAAGCGACCTTTACGATCATACAGACAGCCTCTTGATAAACCTGAATAAAACCCTGGAAAAGATTAATTCCGGCGAGGGTACCCTGGGCCAGATTGCCACCGACGCCGAGATGTATCGTAAATTGCTTTCGGCGATAGAATCGCTTGACAGCCTTCTGGTCGATATCAAGGCCCATCCGAAAAGGTATGTCAAGCTGTCGCTTTTCTAAGGATTCAGGGTTTCCTGAAGCTAATACAGGAATTCAGATATTTTATTATCTCGTTATCGGATTCGAACTTATCGATTTTTACACCCGCCAGCTCCGCCATCTTCATGGTGGCTTTCCTGGAATCGGTCCAGTCGGTGCCGTTTAACTCGTTCAAGTATACAACTCTTTTTATCCCGGATTGAATAATCGCTTTCATGCATTCCGAACAGGGGAAAACCGTAGCGTAAAGGCTGCAGTTCGAAAGTTCCCTTTGGGCATGGAGAATGGCGTTGAGCTCGGCATGGACCACATAGAGGTATTTATCGGGACGGATCTGGGGTATCTGCTTATCATCGATATATCTCGGAGAACCGTTGTAGCCGGAGCTTACCAGTTTCCGCGTTCTATTATCTATAATTACAGCCCCGACCTGGGTGCTGGGGTCTTTCGATTTCAATGAGGCTGCCAGGGCCAGCATCATGAAATATTCCTCCCAGGTTAACGGTTCAGCCATCTTGAGGGACCACGCTCTTGAGACCGCATGTCATCATCTCAAAACATTATAAGGGC
The DNA here is from genome assembly GCA_020344055.1 of Candidatus Zixiibacteriota bacterium. Classification (GTDB taxonomy): domain Bacteria; phylum Zixibacteria; class MSB-5A5; order UBA10806; family UBA10806. The sequence goes on along the minus strand of CP070813.1, from coordinate 221,618 downwards.
AATTAAATCGGGGGACAAACCAATTTTAATAATACGCCCATATTTTTTATTTTGCTTAATGAGTTAACGAGGAAAAGGCTTGTTTATACCATAAATGACAGTCTATTTCATAATTATATTCAAAGCACCATATTTTTTTTCATATAATTATTCTTGGCAAACCGTATCTACGTTTATTTATTTATTCCGTCATGAATGTCGTGGTCAACCATTTGAAAAGGGCTCTCAGGTTCCTGAGATATTATCTGCAGGGCCTGTACGAACAGGCCGGGAAAAATCATATATTCCTGTTCGGGGGCGGCCTGGCGTTTTCGGTGATTATCTGTATGGTGCCCTTCGTGTTGATAATATTTTATTTCCTGGGCAGGATACTGGAATCCCAGACCGTAAGCCAGCAGATCGACCTGTTTATAGATACCGTTATCCCGTACCTGCAGTATTCGAATAAGGTCAAGATGATACTGCATACCAGGGCGGACGAAGTCATAGCCTATAAAAATATCGCCGGATATGCCGGTGTTGTGGGTCTTATTTTCGCCGCCAGCGGTCTTTTCAGCAGCATGAGAACCAGCCTCAACAGGATATTCAATACCGACGGGCCCAGCGCCTATGTGGGAAAACTCAGAGATCTGGGGATGGTGGTTCTGGTGATAATATTCATCATGCTGGCCACCACTGTCTTCCCGGCTCTGGAGATTGTCAAAGACTCGGCTTATAAGATAGAGATTTTAAAGCGATATCAATTAACGGGCGCTCAGGGCAAGTTCTATTTTGTAGGTTCGCTTCTCACCATGTTTATTCTGTTTTTTACCTTATATAATCTCATACCCAATAGAAGATTGGGTTTTAAGATTCCGGCCGTGGGCGCCTTCTGGGCCGCGTTGCTATGGGTGGCGGCCAAAGAGATTTTCGGATACTATATTACCAACGTGGCTTCGCTTAAGAGGATATACGGCACCTACGTATTGTTCGCAGTGGTCACTTTCTGGATATATTATTCGTCGGTGGTATTCCTGCTGGGGGCTCAGATCGCCCAGCTGTACAGGATTAGAAAAACTCAGGGCGAACTTAAGATATAACTTTGATCCAAAGAAGCATAGAATCCGCGCAGTCACGGATTCGCCTTAAGATGCCGCCGTTCTTGAGGCATATGCGCGGAGCGTTCGATTTTTAGCTTGATGATCTCAATGAATGTCGATATTATTGACCGGTTGTCAAAAAGGAGGATTAATCATGAGTGAATTGCGAAATGTCAGAACATCAATCCTGGTTATATCGTTTTTATCGATTTTATATTCGGGAGCCGTATCGGATGCCGATATCGCCTCATCTCCGTCGGGGCCGTTTTTCACAAGTGATCGATATGATGAAAAGGTGCCCGGGCCATCGGAATTCCTGGGTTTCCCTCTAGCGTCAAAGCCGATCAATCATTCCCAGTTGAAAGAGTATTTTGAAAATCTCGCTGAGACCTCCCCCAGGGCAAAGCTTTTCCAGTACGGGGAAACGTACGAGGGGCATGAGCTATTATATTTGCTTATAACCTCCCGGGAAAACATGTCCCGGATAGAGACTATAAAGGGATCGCTGGCGGAGATTTCCGATCCTCGAATGATGAAGAGGGGGGAGAGCGCTGAAAACCTGATAGCGGATTTGCCCGCGGTAGTATGGGCTGGCTACTCCGTTCACGGCGATGAGCTTTCGTCGACCGATGCCGCCGTGGGGGTGGCTTACCAGCTATGCGCCGGTGAGGATGAGGAAACGAAATTTCTTCTCGACAATCTGGTAATCCTGATAGATCCCCTGCAGAATCCCGATGGTCGGGAGAGATTTCTGGTGCAGATTCGGCAGTTCACCGGTAAGGTGCCGTGTCATGATCTGCAAAGCATACAGCATACCGGTATCTGGCCCTGGGGCCGCGGCAACCATTACCTCATCGACTTAAACCGGGATATGTTCACGCTGGTTCATCCGGAAACCAGGGGGAAGATATCCGTTTGTCTGGAATGGAGGCCCCAATTAATGATCGATTCGCATGAGATGGGCGCCATGGACACTTACCTTTTCAATCCGCCCAGAGCGCCGTTTAATCCTCACTGGGCAAAGGATCTTCGAGAGTGGTGGAACATCTTCGCCGCAGATCAGGCAAGGGCTTTCGATAAATACGGCTGGAGTTATTACACCCGTGACTGGAACGAGGAATGGTTTCCGGGGTATACTTCCTCCTGGGGCGGCTTTCTGGGAATCGTCGGTATTCTTTATGAGCAGGCGGGTGTGGACGGCTCTGTGGTAAAACAGAAGACCGGACAGATTCTCACGTTTTCAGAATCGGTTCATCATCATTATGTAAGCAGCCTGGCAAACATCAAGACCGCGGCCGAAAACAGGGAGAAGCTATTGACGAGCTATTATGGCCATAGAAACAGGGCCGTGGCCAATAAAGAAAATCCTCTGGGGGCGGCTTTCATAGTGGATCCCTCTCAGAATCCCCGAAAGGTGAATCGGTTCGTGGAAACGATGATGCTACAGGGTATCGAGGTCAAGAGGGCGGAGTCGCCGTTTAAGGCTACGGGGCTTTTTAACGAGCATGGCAAACAATCTTCGAGGGATTTTCCCGAAGGAACATATATAGTCGATTTTGCGCAACCGTCACGTTATCTGGCGCAGGTGTTGCTCGACTATGATATCAGGATGCCCAACAGCTTTCTGGAGGAGCAGCGCCGGTATATCGAAAAAGACTGGGGATCGAGGATGTATGAGATATCGGCCTGGTCGCTTCCGTTGGCGTTCGGGCTGGATAGTTACATTGCGCAGGATCGGATTAACGTGAAAGCATCGCGCGTTACCGAAATCGGAATACCCGCGGCGGGGATAACGGAAAAAGATCCCGACTTCGGGTATATGATCGATTACGCCAGCGACGCCGCGACCTATTTCCTGGCCGAGGGATTCGGATATGGCTTGAAGATGAGGGTAGCCCGCAAACCTTTAACCGCAGGCGGCAGGAATTTCAGCAGGGGTTCTATATTATTCGTTGAGAAAGAAAACCCCGACAGCTTGGAGAAGGTGCTTGAAGATCTTTCGGCCAAACATGGCGTAACGGTGTTCGGCATAAATACCGCACTTGCGACCGAAGGCCCCGACCTGGGGGGCCGCGATTTAAGGCTCTTGACGGAGCCTAGGATTGCGATCCTGACGGGTCCCCCCATCAGCGTCTCGGGTTACGGTATGTTCTGGCATATGCTGGACCATGATTTCGGGTTGCGAATGGCGTCGGTGGATATCTCCAGGGCGAGACAAACGGATTTATCAAGGTACAATGTCCTGGTCATACCGTCGGTATGGGGCAGTTCGAGCGCCATCGAATCGGCGCTGGGCAAGTCCGGGATATCCGGTATTAAAAAATGGGTCAAGGACGGGGGTACGCTAATAGCGGTAGGTGAAGCCGCCGCATTCTGCGCCGATACATCCGTTGAAATTTCCCGGGTGCGTCTCAAGCGCCAATCCCTTGAAGAACTTGAAGAGTACGAATACGCGCTGCGTCTGGAAAAGTCGGCTGACAAAGTAACCATAGATAGTCTGCGGATATGGGAGGCGGTAGAACCGAAGGAGAAGAAGCCGAAAGAAGATAAGAAGGAAAAACCCTCCAAAGAAGATATTCGCAGGGCCGACGAATTCGCGCGCAAATTTTATCCGGAGGGCGCGATTTTCGAGTGCAGCGTCGACACCACCGATTGGCTATCTTACGGAATGGACGAGGATCTTCCCGTCATGATGTATACCGGCGAAGCTTATCTCTCGAAGCCGCCGGTCAAAACCGTAGCCCGATTAAAAGGCAAAGAAAAAATAAGGCTGTCCGGTCTGGCCTGGCCGGAGGCCAGGGAAAGATGGGCCAATACCGCCTATTGCACGCGGGAATCGAACGGGAAGGGGCAGGTGATACTTTTCTCCGGATATCCCGATTTCCGCTCCTATTTCTATGGATCGAAAAGGTTGTTTGTTAACGCGGTTTTGCTGGGGCCGGGATTGGGAGCGAGATGGCCGGGACCGTATTGATTCTCGGCGCGGGTATAATAACCCATTGATAGCGGGAGATTGTCTTACGGAATCATTCCACCCAGCCGGCGATAAATATATTCGTCAAACGGGTTCCGCCGTTGTTGCGGTTTGACGCGAACACTATTTTATCTCCGCCGTAGGAGAACATGGGAAAACCATCGAACTGTTCGCTGTAGGTGACTCTCTCGAGGTTTTTCCCGTCCGTATCTATAAGGTAAAGCTCGAAATTATGTTCGCGGGGATTATCCAGGTCCGACGAGAAGATGATTTTTTCTCCGGACGGGTGGAAATAGGGCGCGAAATTGGCGGCGCCGTTATCGGTTATCTGTTTGCGATCGGTGCCGTCTATGTTAATGGTGCAAATTTCCATCTTTGATGGTTTCACCAGGTTCTTTTCCAGAAGTATTTTATACTCTTCAAGATCTTCCTCGGTGGGGAATTGCTGGGCCCGGAAGACCAGCTTCCTGCCGTCGGGCGAGAAAAACGCCCCCCCGTCATAACCCGTATTACTCGTCACTCGCCAGGTCTTGCTTCCGTCGCTCTTCATTATATATATCTCCAGGTCGCCGTCGCGCGTTGAGGTAAACGCGATCATGCTGCCGTCGGGCGAATAAACCGCCTCGGCGTCATATCCCGGCGATTCGATTAAGAGCGATAAGTTCGAACCATGTCCGGAAGAGGAAAAGATATTATATCCGGGATAGACGGCCCATACATAGCCAAATTCCATCGATGGCGGCGGGGGGCAGGCCGTATCCGCCATATAGGTAGACGCGTAAATTATGTTGCCTCCGACGGGGTTGAAAAAGGCGCAGGTGGTTCGTCCCCGGCCGTTGGAGACCAGCCTGATATCGCCGCCGTCGGCATTCATGACGAATATCTGGTCGCAATTATATTCATCGCGGGTAGATTGGAATATGAGCCTTTTGTCATCTCCCGAGAAGTAGGCCTCCGCATTTTCTCCCCTGAAGGTCAGCTGCCGCATATTGTCGAAATGCGTTTCCCGGGGCTGAATCAGGTCCTGGGCGAAGGCGTTTGACCATAGCATTCCACATATTGCCAGTACAATTGAGATTTTCATTTGATCCTTCCTGCAGCTTTATTACACATTCATGTGAATAAACCCGGCGACTTAAAAAATTGTTCTCTAAAAAATCTACAGGGCAATTATAAAAAGGGAGTTAGGCCTTGATGGCGGATATGGATTTTAATTAATTAGATTTATCAACTACAAAAAAAGAAGGGGCCCCTTCGGGCCCCGAGCTTTCAAACCTAGCGGGTGTTCTTATGAGTCCAGCAATATTTGGACTTGCCCCAAGAATAATTCTTGCAGCGCTTTTTGTTTTTGGTCCATCCTGCGCAACGTGTTTTACGTGGCATGATTCCTCCTTTAGTTAGTATGGTCAATTAAGTTATCGGACGATAAGGGGTTATTATTATATTTATTAAGAGCTTTCATTAAAAAAACGTCAAAAATTGAAACATTCAAAAAACGGCGACATGATGGAACTCTGCTGGCAGCGGCGATAGGCTGCCCGGTATTGCGCCAATCAGGATGATAGCGGAATGCTCGAGGAGGATTTCTTTTTGGAGGTGAACAGCGCGGTTTGATCCGGATCCATTAACGGTATCCTGAGTGTGAAGGTGCAGCCTTTCCCGGGTTTGCTTCTGACATCGATTTCCCCGTTGTGAAGTATCAATATTTTCTGAACCAGAGAGAGCCCCAGTCCTCTTGCGGGACCCTCTTTAGTTGTAAAGAAAGGCTCGAATATTCTCTTGATTTCGGCTTCGTTCATGCCGGAACCCTGATCGCTGATTTCTATAACGGCCATATTCTTTTCGATTTTGGATTCCAGCACGATATCGCCTCCGTAGGGCATGGCCTCGGCGGCATTTATCACTATATTTGATATTGCCGTATACAGTTCATCTTCATCGCCAAGGATCTGTCCCGAACCCGAGTTCAAGATTACTATTCTTATTTTTTCGAGATTGACAGGCCATGTCAACGAATCTTCCCTGAGCCGGGTTTCCATTATTTTCAAGGTATGCGCTACCTCCATCTGGCGATATTTATCGATTGGTTTTGTGGACGCGAAATTCTCAAGTTTCCGCAGAACCGACTTATAGCTGTCCAGGTGGGAATCAATCAATTCTGTAATTTCCGAAAGGGATTTATCGATTTTAATATCGCGCAGTTTTTTAACGTCGTCCAGAAGCAGCTGCATTACGGAATTGAGATTTTTGTATACCCCGTTCGCCAGTTCGGAGATTACGCTGAATTTCGCCAGCATCAGTTGCCTTTTATGCGTCGACCGCAGCTGCTCGAACGACTTCTTGGTTTCGGAATAACGCAATATATGTTTCAGAACCATGGAGGTATAGTGAGCGATATTTTCAAAATACTCTTTCCTGTTGTATGTAATATCGTCTTGCTCTACGGTACCTATGGAGAAACACCCGATGCGGTTTTTGCCCGCCATAAGGGGAATAATATGGATGGTGCTGTTTTCCATTTTGGGGTCATATAAGTCGTGTTTGTTCAACGATAGTTTTTTGATCTCATCAAACTTGAGAATCTGGGACTGCCCGGAGATCAGGGCGACTTTATGTACCGGCATTTCCTCGAGGTCAACGGCGATATTATCGGGTTTGAAGCTCATGCCCTCGCCGGAAAAAGCCTCCGCCACAAGAATCAATTGCTTGTTGCGTTCGTCCATGATGAATATGCTGCAGAAAGTCACTCCTGGAGAGGAGGCGATTTTCTCCGATATTTTCCCGAGGGCGGTTTTGACGAAATCGGCGGAACTTAGCGATTCTATTATATCGAGAATATACAGGAGGCTGCCTATACGGGAGGTCTTCTCCTGCGATTCCAGGGCCGTAAGGACGGAGGCCGAAAATATATCCAGAGTCTGTTTCAGTATGGCAAATGCCTTAGCGCCGAGCCGTTTCTTCCCGGGAATTGTAAGATTTAATACGCCGAATACGGATGATTCCGATGTCAGGGGAAGCGCCATATTTGCGTCGTTGTCAGTTTTGCCGATGTCCTCTGGCGAGAGCGGCCTTTTGGTTATTTTATCATATATTATCAACTTGTTGTGAATAATCGCCTGAAGGCAGGGATCGCCCGGTTCGAAATTGATTGATGCCCGTTGTTTAGCCTCCTGTTGCGAAGACGGATAATGCGCTTTAAGCTCAAATTCTCCCGAAGATATGCTTTTGATATAAATCGATCCCGCTTTAAAATCGTAAACCGTCATTATATCGTTCCAACCTTTTTCTATAATTATATCAGATTTTTCGAACTCCGGTTTGGACAGCCTTGATTGCAATTGGCGAATTATTTCGGCATTATCGACTTTGTTTTTTAACCATGAGACTATCAGCATGATAATCAAGGTCCATAGCAGTAAATAAAGAAGCACCAGCAGAACCGGTTTGAGAACGGCCGATTTTATGCCCATATTCTCGGGGGAATCATTAACGGTCAAGAGCAAAACGGCTTCGATTTTATCGTTGATATAAACGGGCGTCGCTATGATTGTGTGGACGCCTCCGAAGTCCTTGGGAAATAAGAACCGGTTTCTGCCGTCCAGGGCGCTTCTGGCGCAATCGTCGATGAAATCGCCATCAGGGGCAGTCACTCCCGTCGCATAAATAGGATTATTCTGATTATCGACAAGTCTTATGGCGACGATTTCTTTCGATATGGCCGGTATCCAGTAAAGGTAAGAGGCAAATTCATCATCGATCAGTCCGGCGTCATTTATGGCGCTGGAAGCCTCTCTCGAAATGCTCATGGCGATTGAGTCCCATTTCTCCATGAAGAGTTTTTTCTGAGAGTTCTTATAATTGTAATGAGAGAATACCATAACGGAGGCCAGGATAACGACCGACGAAATAGCGATAGCCGTTAATATTAAGGTGAATCCTCCGGGGAAGAATCTGAGACGCGATTGATCCGATTTATCGGGCTTTTGGCTCATACTTTTACCTCGGCCTTTTTATCCGCCATGACCTCGATCAAGGCGTTTACGATATTCCTGTCATATTCGGTGGTTTGGGTTTTTATAATAAGTATGGCCTCGAAAGAGGATCTGGCCTTGGCGTAGGGTCTATTTGTGGTCATGGCGTCGAAACTATCGGCCACCGCCACTATCTTTCCGAATTGATGCATCTCTTTAATGCCGAAGGGATAACCTTTCCCGGATATTCTTTCGTGATGCTGCGCGATGGCGGGCATGGAGGCGTGGGGGACCGATCTGGTCCGGCTCGCTATCTCCATTCCCCATTGCACATGCTGTTTGACGGTCTCGAATTCCTCTCGCGAAAGAGGGCCTTTTTTATTAAGGATCTCCTGCGGCACCCGGATTTTTCCTATATCGTGAAGCAGAGCCCCCAGGGTTAATTCCCAGAGTCCGGAATTGGACGTCAGGCCGAGAACCTGCCCCAGCGCCAGGCAATAGGTGGCCACGTTGGCGCAATGCGTATGGGTATAATAGTCGCTGGGAAGCATCCGGATAATATCCTTGTAGGCGTCTTTGCCGGCGGCGGTGAAGGAGACAACCGTATCCACCATTTTTGAGGCTTTTTGTATCGTTTTTTTGGAGTCGGGATCACTTATGAGCTGCTGGGCGAGATGCGCGGATGAATCGTATATCAACGAGGCCTTCTTTTCAGATGAGACCTTGTTATCTTTAACTATGGAGGGCAGATTGTTTTCTATGTAATCAAAGTATTTGCCCTCCTCGGTGTTCTTGAAATATAAATACCGGACATTGTTTTCCAGAAGAGTTTTAAGGTTTTTGAAGGTGAATATTACGTTTTTCTCACGGTACAATACCATCCCTTTGGCTCCGGGGATATAAAGATCGAAGCCGGGTATCCTATCCAGCCTCAACACCTCCAGGTTTACAGGCGTATAGCCATCGAGTATGGTAGTTCCATCCATCCTATTATAGGTCGGAAGATTCCGGCGAACCTTTTAGAAGGCAAGGGAATATAAGAAAATGGCCATGTCGATCAATTGCCGGGGAATTTTTATGTAACTCTTTGAAAGGATGAAGATTATGCGCGTCCTGACGCTTCTGGCGACAGCGATATTTATTTGGTCTACAGGATGCGGGGGCGTTTTAAAACAAAACAACGAAGAAAAGCGCGAAGATTCGGGCGTATCATCGGGAAAAGTATACGGTTCAGGAGAGCAAGAAAATCCGAATCCATTTTCTCCTATAGCAGGTATTAATTTCACGTTGGAGAAAGAGGACAGTGTAAAAGTCGTTGTATACGATATTGATGGGAATTCAAAGGGCGTGATTTTAAATTCTCTTTTGAAACCTGGCAAACATTCTATTGAAGTGAATACGGAGAACTTGGTATCAGGGATTTATTTTGTTCGGATCACAACCTCGGATGGCAGCATAGTCAAAAAAATCACGGTGCTTAAGTGAAGGTAATGAAGACGGCGGGAAGCAAAATTATGCGGCCTATGATTTCTATCCCAGATACCAGCATAAGCCAAAAGATACTACTATTAAAATAAGCTTCTTTTAGATCAAATAAATTCCCATCTTTGAATAGGCCCATCTGATATATATATTACTGCCATGATAGATTCTCACGCGCATCTCGATTTTTCGCAGTACGATTCCGACCGCGACGAGGTTATCAGGGAGGATTTCGAAAGCGGGATCGAAGCGGTAGTGAATATCGGGGTGGACCTGGAAACCTCGCGGAAATCTATCGCCCTGGCGGAGAGATACGAGGGGATTTACGCCACAGTGGGGATTCATCCGCACGATTCCGGCAACGCCCCCAGGGATTATCTCAAGCAGCTCGAGGCTCTGGCCTCTCATAAAAAGGCGGTCGCCATCGGAGAAATCGGTCTCGATTATTACCGGGATCACTCCCCCCGCGATACCCAGCGGCGCGCCTTTGAACAGCAGCTGGAACTGGCCCGAAAACTCGATATGCCGGTGGTTGTGCATATCCGCGAGGCGGTTGGGGACTCATTTAAAATCCTGGAAAAATCGGGAGTCGGGAAAGGGGTGCTTCATTCTTTTCCCGGGGATGAGTCCGAGGCCCGGAAGGCCATCGAGATGGGCTTTTTTATATCCTTCGCCGGACCCATAACGTATCCCCGGTCGACCCGGGTGAAAGTCGCCGCCTCGCTGCCGCTTTCCCGGATCGTGGCGGAGACGGATGCGCCCTATTTGACCCCGCAGGCGTTCAGGGGGAAGAGGAACAGGCCTCAGTACGTCCGTTACGTTATCGAAAAACTGGGGGCGATTTTCGAACCTTATACATTTGACGATATCGAAAGGATAACGTCGCATAACGCCCGCCGGCTTTTCGGATTGCCGTTTGAAAAGATACCCGGAATCGTCTATAAAATCAGGCGTTCCCTTTATGTCAACCTGACCAACAGGTGCAGCTGCGACTGCTATTTCTGCCCCCGGAGCGGTTCGAGGGATGGATTCGTTTCGGGGCATTATTTATTCCTGCGCCGGGACCCTTCGGTCGAGGAGATCCTGGAGGCGGTCGAGATAGAATCCGGATTTGACGAGGTGGTTTTCTGCGGATTGGGCGAGCCTACCATGCGGTTGAAGGAGATGCTGGATATCGCAGCAAAATTAAAAAGCAAAGGCTATAGTATGCGATTGAATACGAACGGCCACGGCGGCCTCATCAATAAGATCGACCTCCCTCCGAGACTGGCTGGATTAATCGACCGGGTATCGGTAAGCCTTAACGCCCAGGACGCGGATACGTATTTGAGGATCTGCAGACCGGATCGGGGCATGGAGTCGTTTGAGGCCATGATCGGATTCGTAAAAGGATGCAGGAAAGCTGGCATAGAGACGATCGTTTCGGTGGTTGATCTGCCGGAAATAGATATTGAGGCCTGCAGAAAATTAGCCTCGGACCTGGGGGTCGGTCTCAGGATAAGGAGTTATTCCGGAGATAGGCGGCGGAGTTTTGCATGATGGCGACCTCGAAGAAAAGATTCGGCCAGAATTTCCTTACGGATAAACGCGTGGCGGATAAAATCGTAGACGCGGCGGGAATCGAACCGGGCGATGAAGTCCTGGAGATCGGTCCCGGAAAGGGGATATTAACGGAGAGGATTCTGGATGCCGGGGCGAATCTGACCGCCGTGGAGATCGACAGGGACCTGATTCCCGGGCTCATGGAACGATTCGGGGATAGCAGGCGGTTCAATCTATTGGAGAACGATATAATCAAGATCGAGCTTGCGTCGTTGAATAAGTCTGATTTAAAGATCGTCGGGAACCTGCCCTATAATATCAGCGGGGCGCTGATGGAATGGTTGATCGAAAATCATCGGATGATAAGGCTGGCGTTGATCACGGTTCAGAAAGAGGTGGCTGACAGGATCAGGGCCGGCCCCGGAGGCCGCGACTATGGCTCTCTTTCGGTTTTGATTCAGATGTTTTTTGCGGTTTCCCGATTATTCGATATTTCACCCGGATCTTTTTTCCCGAAACCGAAAGTTAAATCGACGGTGATAAAGCTGGTTCCGGATTTAAAGCTGGATTCGGATATTGGATATGATTCATTTAAGCGGTTCATCTATACTTGCTTTGCGCGGAAAAGAAAAACGCTTGTCAATTCGCTGAAATCTTCAGGCGATTATGACAAGGACGCAATTGAAAAAAGCCTTGTGTCGCTGGGTAAAAGTACCGATATAAGAGCAGAACAGGTATCCGGTCGGGAGTTTTCGATTCTTTACAGAAAGATTGCCGGAAATGCTAAGATATGTTAGAACATTATGCCTGTCCATAAGCGTCGGATTGTTTTTATTCGATCTATCTTACGCGGGGATGCAGATCGATTTTGACCGCGATAACCAGACCTATAACTGGTTTGCCCGGTTCAACTATTCAATTTACGATTCCGGATTCAAATTTCGAACCTCTTTCAACGGTCGCTCAAACCTTATAAAGAGCAGCGTAAACCGCTGGCAGGAAAACGCCACTACCGATTTCCAGTCCGATCTCAGAGTTTTTAAAAACGTTTCATTTTTGACATCCGGCGAATATACCATTAACGGGCTGGATCGCCGCCGGGTTAGATCGTCGGAACTGGCCATGGGGTTGGCTGTTAAGCCGCTCAGATATGTAGAAATAAAGCCGATGGTGCATGTCGATAGCAAGAAGCGCTCCGAGCTTGAAGCGCAACTGGATGATCAGGGAGTGGGATACGGTTTCAGCGCCGACCTTTTACCCTTTGGATTCGGAGCGGCATTTGTGGACGCCAGGATTACTTACGATAAAATCAGCCTGACCAATATTCCCTCCGAAACCGGCGTGGGTTATCTGAATTCCATGTATAAATTACGGGAATCCGATACCGTATACGTTTCGGTTCGCGGGGAGGAAACGGCGAAGCAATATTACGGCCCCGGGGGATCCGTAGAAAGCATAACCAAGCAGATCAAGCAGGAACGCGAGGGGGATTTCATAATTTCCGTGATGCTGCCCGCCAGCCTGCGGTTACGGTTTGACAGCAACGCCCATTTGACGCGATATCTATATCGAGGAGGTATCATCGGCGGCGTAACGTCCGGGCAAAGAGATAATTCGGGGCGAGGCGAAGGATACGAGGTATCGTTGGGCGGTTCATTGAAGGGAATAGCCTCCGGCGAAGTTACCTATCGCTGGAGCAATTCCAGTCAGGACTACCAGGGACTGCAACTTGACCAGGATACCGATATAGGCGAGGTGTCCTTGCACGGGATATTGAGCCTGACTGAAAGGGATAACGTATCGGCGGATCTGGTTCTGGGGGTGGCTTCGTTTTCGAATCCCAATATAGGGTTATCCCAGGAAGACTGGGACAAGAAGACCGTGGTGATGAATGGGAAATATACTCATATTTTCAGCAGGTTTTTTACCGGAGGTCTTTCCGGCGGATTCAGCAGCTTTCACCAGATATATGTCTCGGGGGCGCGATCCGCAAATAACGGCTACAACGACACCTATGTTTTGACCCCCTTTGTTGTCTGGAAGCCTCTCCGCTGGCTGGACGTTCACCAGACTTTCGATATACAGGCAAATTACATTACCTTTGATTTCGACCGTAAAAAGATCTCCACCAAAAACAGGATTTTCAGGAGAGCCTCCACCAGGACCCAGCTTTTTATAAGAATATCGGATGACCTTCATATGAGCCAGGCCTATTATTACCGTTATGAGGATTACGGTCAGCTCATCTGGGATGACGGCTGGCAGCAGGCGGTCAGCTGGGACAGACGAAGGAACGGTCTGGAAACGGAGTTTGTTTATGATATTGCCGGGACCGTCGATTTTAAGCCGTCCTTCTCCTGGGAGAAAACCGGCAATTATGACCATAGGCCGGGAAAGGTTATCGATCCCGATGATGAGCCATCGATAATCAGAGCCCTGAGCGAGGAACAGGTCAAGATGATATACAGAGCCGAGCTGATTGTCAAATGGAGCGAGCGAAGAAATTTCCTTATTAATGTTTCACACCGGCTGAGGAAGTTTAATGATAGGCCGAGAGAAACTAATGATCTAATGAGAGTTTCGATGGAGTACCTGTTTTGAAAGACAGATTGTTTTTATTGTTGGCGCTGACGTTGCTATGGGGAGGATGTTTTAAAGATCCCATTTCCACCAGGGACACGCAGGATCCTTACGGGTCGAGCGGCACCTGGGAAACGCCTCAATCGCCGGAGGTGGCCGTAAACAATCTCCTTTTCGCATATAATGAAATGATCATATCGAACTATCAGCTCTGTTTTTCGGATTCTTTCATCTATTCCTCTCCCGAGGATTCCATCGACGCGGTCAATGACGGCCGCGGAGACCTTTTCGCCAACTGGAACAGATCGGTGGAGATTTCGGTGACAAACAATATTTTTTCAACTTACTCGAATGACGATTCATCGAACCTCATATTAGCTTTAGGCGTCTCCAATGAATACAGCGATCAGATAGAGGATTCAACCGCGATCCTTCATCGAGACTACGATCTTGTGGTTATAACGTCAAACGAGGATACGGCCTTATATTCGGGGCGAGCGGTATTTCATTTATCGGAGGAACAGCTGAACTGGTGGACCATCTATCTATGGGAGGATGTCCCGGTGGACGTGGGGGATGACTGGGGCGATTTTAAGGCGTTATTCAGATGAGAGGTATATTGGGAAAGATAGCGTTTTCCGCCGGCCTGGGCATTATTTGTCTTAGCTGCTCCAATCCTTTCGCTCCTCCCGAGGTGGGTCCGGGAATCCTGGCGCCTATACTTCCCCAGAACTGCGCTGAGTGCCCGGATTCGGTTAACGCTTTCGCGGTTCTCTCCAATTTTAAATACGCCTACGAGAACAGGGACATTGACGTTTACGAAAACTGCCTGGATGAGAATTTTGTGTTCATATATATAGACCAGAATCGGTTCGGGGAAATCGAGGAAGTGGAAATTCCCCGCGACGGCACGTCCGGCGATATCATGAGGACCAGAAGGCTTTTCGACGCCTTCGATGAAATACGTTTGAGCATCTGGACCCCCAACCGACTCGAACCGGAAGGCCCGGAACTCCACGAGGGCGGGGATACCTGGGAGGTGTGGCTGGTCACGTTCCGCCTTTCTCTCAGGGATTTGAGCGGCGCCTATAACTTTCAGCAATTTGAGGCCAACGGGCTGGCGCTTTATAAAATAAAGAAATCTTATGATGGATTCTGGCGGATCGCTGTCTGGGAAGACCATTCTTTCACCAATTAAATATGATATCAAATGACAGAATCAGCAGAAAACAGAGGCTGAAAACATCGAAAAATAGAAACGCCGGAATCGCGCTGGTTCTTGCGGTTATTCTCCTTTTGCTAGTCGTTGGCGGAAAATATAGAACGCGGATCGGGAACGCGCTGGACGTTTCGGCGCTCAATAAAATTTTTCAAAAAATCAGTCCGGATGATGTAGATTCTCTGGTTTTTCAAACGGCTCGCAGTTTCGGTCTGAATAGTCTCCCTGAAGTGAATACCGCTGTTGCGGGATCGAGTCGTGTAAGATTTACTCAGCTCTGGCCTTCGCGGATGCCGCTCGTAATTTATGCCCGGAGGATTCGGGAACTGTCGGGAAAATCGGGAATCGGCTTCGATTTTACTCAATTCGGGGAGAAAGACTCCCTTGTCTGCGAACTTTTTTCCAGGGATGATATTCGAAAGGAAGTCGTTGTCATACCGGACAGAAAAGCCGCCCTGGAGGGACGATTTCTGGGTATCATCCTGAAAGATATTTATAAATTGGAACATCAAGAGATCGTCAGCATTACAAAAAGTAAAATTCCGTTTGGTTATCTTGCGAAATTGGACGTATTCCCGGCCGGCGACATAAAAACGCAACTGCATTCGGAATGGGCAGCCTCTATATTGAATGTTTCCGTTTCACATAAAGATCTGGTCAGGTATGATCTTCTTAAAAGCGAGGGTAAATCCGATTACCCGGCATCGGCGTTGGATCTGCTGGGCCGTTATCCCAATCTCGCCCTGGTACGGTTTGAAAGGTCGGATGACACCGACTATTTATTTGTGGAGGCTTTTATCGATCGGGCGAAAGAACATAAGATCGGATATATTTACGATAACCGCACGCCTGACAGGATAGACAGCCTGGCTTTCTCGGCCGGTTTAACTTTTATATCTCATGGTAAGATAGTAGATTATACCGGCAAAAGCTTCGCTGAAATTCGTACCGATTTAGTAGCTGAGCTGGTCGGTTCCAAAAACCCCAACAAGACCATAATAACAATCGACATATCAAAAATCCAGGCGCAGAAATTGGTCGACTTGATTGAATATTTAATGAAAATCGGAATTAAGATATTATATATTAATAAATTAAATGATCATCCGGAATTTATGACAGAGGATTTATAAAAAGCTGGCAGTATGCAGCATCCTGCAGATCCGGTAGTCTGCTGGAGATGAATGTACTATCACTGAGCCAGGTATGGAATCTGACCGCCAGTTGCCTTGGCGTCAAATCCTCTTTCCATTCGAGCTCGACATAATCGAAATAATCGTTTCTAATTCTGGCATTTCGCATTTTTAAGCTGAATTGAACCTGCATATATTAATTATCGGCATGGCTAAATTTTTCTTGACAACGTACCGGGCGGAATCTATATTGAAATCGTAGGGAAGTGAATTACCGGCAATCTCTTGGGGTTTCAGGGAAATCAGGCAAAGTAGTTTTTGGTGCCCCAGGTCTTCAAAAAATAGCTTCTGTATAAGTTTTGAAAGCGTGTCTTTTTTATGACGCTGAAACACAAGTAAAGGTTAAATGTAGGATTTTGTTGATAAAAAGATTCTTATTATTACCTCATCAACCAATGTGTATCGGATTTAAGGTTATTGTCTCAGATTTTATTTATTACCTTTGTGGTAAAAACCTGATAATGTGCCTGGTGCGAGTACCGAAACAGTTATCCGGCAACTCGCCTTTTATTGATAGTCTGGATTTCGGGAAAAATGTTGTTTTGGAATATTAGGAGATACTGATGCCGGAGGGCAAGCGCGTAACCGTTAAAAGACTAACCATCATATGGGGGATATTTTTCCTGGCTATCTCAGTATTTGGCGCAAAAACGTCGTTATCCGATCCCCCGATAAGCACATTTTATTATCCGCCCGGGAACGAGCCTCCGGGACCGCCTCCGAACTATAACCAGGTGGACACTATTTATTTTCTGGGGACGCCCACTTTTCCCATGCCGCCGCCCGATTCCGGGGGTTTTTATATCTGGGTCGATTCCACCGGCTGGAACATAGCCAATCATATTTACTCGGAAGGCAATTCATTAGAACAGTTCCACGGTTCTGTTCTGGCCATGCTCGATTCTCCACCGACTCCAGGGGTTAATGTTTTCGCCAACAATTTCGAGATTTTCGGGGACACGACGGCCAACCGCTGTTATTTGCAGAACGATCGCTGGGGATGGTACCAGTGGTCTGAAAATCTATACGAGATCTGGTGGGATGTTTCCACGCGGGAATGGACTCAGGGAAGCGGCGATCCCAACGATTTTATGGTTATCAATATTAGCGGATGCGCCATAGATTTTAATGTCTGGTCAAGCGGGCACGGCAGGCCGTTCGATACCGATCAGATATATCTGGGCGGCAATATGATTCCCTTAAGCAGTGTTCCCGGGTTCGTTGATACTTATCCGGGTGTCTACGATCCTTACCAATCCCAGGCCGGAACCAATCCCGAAGGCGATCCCAATATCACTATTTTTACGGGCATTTCAGGCACCGGAGTTTCATATAATAAGGATGGCCTGATCGTGTCGGGGCAGACATATCCCTGCGGGCAGGTGCTGGGGGAGGATTACGGCGACAGGTTTATGGGGCCGGTTGTATATGAAGGTAACGGAATACAATTCTCCTCGGCCTGCCTTAGCGATCCCTGCGAATTTAACAATCCCCCGGCAGCGAGTTCCCCGGCCGATACCTCGATCTTCGTTTGCGGGCCGGATGAGATTTGCCTGCCCGGATTTACTTATGGGGATCCCGATAATAACATTCTTTCGATCGAGGTCAGGGGAGGATCTATAAGCGGTGATACGGTTTGCTTTTCGCCGGCTGAAGGATCCAATACCATAACTTTGATTGTGACCGATGAATGCGGCGCCTCGGATACGGCGGTCACGGTCGTCACGGTCGATCTCAACGAGTCTCCGGTCGCTTACAGCCCCAATGACACCGCCATGTTTGTTTGTGGTTTAGGCCAGATCTGTATATCGGGCTTCACCTACAGCGACGTCGACGGCAATATATCTTCGGTGAGCGTTACCGGCGGCGCATTGAGCGGCGATACGGTTTGCTTCACTCCGGCTGAGGGCGCCAACACGATTACCCTGGTTGTTACGGATGATTGCGGAGAAGCGGATACGGCCGTTACGGTTGTTACGGTCGATCTCAATGAGCCTCCGGTCGCCTACAGCCCCAATGACACCGCCATGTTTGTTTGTGATTTAGGCCAGATCTGCATATCCGGTTTCACCTACAGCGACGTCGACGGCAATATATCCTCGGTGAATGTCATTGGGGGGTCATTAAGCGGAGATACGGTTTGCTTCGATCCGGTTGTGGGCGCCAACACGATCACCTTGGTTGTCACGGATGATTGCGGCGAGGCAGATACAGCCATTACAGTGATAAACATTGACTTTAACACACCGCCATACGCCACAGGCCCGGACGATACGACGATGTTCATGTGTGAATCGGAGCAGGTTTGCCTGCCGGGCTTCGGTTATGGTGATCCTGATAATAATATTGTAAGCGTTGAAGTTGTCGGGGGGGTGTTGACCGGCGATTCCATCTGCTTTACGCCTGTGGTCGGCGCCAATACCGTTTCTTTAATAGTCACGGACGAGTGCGGTATGGCCGATACGGCGATTGCGGTCGTAACCATCGATCTCAATACCGCGCCGTCGGTGAGTTGCCCCGGCGATACCATGGTATCATTTGTATGCGAGGTCTCGGAGATATGTATCGGTCCGTTCTCCTGGAATGATGTCGACGGCAACCTGGATTCAGCCTATGTTGTAACCGAAGGATTCAGCGGCACATTTGACGGGACCACGTTCTGCTTTACGCCCGATCTGCCTGCCGTTTATCAGGTGAAGTATCTGGCGGTCGATTCGTGCGGGGAGGCCGATACCTGCGAGGTCAACGTCGATGTCCGGATGGTAAACGAGCCCCCGACCGTGCAGTGCCCGGGAGATACTTCCATCCTGGCCTGCGACTTGAGCGATATCTGCATTCCCGGTTTCGGATACGACGACGCCAATAACAATATCGCCTCGGTTGAGATCAGCGGCGGGACCTACGATGACGGCGAAGTCTGCTTTACCCCGGTGGTCGGTGAAAACACCATTGCCATTACGGTTACCGATTCCTGCGGCTTGTCGGCATCGTGCACTACGAACGTTACAATAAGCCTGAATAGTCCACCGGTTATTACCTGTATAAACGATACCACTTTGGTTGTCGACGATTTGAGCGAAATCTGTCTTGATGGAATAGAGATTACCGATCCCGACAATAATATCGCCTCGATAGATGTCATCGGCGGGAACCTTGTGGAAGATGAGATCTGCTTTATTCCGGAAGCGGGGATAAATGAGCTGGTAATTATTGTTACTGACGATTGCGGCGAAGCGGATACGTGCGAAATAAACGTTACGGTAGGTTACTGCAGCTATATGCCCGGCGACGCCAATGCCGATTTCAACGTTAACGGCCTGGATGTAATCATAATGATAAACTTCTTCAAAGGCGGGCCGCCGCTGCCGGATACCTGCGATTGCAGGCCCGATGTAGGATTATACCCGTTTTTCGGCGCCGGCGACACCAATGGCGACTGCCTTTTCAACGGCGTCGACGTTACTTATCTCTATAATTATTTGATCTACGTTGTTGATTTTATTTACTATTGCCCGTCCTGCCCGCCCACCGGCGGATGGGTGGCGTCCGAAGATGACGGCCAGATCCCGGTAACGGTGAAATTCAAAGAGAGGAAAGGAATAGAATCCCGGGCAACAGGTAATAGATAAAGGCATCTTTATAAATATTATTTAACGCTTTCTTCCCGAACCGGATACTTTTCGGGATAGAAGGCGTTTTGCTTCTGGCATTATTTATTGCGATAAGATTTCGAGTTTTCTATAATATCCGCTATGTATCGGGTTAAATGGAACAAGACGTTACTGTTCTCCGTACCTTTCGCGGTATCGTTTGTCGTCTATCTCGGTACGGTTTGCCCGACGTTATATACCGGGGATTCCGGGGAGCTTTCGGCGACCGCGTATACCCTGAGCATAGCGCACCCGCCGGGTTATCCGCTACTTATTCTGCTGGGGCGGGCGTTTCTGCTGTTTTCGTGGGGAAATGCAGCCGCTTCGCTTAATATTTTATCGGCCTTTTTGACATCGGTTTCCGTTGGTATAATAGCGCTGTTGATACATACGCTATTTTCCCTCCCTGATAGTCGAGACAGCGTCCCGACTATGGTGATTTCAATCGGCGGCGGTTTGCTATTCGGGCTTTCCAATGCGCTCTGGGCGACGGCCGTCGGATTCGAGGTTTATTCGCTGGGAATTCTTCTGATCTCTTTAACATTGTTATTATTGTTAAAATCTGACAGGGGGGGGGAATTTAAATATATCCTTATCTTAGTATATTTATTCGGATTATCACTGGCGAATCACCTTTCGGCGATCTGCCTGCTCCCCGCGCTAATATTTTTTATTGTAAAATCAAATCCGGGATTAAGGCGAATTTCTATCATGGCATTCTTTTTTATGCTGGCATTGACCCTCTATCTGTATCTTCCAGTCAGGTCCGCATACAATCCTCTTTTCGATTGGAATCATCCCGCGTGGCCGGGCTCCTTTATCGATCACATCGCGGCGCGACGATACCAGACATATATTACCGGTTTCGGACTCGAAAACTGGTTTGAGAATTTATGGCGCTCGGTGGGGATAATGTTGAATCAATACCCTTTATATATTTCCGCTCTGGGATTGATAGGGTTGCTGTTACCATTTAACATCAAAAATAAATTCAAGCTCGCTTTGCTGTCAATATTGATCTTGAATGTGTTCATTTCGGCTTTATACGATATACCGGATATCGACCAGTATTACCTGCCATCGATTCTGATTTTGACCGTAGGATTGATTTTCTTTATGGATTTTGTATTAAAGCGATTTCGCGCTAATATAAGGTATATCATAACAGCCGGCCTGGTTGCCATATTGATGATCGGGACCCTTTTTAGAAATTATGAATTGAACGATCAGAGCGATAACAATCTTGCCCGTATCTACGGTGAGAATATCCTGAGGTCAACGCCGGAGAACGCTTTTTTGATATCGGTGGGCGATAACTCCAATTCCACCCTTTATTATTTGAGATACGTCGAAAAGATGAGAACCGATCTTGAGATTTACGATTCGGTGATATCGATAGAGAGGTTGAAAAAGCGTATGAGGGATTTCAATTTGAGAACCGACCTGTCCGGCCCGGATCTTTGCGTGCTTTTGGGACGCGTGTTTCCGGAAAGAACGTATATTGTAAAGGAGCACATGCTGGCCCGTGGGAATCCTTTCGATTATAAGAAAATAGGTTTGTTGCCTCGTGGCCTTGTATACGGGTTTGCGGAAAAGGAAGCGGATGCAGGTTTATGGGACGATTTGATACTACCGTCATATTCGGATCTCTCGCGGAGCCTGGATTTCAAGGGGATGACCATGCTCGCGAACCTGCATCTCTGTTACGGTGAGGATCTCTACGAGGCGCGCAGGAGACGCGAGGCGGTGGGGCAATACAGGGAAGCGAGAAAAATCGCGGAGTCGACGAGGGAAGCCTCGGTGCACAACTCCCTGGGTATATTCTTCCGCCACGAGGGCTGGCCGGTCCTGGCGCGCAATGAATATGAGAAGGCTCTGGATGCCCGTCATCTGACCGCGCATGAAAAATCGAACATCTATGTCAATCTCGGAAACCTGGAGAAAGACAGCGGAAAATCGGAGACGGCTATCGAGTATTACATAAAGGCCCTGGAAACAAATAGTAACAACATTGAAGCCAGGTACAATCTATTTCTTGCCAGAGCCTATGATGATTTGAAAAGGGGAAATTATAAAGCCGCGGCCGGAAATTTCGAGGGAGCGTTGAACCTGCCGGATTCCGATCCGAATATCAGTCTTAATCTCGGCGTCATATACGACAGGAATCTCAACGATACCTCGAAAGCGGTTTATTATTATAAGAAATTTATTGAATTATCTCCCGTCTCGGAAAGAACGGATGCCGCCCGGGATCGAATAAGAGAGCTTGAAGCGGAACCATTAAATTAAATATATAGAAAATCTCCGGCGGGTCTGTCCAATCCGCCGGAGATCGCGTTCATGTTTTTTAGGGATCTCAGCTTATTTCGGCGCCGGGATCGATATCATGATCGGTCGTCACCAATACGAGCTTTTTACCGTGCGTGGCTGCCAGAAGCATGCCGTTGGAATCGACCCCCCTGATTTTGGCCGGCTTGAGATTCGATACGACTACCAGGTTTTTGCCGATCATATCCTCGGGCGTGTAGTATTCGGCGATTCCGGCCACTATCTGCCTTTTCTCCGATCCCAGGTCGATCTGCAGCTTGAGAAGTTTATCGGCCTTGGGCACCTTCTCGGCCTCCAGGACTCTGGCGGTCCGCATCTTAACCTTGCCGAACTCCTCGAAACCTATCACCCCTTCGGGGAGCTCCTCTTTTTCAGTCATATTTATGGCCTCCGCTTTCGGTTGTTGAAGCCGGGGGAATAATCCTTCTCCGGGTTTGATTGAAGTCCCCGGTTTCAGGCCGCCCCAGGCAAGGTTTCCGGCTGTGTCATCCTGTAGACCAAGCTGATCCTGGATGACTTTACATTTTTCCGGCATGATGGGAGAGAGCAACAGCGATACCAGCCTCAATGTCTCGGCGGCGTTATACAATATGCGGCCGAGTTTTTCTTTCTCGCCTTTTTTGGCGAGCGCCCAGGGCTTGTTTTTCTCGATATACCGGTTGGTGGCCCTGACCAGTTCCAGGATATCCTCCACCGCCCGGTTCAGTTTTAAGGTCGCGACTTTTTCCCTGGTTTCCGGTATAAGTTTCTCGAAACGTCTCGCGAGTTCGTTATCCGAATTGTCGCCCGGGGGCGCGGGGATTTTGCCGTCGGTATAGGATTGAATCATCTTGAGGGTTCTCGAAAGGAGGTTTCCGAGATCGTTGGCGAGATCGGAATTATACCGCGATATAAATGATTCTTCACTATAGGTCGAATCCTGCCCCAGCGTCATCTCTCTCATCAGGAAATACCGGAAAGCGTCCACGCCGTATTTGTCCGCCAGCTGCAACGGTTTTACCACGTTGCCCAGCGATTTGGACATCTTGGTCTCGCCCACCAGCCACCAGCCATGCGCGAATATCGTTTTCGGCTGAGGTAGATCCATGGCCTTAAGCATGCAGGGCCAGTAAACGGCGTGGGTGGTTAATATATCTTTGCCGATTAAGTGCACAGCGGGCCACCAGGACTCGAATTTTTTATCGTCGGATAAGTACCCGATTGCCGAAATATAATTGATCAGAGCGTCGAACCATACGTAGCAGACATACTGCCTGTCGAACGGCAGTTCGATCCCCCAGGACAACCGCGCCTTGGGGCGCGATATGCAGAGGTCGCCCAGAGGTTTTTTCAGGAAACCCAGCACCTCGTTCCGCCTGAAAGCGGGCTGGATGAAATCCGGGTTTTTTTCAATGTAGTCGACAAGCCAGTTTTGATATTTCGACATTTTGAAAAAGTAGTTCATCTCGGTAATTTTGGTAACAGGCCTGTTGCAGTCGGGGCAGTTGCCTTCCACCAGGTCCTTCTCGGTCCAGAACCTCTCCTCGTGAACGCAATACCAGCCCTCGTATTCGGCGGAGTAAATTTCGCCCCTGTCGTAAATCCTCTGGAGAATTTCGGAGACCACCTTGATATGCCGCTCCTCGGTGGTTCTTATGAAGTCATCATTTTTTATATGGAGTTTTCGCCAGGTCTTTTTAAACCGCATGACCATCTCGTCGCAGTAATCGAGAGGTTCGCGCTTATTTTTCACGGCGGCGTTCTGGAGTTTCTGGCCGTGCTCGTCGGTGCCCGTTAAAAAGAAGACCTCGTCGCCGAAGACGCGATGCAGTTGCGCGAGAACGTCGGCGAGAATGGTGGTATAGGCGTGGCCAATATGCGGCTCATCGTTCACGTAGTAGATGGGCGTTGTCACATAAAATCTATTTTCCATTTTTTAATATCCTCAATTTGTTATAGCAATGGGATTGACGGTTAACCGGTATGATTAACACGCCCGCATCAAAGGCCTGGTTTTGGAGAGAGGATCGCAGAAAGGAGTTGACTTCATAATTAAATTATCGTCATAACGTCTCATTATATTACCCTTCGAGTCCCTCCAGTTCGGATGAGTCTTCCTCCTCGATTTCAGCCGGTTGTTCGCTAATTATCCTGAAATTGCCCTTATTCTTAGCCCTTCTCAGCTCCGCGAGACTCATTTTTAACTCGCCGGCTTCGTCCAGGAGAATCCGGATTTCCTCCTTGAAAATATCGGAGCGGATAATTTTACCCGTGCCCTGTTTGGTCACGCATCTCGCGCCGACCCGGGGATACTGCGGAGTAACCTCATCGTAGTAATCCATTTCGTATCTCAGGCAGCACAGAAGCCTCCCGCAATTCCCGGAGAGCTTCTGCGGATTCAGGGCCAGGTTCTGGCCGCGGGCCATCTGCGTTGTAATGGTGCAAAACTCGTTCAGCCAGGCCGAGCAGCACTGCCTTTTTCCGCATATGCCGTATCCATCGACTCTCTTGGCTTCATCCCTTACCCCGATCTGCCTCAATTCTATCCTGGTTCTGTATGTAGCCGCAAGATCTTTTACCAGTTCCCTGAAATCGACCCTTTTCTCGGCGGTGAAGAAAAAGGTTATCTTGTTACAATCAAACTGGTACTCAACGTCAACCAGTTTCATCTTGAGCTGATGTTTATCAATGAAATTAAGGCATTCGAAAAAGGTTTCGATTTCTTTTTGCCGGTTGAACATCATACGGCCCCGGTCGGAGTCGTTTCCCGACCTTATGATTTTCGGCAGTTCGTTTTCCTCTTCGTCGGCGTCACCGGAATCTTTCAGCCTTCCCGCGACACGGCCGTAATCCTCGCCCCTTTCCGCCTGCACAACCACGTAATCGTCTATATCTATATTCGGTATTCCGGGATTTGTGTACACCCCTTTGCGGTTTCCTTTGAACGCGATAATAAATTTATCCAAGAAAATCACCTCTCATATCGTAGTCTGCCTTTAAAAGACTTCCAAAAAAAATCGATCAGGGCAGTTTCATCCTGACCCTTACGGGATTATCGATTGAATCCGCGCACGAGATATAGAAAAAGGTCATAGCCGAGTTTACCGAAACGTTATTTACAAGGCACGCTTTTCTGACCTCGCTGCAGCATCCTTTCCAGATTTCCAACGATTCAATCTCGGGGATTTCCCATTTCCCCAGTTTATCCTTAATATCGACATTAATAAAATGATTATCAAGCTGATTTTCGTTCAGCAGGAAGAGATCATGAATAATCGATTCCATTATCTCGAAATCCAGGCGTATATCGCCGACCGAATATGATCCTCCGCTGTATTCACGGCCTGTTTCCTCGATAAGCTCCGAGAGTTTACCCCGGGTCAACAGCTTTTCGAAAAATGAATAAATTATATCCCTTCTGCCAGGAAGGTCGCATTGCGCCAGGTAAAGCGCCCTGCCCGGCGATCCTCCCGACATCCTCGCCAGATAGGCGACCTGATTTTCCGGGACCTCGAGCTTTTTTATCAGATATTTTTCCATATCTTCGATTCCGGCGGGAGGGACCTTTAGGATATCGGTTCGGGAAAGTAACGTAGGCATCAGCTGATCCGGATTTGCCGTGGTCAGAATAATATGCGTGTCATCGGGCGGTTCCTCTACCACCTTCAGGAATAGATCGGCCGCGCCGAAAGCCATTTTGTCTACGTTCAGAATGGCCACAACTCGACGCCCTCCCAACAGAGGCTTTTTCGAAAGAGCCAGGATAAGATCTTTTATAACCTCCACCGGTATGTTTTCCTTTTTTTCGAAGTCGACGATGGCGAAGGGATTCTCGAGCCGGGACGAAATGTAATTGTCGATTTCGTCTCTGGTATCGTCGGAGTACCTGGCGTTCGATGAGACCGGATCCGAAAATGTGAAAACCGTATTTTTTCGGGATTCCGGCTTGATCCTGGGGAAAGGAAATACGAAAAGAAAGTCTGGGTGCTGGAGCTTGCGGACATTTTTGCAGCCGAAACATTTCCCGCAGGCCGCCTGTGAATCGCAGAGAAGGGCGGCGGCCGTCTCCATAACCAGTTTGAATTTTCCGATGCCGTCTTTGCCCACAATGAGAATCGACTGGTTTAAATCCCTGTTTTTCACCAGCGATTTCAAGCGCGCGGATATTTTTTTGAGATGTTTATCCATTATCGCAACCATTTGAGGGGGTCCAACGATTCTTTCTTGAGTCGAAGCTCGAAGTGCAGATTTGGACCTTCCACGGACCCCAGGTCTCCTATCTTGGCGATTGATTCTCCGGCCCTGACCATGTCGCCCGTCTCCACGAAAATATCGATGAGATTCGCATATAATGTATAGTATCCATCGCCGTGATCGATAATTATAAATTGCCCGTAACCCCTGAGCCAGCTGATATAAATTACTATTCCGGTGGCCGCGGCCGATACATTGGACCCCGATAGGCCCTTGATATCGATCCCCGGGTTTGTCAGTCTTATTCCTCTTTTATCCTTAATCGAGCCGAAAGGTCTGACGATTTCGCCCTGGACGGGCCAGATCAGGTTTCCCTTTTCTTCGGCGAGGCCGGGAAGCTCCCGGGAGGTCGCCTGTTCGGCGGTTTTACGGTCCAGATTGGCGATAATTTCCGAGACGGCGGCGGCATCATCCTCAAGACTTGTAATCGCCCTGGCGACTTCGGATTTATCGCTTCGGATTTTCTCCAGGAGCTCTTTGCGAATGGAAAGGGACGTTTCGCGCAGTTCCAGTTCGGCGCGGTAGTCCTCTTCAAGGTTATCAAGCATCCGCTTTTCGTTTTTCATCCGGCTCAGTTCCGTCTCAATTTTCTGCGAGATAGCCTTCAGAGAAGTAACCAATTGCCTGTCGTATTCCATCAGCGATTTCATATTCTTGAAAGCCACGGCGGCCTCCGTTGGGTTCCCGGATGATATCAGGCTGAACCATAACGGCTTATTACCGTGTTTGTAAATATATTCCATTCTTTTATATAGCGCCTGTTTCTTTTTTTCATAGTCTACATTCAACTTTTTCAATTCGGCGTCGTGATCGGAAATACTCCTGTTCAATCTGCCCGATTCTCTTTTTAATTTCAAGACCAGCTGGTTGGAGAGGGCCATCTGTTCCTCGACGTCGCGCAATTTTTCTATCTGGCTTTTCTCCCTTTCGGTGAGTTCCCCGTATCGCGATCTTTTCAAATCCAGCATTTCCTGGAATTCCTCTATCTGCTTTCGCCTTTCGGTATCATCCGCAAATGATAATCCTGTAAGAAATGATAATGAAACCAGGACGATTACGGCGGAATCTCTCATACCTTCAGGTACCTTCTCGTCGCCAATATCGCGCCCAGCATGCCCAGGAGCAAGCCGGTTAGAATAAATACGATAATTTCATGCAGGCTCAAAAACTGCAGTTCCGCCAGATTGCGGGAGACATATCCGGCGATAAGCCATAGCGCCAGGCTGGAGAGGGCGGCCCCGATCAGTCCCAACAATCCTCCCAATAGCACAAAGGGGGTCAGTATATAGGGCCTCGACGCTCCCACCACCTGCATGATCTCCACCACCTCCCGGCGGTCGGTTATGGCCACCCGAACCGTATTCGCCGAAATAAAAATCCCCGAGAATATCACCAGGACCGTTATTACGATCCCGAACCTTTTTATGGAACCGGTGATACTGCTGAAACGGTAAAGGATCTCCCTGGCGAAAACCACCTCTTCCACCTGATCCAGAGCCGACAGGTGCGCCACCAGCGAATCGGCCGCTTCGGGCTCCAGTATGGTATCATCCACCGTCAGGGAGAAGGAGGCCGGAAGGGGGTTGTCGTCGAGATCCTGAATGATGCTTTGCCCGAAAGATTCCCTTATCCTGAAAAGAGCGTCGCGCTTGGAGTAAAAGGTGATGTCGGATACTCCCTCAAGCGTCAGAAGCTCTCCCCGCAGTTTTTCGATCCCGGCCTGCGAGATATCGTCCACGAGGAAAACATCGACGGTCATATTGGCCTTCAGCCTTTTCTCGACGGCGGTCATGTTATTGGCCGCCAGCCAGAATATGCCGGGCAGGAGCATGGCCAGCAGAATCGTTATGATGGTCCCGAAGATCGATAGCGGCTGGTGATGCGCAGCCCGACGGATCTCGGCGATAGTTTTGAGAAGATATCTCATTTACTATCCTGTTTCAGGGCGCCGTCCTCGAGATGAAGAATCCGTTTGCCGAATTCGGAGGCCATGGCGACCTGGTGGGTGGCCACGATTACGGTGGCGCCCTGGAGGTTGAGTTTGCAGAAAAGCTCGAAAAGATCGCGGGAGTTTTTCATATCGAGATTGCCGGTGGGCTCGTCGGCCAGAAGCAAAAGCGGCTCGTTGGCGATGGCCCTGGCCAGCGCCACCCTCTGGGCCTCGCCGCCGGAAAGCTGACGGGGGTAGCTTTTTCGTCTCTGCCAGACGCCGACCTGTTGCATGACCTCATCGACCCTTTTGCGGATATGCCGCGTCGATTTGCCGGCCACCTCCAGCGATAACGCCACGTTTTCGTAGGCGGTTCGTTCCGAGATTAGCCTGAAATCCTGGAACACGTATCCCAGATGGCGCCGGAGATCGGGGATCCTGTTGCCAGGAAGCTCCGCGAGGTTGTATGGCCCCAGGCTGATCTCACCGGAGGTGGGGAACTCCTCCCGGAAAATAAGCCGCAGAAGGGTCGATTTCCCCGCGCCGGAGGCGCCGGTCAGAAACGCCATTTCACCCTTTTCAAGCTCGAATGAGACGTTTGAGAGGGCCGTAATTCTGCCTCCATATTCTTTGGTGACTCCTTTAACCTCAAGCATGGTCTTGAAATTACGGTCATGCGCGCAATCGGTCAAGGCCTGTTTTATGTTATACGGGGATATATGGTTGTAGAATTGGATTTGTTATCGGGATTGCACTATCTTAAACAATCGCCCCTCGCCCGGGCCAAGAACGGTGGTAAAGGGGATGGTGCTGTCGGGCATTACGGCGGAGTAGGTCGTGTCGGGGATGCCGACCCAGTTGGTATCGCAGGTGCCGGTGGCAAGGTCTATGATGTAAACATAATCGCCGAAGTTAAGTTTGTCGGGGTCAAATTTTACGATGGCCGTTATCGACGGCGCCGGATCGGGATTTTCGGGCCCCTGTGAGCAGGCTCTATTGACTATCATGATATATTTGGCGGCTGGCGTATCGGTGAACTGACCAATATGGAACCAGCCCAGGTCGGGATTGGAATCCGGAGAGTTGGATATCGCGTAAATGGTATCGATCCATCCGCCCGGCATCGCTGAATCCGGCTTAATATAATACGCATCGTCCCAAGCTAATGATAGGTAGGTAGCATCGATGGCCTTTATGTATGGATTTATATCGTTCTTAACGACATCGTACATATAGTGATGGGAACCGTCGTCGTTAACCAGACCCCTCGAACCGCAATTATCGTCGTAATACCAATTCTGATCGTACTTCCAGAACATTATCCCCATTGGCCGATAACACAAGCCTATAAAAGTTTCACAGATCATCTCAGACCGTGTCGGGAATCGCCATATCCAGGTAGAATCTCCCTGGTAGGTGCTATCTCTCTGGGCGAAATACTGAGGTGTAAACATCCAAGATGAATCTTCGATTCCAAATCTCTCCAGGGCGGTCCTGATAGAATCACAAGGTTCTGCAAGAGATTTATTCAATTCCATTTGAAGGCCTCTTACATGAGGAGGTCCTTGATGGAAATTGCCGGTATATTTGGTGGTGCGCCAGGTACCGAAACCCCCGTAGAAACAATAGGGATCGGTCCATACTCTATTGGGATGACCATGTCTGATGAAATCATTCAGACCTTTAAAAAATTGACCCCCACACCCTTGACAAAACAATGCAGCTCCTCTGACCGGCTCAGTCCAGCTTGATTCGGACATCGCTTCCTGAATCAGGCTGTCGATATATCCATAAGGCCTGTAATTCCCCGGGTTTGGCTCATCCTTTAGATACCAGCCCAATACCTTGCCGTCGAAGTCAGCTTTGCGGCCAACGTATTCTTTGATATCGCTGGCGACTAAAGGATCACCCCCGAATAAATCATATCCATACCGGCAATGCACCTTGAAATAATCTATGAAAACGGTGCAGTTACCGGAGGGCTTGAACCGAAACTCGATTTTCGGGGCTTTTTCAGATTCGTCATCGTCCAGGTCATAGTAAAAGCTATCAGAAAAGGTAATCGATGACTCCCAATCATTGGTTAATGATAAGAGTGTGTCATGGTCAACCGGGAAATTGGCCACAATCAAAGTATCGGCGAATCGCATAGAGTCAGCGGTGCCGTCTTCAATATTAATTACGTAAAAAACACCCACCACGGTATTGCTGTCGGTCTGCAGGGTATCACGCTCGATCATCATTTTTAAATACGGATAGTACAGGATCTGCTCGTTTGCCATCCCTCCCTGTTTGTTTTCCTGCCGGAAATAAAGTCCGCTTAGCATGAAATCGCTGCCGTCATAAACAAGGAAACTGTCCTGTTCAATGCCATTTCGGGTTTCGAATTTGAAGTCTGAAGAATCGTCTTCGGCATCGCAGATATAATAGGTCGAGTGGGCATATCGCTGTTGCGGCCTTGGCGGGTGGGTACCCCAAGGATAAAGGTATATCCCTTCATCGGCGAACCTGCCGGCATGATAGCCGGTAAATCCCCCGCCCATCATCTGGTTTATTCCCAACTCGTCATGCATGACCTGCAGGCAGGAATCGCTGAAAAATGTCTGGTTGTCCGGCAGTTTGGCGGAATAACCGCCGAACGGCATTACGTCCGCATCTATCAGCTGAGCGAAACATAATGCGGGCAAAATCCAAACCGATAATAGCGCTCTGTACATTATATCCCCCCTATCTTATTAACACCAGTTTCTGATGTCGCCCCAGGAAACCCAGATCCCATTGGACTATCCGCGCGAAATACACGCCGGAGGGACATTCGGAACCGGAATCGTCCCGGCCGTCCCAGGTGATTCTATAGACACCGACCTCCTTTCTTTCGTCAACCAGCCTTTTCACCAGACGTCCCACGATGTCGTATATATTTACATTAATCTGGGCCGGTATCGGCCCCAGGTTAGCAACCGAATATATTATAGTGGTCTGTGAATTAAAGGGATTGGGATAATTGCTCTTTATGGTTGTTATTCTCGGCGGCTCGACCCCCATTCCGTTCCAGACGCCGGTCTGAATTACCGCCAACTCCTCCGAATAGTCGGAGATGTTCCCCTGGTTATCGAGCGAGGCGATCCGATAGTAGTAGTTTTGTCCGGGCAGGATACCGGTATCCTCGTAATAAGAGGTGTCCGGCTCGGCGATAAGATTGAAAATTGTCGGTTCGAAACCCGAAAGCGTATCCTTATGCAAAAGATAGCTGCTGAAATCAGCCTCGGTATTGTAGCGCCAGTTCAATATAATCGAATCCCCCACCACTTCTCCGGAGAGGCTGTCGGGTACGGCCGGGGGTAAATCCTGATATATATATGACTCACCGTAGGGCCCCCCGTAGGCGCCGATGTCCGATCTGGAACCGTCGACATCAAGGTAACCCGGATGGCCGGCATCGATTAATGGCGAAAACGCCTGCAGATGGAAATCGGTATCCGATAAATACATGGGATTGACCGATATGTTGCCAACCGGATTGATGAACAGATCAAAGGAGGGATCGTGTTCATTATCCCACAGGTTGTTGTAGCTGAAGTAGCAGGAATCGCGTACACTTAGCGGTTCACCACAACTTGTGATGGAATTATTGAATAGCGAATCATTATAATCAATTAACATACCATATTGGTTGACAAAGCCGGTATTATAAACGGTGTTATTATATTTCCATTGGGCGTCCACAGCAATGCCTCCTCTGCCGCCCACAGCGACGTTGTTACGAATGACAACTTCACCGTCAATCTGACCGGAAAGCATCGCTGAGACAACCACGCCCGGAGTGCTGATAATTATATTATTCTGAACTATGGCGGAGTAAACCTGTAGATACATGGCCCAGCCATCATAAGCATACATTATTAAATTATTACTTATGAAAAAATCACCTTCCCAGATATAAGCGGAAATCGCACGGGCACAATTGTCAAAAACGCAATTCGTTATGATTGTAGGATATCCTGATGCCCCGATACCAGTCCGTGAGTATGCAAATCTGCAGTTGTTTATTAAGACTCCCGCAAATACCCGCGCCCGAATACAAGCGCCGTTGGTGTCATTGGAAAAGGTTATATTCTCCACCGAACAGCCATAATCAATCACAAATACGTATACACTATCCGGTACGTTGTAGCAGAAAGTGCTGTCGGTCCCCATTCCTATCAAAGCCACCGAATCGTATACCCCGGTTGCCACGTACTGGTACCAATCACCTGAGCCTATATACAAGGTATCATGGGGGTCAGTGGCATCCACCGCGTCCTGAATCAGGTGCGCCGCCGTGGCCCAGGAGGTGTAGGGGTATTCATTGCTGCCCTCATGGCTGGCGTAGTGGTAGTCGGCGAGGGCGGTTTGCGCCGAAATGGCTATTAGAGTTATGAATATCGCCTTTTTCATCGCACCCCGATTGTCAAAGGTTATATATATCAATATAATAAAGGACCCGGAATTAACAATAGCAAAGTTACACCGGTGGTCAGCGGACATCCTCGTCTGTCCCGCCGGAGGCGGGATTGGCGCACCGGGAGGTACGCCAACCACACAATTCCGCCGAGCTGTCGGTCCCGCCTTTAGCGGGATTTCCCAACAGTTAGCGGTCAGGAAGGGGTTCCTGACCGCGCCTTTTAAGGGGGTGTCATTCCCGAAATCTCCTATCGGGAATCCAGAATGTGACCGGGCTCTGGATCCCGGATCAAGTCCGGGATGACAGAAAGGCAAAAGGTGCGGTCGACTATGAAGCGACTGTGGCTAGGATGTAAGTATTAAAGTGCCAACCTACAATTAGTTGTCAGATTTTGTTTAAATTCGCGTCTGATAATTGTATTATATATGGCAAACGCTCGCGCAGATGGGAGTACGGTAATTCTAATACCAAGAATTCAGGGGGATTGCGTCATGAACAATAAGAGGCTTTTTCAGTTCGTTCTGACTCTTTTGATAGCCATAATCGTAGTCTGGGCCTTCATATCGATCTACCAGAGCCGCATGAAAGGGGTCGACCTGGTATTGCTCAACGGAAAGATAATCACGGTCGACGAGAGCAAGCCGGAAGCGCAGGCCCTGGCAATCGACGGCGATAGAATAATCGCGGTGGGGTCGGACGCGGAGATCAGGACTTATATCGGCGGGAATACGGAGGTAATAGACCTCGACGGCCACCTGGCGATCCCCGGTTTTATCGATTCTCACATGCACTTCTTCAGCCTCGGCGAATCGTTGATGGAACTGCGGCTGGCCGGCGCCCGCAATTTCGACGAGATCGTAGCCATGGTAAAAGAGGCTGTGGAAAACAGCCAGCCGGGCGAATGGATTCTTGGTAACGGATGGCACCAGGAAAAGTGGGATAAAACGCCCTCGCCCAATATAGACGGCCTGCCGTATCATCAGGCATTGAGCGCCGTTTCCCCGGGAAACCCTGTATTGCTTTCTCATGCCAGCGGGCATTCCTGTATCGCCAACGCCCGGGCCATGGAACTGGCCGGGATAACCGCGGATACACCCGATCCCGAGGGCGGGGAGATTATCAGGGATTCCGAAGGCAGGCCGATAGGCATATTCCGTGAGAACGCGGATAAGCCGTTATATGACGCTCTCGAAAAAAGCAGAGCGAACCGCGCCCCGGAGGAGGTCGAGGCTTACAGGAAAAAGGTTGTCGAGCTGGCGGCGGCTGAATGCCTCTCCAAAGGAGTCACGACCGTTCATGATGCCGGGGCCTCTTTTGAAAGGATCGATTTTTATAAGGAGACTGCCGACACCGGGGAAATCGGTGTCCGTCTCTGGATCATGATCAATGAAAATATCGACAGCCTACGGGCACGGGGAACAGAATATGGATTTTATCGAATCGGAAATAATCATCTCACAGTGGGCGGGATAAAACGTTTGATTGACGGCGCCCTGGGATCGCACGGCGCCTGGCTTTTTGAGCCGTACGATGATCTCCCGACCAGCGTCGGCCTGAATACCGAACCGATCGAGGACATGAAAGAGACGGCCCGGCTGGCGATGGAGCTCGGGTTTCAGCTGTGTACCCACGCCATCGGCGACAGGGGCAACCGGGAAACGTTGGATATTTATGAAGAAGCGTTCAAGAATAATCCCGACAGGGAAGATCCGCGCTGGAGGATTGAGCATGCGCAGCACGTTCACCCGGACGATATTCCGCGTTTCGGCCGGATGGGTGTGATAGCGTCCATGCAGGGAGTGCACGCCACCTCCGACGGTCCCTGGGCACCAAAGAGGCTGGGAGAAAAACGTTCCGGGGAAAGCGCCTATGCCTGGAGGAGGCTGATGGATTCCGGCGCCACCATAGCCAACGGTACCGACTCTCCGGTGGAGGACATCGATCCCCTGGCCTGCTTCCACGCATCCGTTACTCGAAAATTATCGGACGGTTCTCTATTCTATCCGGAACAATGCATGACCCGGGAGGAGGCGTTGAAATCTTATACCATCAGCGGAGCTTACGCGGCGTTCGAGGAGGATATCAAGGGATCACTCGCTCCCGGCAAACTGGCCGATATTACGGTTCTCTCGCGGGATATAATGACAATTCCCGCCAACGATATTCCGGGGGCTGAAGTGCTGTATACGATTGCCGGTGGGAAAATATTGTTTCAAAGATAATTTCCGAATTTTTTATAATTCACATTCATTAATTTTTCTTCTTCTGTTAATTTTTTTTCTTCTTTAGATGATATTAATAAAGATAGTAATAGTTCCGGCCTGTAGCCGGTTCTGATATCATTTGAATATGAAAACCCTGCTCATACGCCCGTTTACCGATACCACCAAGGGCGATTCGCCTCCCCTGTCATTGATGTATCTCTCATCCGCGCTGAAAAGAAAATCGCTGAACGTCAGGCTATTCGACAATTGCGTCGACAGGAAAAAACTGGGCAATTTATCGTTGAAAAATAAATATGTGTCAAGGCTTCTGGAGGAAATATCAACATACAAGCCTGATTTACTGGGCATGACTTTATTCAGCGGCGAGCTGAATGATATTTATGAGATATGCAGATTAATAAAACAAAATTTTGTATCGCTCGCCATCGTTCTGGGCGGCCCTCACGCTACGGCCATGCCCGATGAAACCCTTGCCCAGATGCCGGAATGTGATTTTGTAGTCAGGGGGGAAGGAGAAAATATACTTTCCGATCTTATCGCCGGTCTGTCCGAGAACAGACCGCTGAAAAAGGTCAGGGGTCTGTCTTTCAGAGAAAACGGGAATAACCGCCATTGTGAAAACGCGGATATTATCAGAGATTTGGATGACCTGCCCTTCCCCGATAGAGAAAGTCTGATCCATCATTATCGCAACGGGGATTACAGGTCCCTGGCTTTCGGTATGCCGGCCGATACTCTGGCCACCAGCAGAGGTTGTCCGTTTAATTGTCATTTCTGTTCCAAGGTTTGCAGGATCTATCGAAGCCGCTCGGCCCGGAACGTTTTGGATGAAATTGAATGGGTAGTGAAAAATATCTCGCCTCAACATATTCAAATTGTCGACGATTCCTTTACAATTGAAAAGGAACGGTGCACAAGCATATTGAGCGGAATAATCGAAAGAAATTACCATTGCAGGTTCAGCGTGCGGAGCCGGGTCAACGCCGTTGATCAGGAGGTGTTAGAGTTAATGAAACGGGCCGGGGTGAAAACCATCATATACGGTCTGGAATCGGGATCCCAGACAATGCTTGATGCATTTAACAAAAAGACCACGGTATCGCAGAATGTCGCCGCCTGCAGGTTGGCAAGAAAAGCCGGCCTTAACTGCATCGGTAATATGCTGCTCTTTTATCCCGGAGAAAACCGGGAAACGCTAAAAGAAACGAACAGATTCATTAGAATGGCGAAACCGACTGTCGCAAAATACCTGGTGGTTACCCCCCTTCCTCAGACGAAGCTATATCTGGATGCAAAAAAGAAGGGCCGTCTTGTGGGCGATTGGAAGGTCGGTGAAAAACCGCCCTGGATCAAACTCGATGAATTCGACAATCTTGCCGCTATGGAAAAAATAGCCAGGAAAATGTTTCTGAAGGCTTTTTTCAATCCCATGAGATTGTACTGGATTTTTAGTTCGTATGGCCAGCAGTTCTTCAGATCCCCAGCATTCTCCCTCAAAATGCTTTATCTGAGCCTGCGGGCGAAAATAAAATATTAACGGTTATTATACGCGGCCGGCCGGTATAAATTTTTTATAATAGAAAATTCGGGATATCTAAATCAAAAAATTACGGCACCCGGTAGACCATGGAGTTGATATGCATGCCCGCCCCCACGGAGGCGAAAACGATAATATCGCCGCTTTTTAATTCGTAATTCTTGAGCTTGTTTTTAATCACCATATCCAGAAGCATCGGCAATGTCGCCACCGAGCTATTGCCCAGACGGGAGATAATCATCGGCATGACGTACAGGGGCACGGTTTTTTCGCCGTACAGCTTGTATATCCGCTTCAAAATCGCCTCGTCCATCTTGGCGTTGGCCTGGTGTATGAGCACCTTGTTGACGTCGTTAAGGTGCAGTTTCGCCTTTTCGAGGGATTCCTTCACCACCAGCGGTACGGTGCTTATGGCGTATTGATACAGCTTGTGCCCGTCCATTTTCAAATAAAGCTCGTCATTTCCATTGGAGGAGTTAAACGATCTATCCATCCATAGCATATAAGCGTGATTGAGAGTATCCGACCTTACCGCGTGCGACAGGATGCCGGTTTGTCTGGCGCCCGTTTTCGCCTCCAGGATGGCGGCGCCGGCGCCGTCGGCGTAGATCATGCTGTCTCTATCATGCGGATCGGAGACTCTCGATAAGGTCTCCGCCCCTATTACCAGCGCCCTTCTGGCATCGCCCGATTTAAGAAAATAATTGGCCTGGATCATGGCCTGAAGCCAGCCCGGACATCCGAAGGGGAGGTCGTAAGCGATCGTTCCGGGATTCTTGATTCTCAACTTGTGCTTTACCCTGGAGGCAAGGTTGGGAACGAAGTCGGATCTTTTGTTGTCCGGTTTTACATCGCCGAAATTATGCGCCACGATTATGTAATCGAGACTTTCCCCGTCTACTCCCGATGATTCCAGGGCGTCCCTGGCCGCAAAATAGGCAATATCGGAGGTAACCAGATCGTCGGAAATATATCTTCTCTCGATGATCCCGGTTATCTCCTCTAATTTGGTTACCGTCTCCTCGTTCGTCTTCTCGATTTTCTTCGTTGCCGATTCATAGAAATCGTGAAGGAGAAAATCTTTGTTTGAGATCTTCTTTGACGGTATATAGCTGCCGGTCCCGGCGATGACGGAACTTATGTTTTTACCTGCCATATCCTACCTTTGCTCCGATTTGATCATAACAACCTATTACTATGGCGAAATTCATGTCTATTGTCAACAGGTTTAAATGTGCGAAATGCATTATTATAAGCTATGCGTATCCATTTTAACTGAGAAATTATTTTTTACCGTCTTTCAAATGTTATTAGAACCTGCCCCTCGACCGAGATGGGCCAGCTTTTTTCCTCGAGATCGGGCGCCCCGGAAACCGCTACCGTGCCTGAAAATGTATGCAGGAAATCGGATTTTACGGGCAATCCCGAAGCCTCGTTCATTTTGATCAATCCTTTTTGATCGCCCGTAATATCATAGGTCAGCGTAAACATTCCCATGTTGATTCCCTCTGATTTCGGGTCGGATCTGACCCTGGAAACGACGTCGATGTTCGCGATCCCGTCCTTCCTCGAGAGAAGGGTATAATCGGTTTCGAAGACGACGGGAAAACCGACGTCCGTGGAGGCATCGGTATGCCAGCTGTCTCCGGTAGCGACCGGATTGTCCGGGTAGAATGCCGTCATCTGCTCGAACGATTGACGCATGGCTTCATCGCCGAATTGATTGCGAAGACCGCTTATGATTTCATTGCGTTGAGGCGATTCGGGAATATTTAGTTCGTCTATAACCTTATCTATAATCGCCTGAAAACCGTCGAGCCGCTCGACCTTACCTTTAGGGGTAATCTCCATTCCAATCTCCGAGCCGACAAGATGTTTGTAACCTATAAGGGACGGATCAAGATAGTCGGGCATCTTATCGGAGTCGAACTCGACCGTCTGCATGCCGAATCTCTGCGAGCTTTTTATCCGGGAGTATTTCGCCGATATTTCGTAGTTGCCGGCGTCATTTTTCGATAGAATAGCGTAATCCCAGACCAACAGTAAATCCTGCTCCATCCTTTGCTCTTCACCAGCGATTGTCTGCTGGACCCGTTTGCTCATTTCCATCGAGCACACGAAGCTCGTACCCGGAACAAGATTCAATTCCGGTTTGATAGGATCCTGGGCTCGCAGGGGAGCATAAAGAGAAAGCAGGATTGTGACAGCGGCAATTCCACCGATTCTTCTTATCATCAAAAACTCCTCACAGTTCTCAACATAATCGCCCTTATTATTGCATCATTATTCAATCGATTCAATAATATTATTTATAAACCGCTTTGTTCCATCCCGGAGGCCTGAATTCGTGATAAATCGCCACACGAATCTGGAAAAATCGTGTAAGATAGACACGTTAGAAATGTCATGCCATAATTAACCTGTTGTTAATCAATAGAATAAGATCTGAATCCCGCGGCACGGATATTGCGAAAAGAATTTTCAAAGACTTGAAAGGAGATTGTGATGAACAGGACAAAAGAGATTAGCCTAGGATTGATCTGGGGAGCTCTGGCGGCGCTTCTTATCACCCTATTTATTTTCGTGGAGGGGCAATCGGCGAATCCGGGAAACGGTGACGACGAGATAGAGATAAATATCACGGCCGATTCGGTCCATTTCGAGCTCGATAAAGAGGGCAACATAAAATCGGTTACCGTTGGAAAAGACCGCTTCGAGAAGACGTCCAAGGGGATCAAGGTGGAGGATGAGATAATAATCGAGGACGGCAGGATTTATATTGACGGTGTTGAGATTACCGAGGAGGAGCTGGATAGACTGGCCGTGGACAAAGAAGAATATAAGTCCGGTGTCAGGTGGAAGGCCGGGAGGCGCGAAGGAAGGTATGTGAAACGAACCAGGCTCGCCACCGTGTATACAGACACCGCGGACGATGTGGTAAAATTTTCAGACATTGTTATTCATGAAAACGAGCGCATCAGGGGCGATGTTGTCTCTCTCGGCGGCGACGTGGAGGTATTCGGTGAAGTGGATGGAGACGTGGTCTCGGTTTTCGGCGACGTTTATCTCGAAGATTGTTATATTGGCGGCGATGTGGCCGCTCCTTTCGGGGAGATCATCCGCGAGGGAGGAGTGACCGTCAGAGGAGATGTCGCCACGGCGAAGTTCGGGGGAGTCCATACGGCCGGTTTCGGGTTTACGGCGCGATACAACAGGGTCGAAGGGCTGGCAGCGTTCTGCACCCTGGATTACGACGACAGGGAAGGGAGACATCCGTCCGTTAATATTCTTGGCGGATACGCCTTTACCCTGAAAAGGTGGGAATACGATTTCGGAATAAGCCACAGGTTTTTCAACGGATGGAGTCCCTATATTGACGCGAGTATGTTTCAGGTCGCGGAATCGCCGGATAAGTGGATATTGACGGAACCGGAAAATTCGATGGCGGCGGCGCTCCTGAAAGAGGATTTCTACGATTTCTACTGGAAAAGGGGATTTTCAGGGGAAGTGGGTCTAAGTTATAAGAGAGATCTTTCCGCGGGGGTCGGATATACCGCCGCCAAGATCGAAAACTTGAAACGAACCGCCAGCAAGGCGCTTTTTGGCGGTAAAAAGGTATTCAGGGAAAACTGGTCCACGGTTCTGTATGATACAACGGCTCTGGAGGGAGTCGAGGGCAAACTCAATGAGGTTGAATTCAAAGTAAGTTACGATACCCGCGATTATAAAGAAGATCCCGAATCGGGTATATTTACAAACCTGGTGTACAGACAGACGGTCGATTCAGATTCGTCGGATTTCGAGTACGAAATACTGGACGCGGAATTGAAATACTATTGCCCCCTGGCTACGGATCAAACGCTTTTCTTCCGTCTTCGAGGCGGGTATTCCGATGACGATCTTCCCCTTTTCAGACGTTATTTCATCGGGGGGATAGGTTCCTTGAGAGGATACGAATACAAGGAGTTCCAGGGCAACCGTTACATGCTTTTCAATGCCGATTATGTATGGCGCTTTTTCGACAGTTCATTCGGGGCCGGGGTATTTTTTGACGCCGGCAAAACTGCCTTCACCGGAACCGCGTTCGAGGATGAGGACCTTAAAACCGATATTGGTATAGCTTTTCTTATCGGTGACGATTTCAGAATAAACCTGGCGCAACGGCTTGACGACATGGATAAATCGCCGGTATTATCAGTACGCGGTAAAATACTGTTTTAAATGACCTGGTCTGGAAAAGTTCGGCCGGAATAAAAAATGTAAGCGGTTTGGGTTGCAAACATAAGGAAATATAGCTATCTATTTTTGCGGGATGGGAATTTCAGATATTATTCGGCGCGGCCATGCGATTCAGGCAAATTAATCTAATTCTGATAGTATCGTTTTTGGCTCTTTATTCGGTTTCAAATGCGGTAAATCTTGAATTTTCGTCTATTGAGTTTGAAGGAGGTATGATCGCAGCTAAATTGCAGGTGAGCGATTCGCTCCCTGCGGAGCTAATGGGCTATATCAAAAAGGGGGTGCCGATAAGT
Organism: Candidatus Zixiibacteriota bacterium; assembly: GCA_020344055.1. GTDB lineage: Bacteria > Zixibacteria > MSB-5A5 > UBA10806 > UBA10806. Next base: position 180,699 of record CP070813.1, on the reverse strand, counting down.
TTCGAATATAAAATGGAACTCTGGGAATCAAGGGCCGGGTGGCTTGATAGGCGTCTGGATAACAAGGAGATTATCCATAATCTCCGTTACGACACCTGGGAGAATGAATATACAATCCTTTCACGGCGATCGGATCTAACCATTGAGAATCAACTCGAAGAAGACCGTGAGGCGACCGATCTGGTGAAATCATCGGGGCTTCTGAAAATGACGCTCAAAGATACCAGCGGGCAGTTTTATATTACCGGAAAACTCACTATCAAGACCATGAGCCTGACCAACTTAAAGGAGGTGGAATCCTGGCTGAAGGGGGAAATCTCGGGCGCGAAAAAACCCGATATAAAAGACGCTCCCGATAAATTCGGAGAATTTTTATTCAATACCGCGCTCAAGATCTCCGGTCTGAAAAACGTTTCCGAGGAAATTCGTTCTCCATTTTTCGTGATTGAAAGCGGAAAGATCGTTTTTCCGGAAAGGGAATAGCGTTATCCGCACTATTCCGTAAGGCAAATTCACTTTTCCGGCAGCAAATGTCGGCAAGAGATTATGAGGATTTTTCGGGGTAAAGATTTTCAATATTTATTGAATAATATGGACTGTAAAAACAGGGATTTCAGGCACTATTATAAATCTCAATATGTTAGCCCGGGACAAAATATGCGGAGTTTTCAATTCGTCGTTGACATATGGGCCCCATTATATTATTTTCTTATTTCAAATTTCGGGGAGGTTTAGAAGTGGAAAAATTTCCTGAATGTCTTAAATGCTCAAAAGGGGTTTTAATTCCTTTATCGGACTATGGTCGTGAGGGGTCTGAAATCCGATATAAAGCCTGGGTCTGTACCAATCCCGATTGCGGCTATAATATCAGGATCGACAACGGTGAAGTTTCGCTCGGTAAGGTAATAAAACATTCCGATAAATAACTGTGGCTCTCAGGGAAATATTCTCAAACAACATAGGCTGGAAAATAGGTGGAATAGTCCTGGCGCTTATGTTGTGGATTCATCTGACTACCGAAAAAAACTACGAGGGGAAATTTTCCGTCGAAATTGAATACGAGGGCCTGCCCGAGGGCCTTTATGTGGATAGAATCGAACCTCAAGCCGCAGAATTGGCAATTATAGGCACGGGCAAGCAGCTTGCGATCCTGGGCCTGACCAATAAACCCAGGATCAGGATCGATCTTTCGTCAATAAAAGAGGCCGGGACCTTCAGGCATGATATTACCCTTCTGGAGATTTATAATATCGATCCTTACGAATACATCAGCGTCGATTTTCCGTCCGGCGATCATTGTAGCGTTTCGATCAAACGTAAGATATAGATATCCATATGCTGGTTTTAGGTGTTGAGACATCCTGCGATGAAACGTCCGCAGGGGTGGTAAAAGACGGTCGCGAGATTCTATCCAACGTGATCCTTTCTCAGGAGATCCACGAGAAATACGGTGGAGTGGTGCCCGAGCTGGCATCGAGAATTCATATAACGGAACTTGTGGATATTGTGAATATGGCCCTGGATAGGGCGGCTTTCAAACTCGATGATCTGGATGGTATGGCCGTGACCTATGGCCCCGGCCTTGTGGGATGTTTGCTTGTGGGATTATCGTTTGTTAAATCAGTCCATCAGTCGATCGGAATACCTTACTATGGAGTAAACCATCTCGAGGGACATATCTTTTCAAACCTGCTGGAACATTCTGAACTTAAGACTCCCCACATAACCCTGGTGGCTTCCGGCGGTCACTCCAACCTGTATTTCGTGGAAGAATGGGGAAAGTACAGGTTGTTGGGTTCTACAAGGGATGACGCACCAGGTGAAGCGTTTGACAAGATCTCCAAGCTCCTGGGGCTCGGATACCCAGGCGGTCCCGCGATTGAAAAGCAGTCAGTCGACGGCAAGAGGGATTTTATCGATTTCCCTCGCGCGATGAAGGACAGAGACAACTACGATTTTTCGTTCTCGGGATTGAAAACCGCCGTGGCCATCTATTTGAAAGATAAATCCCCTGAATTCATAAAAAAATATCTCGCCGATATCGCCGCGTCATTCCAGGAGGCGGTATGCGAGATCCTGGTGATTAAGACTCTTAATGCCGCCGCAGCTTTTAACGTTTCTCAACTTTCGGTAACGGGAGGGGTGGCCAGGAATCAAAGACTGCGGACACTTTTCAAGGAGCGAAAACCGGATAATCTGGAGATATTTATCCCCAGTCCGGAGTTATGCTCCGATAACGGCGCCATGGTCGCCGCCTGCGGATCTTTTCATCTGAACAAGGGCGAAAAATCGGATCTCAGTTTAAATGCGATACCTTATTTAGAACTGTAATCTTTTTATATCCAAAAGCCTTATAATTCCACCGTTCCGTCAGTTCGAAACGAAGTGTGAACTGACGGTCAGGTCACGCCCCGCTATCGGCGGGGCTACGACCTGGCCTAGCATTTAAGATATATATTTTATTAACTACTTTTTCTTCGGAACCCTCTTAAGCCTGTAAACTACAGGATTGTCTCCATCGGGGCAGGAAATCGTCATTTCGTCCTTGTTATACTCCCGCCAGGGAACCTCGCCGCCGAAACGGAGCGCCGTGGCGAACGGCATCAACGAATGACGCGCCCAGATGCAGAGCTTGGGATCATCCCAGGAAAACTCGTCGCCCTTTTTATACTCCGACGGGCATTTTCCGCTTCCCAGTATATCCACGATCTTGAGTTTGACGTCGTATTCAGGCATCTTTACCTCCAAAAGCCTATTATAATCTATTTCTTTTCAAAATATAGAGACGAACCGCGATTGTCGATATTTTTCAGGTTTTCAAGGGATTTTTCAAAGTCGGTGTTGGCGTAACAATACAGGCATTGATATCCGCAGGTGTTATAGGCCCCGATATCGACCGATTGAGAACATAAGCATTTCTTCCGCTGACCCGGATCTTTTTTGTAGGGGATCTCGAGATTGAAAATTCTGTTTATATAACCGCTATCGATACAGGAGCCCGGCATTACACCTGCCGCTGACAGATCGATCTCCTCGGCGCAGGATTGAATCTCCATTTCATAATTTTCGCCGATCTTTTCGAGACCGGACGCTACTCTGCTGCAGGTGTTTTGGTCCATATCGAAAAACCGGACGTTCTTTTCATTCGCAAGTTTGGTCAAACGCGATTGCACTTTCTTATAAAGATCGACGAAGCTGATTATAACCCTTTTTGTATATCCCAAAAGCTGCCCGGCAATATTTTGAAAATTATCAATGTGATACTTCTCGTCGGTCAGCGAACTCAGGATGATCGGATCGTAACGCCATATGACTCGCTCCGGTCCGATTTTATCACTTAGTTTTTTAAACGTGTCGATCGCACTTTTAAGCGACGGAAGATTTTCCTCCAGCTCGCGAGGATAAGCTGTGATCGTATAGAGAAAGATATATTTGTACCCCATGCTGTCCAGTTCATCGAGATGTTTTATTATAGGGACGGCGTTACGTGTCCAGAAGACGAGGCAGTCGACGGAACCGGGGCTGAGATCGACTTTCTTCCGCTTGCCGGGATTGAAGGGATTTGCGATATCGACGTAACCGGCTTTTATCCTGTTCATGAACCAATCCGAATAAAAGGCCGGGATGTCCGTTCGGCGGGAGGCGGAGATGATCATATAGTTAAAATAATAAATTTGATTTGGAAATCATAAAAGTTATCCGTTCGGGCGGGATTTCATATGCGCATTCCAAGCCGCTTTATTAGCCTTGATTTCAATTATCGAATTTTATATTATATTGTCCGGGCAAAAATAGAAAATAGGTTTAACTTTTTCAATAACCGCGAAAGGGCTGAAGATGAAGGGTAACGCCAAGATTATCAAGATGTTGAATGAGCTATTGGCCGACGAGCTTACCGCCATAAACCAGTACATGGTCCATTCGGAGATGTGCGCCGACTGGGAATACGAGAAACTGCACAAGGCCATCGAGAAGCGCGCCATCGACGAGATGAAGCACGCCGAATCGCTTATCGGGAGAATACTGTTTCTGGAGGGCAAACCGACGGTCAGCAAGCTGAACAAGATCACCATCGGGGAAAGCGTGGAGATGCAGCACAAGAACGATATCGCAGCCGAGACCGGGGCCATCAAAGCCTACAACGACGGCATCGCGCTGGCGGCGGAACTGGGCGACAACGGCACCCGGGAACTCCTGGAAAGCATCCTCAAGGACGAGGAGGATCATATCGACTGGCTGGAGGCCCAGATGGACCAGATCGCCCAGATGGGTATCAAGAACTACCTCGTGGAACAGATGGATTAGAGATATCTGCAAACAGGAATCTTGTAGGGGCTGTTCCATAAGATCAGCCCTTTTTTATTGTCGTGCGATACTGTTTTGGTTGCCAAGCGGCGCTTGGCAACCAGAAAGCACGGTTCCTCATGTCATTCCCGAAATTTCTAATCGGGAATCCAGAAGGCACGCCATTGTGGATGCCGGATCAAGTCCGGCATGACAAATAAGCCGTAGGTCAAACCTCCCCTGGCGCCGTAAGGAATCCCTTCCTTACGGTTAATGCGCGCTGGCGGTCAGGAAAGGATTCCTGACCGCGCAAAAGAAGGCGTTTCGTAGGCGGTCGGTTCATCCGGCCGCACGTAATCCATTATAGTATATTATTCCGGCAACTTTCGGCCGCACAACGATCCCCCGAAACCGACCGTTATTATGGGAATCATAAGATATACTATGCCGACATCGGCGACGTAATCCCAGAACGGCATCTTCATGGGGCCGGAGGAGAACATCACCAGGTCGATTAGAAAGCTGATGGCAAACCAGATCAATCCCAGTATTAGCCCCTCCCAGACCGATACCGCGCTGGCCTTGTTGAAATAGAGCAGGGCGAATATCACCACTGTTCCGGCCACGATCACCGGCATGATCGATTCGAACATTATGCGGTTGGATTCCCTGATGGGGAAGATAAGGAACGAGACCGCGAACGGCACCGCCCAGACCAGGATCCCGAAAATTATCGCTTTTTTAATTGAATGCATAATCTTTTCCCTTTCAAATTCTTTTTTTATGATGCTAAGGGTCTGGCGCATATTTATCAAGCATTTTGCGAGGAACATTACCTGCTCTTAAACCGAATAAATGTCAAATTATAACAAGGAGGTGGTTATGAAAAGAGCTATAATTTTATTGGCGGTTATGTTGATTCTTGCCGGATGCTCGAGCCCCATACTTAATAAACCAGATACGGCGGGAACCGCTTTTTCCAAACTCAAGGATCTGGATCTGCCTGAAGAAACGGAGCGAATGATCGTATCGTCGGCGACGATCCGGTTAAAATCGGATGAGCCCGATTCGGTCCACAACCGTGTGATAGAGTTCGCGCTGTCGTGCAACGGGTATATCCTTTATTCGGGCGAGGGCAGGACTACTATCCGGATTCCGGCCGCCTGTTTCAAGCCGATAATGTCCGATATCGAGACGCTCGGCAAACTGCTTTCCAAGGAGATTACCGGGAAAGATGTAACCGAAGAATATCATGATCTTCAAACCCGGCTCGATAACGCCGAAAAAACCCGGCTGCGATACCTGGCCCTCCTGAATACGGCGAAGAACCTCGATGAGATATTGAGAATCGAAAGGGAACTCGAAAGGCTCAACCAGGCTATAGAGCAGCTGAAGGGGAAAATCGAACGGCTGTCCCATATCGTGGCTTATTCGTCTATTACGGTGGAGACCACAGAGCCCACAAGACCCGGCCCGGTGGGTTACGCCTTTTATGGTTTATACCAGGGTATAAAATGGCTGTTTGTCTGGAATTAACGTGACCGTAGGTCAAATTTCCCCGAGATTTGACATCCCGATGTCGGGTCTCGGGGAGACCCGACCTACAACAATTGGAAAGAATGTAGGCGGGTAGCTTGCTGCCCGCGGCTTGTTGTTGGGAGCAAGCTCCCAACCTACATATTGTATTGAAAATAATGAATGCATGTACCTGTAAGTGAGAGATTGCTTCGGCTCACGTCTGCGGCTCAAGCCTCGCAATGACGCGGTGTTTCGTACGCGGTCGGTTTATCCGGCCGCTTAATCTGGATATTCCGAAATCGAAATAATATCAGGCAGGTCTTCTTCTATAGATCAAGTAGATAATAAGAGAACATATTCCCATACCGACCAATTCGAATAGCGAGGCGCCGCCCTGTTTGGTTACAACCAATAATACCGGTCCATCGACGCTGGTTACCAAAAAGCAGGCCTCCTCCAGTGTGACACCGGGGGTACCAAGTATTCTTGCTGCGAAATGCCAACCGAAATGAAGCCCGAGGGGAACCCAAATGTTGTTGAAAAGCAAATATGCCTGCGCAAACAGGAAACCGCCAATTGTCGCGCTCAGCAAAGATAACCACCACGGGAACTCTTTTCCTATTCCGGAGAAATGTAATAGTCCGAAGATAACTGATGAAATAATAACCCCGACCTTCAAACCGAATCTGTCGGCAATGGAATTCATCAAGAATCCACGGAAAACGGACTCCTCGATAACTCCCGTTTCCAAACCAATGATGAATGCGAATAACAATGAAGGAAAAAGCGCCTCAACTGGAGTGAATTGCCATAGGAAACCGTTAATGCTATACCAGCCGAATAATGCCATAAGTATCAAAGCAACAACCTGTACCACAACCCCCAAAAATGTGCCGAGTAGAATCTGCCAGGACCAGCCTCTATTCAATGCAATACCAGCAAATGAGATTGGTTTTTTCATTAGATACCTTATGGTCAGCCATATTGCCAGTACCACAACAATCGATCGCAAACCTCGTTTGATGAATTCGAATATAGCCTCGGATAACCTCTGCGCATTGGAAATCGTCGATTCTTCCAGATCCAAAATTAAAAGCAGCCTGCCTATGGGATCGACCACTAAAAATTCTCCGATTAAAATTAATAAAATAACTGCCAGTATCGGCCAGATTAATCGTATTCGGGAGTCAGCAAAGAATATTTTTTTGAATTTGATTTTGTTCTTATCCAACTTACAATTTCCCGGAACTCTTTTCCGATTCCGCCCACCTTTCGTCAACATGAGCATCAAATTATAGATATGATAGTCTATTAAGTCAAGAAGAAGATTTGGGGAAAATTTCAAATCTCGCTAGTCTGCGATGTGAGCCTCGCAATGACAAGGTTTTTTTATGCTAGAATGTCGGGAGCGTGGGGCTCGCGGGCTACTCAGATATATCTAAATAAGGAATAAAAACAGCGACATCTTTTCTCGTGATAATTTCCATAGATGTATGTGTAATTCTAAATTTCCAAAATTCGACTTTGAACCATTGAAATGTGCAAAATTCAATTTCAAATCCATTATCTATATTCTTAATTTTTAGCGGTTTAAAATTCTTTTTGACCTTTTCTAAAGCTCTTTCAGCATTTGCGCGAAAGAGATAATCCGGATGTAATGTATCGCCGCTTGTATCCGGATACATTTCATATAGTATCGTCTTTACAATTTTGTCGACTTCATTCGGTGAATTGAGAATATGTAATGGACCGCCACCATAAACTGTGCGTAAATAAAAATAAACGATATCCATAACATTTTCGTTGCTAAGATTCTCGGCAAGGAAATTAGACATGACTCTTGAAAAATCGTCGAGTTCACCATCTTCAAGATAATAAGACGAATCGCATACATTAAATAATACGCCTTTATTGTATGGCCACCCACCTGGGATCTTAATATAATATCTTTTCACGCAAGGTAAATCAGCGAATTGATATCGGCGAACTATTTCGAAGTATTTTGAGAATTCTTCCTTCGAGTAATCTTCAGGTACAAGGGATTTTGATTTTTCTAAGACCAATGAATCAATCTCCTGATTTTCGGTCGAGTCCCTTATAGCCTGAAATCCATATGTAGGAAGGCGGACACCAGTCATTCTTTCATATTTTGTTAATTTCTCTTCTTCAGGATTGGCACTTAATCCTGTTGTCAGCATAGAAACAAAAATAAAAATCGCTAGACGGAACATAAAATTCCTCCAGATTAAACACCTGCTCCAAATAATATACGATTATAGAAATATAGATATTCCGTTTTAATTATGAAAATCTAAGGTTATTCTGTCGGGTTTCTCTCCCGCTCAAGCGGGATCGGAACCCGACCTACATCAAAAATTACCCCATCCTTTTCGCCAGCAGCTCCGTCAGCTCCAGCACCGCCACTTCTTCGTCCTTGCCCAGGGCTTTGAGGCCGTCGGTCATCATGGTCATGCAGAAGGGGCAGGAGACGCCGATGGTCTTGCAGCCGGTGGCCACCGCTTCTCTGGCGCGGTTCTCGTTGATGCGTTCGCCGCGGCTCTCCTCCAGGAACATCCGGCCCCCGCCGGCGCCGCAGCAGAACGACCACTGCCCGGAACGCTTCATCTCCACCCGCTTGGCGCCGGGGATGGAGTCGATGATACTTCTGGCGGGCTGGAATATATCGTTATGGCGGCCGAGGTAACAGGAATCGTGAAATGTTATATCCTCCACGCCGTCGCCGGAAATCTTCAGCTTGCCGGATTTGATAAGCTGCGCCAGCATTTCGTGGGTATGATACACCTCGAAGTTGCCGCCGAAATCGGGGTACTCGTTCTTCATTGTGTTGAAACAATGCGGGCAGTTGGTGAATATCTTCTTGATACCGGCTTCGTTGAGCATCTCCACGTTGGCCTGCGCCATGGTCTGGTAGAGGTATTCCTCGCCCAGCCTGCGGGCGGGATCGCCGTTGCAGGTCTCGTCGGCGCCGAGTATGGCGTACGACACCCCGGCTTTGTTCATCAGTTCCACCGTGGCGCGCGAGACCTTGATATTGCGGTCGTCCAGCGCCCCGGTGCATCCGACCCAGAAGAGATACTCGGCGTCCGGTTTATCGGAGATATGTTTTACATCGAGCCCCTTGAACCATTCCGCCCGGGCGGACTGCCCCAGCCCCCAGGGATCGCCCGCCTTCTCGATATTCTTGAGCGCCAGCGCCCCCTCGGACGATATCCGTCCCTCGTTTAGAACCAGCGCGCGGCGCAGGTCGACCAGCTTGGGGATATGCTCTATGAATAACGGGCAGGCCCGCATGCAGGCGTAGCAGGTGGTGCAGTCCCAGATGACATCCTCGGTGATGACGTCCTCGATGAACCGTTCGGTAAACTCCTCGCCCTGACCCTTGAATACAGCCGATCCCTTCTTCTCGGCATGCTCGCGCAATTGCATGATGATATTTTTAGGCGAAAGCGGTTTATCGGTATTATAGGCCGGGCACTGGTCCTGGCATCGCCCGCACTCAGTGCAGGAGTAGCCGTCCAGAAGATCTTTCCATGTGTATCCCTCAACCTTCGTAACGCCGAACTCCTCGGCGTCTTCATCCTCGAGATTAATGGTCTTCAGTTGACCTTTGGGATTCAGGTTGGAGAAAAAGACATTGGGCAGGGAAGAAAACACGTGCATATGTTTTGATACCGGCACGTAATTCAAGATCGCCAGGAAGAACAGCATATGCGCCCACCAGAAGAAATGCGCCCAGAAGGCGGCGGCTCCATTTGAAACATCACTGCGGTAAATTATTTTCGCAATATAGCTGCCGGCGAACGATACCGGCTCGAAGGAGCCCTGCGCCGCCATGTTGAAGCCGTCGGACAGGAGGTCGAAGATCATAAGCCCGCCGATCAGCACCAATATTATCAGCGGTTCCAGGCCCATGGACATCCGTTTGGTTCGGATTATATATCTTTTTATTAGAGCAATCAGTATTCCCAGTAAGACCAGCAGGCTGAAAAGATCGACCAGAAATAGAAACGGTTTATGAAGCACCCCGCCCAATATGGGCAACCTGAATCCCGACCAGAACCCTTTGCCGAAGAAGTTCAACGTGGCGAAGGAGATAATCACGAATCCCCAGAAGATCATAAAATGGGCGATTCCCATGGCGAACTGATCCAGAAGCCGCCTCTGCCCGAAGACGAATTTTATAAGCCGCCCTATTCTGGCGCCGATATTATCCCATCGCTTTTCGGATTTGAAAAGCTTCAAAAGCCTGGTATAGAAGACAATCTCGTAAACGAAAATCACCAGGCCGATGGCCAGCACTATCAGAAAAGCTATTTTCTCGAGCCCCGTCGGTGTTATCTCAACCGGTTTAAACATCACCACACCTCATTTCGATCGCCGTAAACCGTAAACTAATCTACTTCATTCAAAAATTCTTTCCGCCATTTTGTAGGATCGCGGATTTCATCATATATAACTTTGTCGAATTTAAATGTCAATTATTCTCGGATCGTAGCTGTCGCCGGGATTCCATGGCTTACTTCATCATATTCTTAAAAGCATCGATGTTTTTCACCAGGAATCGTCCCCCGACGGTGTTAAGTAATCCCTGTTTCTTAAATTTGCTTATGGTGCGGATGGTGGTCTCGACGGTTGAGCCGACAATATCGGCGATATCCTGTCTCGTAAGCCTGATATTTATAAGGATGCCACCGTCAATTCTGGTTCCATGATTTTCACATAGCCGTACAATTACTGACGCTATTCTACTTTCAACCTTTGAGGAGACAAGAGAAATGATGACATCGTGGGCGTCCATCAACTTGGCGCCGAGATATTTGATTATGTCCCGCGCAATTCCGGGATTGGAGGATAATAGATTCTCATAACCTTCCCGTGACATCCCATAGGCGACCGTAGGTTCGACGGCCTGGGCGCCGTTTCTGTGAGTATCACCGAAAAGTGCGGTGCCTCCGCAAAGTTGGCCGGGGATCATAACCTCCAGCACCATCTCCTTGCCGGAGGTGGAGGTTTTCAGAAGCTTAACGCGACCGGATCTGATTATATAAAACCTTTTGGCGGGATCGCCTTCCAAAAAGATATACTGATTTCTTTTGAATCGGTATTCAGCGAAATATGGAGCGACCTTTTTAATTTCGGTTTTAGAAAGTCCGTCCAAAAAAGGGATTCTGGATATAGCCTCTTCTTTGGAGACAGGACCGCGAAGGCTCTTCTTAGGTACGATTCCGGGACGTTTACCAGTGGATTTCGATATATAAGAGGGATGCTCCCTTTTTCCCGGTCTTTTTTTGCCCGGTTTGTTCGTGGTTTACCTCCAGAATAATAAAGCCTAATTTTAATGTGTGTATGTATATGGTGTCAAGTCTATTGCCGGTACGAATCGGGATCAGCCCTCAAAAATACAATGCCTATATTTCAATTTTTAATTATTGAATAAGGAAAAAACACTTTTACTATGGGATTTCCCCCATATTTTCGAAGCGTTTTTCGTCATTTTCTCCGCCGATACTTAATGAGTGTTTCAGGATCTATTTCACTGTTAGTCAATGAGTTAAGGCGAAACCTGCAACGTCCGGCCGGGCCTGAAAATCGCAGGCATAGCGGTTGTTTCTTAGTTCTCCCGGAGATTTTAATTCGGGGGACGAAATGAAGATGAAGTTTACGTTGAATATGGAAGATCTGGTCGTTGAGGGGAATGAAATCGACAATATGACCGTGGATTGGTTGGAGGATGTCACTCAGGAACGGGTTCTGGAGATATCCAATATCTGGATCTCCTCCCAGACATTTTTGACCGAAAAGATGGTCGGTCTTACAAAGGTCGGCGAATCCAGCCTGACCATCGAACCTGTCGAGGAATAATTTTATGGAACGGTTTACCTGGTTCTATCATGAAATTCTAACGCAGGCCGCCAATATCAGGTCGGTGATTCTATCGGTTCTAAGGAAAATACCGTTTTTGACTAACCTTTCGGATCAAGCCCTCGAATGGGTTGTTATAGGAATAGTTTTTATAGCGGTTATAGCCATAATATACCCGCTAATCAAGTGGTCCGCCAAAGTGGCTGTGGGGGCGGCGGTTATAGCCGGGGCGCTGGCGCTATTCACCTCCATGTCATTCTGGGGACTTCTGCCGTTTACGGGCCTCGGGATTGCCGTTGTCCTGTTTTCAAACAAGTTCCAGACGGAGTGATTGTATGAGACTGCGCCGAATTAAGAAGAAATGCCCCAACTGCCGACAAACCATGTTGAAGAAAGGCAAAGGATACACCTGCCCCGATTGCGGCACCAGGCTGGTGGGGAACAGCCTTATCAGGCCTAAATCCCGGGGCGATTACTGGACGAGGATCTGGAAATGAGCCATAAAATCAGAAAAGTATGTTCCAACTGCAAGAGACCGTACGACCTTGCCGATAAGCTTCCGCTCTGTCCCGACTGCATTGTGGAACTTTCAGGATACCGGGAGTTCGTGGAGGGGGCGAGGATCTCGTCGGTTTTTGTGCCGAGAAAGGCTACCGACGGCCCGAGCCTGGGGAGCGGCGCCTGAGCTTTTTTGCCAGGCTATCATGCGCCTTCTGAAGTTTCGAATCCCGGCTTTTCGATAAGAGTCTTTTATATTCCGGCATATCTTTGCCCGAATCCTTTTGTAGCTGTCGCGCAAATCGGCCGCTTTCCACTTCTTTATAAAGATCGTCTAACTTTTTATAGAAATCCTTTCCGAATAGCGAATCCTTTTTTCTAAGCGATCCGAATGCGGCGGTCACGCTTATTCTCTCGAACATGCCGGCGGGGCCGAATTTCTTTATCAGGTCGATTATCAGATCGATCTGGTAGATACACTCCAGGTAGGCCGCTTCCTCCGAAAATCCTTTTTTCAGAAGCGTCTCGAAGCCGGACTCCATCAAGCCCGCCAAACCCCCGCAGAGCACCGCCTGTTCCCCGAAAATGTCGCCCACCGCTTCGTCGCGGAAGGTCGACTTGAATTGATATTTCGGGGGACATCCAATGGCCTCCGCGTAGGCCCTGGCGGTTTTCCCGGCTTTTCCGGAGGCGTCGTTTCCCACTCCCACGAAGGCGGTGAACGGTTCCCCGGTGAGGTATTTCTCCCTCAAACGAATCCCCGGCCCGTGCGGGGCGACGAGAATTACATCGCAATCCGAAGGCGGTTTCACCAGGCCGAAATGTATCGATAGCCCGTGCGCGAATACCAAGGTCTTGCCGGACAAGAGAGAATCCGGCACGGAATTGAATAAGGTTTTATGTTTGTGATCGGGGATCAATACCGCGATCAGGTCTGATTTTTCGATGGCTCTCAGGGGCGTGTAAATCTCAAATCGATCTTTTCTCGCCGTCTTTCTCGAACCGCTTCCGGCGGGCAAACCGATTACGGGATTGAAACCCGAATCGCGCAGGTTTTTGGCCTGCGCCGAACCTTGAGAGCCGTATCCGAGGACGGCGATTTTTTTGTCGGAGAGAATTTTTTGGGATGAGGTTGTTATCTCGCGTTTTCTCATGCGGCCTAAGATAAAGATAAGAGATAGAATAAGTCAAACGGAATAGGGTTGCGTAGCGACTGTCTTGTGTGTCAAGTGAGTTTTGGATTCCAGTTTTCTCCTCTTGCCATGATGGTGTTCAAGATAGTCAGTAGTTTTCGCATGGCGGCGACCAGAGCTGTCATCTTGTTTTTTCCGTTTTGCAGCAGCCGTTGATAGAACCGCATCAGAACCGGGTTGTGGTGGCAGGCAACCACGGTTGGCATGAACAATCGGGTCCTGACCGCTTGTCGACCACCTCCGGTCATCCTTTTTCCCCGGAAACTGCCGCTGTCGCGGTTGATTGGCGCTACCCCGATCAGGGCAGCGATTTGGCGACGATTAAGCTCTCCCAGTTCCGGCACCTCGGTTATCAGCATGGCCGCGGTCGTTTGGCCGATACCCGGCACCGAGAGCAAACGCTGCATCTTGTCCTGGAGTTCGGGACATTCGGCAATCAGGTCGGCTAGTTGTCGTTCGATTTTTCCAAGCTCCCCATCGAGCGTTTTGATAACGACCCTCAGGCTGTTCGCTATCGCTTTGTCATGAGCATGCTCACAACGGTTGAACTCGGCCGTACGCATCTTCACCAGCTGCCGCCGACGTGCTACTAACGCCTGCATCGTGCGACGACGGCGGTCGGGGATTCCCCGTCGTTCAGGACTCATGGCAGCCGCGTATTCGGCCAGCAACCGCGCGTCAATCCGGTCGGTCTTGGCCAGTCGACCTTTGGCCCGTCCAAAATCACGCACCTGGCGCGGATTTACCACAACTACCGGCAGCGAGGCAGCATCCAAAGCTACGGCCAGATCACGTTCGTACCCGCCGGTACTCTCCAACACGATCAAGGCGGGCTGTAATACCACTAACCGCTTGACACACTTCCTGATATCCGAACGGTTATTCAACCAGCGAGTAGCTTGACTGCTGCTGCTGACATGCACATCCACATGAGCTTTGGCGACATCAATTCCGACAAAATCCTTCATAGCTTTCCCATCCTTGCATTTGCGGGCTCATTTTGTTACAATGTCCCTAGCGACTGTTCGGGTTGACACCTGAATAGATGACGTCGGATCACGCTACGGTCGGGCTCACAGGCCCCAGGTCGGCACGATCTCGACGCCACAATGAGGTCTCTGAAACTCTCGGAGACCTCGATCTTATTCCCCATTCTAATCAAAATCCGGACAGTTGCCAAGATACAAGGTCGGTATTTTAATGCCGACGTCCTGCTTTCGCCCTAAAACAACTTGACCGGTCCATGATTTTGATATATGATGTCTCCAAAAATGGGAATAACCGCTAATCATGATAAAATAACCGGCTCCGGGGTGAATAAGGCAAAACCGATACCCCAGGAAGCCGGGGAAATATGTGGCGACATCGGGATAAAGGGTAGGGTGTTGTTAAAATAGGAAGTCGGATTATCCGAACAGTGTCACACCATTTTGTAGGAGGAACATTATGAGGAAGGCGTTATCGGTCCTGGTTCTTGCGGCAGTTCTATTATTTTTTGGAAATGCAATGGCCCAGGAGCAGGCAAAAACAACAAGAGCCGGAATAGGATTCCACCTGGGATGGCCAACTGCTTTGGGGCCCAGTCTAAAGGTATGGTTTACGCCGATGATTGGCATTCAGGGTATGGGAAGTCGTTGGTCCTCTGGCGACTGGTCTCTCACAATGCTTTCCGGCAGACTTCTGCTGAAGCTAACAAAAACTGAAGGCAGGATATTTCCTTATCTCGGCGCTGGCGGTGGCGCCTGGATTGCCAAAGGTAAAGATGAGGAGTGGGATCCATATGTCGGGTGGACGGAGAAAGATGTAACCGAGACCGTTAACACCTTCGAGGCTCTTCTGGGCATGCAACATAAATATGCCGAGAATTTCTATGGTGACTATGAACTTGGTTACTATGTGATAAGTGATTTTGAAGAAGCCGATGTGTCGATAAGCGGGATGGCGTTTAGCTACGCTCTTCACTACTTCTTCTAACGGACAACTTGCCGCGGCCGTTAAAATGGCCGCTTACATTATCCGCAGGTCGTAGGTTGGGGGTTTATCCCCCAACGGATTGCTTTGTTTTTATGATTGGCGTGCCTCCCGGTGCGCCAACGTTTGATTGCTACCCCCGCATCATCCTCAAAAACCTCTCCGCCGTGGTGGGGGAGTGGCCGGAGTAATGGTTGTTGAAATAACCGTAAAAATCGTCGGTCTTTTCCTCAAGAGCTTTGATTAACCTCTTCCAATCGGAGAGATCCTTCGATCTGTCAACATGCTCGTGCGTGAAATCATCCGGCACCTGTTTGCGGTCGCCCAGAAACCTGATATACCCGGTCCGCGATGTTGCCACCGCCGCTTTGGGCATCCAGGGATGATCGATCAACGCCAGCCCGATACCGGCTTCCGCAAGTGAATCGTAAAACTGACCGTTCAGCCATTTTTTGTTTCTAACCTCAATCACATAAACGAATTCCGAAGGCAACAGTCTGAAAAATCTGAATAGATTATCCGACATTTCCGGCTTGAACGAGTAGGGGAATTGCATCAAAAGCGGCCCCAACTTCTCCTTCAATCCCGACATGGTATCGAGGAATTTCGCCAATAAATCCTCGACCCCGGTCAGGTCCGATTCGTGGGTGATCTTCTTGGGGAATTTGGCCGCGAATTTGAAACTCTTAGGAACCGCCCTATACCAGTTTTCAACTGTCGTTTTCCGGGGGATGCCGTAAAACGATGAATCTATCTCCACGGTATCGAATTTTTCAGAATAGATGCTCAACCAATCCGACTGTTTGGAGCATTGCGGGTAGAAATTTCCCATCCAGTCCTTGTAGCTCCATCCCGATGTACCGATTCTTAGCATGGTTAGGGATAATAACCGTAATCGGATCTTTTCGGTTTCATTAGTCGACAATCCTGAATCGTCATCGCGAGGAGTCCGCAG
Source organism: Candidatus Zixiibacteriota bacterium (assembly GCA_020344055.1). Classification (GTDB taxonomy): domain Bacteria; phylum Zixibacteria; class MSB-5A5; order UBA10806; family UBA10806. Next base: position 164,397 of record CP070813.1, on the reverse strand, counting down.
GACGACGAAGCGATCCCATTCATTTTAATAATGTCCTGTTGCATGATAGTGAGAGATTGCCTCGGCTCACGTCATAACGTGAGCCTCGCAATGACCGCTATTTCTGATTTCCTGGCGCCTGCACCGTAACCTACATCTACTTTCGGCTTTTACTTGACTAAACGCCTTAAAATTATAAATTATTGCTTTGATAACGGTTTTAAATACTAATCCCGATTGTAAAGAAAGAAAAGGAATGGAGATCGAAAAACTGACCATAGAGGATGTCCTGGGGATGGCGGTGCGGACCGAGATCCAGGGACGCAAATTCTATCTCGAACTCTCCGAAAAGGTTACAAATCCCGAAGTGAAGAAGAAAATAGTATCCCTGGCCGATGATGAGAAGCGACATGAAAAAATAGTCGTCGATTTTTATCGCAAAATCCTGGGCAAAGAACCCCGCAATCTGCCCGACAAAGGCGTACCGGATATAGTTAAGGCTATCGGGACTATGAATCTGAAAGAGAAGACTCAACTTTTGGAACTTCTCGACATGGCCATCGAGGCCGAGCTTATTTCCGCGAAATTCTATGCTCGCGGAGCGAGTATTACTGACGATTCTAATACCAGGAAAACGTTCGAAGAGTTGGCCGCCGAGGAGGACGGACATTACAATATGCTGGTGGCTGAAAAAGCTGCCCTTTCCGGAGATCTTTACTGGTTTTCCATGGGTGATACCGGGATAATGGAGGAATGATGAAGAAGTGGGTGTGTACTATCTGCGGTCATATTCATGAGGGCGAGGAGCCGCCAGAGGTCTGTCCGGTATGCGGAGCGTCTAAAGATGATTTCGAGGAGATGCCTTAAAACTTTTTACTTGTTCGGTAAATTATAAACCAGAGGAAATCACCATGACCGACACGAAATCAAGCGAAGGAAAATTCGAACTGAAGGTAAGTAAAAATACAAGCCCGGAGGAGGCCGCCCGGCTGGCTCTCATGCAGGAGCAGAAAGCCCGCAGGTACTACGAAGAATGCGCTAAGATAATGCAGAATCCCGGCGCGAAAAAGATGTTCGAGTTCCTCGCCGAGGAGGAAAGAAAACACGAAGCGCTAATTCAAAAAGAGATCGATGAAAACTTTTTGATGGAGATGTAATGCCGCAGGACTTGGCGATTTTACCGGACGAATACCGGACCGCGGACGAAGACGATCTCGAAAAACGGATCCGGGCGAAAAAAGAAGAGTTCGGGAAAAAACTGCTCATACTCACCCATCATTATCAACGCGTGGAGATCGTTCGAATGGGGGACAGGGTCGGCGATTCCTACGGCCTGGCGAAAATCGCGGCAAACTCCCCGGACGCGGAAACGATCGCTTTTTGCGGAGTACACTTTATGGCTGAAGCGGCGGACGTTCTCACCGCCCCCAACCAGAAGGTCTACCTTACGAACGCCACCGCCGGTTGTCCCATGGCCGACATGGCGCCCACCGGTAAAGTCTATGATGCCTGGGATTCTATCGAATCTGTTCTGGGTAAAAATAAGGTTGTTCCTATTTCTTACATGAATACCACCGCCGATCTGAAAGCCTTCACCGGCAGAAACGGCGGTCTTATATGTACCTCATCCAACGCCGATGCCGCCTTTAAATGGGCATACGAAAGGTTTGAAAAACTGTTTTTCTTCCCGGATCAGCATCTCGGCAGAAACACGGCGAAAAAATACGGCGTGCCAAAGGATCAGGTTGTTCTCTACGATACCAGGAAACCGGGCGGCGGCATCGATGAGAATACCTTGAAAAAGGCCAGAGTAATATTATGGCAGGGCCACTGCTATGTTCATACCAAATTCAAACCGGAACATATAGATCTATGGAGGGAGAAAAACCCAAAAGTCAAAATAGTCGTTCATCCCGAATGCCCGGAGGATGTGGTCGACAAAGCCGACGCCGTGGGATCGACCTCGTATATAGTAGAATATTGCGAGGAGGCCCCTCCGGGATCGGTTATCGCCATAGGTACCGAATTGAACCTGATACACAGGATGGCGGTTACGCATAAAGATAAAAAAATATACGAACTGGCCGGAGATACATGCCCCGTGTGCTCTAATATGTTCAGGACGACTCTCGCTGATTTATGTTATACGCTCGAAAATCCTGAAAAGGCGAATCAGATTGTCGTGCCCGATGAAATTAAGAAGGACGCAAAGATTGCCCTGGAACGGATGCTCGAAATCGGAAAATAATTAGGATATTATAAATTTAAACCTTTAAAAGCGCAGGAAAACCGATGAGTAAAACAGCAATTTCATTATTCGCGGTTGTTGTCTTAACCGTGGTTATGGTCGCAAACGCTGGTGATCGATATGTCCCCGATGTTCAAACCTTTATGCTTATAGGCGATTGCAGTGCGGGGTATGTCTCGCCGGCCACGGGCGAACTGTTTTTTAAAACATCGCTTTCGGGCGAACCCCAGCTTTTTCGTATCAACGAACAGGGTTGGCCCTACAGGCTGACCTTTTTCCCCGACGGTATCGGCAACTATGCCATGTCCGATGACGGCTCGAAGATTGTCGTGCTGGCCGCGCCTGTCGGCAACGAAAGACGGCAGATGTATCTACTGAATCCACAGAGCGGGAGAATTAAGGCGTTAACCAATCTGCCGGACGTTCGTTTCGGCTCGGTGGTCTGGGCGCCCGATAACAGGACCATATATTACCACTCCACCCAGGAGAACCTGAAGGATTTTTACATCTATTCCATGGATGTCGAAACCGGCGAATCCGATCTTGTTAAAAAGCTCGAGGGAATAAACGATGTCCTGGATGTCACCAAAAACGGCCGGTATCTGTTGCTGCAGACCTGGCCCAAAAATGTCGATAACGACCTGATAATTATGGACTTAACCACCGGCGACTCCAGATATATCTTAAAACCTGATGGAGATTACAATTTCTTCACTGGCCGGTTTACTCCCGACGGCAAATCTATCTGGATGATATCCAATTTCAATGAGAAGGAATTGGTTAAACCTGCGAAATATGATATTGAAAAAGGAAAATTGGAATTCTATGATATGGAATCGCCCTGGGAAGTGGCCGACGGCGATATGGCCCTTTCCGAAGATGGTCGATATTTAGCGTGGATCGCGAATGAGGACGGCTACGGTGTTCTGCATCTGGCAGAGACCTCTACCATGAAGGAATTACCTGCTCCTCTCTCTGGAATAGCCGATCAACCGGAATTTACCCAGGATAACAGGCTGTTATTTACCTTTTCGTCTCCGACGAGAACCTACGATGTCTGGACCTGGGATTGGGATAAAAAAGAGTTATCGCAAAAGACCTTCTCATCTTATGCCGGCATAAATCCCGATATCTTTGTCGAGCCGGAATTGATCAGATATAAGACCTTCGACGGACGGGAAATTCCCGCGTTCCTTTTCCTTCCGCCCGGTTATGAGGGCGGCAAGATACCATTTATCATCGACGCTCACGGCGGGCCCGAGGGACAGTACCGTCCGAAATTCTACCGGAATTTCCAGTATTTTCTCCTGAACGGATACGGCGTTCTGGCCCCCAATGTGCGCGGTAGCGAGGGATACGGCCGCGAATATATGACATTGGATAATCACCGGAAAAGGCTGGATTCCATCAAAGACTACAAGGCGGGGGCGGATTACCTGATCGAGAAAGGTTATTCTGAAAAGGGAAAACTCGCCATTAAAGGAGGCTCATATGGAGGATACGTGACTCTAGCGGCGATTTCCGAATATCCCGATTACTGGGGCGCGGCCGCGGCCTCGGTCGGTATCTCCAATTTTAAGACATTTTTGCTATATACCGCTGATTACCGCCGCTATATAAGAGAGGCAGAATATGGGCCTCTTTCCGATTCCGTATGGCTGGAATCTATTTCGCCCACATCCAAGGCGAACAGGATTAAGGCTCCGCTCTTATTGATCCATGGGGAAAACGATCCGCGGGTTCCTATCGGGGAAGCCCGGCAGATATTTTACGCGGTAATAGATAACGGGGGAATAGCCGATACGCTCTTTTTTACAGATGAAGGTCACGGAACCGCGAATATCGAAAATACAATTGCCAAATATGAAAAAATGGCGGAATTTTTTAGTAAGCATTTGAAATAGTTGCAGTTATATAATTCAGACTCAAAGGCGTTCTCTTCCTTCAAGAGAACGTCTCTTTTTTCACCATAACCGTTACAGTTCCTGAACGTCTGTTTTAAGATTCTTTCGAAAAGCCGATAATTATTCCGGTCGTATTATAGTTCTATGCCTTTGCGGGCGAGCCAATAGCGGCAATTTGGCCAAAAAAATCGGGGGAACCATGTCTTACGAAAAATATGAAAGCTCGTATGGTCTTGAAAACCATGGGATTAGGAATATCGGCCGGGCCTATTGGAATCTGCATACGCCGGCGCTTTACGAAGAGATAATAAGAAGAGGCGAGGGCTCCATCGCTCATCTCGGACCGATTGTCGTGCGGACCGGGCAGTATACCGGGCGGGCGGCTAAAGACAAGTTTATTGTGGAAGAACCGCTGAGTAAGGATATGATCTGGTGGGGCGATTCCAACCAGCCATTCAAACAGGCCAGATTCGAAAATCTTTTTCATAAAATACTGGCCTATCTTCAGGGCAAAGACCTTTTTGTCCAGAATTGTTATGCCGGCGCAGATCCTGATTACCGTATGCCGATCCGGATAATTACCGAAACCGCATGGCACAATCTTTTCGCCAGAAATATGTTCATACAGGCAAATGTCGACGAGCTGAAGAGCCACGTGCCGGTTTTCAACGTTCTGCATGTTCCTAATTTCAAGGCCTTGCCGGAGGTCGACGGGACCAACTCGGAAGCGTTTGTGGTTCTGAACCTTGAAAAGAAAATGGTCATTATCGGCGGCACCAGCTACGCGGGAGAGATCAAGAAATCGATATTCACGATTCTAAATTATATTCTGCCGCAGAGGAAAGTGCTTTCCATGCATTGCTCTGCCAATATCGGTGCCAACGGCGATACCGCCCTGTTTTTCGGGCTATCCGGTACCGGCAAAACCACTCTTTCGGCCGACCACGACAGGATGTTGATCGGCGATGACGAGCACGGTTGGAGCGAAAACGGGGTCTTCAATTTCGAGGGTGGGTGCTACGCCAAAGTAATAAGGCTTTCACCCGACAAGGAGCCGGAAATCTATCAAACCACCAGAAAATTCGGAACGATCCTTGAAAACGTCGGCTTTGACAACATCAGCGGCAGACTGGAATTGAATGATGACAGGTTGACCGAGAACACCCGGGCGGCCTATCCGCTTTCTCATATACCGAACGTTTACAAAGGAAGTATCGCGGGACATCCGAGAAATATCATAATGTTAACCTGCGACGCCTTCGGCGTAATGCCCCCGATATCCAGGCTTTCAACCGAAATGGCCTTATTTCATTTCATCTCCGGCTATACAGCCAAGGTAGGAGGTACTGAGAAAGGGATGGGCAACGAGCCGAAGGCCACATTTTCAGCTTGTTTTGGAGCGCCTTTCATGGCGTTGCATCCGGCCGCGTACGCGGAATTACTGTCGGAGAAGGTCCAGAAGCATGAAGTTAATTGCTGGCTGGTGAATACCGGCTGGACGGGGGGGCCCTACGGCGAGGGCAAAAGAATCGATATCGACCATACCCGCGCCATGATTAAGGCCGCCATAAGCGGATCCCTGGATGAAATGGAGATGAAGTCCGATCCTGTCTTCCGCGTTTCTGTTCCCGCGGGCTGTCCCGGAGTGCCGTCGGAAATTCTCTGTCCCCGAAATATGTGGCCTGATAAAAGCAGGTACGACGGGATGGCGGATAAACTGGCCGCACTCTTCAATGAGAATATCAGAAAATTCGATGTGAAAAATTCGCCGATATTGGACAGTTTGTTGGTCGGAAATATGTAGGTCTGAGACCGAATGGGGAATGATTGTTAAGGCGAGACAGGCAGAGGTCTGACAAAAGCAAATTTAACAGAGCTGAAAGATCGGTTCAAATATTTCGCGCAGACCCGGTAATACTGCAGGAGAAGATAAAATGATCAAAGCCTTTGATACCTTTAGAATAAGAGCGACATTAACGGGCGGACTTTCGGCTTTAGAGGACCTCGCCTACAACTTGAGATGGTCCTGGCATCCTGAGACCATAGATCTTTTCAGAAGACTCGATCCCGATCTCTGGAATGATACCAGGCATAATCCCGTCAAGATGCTGGGACTGATATCGCAGGAAAAGCTGAGCCAGGCCGCTTCGGACGACGCTTTCGTGGCCTTGCTGGATCGCGTTTATAAAAACCTCGTCGAATACATGTCGGCTTCTACCTGGTTCGGGAGCAAACACGGTGTCTTTGAATCGCCTCAGATCGCCTATTTCTCCATGGAATATGGCATAACAGAATGTATGCGCCTTTATTCCGGCGGCCTCGGCGTTCTGGCGGGAGAGCACCTGAAATCCGCCAGCGATCTCGGTTTGCCCCTGGTCGGCATCGGGCTCTTATATCAACAGGGTTATTTCCGGCAATATCTTAATGCCGATGGCTGGCAGCAGGAAAGTTATCCGTCCAACGATTTTTATAATTTACCGTTATGGCTCGAAATCGACCAGAACGATAATCCGGTTCTGGTGGAAATACAGTTTCCCGGCCGGGTTGTATATTGCAGAATATGGGGCGCTCAGGTAGGCAGGGTTCCTTTGTACCTTCTGGATACCAATACACCCGAAAATAACGACGCCGATAGAAAAATAACCTATCAGTTGTATGGCGGCGATAATGAAAACAGAATAAAACAGGAAATTGTGCTCGGAATAGGCGGCATGAGGGCTCTGCGCAGACTGGGATTTCATGTAAAGGTCTGCCATATGAACGAAGGCCACGCGGGATTTTTATCCTTTGAAAGAATCCGTCATCGGAAACAGAAAAGCAATCTTTCGATTAAGGAAGCGATGCAGATTGTCAGGGCCGGGACGGTTTTCACTACGCATACGCCTGTGGCGGCGGGTATCGATGAATTTCAACCGACGCTGATAGATAAATACCTTGGCCATTATCTTCAGCAGGCCGGTTTTGAGCTCAATGATTTTCTCGCCCTGGGCCGACAGAATCCCAGAAACATTTATGAACCGTTCAACATGGCTCTATTCGCTCTCAGAACCGCGGCGAAAGCGAATGGAGTCAGCAGGCTGCACGGTAAGGTTTCGCGTAACATGTGGCGCGGAATATGGTCCAGAATCCCCCCGGAAGAGGTTCCTATCGAACATATAACAAATGGCATTCATATCTCATCATGGATTTCCCACGAAATGTCGGAATTATATGATCGCTATTTAGGCCCCAACTGGGTCCGGGATCCCTCAAGTAAAAATATCTGGGAACGGGTTGAAAAAATCCCCGACATTGAATTATGGAGAATCCATGAAAGACGCCGCGAACGGTTGATCGCTTTTACCCGTAGAAGGCTGATGGGACAGTTACAACGAAGGGGAGCCAGCGCCTGGGAAATCGAAAGAGCCAGGGAAATGTTGAATCCCGAAGCCCTCACAATCGGCTTCGCGCGTCGGTTCGCCACATATAAAAGGGCAACTCTCCTGTTGCGTGACGGGGACAGGCTAAGGAAAATTCTGACCAACACCGAAAGGCCGGTTCAGTTCATTTTCGCCGGCAAGGCTCATCCCATGGATAACGGTGGAAAGGAACTCATAAAGGAACTTATCCATTTCGCCCGGTCCCAGGATGTTCGAAATCATTTCGTATTTCTTGAAGATTATGATATGAATGTTGCGAGGTATCTTGTCCAGGGAGTGGATGTATGGCTTAATACTCCGCGCCGACCGCATGAGGCCAGCGGCACCAGCGGTATGAAAGTCCTGCCCAACGGGGGCCTGAACCTAAGCATACTCGATGGCTGGTGGTGTGAGGGCTACAACCATAAAACGGGATGGGCAATCGGAGCGGGCGAGAACTACGATGATCCCGAATATCAGGATGAGGTAGAAAGCAAGGCGCTCTTTGATGTATTGGAAAATGACGTTATACCCCTGTTTTATGACTACAATAGCAACAATTTGCCCAGGAAATGGATCTCCATGGTAAAAAATTCCATAATGCAGTTATGTCCCTTTTTCTGCACGGACCGTATGGTTAAAGAGTATACGGATGAAATCTATATGAAGGCCCATAACAATTGGATAAGGCTTTCTGAAAATGAGTTTTCTCGCTCAAAGGAACTTGTAGCCTGGAAACAACAAATTATCAACCACTGGCGGAATGTTGAAATTTTATCGGCGAGTATTCAGCAAAAAGAGGCGGATGTGGGGTTCGCCCTGAAAGTTGATGCGGAGGTTTTCTTGGCGGGACTGAAGCCGCATGATGTCTCGGTTCAATCCTGTAGCGGCCCCCTGGATTCCGATTACAATATCGCCGGGGGAAATTCCTTTGATATGAAATGCATTGAGCAATCCGGAAGTAACCGCTACAGATATGAGGGTTATATTCCCTGTGACGAGAGCGGGCTTTACGGGTACTCGATAAGAATTTTACCGCGTCATGATGAATTGGTTGATCATTTTGATCTGGAACTTACCCGTTGGATAAGCGACAAGCCTTCATCGGACGAAGAGTCCGGAATACGGCAGGTTTCGGCGGCTCCCAAATAAATACCCGATATTATATTCAAGGGAACCCGGAAATCACCCCATGCGATAACCCCTTAAAATAAGACTTATTCCCGTTTTCAAATCCGATATTATTGGGAATATCCGATAAAAGTCGGATAGATCCCATACATTTTCGCTGTTAACCCCGCGCATTTTAGTCCTCCGAAACAGGTAATTTATTAATTTACAAGGAGTTGCCTTCAACTGTTAAAAAACTAAACGGTTGGCTCAAAATCTGCAATATAGAAGGCGGCAACCTGGAAAATTAACCTCAAATAAGGAGGATTAATGATGAAAGCGTTAAAAGGTCTTTCTTTGTTTGGAGGTTTAGCGGTAGTTTTAACCCTGTTTTTTGTAATAGGCTGTTCGAATTATACGCCCGTTCAATCCACCGATCCTGATCCTGTTGAACTGGGCGGGATTGCATTTGGTGAACGCAGCCTTCAACTTTCTGAGGCATCGACCCTTGAAGAATTTGATTCCGGATATATTGAGAAATCGACCGGTGGCACTATTGAAATTGAGAGAGGCGACTATGTCCACGAATTCGTCGTCGAACCGTACGCTATAGAACAAAGCACCACGATTACCGTGAGATCTGTAAATGAAGTGATCCTTGGTAAGGATATGGTCTTATTCGAATTCGGCCCTGATGGTCTGGATTTCGAAGTGGCTGCGAAGTTGGCATTTGAAATTGCCGAAATAAATGGCGATGCTACCTCGGCAAATTTATACTACTATGATCCTGTTGAGAAGAAATGGATATACCAGGATTCCGTTAGCGTAGTAGAAGGTATCGCGGAATTTGAAATCAATCACTTCAGTAAATATGCGATAAGCGACTGAAGACCTTAAAAATTAACCACTTAAAATAATGGGCCGGCTAAGAGGAAGCCGGCCTTTTTTATTGCCCTAAATCCGGAAATTATAAAGTTGCCTGATAGAAAATTTTTGTCTTATATTGTTTGCGGAGAGGTGCCGGAGCGGTCGAACGGGGCGGTCTCGAAAACCGTTGTCCCTTCGGGGACCCAGGGTTCGAATCCCTGCCTCTCCGGTTTGTTT
>CP070813.1:78510-154554 GCA_020344055.1 Candidatus Zixiibacteriota bacterium | reverse complement strand
AATTCCGGAAAACCTGCGGGAGGAAGTTGAAAAGGCGACCGGCAGGCTCACCAACAGGCTATTGCATCTCAAAGCCAGGACGTCGAAACTCAAAGACGAGGATTAAGACATGGCCAACAAATATATGCCCATAAACGTCTCGCTGGAAAACCGACGCTGCCTGGTGGTCGGCGGCGGCGATGTAGCCCTGAGGAAAATAGAAACCCTTCTCGAATACAAAAGCGATATTACGGTGGTGGCTCCGAAACCGAACGATAAAATTGAATATTTCGCGAACAAAGAAAAAATAACGCTCGAAAAGAGAGAATATAAAATCTCGGAGGCGTCAGGCTACGGGCTTGTAATTTCTGCTTCTAACAGCAGAGATGTCAACGTTCAGGTTTCGAAGGATTGTAGAGAGAACGGAGTTCCCGTAAACGTGGTCGACGATCCCTCTCTCTGTGATTTTATATTTCCCGCCGTGGTTAAGAGAGACATACTATCGGTTGCAATTTCGACCGATGGCCAGGCGCCATTTCTGGCAGGGCAGCTGCGGCTGATACTGGAGGATATCTTCCCGCAAAGATGGAAGAAGATCGCGGCCTACGCCTCGAAATTTCGGAAAAAGGTCATGTCCCGCTGGCGAGGGCAATCCGAAAAGAAAGCCCTTTGCTACAGCAGGTTCGTTCAGACCGACTGGCAGAAAATTCTAAAAGATAAGTCCGATGACGAAATCGAGGCGTTACTGGACGGCCTGGTCGAGGAAGATGGCGGACAGGAATAAAAAATCCCCATCCAATCAGGGTATCGTATACCTTATCGGCGCAGGGCCCGGCGACCCCGGGCTTTTTACCGTTAAAGGCAGAGAGATACTTAATCAATGCCACGCCGTCGTATATGACAACCTGATCCCCGATGAATTGATCGTGCTTCTTCCGGAAAAAGTCGAGAAATACTTTGTCGGCAAAAGCGCGGGAAAACATACGCTGAAGCAGGAAGATATAAACAGGTTGCTGGTGAAACTGGCGTTGGAAGGGAAAAAGATCGCCAGGCTGAAGGGCGGCGATCCTTTCCTCTTCGGAAGGGGCGGAGAAGAGGCCAGGTATCTGCAGGAAAACAACATCAGGTTCGAAATCATACCGGGAATTACGGCCGGTACCGCGGCCCCGGCCTACTGCGGTATCCCCTGCACCGACAGGGAACAGTCGTCCTTTGTCCTCTTCGTGACCGGCCACAAGGCCATCGAAAAAAAGCTGTCCAGCGTTCCCTGGGAATGGGTCGCTCAGGCCAAGAGCGGCACCCTGGTAATCTATATGGGAGTGGGAGAGCTTCCCAATATCGCCCGAAAATTGATCGAGGGAGGAATGCCGGCAGATATTGAGTCCTGCATTATCGAGCGTGGGACTTTTCCATCACAGAGGGCGGTATCCGCGACCCTCTCCGAATTGCCCGAAAAAGCCCAAATGGAAAATATAAAACCGCCGGCCATCATCATGATCGGGGAGGTAGTGAGCAACGAGCCGCTTTTAAACTGGCATAAGCAGAAGCCGCTTTATGGCTTGAGAATCATGGTCACCAGACCGGCGGACCAGGCCGAACCGCTGTATGGGTCATTGAGAGACCTGGGGGCGGAGGTCCTGCCCTGCCCCACGATCGCCACCTCCGAATATATGGATATAACCTCCTGGGAAAAATTCGAAAATCTGGTCAAAGACGATTCAAAAAACAAATGGGTCGTCTTCACCGGCGAAAACGGGGTAAGATATTTTCTCAACCCCTATATTTCAAGATATGGAGATATAAGGAAGCTGAGCCGTTTTAGATTGGCGGCTGTGGGAATCGGGACCGTAGAGGCGCTCGGCGGATACAACCTGAAACCGGATTTCATTCCCGCAAAAGCCACCATCGATTCATTCGTAAAGGAATTTAAAAGCAAGGTGGATCTTACGGAGTCAACCATAATCCGCGTCAAGGGCAGTCTCGCGGACAACCGTATAGAAGAGGGCCTGGAACCGATCGCACGGGAAATCCTGCCAATAGAGGTATACAAGACTTACGTACCGCAATGGCCCGGCAACATGAGGGAAAGACTGTTTAAATACCCGCCGGATTTAATCGTATTCACCAGCGCGTCGACGGTGGATGGATTCGTTAAGGTCCTGAATTCCGGGGAAATTAAAAAACTGATCCGAAGCGCCAAAATCCTGTCGATGGGACCGTCGGCGACCCGGGCCCTGAAATCATCGGGCCTGGCGGTTTCTTACGAGGCCGATGAGCATACCATCCCAGGCATAATCAAATGCCTGAAAAAGCTCTTTGGTACTCCCTTAAAAGAAAAGAAATCATTGATGCCCAAAAGGCAAACCTCATAACAAATAGAGGCTTTCATGAAATTTGTGGATCGTATGAGTCTATAATTATCCAGTTTTCCCTTTCAATTTTGCAAATATTAGTTATTATTAATAAGATCTCCTTTATGGAGTCCTTTTACGGGAGCGTGTTTACAATTTAAAGCTAATTTTTGAACGGAGGATGTTTTGAATAAATCGTTAACAGGAGCGGTCTGCGCGGCGGTAATCGTTTTATATTTCGCGGCAGGGGCATACGCCGCTCAGGAAATAGATCTCGGAAATTACCCCTCGGGTATAGCTCTATTGAACCAGACTCAGACCGGATTGACCTTAAAGATCGATATAGGTTCGGTCAGCCTGGATAAAGTTACCACGAAGGGAGGATCGTTCACGGTTCTCAACGTGGATGGATTCTCGCGCTCGCATGAAATCGGCGAGCCGAGTCTTCCCATGATAAACCGTCTCATATCCGTGCCGTTCGGATGCGAAGTGCGGGTCGAAGCGATCAGCTACGAGATCGAGGAGATATCGCTGTCCGATTACAATTATACCGATCCCCTCATACCGGTTCAGCCATCCCTCTCCAAATCGCAGGACCCTGCCGACGTGGAATTCCAGTACAATCCGTCCGCCTACAGCCGGCCCGGATATTACGACCTGCCGCTCGTCTCATCCTCGGACGCGGGTATTATGAGAGCCCTGAGGCTGGAGCTGGTTTCCGTGGCGCCGGTCGAATACAATCCCCTTGAGAACAAAGTACGGGTATACAAAAATCTGATCATCCGGGTCGATTTCCTGCATCCCGATTGGCAAACAACCATGGATATGCGTACCGGCTGCTACTCGCCCTTTTTTGAGGTGGTCTACAGCCGGATAATCAACTACGAGCCTCTCCCCCCGACCATTCTGGACGACCTCGTTACATATCCGGTCAAGTATGTCATTATCGCGGATCGCATGTTCGAGGCGCAACTGCAGCCGTTTATCGAATGGAAAACCAAAAAAGGATTTAACGTCATTACCGCCTACACCGATGATATCGGCTACAGCAACACCGCCATCAAAACCTATATCCAGGGTATTTACAACAGCAGCAACCCCCCCGCCGATCCCCGACCGTCTTTTGTTCTTCTGGTGGGCGACGACCAGCAGATACCGGCCTTTTCCTACGGCAGCCATATCTCCGATCTCGATTTCTGCGAGTTCACCGGCGATCACAATCCGGAGATCTATTATGGACGTTTCTCCGCTCAGGATCCAACGCTTTTGCAGCCCCAGATAGATAAAACCCTGGAATATGAGCAATATACCATGCTTGATCCGGGTTATACGGGTAATGTTACCATGATAGCGGGCGTGGACGCCACCTATGCCCCCACTCACGGCAACGGCCAGATCAATTACGGCGTTAATATATATTTCAATTCCCAGAATGGGATTTTTTCCAACACCTGGCTCTATCCTCAATCGGCGCAGCCGGGAGCTTCTGCGGCCATAATTCAGACGGTAAATGACGGCGTCGGATTCATAAACTACACCGCCCACGGTAACCATAACAGTTGGGGAGATCCATCTTTTACTTCATCCAATGTCAGCAGTTTAACGAATATCCACAAGTATCCGCTTGCCATCGGGAACTGCTGCCTGACTGTTACTTTCGGCGATGATTATTCGACCCCCTGTGTGGGCGAGGTCTGGCTACAGGAAGAAGACAAGGGCGCCATCGGCTATATAGGAGGATCCAACAGCACCTACTGGGATGAGGACTACTGGTGGGGGGTCGGCTACGGGCCCATAATGGGCAACGGACCGTCCTACGAGCAAACCGGGCTCGGCGCCTACGACGGTGTTTTCCATACCCACGGCGAGGACGTTTCCGACCATTACGTTGTAAACGACGCGCTCATCTTCTGCGGTAACATGGCGGTTCAGGAGTCGGGCAGCAACATAACCAATTATTACTGGGAGATCTACCATTTGATGGGAGATCCCTCGGTTATGACCTATTTGGGAGTTCCCGCCGCCAATAACGTACAGCACGCCGCGGTGATCGTACTGGGCGATGACAGCTTTACGGTAGAGGCTGACGAGGCTTCTTACGTCGGTCTTTCCAAGGACGGTGTTCTTCACGGCGCGGCATACATTGATCATACCGGTATTGTGAATATGGATATTACTCCATTCGCTATCCCCGGAGCCGCCGACCTTATCGTATCAGGCCAAAACAAGCAACCTTATATCACCACCGTCCAGGTAATCGCGCCCTCGGGACCGTACGTAATATTCGATTCCTGCGCCGTAAACGACCCGACCGGCAATAACAACGGGGTTATAGACTTCGGTGAGAGTATTTCACTCGATGTGCAATTGAAAAACGTCGGCCCCGATACCGCTTATAACGTCTCGGCTGTATTGGCGACCCAGGACTCTTTTGTAATTATAACCGACACTATTGAAACATTTGGCGATATAGTCGGTGATTTCGGGACCGTCAATATCGAGGACGCTTACGCCTTTGACGTTGCCGTTGACGTTCCGGATCGTCACGCTATCGGTTTCGAACTGACCATAACCAGCAGCACCGACACCTGGACCAGCAATTTCAGCCTGACCGCTCACGCGCCCGTCGTGGAATTCGTCGAGGTCATGATAGACGACGCGGTCGGGGGCAATGGCAACGGTATTTTCGAAGCCGGCGAGACTATCGAGATGACCGTCACGCTCGAAAACTCCGGCTCGTCGCTGGCCGGATCAGTGGCGGCCATTCTTTCGGAGCAGGATGATTATGTAACTATATCCGATTCCGGCGGTACATTCGGCGACCTCAACCCTGGCGGGGGTACCGGCAATAACTCAAACGATGTTTTTATTGTGACCGCGGGAGGCAATATGCCTCCGGGACATTCAATAGATTTCGATCTCGCCGTCACCGCGAACGGCGGCTATACCTGCGACCTGGAGTTCGTGCTAAGGGCGATGGAGTCGTTTGAATACAACGACGGCGGCTGGGTCGGCGAGGGAATCTGGGAATGGGGCGAACCGACCTCCGGCCCCAACGGAGCTTATGACGGCGCCAAAGTCTGGGCAACCGTTCTCGACGGGCAATATCCCAATAGCGCCGACGACGGGCTGGTAACGAAATACTACGTGGTCAACGATTCAAACGCCGTATTCTCATTCTATCACTGGTATAACATGGAAGATGGCTACGATGGTGGTAATATATCGGTTTCGGCAAACGGAGGTAATTTTGAGCTTGTGACTCCCGTCGGCGGCTACCCGGATAACAGTATCAATGGTCTCGATGGGGAACCCGGCTTTACCGGTACAACAGGGAACTGGGAGCAGGTCGACGTCGGCCTGGGATCGTACGCGGGACAGGTGATCGAGCTCAGGTTCAGGTTCGGCAGCGATTATTCGCTTACCCGGGATGGCTGGTATATCGATGCTGTAGTGGTTAACGGCATTACGCCGGTCGTTGGCTCCCCTACCATAACAACCAATCCTAATTCGTTTAACATCACCCTGGACCAGGGTCAGTCGACCGATCAGACCCTGGTTATCGGCAACGATGGCGATGGAATACTGGTATTCAGTATAAATCCCATAATGGTCGGTCTCAGCGATTATAATATCGGCGAACCGATTTACATTTCTGACCCCATAAGACAGGACCCGAACCGGGGTAAAAATATTACTTATGAACGAAATGGGGATTTTCTTACTGTCACCTATTACGGTCCGAAAGCCGATTATCCCGAAACTCCATCTCGGCCGCAATCAAAAGACACCGGTGGCCCGGATGCGTTTGGCTATATCTGGATCGATTCTAACGATCCCAACGGCCCGGCGTTTAGCTGGATAGATATAACCGGTACAGGGCAACCGTTGACGTTCGGAGACGACCAGAATCAAGGACCGTTCAGCCTCGGCTTCAGCATGCCGTTCTACGAGAGCACGTTTAACGCCATAAGAATCTGCTCCAATGGCTGGCTTTCGTTTACGAGCACGTCAACACGTTATTCAAACCAGTCTATTCCTACGGCGGATGAGCCAAATAACCTGGTTGCGCCTTTCTGGGATGACCTCAATCCCTCCGACGGCGGAATGGTTTATTATTACTCAAACAACGTTGATACCTTTATTGTCCAGTATGACGCCATACCTGGTTGGGGCGGCTCCGGGCTCTACACTTTCGAGGCGATCCTGACGGCCGACGGTAACATTAAGTATCAGTATTTAAACATGGTTGACGACCTGGTTTCCAACACGGTTGGAATTGAGAACTCCACAGGTACGACCGGATTGGAGGTTGTGTACAACGGCTCCTACGTGCAGAACGATTTGGCGGTCCAGTTCTATTACCCCTTGTTCTGGCTTACCGCCGACCCGTTAAACGGATACGTGAATCCGGGGCAAACAACCGATATTACTGTGACATTCGACGCTACCGAACTCGACGCCGGCATATATACAGGATTTTTGAACATCGAATCCAACGACTCCAACAACCCCACCGCGGCAGTGGAATGCACTCTTACTGTCAACGACGTAACGGGAATAGACGATTTTGTCGCATTGCCTGCGTCATTCGGAATGGAGCAGAACTATCCCAATCCCTTCAACCCGGCGACCATATTGAAATACGCTCTGCCCGAAGAAACGCATGTAAGGATCATTATTTACGATATACTGGGACGTAAGGCCGCAACGCTCGTCAATGAGAGACAGCCTGCCGGCTATTATGATATCATCTGGGACGCTTCCGATAAAACCTCAGGGATCTATTTCGCCAGGCTGGAGACGGAAGGGTTCTCGAAATCGGTAAAGATGATTTTGTTGAAATAAAGTTACATAGTTAGTTCGTAACTATAACCATATTCTTTATTATTAATTCCGGCGCTGTAGCCGCAGCCCGATGTAAATATTGAAACTTTGGGGGATTTCCATTTGTAATTATATATAGATTTATATGATCCGGCTCGAGATTTTTTCAGTTGCGGGATTTCTATGTTTAGTATTTGGCCGCCAGATGTAATTTCCATTCATTCAATAGTTATTTCAGGAGAAAGAAGCTATGGGCAATCTTAAGGTATTTTTACGCGTGGTGGGATTTTTTATTATTTGCCATACGGCATTCTCATACGCCCAGGATTCACAATGGCAGCAATTCAGCTGTGGAGAACATGTCACCAGCCAGCTTTTGGTCGGCGACACCAACTGGATAGGAACCGCGGCCGGTTTGGTGGCGATTAATATGTCGACCGGAGATACCGAGTTTTACAACAATGCTAATTCAGGCTTATCACATAATTGGATTCGTGGCCTGGCCATTGATTCTTCCGGCAACCTGTGGATCGCCACTGACGACGGGGTAACCAAATATGATGGCGTAAATTGGACGGTATACAATACCTGCAATTCCGGCCTCCCTTATGAAAGGGTATATGCAGTCGCGATCGATTCCAACGGTGACAAGTGGATAGGGACGGGCGACGGGCTGGCGGTTTTCGACGACATTAATTGGACAGTCTATACAATCGATAACTCGGGCCTGCCATCGAATATTATTAACCGGATTGCCATAGCGGAAAACGGCACCAGATGGATCGGAACCTTCAGCTCGGGCCTGGTGTCGTACGATGGCAACAACTGGGTTGTATACGATAGAAGTAATTCAAGTCTGCCCGGCAACTATATAACTTCGGTCATTTTCGATTCCACCGGCGCCTTATGGATCGGAACGTACGGCCAGTCGCCGCTCTATGGCGGCCTGGCCCGGTTTGACGGCACAACCTGGTCGGTTTATACCACACAAAATTCCGGATTGCCCAATAACGCGATCCTTTCGGTCGCGATCGATCATGATGCTTCTCTCTGGATAGGCATGCGAACCGCCCTGCTGCCGAATGAATCGGGCGGGTTGGTGCATTACGACGGATACTCATGGAATGTTTATGACCCGTCAAATTCCGATCTGCCCGCCGATTGGGTGGAATCGGTGGTAATCGACTCCGACGGCGGAAAATGGATCGGGACGCTGTACGGCCTCGCCCTGTTTGAAGATAACGTATGGACTCAGTACAATACCAGCAACTCCGGCCTGCCCCATAACGAGGTCCTCGATATCGCCCTGGACGGCAATGATGATAAATGGATAGGCACCTGGGGAACATCCTTTGAGGACATCTGTACCGGCGGACTGGCATATTTTGATGATACCAACTGGATCGTCTACAACACCGATAACTCCGGTTTACCCTGCAACGATATCAGCGCGGTTGCTGTCGAGGACAACGGTATGGCATGGATCGGCACGTACTGGAGCTATATGGGAATAGTCTCATTCGATGGAAATAACTGGAATAACTATATTACGGGTTACACGATTTCGGATATAGAAATAGAAGACAACGGGACAAAATGGGTAGGTACTCATCTTGGCCTGGCCAAATACAACAACTCTTCCTGGTATTTTTATACTACAGGCAACTCCGGTCTGCCGGATAATTACGTAACATCTATCGTGATCGATGAAGCCGGAAGAAAGTGGATCGGGACGGATCAGGGCGGAGTGGCGGTTTTCGATAACAGCAATTGGACGGTTTATAACACCTCGAATTCAGGTTTGCATAACAACCAGGTCATATCCATAGCCATAGATCAATATGACGTTAAATGGATCGGCACCACCTACGGCGCCGCCAGCTATGACGGCGACGACTGGGAGACTTTCATATTTGAGGGGCTTACGAGAAACGTGGTGAAGGATATCGCCGTCGATATCAACAACATAATCTGGTTCGGCACCGGAAACGGACTGGGCAGATATGACAGAAGCGAATGGGCGTGGTACGATACCCAGAATTCAGGATTGCCCATGAATTATATCATGTGCCTCGTCGTCGACAGCGATAATACCAAATGGATAGGAACATTCGGGGGGGGAATGGCGTCATACACCGATCCCATAACCGATGTTGACCGAAATATCGATCCGGTTAGATCTTTCAGTATCTCCCAGAACTATCCCAATCCATTTAACGCTTCGACATCAATCGGATATACCCTTCCCGAAGAATCACGTGTAAAAATCAACATCTACGATATTCTGGGACGCAAAGTTGAAACGTTGATAGACAAAAATCAGCCGGCCGGTTATTATGATATCACCTGGAACGCTTCCTACAGAACCTCCGGCATTTATTTCGCCAGGCTGGAGACGGAAGAATCCTCGAGATCGATAAAGATGATCCTCCTGAGGTAATCCAAAATTTATCCTGAAATTAAAAAGGCGGCCAACTCGGCCGCCTTTTAGCTTAGGTGAGAAAAATCTATATTAAAACCATCTGAGCTCGCGTAGCTCCGGTATCTTACGCGCGAGGTCATCGTGCATGTCTTCGAGATCTTCCGCCATATCCTCCAGAACCTCGGCTCTTTCCTCCAGCTTTTCGGCTTTCTCTTCCAGTAGTTCGGCCTCCCGCTCTATTTTAGCCTCGAACTTGTCCTCATCGAAATCAAGAAACAGCATCTGTAAAACACCCGATACCGCTTTTGCGCCGATCTTGGCGCCCTGGACCCCGATCTCTGCCCCCTCCCTGCCGATAATCTCGGCCTCTTCGTGCAGGCCGATCGCCGTATGATAATAGTTTTTAACCAGTTCTTTCTGGTCGTCCTCCACGTCCACTCTATCGCCGTTTACGTAAAGTCTGTAATCCCTTGTGATCTTGACCTCGTCAGATCTATAGCGCCGTCTTTCGCAGGTAATGATTACATCACTGTCGTCAATTTCCAGCCTTATCCTGTCATTCCAGTGATAATGGTAGTCATGAAGGTTATGGCTAATTATACAGGTTTTATGTTTGTCTTTCCAATCGTCGCCGCAATCCGGGCCGGCCGCGGCGGCGATGGAAAACATCAAAAATATGGCGAGTATCGATATAGCAAAACTCCTCATAATTTCCTCCTTCTCATATTTCTCTCATTTTTATCTACGGATTTTCACACCGCTGGTTTCAATCATAAATCCGACGTTTGTAAAGCTGGCTTGTCCATAAAAAAGCTGTTTCCGTCAGCGCCCGCCTCCCATATATTTGGGGAACGATAATCTGTTATTTCAAAAGAGGTTAATCCGATGCCCGAAAATTCTGATTATTCTTTCAGCTGGGACGGCGAAAGCTTGAGAGTTAAAATACTTTATTCAAGGGCCGGCTTTTCTCAGCATATTTTAATCGAATCGGACAGGGGCGCATTGCTTTTCGATACCGGTGACGGTATCCTGCGCGATATCATTACCTGCGGCTTGGACAAAGACTCTATCGAAGCGATCTTTTTCACTCACGGCCATTTCGATCATATGGGAGGATTGCATCCGCTTCTGGGGTTTCTGAGGATGATCGGGCGAAAAAAAGAGCTTCATATCTTGGCGCCGGAAAATTGCCTGGAGGTAATCTCCGCTGTGGAAAATTTCCTGAAATTGTATTCGGCCACGACCCTGTTTGAAATTTACCTGAACAGGGCGCGGCCCGGTGAAAAATATGAATTCGCCGGAATGGTCATTCAGCCGTTCCCGGTAATCCATTGCGGCTCTATCGAGGGGAAGGGGATTATGGATCAGATTCCGGCGGTCGGCTACAGGATCTCCTGCGGCGACGAGATCGTGGTCATAAGCGGCGATACCGGCGACTGCGAATCGTTGCGCGACAACGTCCGGGGCGCCGACTTCGCTATTATCGAGGCGACCTTCGCCGCCAGCGAGGAGGCGACCGACGAGGAGCTCAAAAAGGTCCACCTCTCCGAGGATCTGGCCTCGGAGATCGGAAAGACGGCGAAGGAGTATATACTTGTTCACAAAGGGTGTCGCGCGTAGAATGTAGGTCGGGTTCCGAGTCCCGCCAACGGCGGGACGAGAAACCCGACACATAGTCAAAAAAAATAACGGAGGACGAAATGATACATACCGATATGATCAAGGCCATGCTGAACCGCAAATCGATACGCAAATTCACGGACGATATACCGTCGGATGAGACGATCAGGACCATCGTCCGGGCCGGGCAGCAGGCGCCGTTCGCGGCACAGCTTTACAGCATCCTGCTCTCGCGGGAGCGCAAAAAGAACGCTTGCCACGCGCCGCTTCTGTTCACATTCTGTGTGGACCTGCACAAGATGGAGACGGTGATGAAAAAGCGCGGCTGGAAGATGATCACCAATGACCTTTCGATGCTCATATTCGGCATACAGGATGCCACCCTGGCGGGCGAGAACATGGTCATGGCCGCCGAGAGCGCGGGGATGGGCTCCGTTTACCTGGGCGGAGTTCCCTATTGGGCGAAGAAGATACGCAAGAAGTACAAGCTCCCCAAACGGGTCTTCCCCTTCGTGCAGCTGGCCATGGGATACCCCGCCGAGAACCCTCCCCCGCGGCCCCGTTACCCGCTGGAGTTTACCCTGTTCGAGGACGAGTACCCCGAATTAACCGACGATTTGGTGGAGCGCGCCATGAAGGTGATGGACGAGGGGTACATGGGGCAGGATTATTACAAAAAGGCAAAACTAATAATTCCGATCGAGGCAAAAGACCGCAAGGAGACCTACGATTTCGACACCTACGGCTGGACCGAGCATATCTCCCGCAAATGGGGCCAATGGCATGGAGATATCGATCAGCTTCTAAATAATCTCAAAGAATGCGGGATGGAGCTGGAGAGGAGGAAAACGAATTAAATGAAAATAATTATTCCATTTTATCTACTTTCGATTTTTCTGTTTAATACATCTTTCGCCCAGTATGGCTGGCTCGCCGATTACGATAGCTCGGAAAGTATATTAAGCCGCATTCCCCCGCCCGAGGGGTATAAGAGGATCGAGGTCGAAGAGGGATCGTTCCAGGAGTGGCTGCGGAATCTGCCCCTTAAGGAGGGCAAGCCGCCCATATATCTTTATAACGGCGAAAAGAAGTTTTTCCAACTGGCCAATTACGCTGTGATCGATATCGACGTGGGCGACCAGGATCTGCAGCAGTGCGCCGACGCTGTCATAAGACTTCGTTCGGAATACTTTTACTCTAAAGGACATTATGATTCCATTTCGTTCAATTTCACCAGCGGCCACCGCTTTAGATACTCAGATTGGCTTAAGGGGATCACTCCCGAAGTTAAAAACAATGAAGTCAGTTGGAAACAGCTTTCCGAAAGAGAAAACAACCGCGAGGTTTTCAAAGAATATCTCGAAATACTGTTCACCTATGCCGGTTCCTATTCGTTGAGCGAGGAACTGCGGAAGGTCCCGGATATAAATAACATGCGTATCGGCGATGTTTTCATAGAGGGCGGCTTTCCGGGTCACGCGGTGATAGTGGTCGATATCGCCGAGAGCGTTAAAAATAAAATGAAGATATTTTTGCTGGCGCAGAGTTACACCCCGGCCCAGGATATGCATATCATAAAAAACCCCACCAGTTTTGGTTTGAGCCCCTGGTTCAAGCTCGATTTCAGAAAAAGGCTTTATATGCTCGAATGGGTATTCGGAAGAGATGATTTAAAGAGGTTCAAGTAAACGTCTTGCAGACGAATAATCCTCAACATATAATATCATCATGCAGTTATTGCGATTGACAGCCGTCTCTTTAATATTGACCGGCTGTTTGATTATTAATACCGTATTTTCCGAAGATAATGAACGAAACCCTCATCAAATAGCCCTGAGTTTCGATGACGCGCCCTGGGGGGAGGGATTTATGTTCAGCGGGCCCGAACGTACCGTCAGGCTCATCGAAAAATTGGAAAAAGCAAAGGTATCACAGGTTGTCTTCTTCTGCGTGACCGAGAAACTCCCCTACCACGACGGTCACGCCCGCCTGAAAAAATACGCGGCGGCGGGGCATCTCATCGGTAATCATAGCCACTCCCACAATCGCCCCGGCGATTTCGGCACCGCTTCATATATCGCCGATATCGAGCAGGCCCACGATAGCCTGAAGCAGTACTCGACCTTTATGCCCTGGTACCGCTATCCCATGCTGGACGAAGGCCTAACGATACCGGTTAGAGACAGCATCCGTGAGGCCCTGAACTCATTGGGCTATAGCAACGGTTACGTCACGGTCGATACCTGGGACTCGTATATCGACAAAAAATGCCGGGATGCCCCCAAAAGCGGCCAAAGGATCGATACCGTCGCCCTGGGCCGGATCTATGTCGAAACCCTATGGGAGGCGATTCAATTCTACGATAACATGGCTTTAGATCTGCTCGGCTATTCGCCCAAACATGTTTTATTGTTACATGAGAACGACCTGGCGGCGCTGTTTATCGATGAGCTGGTAGGCTTTCTGCGTCAGCAGGGATGGGAAATCATATCGCCAGCGGAGGCCTATAGCGATTCCATTGGCGAAAGGGTCCCGGATGTCCTTTACAGTAACCAGGGCCGGGTAGCGGCTATTGCGGTCGAACAGGGTTATGAGGGCCCGCTACGTCACTCTTCAGAAAACGCCGGATACATAGACAGCCTATTTCAGGCAAACCAGGTTTTGTATGAACGATAATAACGCCAATTCTGAAAGAATGATCTCCATCTATTTCTACCAAGCTGCGGCGATTATCGGAGAAGCTGTACTATGAGCCAGACACGATTGTCTCTCATAATACTGGCACTGGCCGTAATATTCGGTACCGCCCTGCGGATGGCGGGAACCGCCGGCAAGAAGACCATCGACCCCGACGAGGGTATCTCCTACATGGTCGCCACCGGGCACCTGGGCGAATATTTCGGCGTGGATGGACAGCCCCCCTACGGCGCCTGGGTCGAGGCCGAGCAATGGAAAAGGTTTCTGCAGGTAGAGAGCAGGTTCTGCTTCAAACAGATCGGCTACGATCTCGCGAACTACGATATCCATCCTCCCCTCTATTTCTGGCTTTTGCATCTGTGGTCTTTGATTTTCGGAATCCACCTCTGGACCGGCCCCTCGCTGAATATCCTGATATCCGTTATGGCGATTCTTTTGTTATATCGCCTGGCGAACCTTATTCTCAAGGACCGGGTCGAGGCCGCCCTGGCGGCTTTCGTCTGGGCCCTGGGTTCGGCAGTGATGGGAGTTAGCTGTCATGCCAGGCCCTATGATCTTCTGGCGTTATGTACCATACTTCTAACTCTGCAGACGATTCGCATTACCGACGCTTCGGCAACCGCAAAATCAAAGGATTTTATCTACATGGCCATAACGTCCGCCGCCGGGGCGATGACACATTACCATTTCGCGATCATCATTCTCGGCTGCAGTCTTTTCATGGCCTACAAACTTATCAAGGTCAAAAGACAACGGCTATTTACAGCGCTTTCATCAATAGTGGCGGGGCTGGTTATATTTTACCTGATGCACCCGCATTTTCTGCTGTCCGTCCGATACCAGATGGCGGAGAATCAGCCGTTCCAGTTCTCCGGGATATTGCCGAGGTTAAAGGCCGTAATTACCGCTTTCGGCACCTTTTTCTGGCAGGGTATGCCGGCCATTTATATTATTTCACCATCGATCGTCTTCAGATATATCTATCCCTCGATTCTGATTATTCTTATTCTCTTTCTTTCCATTTTATATATCAAATCACGTTCGGATTATCAAATTCGGCAAGATGCTACGGATCGAGCCGGAAATTATGTTTTATATTTTCTTTTTTGGACATCGGGAATAATCGTTCTCGGCTATATGTTTTTCCTGAGTCCCGCGCATGCTCTGGGTCCCAAATATCTATCGATTGTCTGGCCATTTTTCGCCTTCGTCCCGGTTTTGATCATCCGGGTTTTCGGAAGATTCAAGTCGATCCTGATGATGGTTTTAATCGTATCACAAATATTTTTCGGAGGCCTCGATATGTTCTATATGAATTACCCGGATAACAAGAGGCCGGAGCCTGTATCCTGGCTTAAAGAATCCGATACTATATTGATCGACAACGTTGCCCGAGGCGTGTTGCCGGGCATAATCTGGCATGTGCCGGATGACAAGCTCGTTTTCGCCGCCGACCAGAACTATCTGATTGAAAACAGCGCTGAATGGAAGTCAAGATTGACGGATAATAGTCTTTATTTAAGTATTCTACTTTACGGAAATACTTCACAAAGGCAGCGCGAGATACTGGATGTAATCAAACAAGATTACGAGGTTGTTTCGTCTTCCGGTGGATTCTGGGGATACGGCAGTATGTTCAGGCTGGAAGGGAAATAACATTACCTGCAACAGGATAAGCAGATGAAAATAAAAATATCAACAGTGCTCCTCGACGCCGGCGGGGTGATACTGGACGAGGGGGAGATCGAACGGTTCTGCGCCGAGATTATAACTGGCTTGATAGCTGAACATCTCCCCGATTATAATTTCGAGCAGTACTGGATTGATGTGGACGAGGCGGTAGAGATATATACCCCTACCGTATATAAATACGTCCTCTGGAAAAATCTCCAGTTCGATCGGCAGATTCATGACCGGGCCCTTCTGGAATTCAAAAGCAGGTTCAAGAGTTCCCGACCGCCGCTTAGACTGATGCCCGGTTTCGGCAACGAGATAAAGGCGATTCACGAAAATTTCGCTACCGCCATCGCCGGACAATTCGGCAGGGAGATCCTGGCGCTTCTGGAGAATGAAAAACTGCTCGGTTATTTCACCCATCACATCACCCAGGATGATTTCGAACTCACCAAGCCCGATCCGCGCTACTACGAGGCCATCGTGCGAAAAATAGGCGTCGATCCGAAAGTGTGTGTCATGGTAGGCGACCGTATCGATAAGGACGTCATACCCGCGCATCAGCTGGGAATGAAGGCTGTCCTGGTCCGCACCGGGATTCATCGCAACCAAATCCCCAGAACACCGTTTGAAATACCGGATGCAGAGTTAGAGAGCATTGATGGTCTTGCGAAGGCGATCAAGGCGTTGCTGTAGGCCGGGTTTCCCCGCCAACGAAGTTGTTTATTAACCCGACCGCTGGCCGTCAAAACCCGGGGAGACTTGACCTACGACCGTTTTTTTGACATCGAGATATGCGATGATTCAATCAAATGAAAATATCATTAGAAACCGTCCCGGTTTGACCTTAAAAGAAACTTTCGATCTTTACGTCAAGGCCGTCCAGAATTCCGATCTGGAGGGGCTGTTTACCATAGTATCGAAATCGGAGGATTTCTTTTTCCTTACAACCCGCGGCAAACTGATCGACCGGCTGGGTTATTACGAATTTCACAAAGAATGGTTCTCGGAAACCGGTTGGGAGATGCCAGTGGACAATACAGAGGTTTACGAAAAAGGGGAGTTCGGGTATACCAGGGCGGTTTTTCATTACCGCGAGAAAAGACCGCAAGGCGAAACATATGTCCTGGATTCGTATTTCACGCTGATATTCCAGAAGGAAGACGGGATGTGGAAAGTTGTCGCCGATATCTGCACACCTATTGGGGATGATAGCGGCATCAAGAATAAATGATGTTTTTCAAATCCCGCAGGATGTAAAAAATGCTTGAAAATATGCGTCGTGAAACCGAGCGATTGATCATCCGGCCCTTTACCCTTGATGATGTACCCGCCTTATATGAGATTATAAGCGATCCCGAGGTCATGCGTTATTTGCCCGATGATGTAACATCACCGGATGAGCTGAAGGAGCTGTTCGAGTGGATTCTGTGCTGTTATGAGAAGAATACTCCGTCGAAACTTATCAAACTGACCGAGGCTATCGTCTGGAAAGAGACCGGCGGGATTATCGGCTGGTGCGGCCTGGGGCCGCTCGATTTCAATCCCGATGAGATAGAGATATTCTTCGGATTGGCGAAAGAGTACTGGAATAGGGGTATAGCCGCCGAGGCCGCCTCGGAAATGGTACGATACGGATTTGACGAGATCGGGTTGTATAGAATTGTCGCCGTAGCAAATCCCGAAAATATCGGTTCTGTTAAGGTTATTGAAAAGCTGGGAATGAAATATAAAGGGATTGTCGGAAAACTTCCCGAAAAGCATAAAAGCTACGAGGGGCACCTGTACTATTCGGTAACCGAGGAAGGGCTCAAATGGAAAAACAAAGTTATTTAAGGTTTTTCTCCCGGGTTCTACGTATCCGCAGGAATGCCGTTTTTCTTCATCCCGAACGATATATTATCCGTTTCTAATATGGCTGAAAAAGGTATCTGTGGTTGTGCGATTCCTCTCCCACCGGCACAAACAGATCGAGAGTCGGGACTCCGAAAGCCCTGGAATAATACGGATCCAATGTGACAGCCTCTTCGCTCAGACGATCGGCCTCTTCTTCATTCGTTTCATATTTAATCCTGGATTTCAGACCGGTAGCGTAGGCCTTCAAAGGCTGGACAGGACCTGTAGCCAGATATCTGTTTAAAGCCTCTTCCACCAGAGGCGCAAGTTTATCTCTCATCTCCGCATCTCTCATACCCCGCATTATATGATACCTGGCTATATCCAGAAGCACGATGTTTTTTGCCGGATCCGCGCTAAAGACATCCTCCAGATACTTGATACCATCCTCCGTTTTCCCGCTGCGAAGACATGTCCTGCCCAGTTCGTCAAGCGCGTCGGAGTTCCCTGGATTACCATCTACTATTTTCTGCCAGTATTCGACAAGGTCTGTCTCCTCAGGCAGGAGTATGGCCCGGGCTTTAGCCCCCAAAACGGGATCGGCAGCTTCCAGCTGTTTGGCGTGCATTTCGGCTTTGGAACTATCCGCTCCTAAATTCCCCGGAAGCGCGCCGTTGATTTCCACCAGAAACAGCCGCGCCTCATGGTAACCGGGACTGAGCTCCAGTACAGACTCGCAAAGATCGTTTAACTCGCTTACTTTTTCCCTGGCAGCAGCTTCATCCCCCTGCAAAGACATGTACGCCTGCATAAACCCCATTCGACAGGCGAAAAACCTGTAAATCACATTCTCGGGATCGCTCTCAACCGCCTTATCAATAGAGTTCTTCGCCTGTTCAATATAATTAAATATTTCGCGTCCCTTTCCCAATCCCATATGGAGAAGGGTCCTGGAAAGCTCATAATGGGCGGCGGCGTCCTGCGGATTTTCCGATATGGCGTTTTCAAGAAGGGTCTTGGCGTCATCGGCCTTACCGCTCATTCGCAATTCAAACGCTTTCTGAGCGGTACCCTCCGGCGCAGATCCTCCCCCGCAATATAGTAATCCGAGGAATAATGCGACCAGGGTATAAGCCGCAATCAAGGAATTTCTCGGGCAGATCCTATTGCCCCCTTTCGACTTCACGCATGTACATCTCATCACTCTCTACTCCCGGTTTTTTATTCAGTTAATAAAAGCTAATTCCAGTGTGGCGGCCTTAGATTCCTGAAGAATATGGTGGTGATTTACTTAAAGGTCAAGCGCTTTCATAAGCGAATCAGAAGTTTTAATTTATGCTTTCTATATAATTGAACTTCGATTCCAGCGAATTTTCCCCTAAAATATTGACAATTTTCTTAAAATATATACTTTGGAGCGAAATGTCAGGCAGAGAAAAGCAACGGATGTTACCGCAGAAAGCTTTCAAATCAGGAAGGAAAAACCGGTGAAAACAGGAATTACCCAGTCTCGTCGACTCTTAAGCATAATCGCTGCCCCGCTTATTTCAATTTTGTCAACATCGTCACCCGCCCAGGATTATCCCGTTTTCAGAGCCGACGATATAGTGGTTACGGCAAACCGAACTCCCACTGCATTTGCCGAACTGACAAGAAATGTTACAGTAATATCCTCCGATGACATAACAAGGTTTCCCGTTAATAATATCAATGACCTGCTGGAATACGTGTCGGCAGTCGACGTTGTACAACGCGGGGCCGAGGGCATACAGGCGGATGTCAGCATAAGAGGCTGTTCATACGAGCAAACGCTTATTCTTGTAGATGGAATAAAAGTAAACGATCCCCAGACCGGGCATCATAATATGAACCTGCCGCTAATTTTAAGCGATATCGACCGAATAGAGGTTTTAAAAGGTCACGGTTCTCGCCTGTTCGGCCCCGGGGCTTTCGGCGGCGCTATCAATATTATCACGAAAAAGCAAACCGGTAAATCCGCCGAAGCCAATATAACGGCGGGCGATTTCAGGTATGGCGAGGGCAACGTTTCTCTGGTTTATCCCCTATCCAGCCTGGACAACCATATTTCATTTTCAAAAAGAAAATCAGACGGCTATCGCAAAAATACCGAATTTGATATATACAACGCTTATTTTAGTACTTCTTACGGGGATTCATTAAATAAAATTGATATTGCCTTTGGCCATACCGATAAGAAATTCGGCGCCAACAGCTTTTATTCCGACATATTTCCGAATGAATGGGAACATACGCGTTTATATTTTCTAAATATGTCGTATCAAAATAATTTCAGGGCGTCATCTTTTTCGCCGGGATTATTCTGGCGACGTCACGAAGATGATTTCGTGCTTGATCGCGACAGGCCCGACTGGTATCGCAATAAGCATAATACCGGTATATATGGCTTCGAGATAAAATCAGTATATAACTCGAAATACGGGATTACCGCTATCGGAGGCGAGTTCGTGCGGGAAGAGATTTCAGGCAACAGCCTCAACGATCACCTGAGATCACGTTCGGGATTATTCCTCGAGCAAAACATTGACGGCATCGAACCCTTCATTCTGGCCCTGGGCACTAACGCCTGCTACTACTCCGAATGGGGCTGGACAATCAGCCCCGGTATCGATGCCGGCTGTCTGGTTACCGATAATCTAAAGCTCTACTCGTCTATAGGGCGTTCTTTCAGAGTTCCCACATTCACGGAGCTTTACTACCAGAGTCCCGCAAACGCGGGAGATGAGAATTTGAAACCTGAAGAATCCATTTCTTACGAGACGGGTCTAACGTATACTCGAAAACCGTATTTTACCAAAATAAGCCTGTTCCTGCAGGACGGCAATAACCTGATAGATTGGGTTAGAGAGAACGACTCAAGTCCATGGAAAGCCCGGAACATTTCGTCAATCCTTACCGGCGGTTTTGAATACAGTTTTGAATTATATCCGGACGTTGCCTTTCACAACCTCCGATTTTCAGGATTGCGGATTAGCTACTCATACCTCGATTCAGATAGAAAAACCGCCGATTTCGAATCAAAATATGTGTTGAATTACTTGAGACATCAATTGCAGTCGAATATCAATATCGGTTTTTCGGAGAAAATATCAAACAGCTGGATGATCCGTTATGAAGACCGGGTTAACGGAAAATCATACTCAATATTTGATACGCGGTTTCGCTGGTTATGGAAAAGTATAAAGATTCATTTCGATATTACCAATTTATTCGATACTGACTATGAAGATATTTCTTCTATTCCTATGCCCGGCAGATGGCTCAGGCTGGGCATAACCTACAGTATTAGCTCCCGATAACTCCTGAACCGGACCGCAGGCCATAATTTAAATTCATTTGCAGAAAATATCTCTCATGGCTATACTGTGGGGATGATAGTTTTATGAACGGATTTCAGGAGGATTATCATGCCGTTAATACTGAATAGAGACGATGTTATAAAAGTGCTTCGGATGAAAGACTGCATGGATGTAGTCGAGAAGGCGTTCGCGGAACTGGCCAATGGAACAGCGGTATTACCCTTACGGACTCCTATTACGCCGCCGGACGGCCTTTCCCTTTATATGCCCGCATATCTGAAAGATCTGGGAGCTCTGGCCTGCAAAGTGGTAACCGTATATAAGAACAATCCGGCCAAACACAATCTGCCCACGGTAATAGGCAAGGTCCTTCTGCAGGACCCTGAGACCGGTGATGTAATCTGTATCATGGATGGCGGTTATCTAACCGCGGTGCGCACCGGCGCGGCCAGCGGCGTCGCCACCAAGTACCTGGCCCGCAAGGGTTCGGGACAGACCGTCGGAATATTCGGCGCCGGCGTGCAGGCGAAAATGCAGCTCTGGGCGGTCGCCGAAGCCCGCGAATTATCCAGGGCCTATGTTTACGACATCTCCAGCGAAGCGGTGGGGAAATTTATATCTGAAATGACCACAAAACTCGATCTCGGTATCACAAAAGTCGATTCACCTGATAAAATCCTTGAAAACTGCGATATAATCTGCACCGCGACATCATCGGCAACCCCCATCTTCGACGGAAGCAAAGTCCGGGAAGGCACGCATATCAACGGCATAGGCTCGCATACCCCTAACGCCCGCGAGCTTGACACGACAATAATAAAGCGCTCCAAGCTTGTAGCCGATTCTTACCAGGCCTGCCTGAAAGAGGCCGGCGATATCATGATTCCCATAGTAGAAGGCACCATAGATAAATCGCACATGTACGCCGAGCTCGGAGAGGTTGTAACAGGCAAAAAGCCGGCGCGTCAGAACGACAGTGATATCACCCTTTTCAAATCCAATGGCCTGGCCATACAGGACGTCGCCGCCGCTAAACTGGTGTATGACAAAGCGCTTGAAGCAGGCATAGGCGCGCAGGTTGAAATATAACATTTAGTGAATAATATGCAGGGCTTAATTAACTAAATCCCTACGGACTTTAATTCGTAATGGAGGATAAAATGCAACGAATCATACGAAATTGCCTTTTTATAATATTGCCGGTCGCGCTTATAGCCTCCTGCTCCGGCCTTTCGAAATATCCTGTGGATGTTGCCGACGCTCTGAAAAAAGCGGGAGACAACCGGGGAGAGCTGGAAAAAGTTATTAACCACTTTAACGCCGCAGGCGATTCGCTTATGCTGGAAGCCGCCTATTATCTGATAGGCAATATGGAGGGACACAATTACGCTGTAATCGCATACTACGATACCTCCGGCAACGAGGTCGAAATCGACGTCGATGCCTACCCCGATTTCAAATCCATGCTTGCCTTTCTGGACACGGTGGAATCCGAAAGGGGCGAGATAGAGTACGAAAAGAAAGAGGTGTTTGAAGACCTGGAACATATAAAGGCCGATTTTCTCATCAACCAGATCGAATACGCCTTTAAGGCATGGCGGGGACTGCCCTGGGCCAAGACCGTCACGTTCGAGAATTTCAAGAAGTACATTCTTCCCTATCGCGGCAGCAACGAGCCGCTGGAACCGTGGCGGGAATACTTTTTCGAGAAATACAGTGGTATTGATACTATAATGGCGGACCCGTATGATCTTATCGAGGCCGCCAGGATTATAAACAGCGATGTAAGATCGTATTTCGGCTTCAACGAACGCTACTACCTCCACCCTACCGACCAGGGGCTTTCGGAGATGCTGGAAAGCGGTCTGGGCCGGTGCGAGGATATGACCAACCTGGCTATATACGCCATGCGGGCCAACGGGCTGGCGGTTACCAGCGATTACACCCCGTACTGGGCAA
Organism: Candidatus Zixiibacteriota bacterium; assembly: GCA_020344055.1. Classification (GTDB taxonomy): domain Bacteria; phylum Zixibacteria; class MSB-5A5; order UBA10806; family UBA10806. The sequence goes on along the minus strand of CP070813.1, from coordinate 131,851 downwards.
ACACCGGCAACAATCACGCCTGGAACGCCATCGCCGACATCGAGGGCAAGGTGGTGCCTTTTATGGGCGCCGAGGCCGATCCCGGAGATTACAAACTTCATAATAAAGCCGCCAAGGTCTACCGCAAGATGTTCGGGAAACAGAAAGATAACCTGATATTTCAGGATCGCAAACAGGAAAAAGTACCACGCTGGCTCGGCGGTAAAAGCTATATTGACGTTACCTCCGACTATGTCGATGTCTGCGACGTAACAATTAATTTCGAAAAAGAGATACCCGACTCGGTAGATATCGCCTATTTATGCGTATTCAATTCCGGCGAATGGAAACCGATTCACTGGGGGAGGATTGAGAACGGTTCGACCGTTTTTACAGATATGGGCGTCGACGTAATGTATCTGCCCGCTCTTTACCAGAACGAGGAAATAGAACCGTTCGGTCCCCCGATTTTGCTGGATAAAAATTGCACCATCACAGAGTTTAAAGAAAGCCAAAAGAGCATCGATGCCGATCTCGCCTATACCACGCTTCGCACGCTCGAGATATCCACAAATGGAGTCCGCAAAACAGAGATTAAAGATGACGTACAATACGAGCTGTTTTACTGGGAAGATGGCTGGCAATCGCTGGGAAAACACTCGGCCTCGGATGGCGCTCTGGAACTCGACGATGTCCCCGCCGGGTGCCTGTACTGGATGGTGGCGGTAGGATCGGGCGAAGAGGAACGGATATTCACGCTGGAAAACGGCAAACAGGTCTGGTGGTAAATGAAATTAAGCTCCAGTTTGACGGGCCGGAATATAGTCCTGCGAAAATTGGCGCTTTCAGATGCGGATAGTATCGCCGAGCATATTAAAGATAGGGCTATCATAAAATGGCTGCTTGTCGTCCCTTTTCCTTATAAAAAAAAGGATGCGGTGAGTTTTATTCGCTTCCGGCAGAACGAGCGTCGGTCCAGGAAAAGTTATACATTCGGAATTTCGCTCAAAATGAATAAAGAGATAATAGGTATAATCGATTTATCCGACATCGATTGGGAAGACAAAAAGGCGGAAGTGGGCTACTGGATCGGAAAACGGTTCTGGGGGAGAGGTTTTATGACGGAAGCCGTTAATTTAATATCGCGGTTCGGATTCCGGGAGTTGAAATTGAATAAGATATACGCCAGGGTATTCGAGGGGAACCTGGCGTCGATGAAACTCCTTGAAAAAAACAATTTTCGTCACGAAGGTATATTGCGGGATGAAATTTATAAATACGGGCGCTGGATCGATGAATATTATTACGGGCTCTTAAAATCCGAATACAAAAAACTTTGATCGGATTTTTAGACGGCGCAATTATCAGTAGGAAGACGTTACCTTTTTTCCCACTGTTCCAGATATTGCTCTTGCCTATCCTGATACTGCATGTTGCCGGGATCCTGTTCGATGGCCAGATCCATTATTTTTATAGCCTCTTCCAGGTTTCCCCTGGCAAAACAGATTTCCGCGATGGTATTATATACCTGAGCCTTGAACTCCGCTCCCTTGGCTAAGTGCGCCGCCTTTTTTGCCAGCATTTCCGCTTCGCTCAAAGCGACTTTTCTCTCCAGGCACCATTTTGAATAATTGTAAAACTTCTCCGGATTCTTTGTCCAGTCGGTCCCCATGCTTTTCTTTTTCATTGTTATAGCTTTTATGGTATCATTCTCGACCTGAAGGGCGTATTCAATCGAAAGCGAGGTATGTGTATCTCTGTTCTTTTCATCGCGGGACCCGGCAGCTGCGTCCAGGCCGGCCTGCAGATACTTTTTCACATACTCTTCTTTTTCGAGTTTTCTTGTTAGACGACTCATGGCCCGCGCTACCCTGACAATACTCTTATTATCTTTATTCGAAGCGTATAAAATCGAATCGGCCACCGATAGGACCTCCTCGAACGACAGCATATCCTTCCAGGCGGCGTTGGCGCTGTTGGCGAAAATATCATAAGAATAATCTATATTACTCGACGGCTTTAACTTTTCCGCTTCCCTGAAGTATGCTATAGCGTCAAGATACTCGCCGGTATCGACAAAATATCGAGCCAGCAATAGCGCCCTGTCATGGGTAGGATCGGAGTCATACATGGCGATCCTTTCTTTTACCGTCGTAAGATCCGACATGCCCTTATTCAGTGAGGATATAAATCTCGGCGCTCCGGTATACCCCGTCCAGCGATATATGATATCGCCGTTACCGTCGGTCAGAATAAAAACCGGAAAGGTATGTCCTACTTTATACGTTTTCGAAAGCTCGATGCCCTCCCCCTCCTGGACATTAAAGGAAATGTGTACCACGTTCTCCAGCGCTTTAATTATAGCCTGATCTGACTTCGCTTCACGAGCGGCCTGTTCGCAGTATTCTCAGCCGGGGCGCAGGAATTCCATAAGCACGGGTTTCCCCTGAGAAACGGCCAGGTTTTTGGCATCATCAAATGACTCCGGGCCCTGAGCGAAAGACTCTATAACGGATAACGCCAGAACCAGACAGAAGATCGAAAACGCTTTCCTCATTACATCCCTTTCCAACAATTAATTTCGATACTCAATTAATACTTTAGTATCAACAAAATCGTTCCCGGTAAAGATATCATCGGATCGTAAAAAATCAAAATGCTAACTCAATTTATTTAAACGTTCCAGATATATCCGGGAGCATTCCGCAACCGTCGCTTTTTTCAATTCTCCCTTTACAAAATCATAAATCTCAATCGGTGATGAATCATTTTTCAGCATCTTTACCCTGTTATAGGCGGAAGTATCATCCAATGAATTCAGCGCTTCTATGGAAAAGGCGCGCATCTCCGGAATCGGGCTTTCCAGCGATTTTATTATCAATATCTTAGATTCATTAAAAATTTCGGGGCCGATTGAGCCAACTCGCCATATCGCTCTTCTTGTGCCCGCTTCAAACGGCTCCTCGCTCAGAAATGATGTTATTATAGGGCCATATTCATAAATTAACACGGGATTATTGTAAATGATCTCCCCTATGGCCTCCGGCCCGTTCCAGCACAATCCCCCGGATTCGTCGTTCATCAGCCACAGGATCCGCCTTATCTGCCGACGTACTTTCTCCGGGTCGGTCCCGGCTATTATCTTTGAAATTCTTCCCAGGACCTCAACAGCCCGCCAGCGAATAAGTGGCTGGTGATCATACATTAAAGACGATAAAGTCCGCATAATATTCTTGTGGTTTTCGGCCATGTTTTCCAACGCCGTAAGATCGCGATCCATCAAAAGCCGCCTTATGGTATTTTTACGATGGACGTTTCTGGAAATTTTGTTGCCGGATTTATTTGGGGGCATGCGGGGTTATTTCGTCAGGATGGTTCTCGGGGATAATTCCACCGGCGGGCAGTCGGGGCATGGCATCGGGCCCGGGCCGCCCTTGAAATACGCGACACCGTAGGTAACATCAAGCCCGTTGTAATCGCAGCTGGCGTTTACATCCCCGCCCACATACCAGATATTTCCGGGCGTGCATTCGCATGAATACGGGGGCGCGGGACCGCCCTTGAAATAATTGACCGAATAGGTTATGTCAAGGCCGTCGTATGCTCCGCTGTTGTTGGCGTCCCCCACCACGTAGTCGCATTCCGGCCCCGAGGCGACTACAGTCAGGTTAACCGCTACTGTTCCGGTTGGTGTGTCAGGATCGTTGGAGGTGATATCGATCTCGCCGATATAATTCCCCTCGCCGACTGTGGTGGCGTCCAGCGTGACGGTGACCGTAAGGCTGTCGCCCGGCGGAACGGTGTCGGCCGCGGGAGAAACAAATAGCCAGTTGTTCAGGATAACCGGGGGCTCGGCGACTTTTCCTTTTTTAGTATCACTCTGGATATCGGAATCCCCTGATTTATCGGCGAGGTTGAATTCGACGGCTTCCAATTCCACCGTCAGATCGCCAGTACCGTTATTCCAGATGGTGAGATAACAGTTTTTGGTTCGGCCCTGAAAGAGGGTATCTATTATAGGCGAAGGATCGAACGATATGTTTGGACCGTTCTGAAAAAACACGTCCATGCTGTCCAGGGTGGAGTTTTCATAGGAGTCGTTGGCTTCGACAAATATCCTGTAGGGTCCGTCGAGATAATCGGCGGTATGAAAAGAAAGCTGTTTTTCCCATAACTCTCCCAGGGAATCGCCGTTGTTATTGGTCAGAATATGATAATAGTTCCTTACCGTGTCCATCCAGAAGGATGGCACCAGCAGGCTGTCCCGCTTATAAAGCAAGGTTGCATATATCTCGTAAGCATTTGAAGAATAAAAATCGTAAGAATGATTTAAGATCTGGGCCAGGGTTCGAGGGTAAACGGTATCCCCCGTGGCAATAGATTCGACCCAATAATAAAGTTCATAGGCGGGCTGCTGCCAGGGAGACGTCCCGATGTAATCTCTTATTTTCACTATTATATCGATATCCCCGGTCAGGCTGTCGGGATCGAGATACTGATTATCGGTCTGGTTGGGGCTGAAGGCGAATTTCTGCCCGGGAAAGACGTTGTCGAAAATCGGCGGGAATATGTCCTCGTCGGACGGTAAGGCTAATAACGGGTTGAAATCAATCCCCCACTCGTTGTCGATATATTGCCATACAAGACCGGAATCGGTTATCTCCACAAAATGAATGTGCCCCCAATCCGCGGACCAATATATTATATCTCCGAGGTAGTCGTATATATTAACCGTATCTCCCACGTCAAACTGTATTGAACTCTCCACCAGGTGCGCGTAGAGCCATCCGGACGTCCACCCGGGATCCTGGCGGGGGCTTATGGCTATCCGCCAGTAGCTGCCTCCGCCGATGGTGAGCACGCATTTTACGATCCCGCTCTCAACGGCGTAAGTCGGTTCATTAATGGGCGTGATTAGGTCAAGGCCCTGGTGAAGATATGACCAGTAGGGAGTCCCGTCGCTCATATGCTGTTCATAATGGTTCCAGACCGTGCACATGCTGTCGAAGGGCGCGAACGGCCAGGGGATAGGATCATAATCTAATGGCAAATTGCCGATATTTTCGGGAGGCGGCGGCGATTTTATATCTTTCGATTCGCCTTGGCTTTCATAAATATTCTCGCCCGTCGGGTTATATATCCTGGCTATCCCTTTCGAATATTCATCGTCTCGAAAATGAACGCCCGTTACGATATTTTCGTTATGATATTTCAAATCCCTGAAAGAAAGATGCTCCCCCAGCGTGTCTTCGAAAATGAGAGTGCCATCGATCGAATATACAAAAATCCGCTTTTTATCTATCAGCGAGATAGTATTGTTACCAGGAGATATCTTTATTTTCCGGGGGTAGGAAACATCGGTATCGATTTCTTTAATAAGATCTCCGTTTCTATATACGAAAAGGCGATTTTGACCCGCAATGACGACCATATCCCCATTCACAGAAATGTCAAATTTAAATCCGCCCGTATACTTTTCTATTTTCTGTATACGGGGAGTCATGATAAAAAGGTATTCGGCAGTCCCAACGCCAAACATCTCCCCCGATGGGGAAAAACCGAACAACGACGCTCCGGTAAATCCTTTAGAAAACAGGTAATCGCCGGCTTCCGAATAGAAATGAACCGTCAATAGGCCGTTATAATGAAAAGTGTGATCCATAAAGGCCGTGATCCCTGAATTGGATATATAAACATCTGATCCGGGGGCTTTATCAAGCGAATAAAGAAGACTGCCCTCTTTGTATAAATTGAAATTCAATAACAACCGGGTTTCGTCGCCCGCCGATCCGATATCATATCGGCAGTAGAAAAGGGCGTTTTCGGATATCGATCGGTAGTCTCTATCGGAAAAAGCCGGGACAAATTTTCCATTGAAGGAAACTGGAAACTCAGGGATATCCGCCGCGGCCAACTGAACGGCAAATAAAAAGACCAAAATAACCAATGAATATGAAATAAGAGGACCTCGGAATTTGTATTTCTTAGTATTCATCCTGAAAAAAGCATCTATCTTTCTAACAAATCAGGTCCTGATACAGTTTCGAATTCTACTGGCGACGCTCCCGGTATTATTTTGTATCCTGCTGAAAAATAATGGATTATCCAATTATGTCAATACCCGATTTCCGCGCTTGCCACCGCTTATTTACGTGTCGCGCGAATTGAAAAAACCAGGGGAACCAGATTGGGATAATTCTTTATGACATATTTCCCGGGCGAATGCTCGGTGAAAAAACTGCAGCAGTTGGTGGGGCTGTAGGGAAACTCATGCAGGTAATCGATCCCAAGACCTGAACTTATCAGGGCAGTTACAATTTCGCCCAGGCTGTGAAACCATTCGTAGGCATCATGTTTGAAATCATGGTCCGGATCGGCATAGTTGCCTTCAGCGACATATTTTATAGGTTCCGGTGAATAGAAATAGGGATATTCGAGCTTTTCTCCGTCATCGTCAAACATCCCCAGAATAGGATGAAATTCCACCATGTAAAAAATTCCTCCCGGTTTTAGATATCGGGCTATCAATTCCGCCCATTTTCCCGTATCCCGAACCCATGCCTTCACCCCGTAAGAGGTGAACACGATATCGAACTTCTCGTCTAAAACCTTCGGCAGGTTGTAAAGCTCGGTTTCTATAAAGCGGGCCGGAATATTCAGTTCCTCGCTCAGCGATCTGGCCAGGGATATCGCTTCGGGGGAGAAATCTATCCCGGTTACCTTCGCCCCCATTCTGGCCCACGACATGGTATCCATCCCGAAATGACACATCAGATGAAGCATGGTTTTGCCGGATACACCGGTCAATTCCTCAAGCTCGATTGACTTGAGCCGGTTCTTGCCCGCTTTAAAACTTTCAAGATCGTAAAGATCGGAATTCTTGTTGATTTCGGTCCAGCCGTCCCAGAGGGAACGGTTGGTTTCGATATACTTTTTCATATCATCCATAACTTGCTCGCTTCCGATTGAATTTAAAATCCCGCCGCCATTCCGTCTTTTCTGTGATCCGATCCCGCAATATAATCATTCTCCCGGCGCAAAATCAATTGCGCCCCGCCGAATTCGCTTCGGGGAATATTGGTGATAATTTTATGGCCGCGCCGGCCTAATTCCACAAGAACATCTTCCGAAAAACCGTTCTCAACCGCGACAATATCGTCTTTCTGCCAGTACCAGCGGGGAGCGTCGGATGCCGCCTGGGGATTCATGCCATGATCAAATATTCTGGTCATCATCTGCACGTGGCCCTGAGGCTGCATATGACCCCCCATCACCCCGAAACTCAAAACCGGCTCCTTCCCCTTCATCACGAACGCCGGTATGATGGTGTGATAAGGACGTTTTCCGCCGTCCACCTGGTTGGGATGTCCTTTTTCGAGAGAAAACCCGAGGCCTCGATTCTGCATGGTTATGCCGGTTTCAGGGATAACGACGCCCGATCCGAATCCCATGTAGTTCGATTGGATAAACGATACCATCATGCCTTTCCCGTCGGCGGCGGCGAGATATACCGTGTCTTTATCATCAGGAATATTCCCATCCGTAATTAAAACGCGATCCAGATTTATTCTCTCATACAGTTTTTTTAAAAAATCGGGCTTTAAGAACTGGCTATAATCGACTCTCATAAAGTCCGGGTCGGCGAGATGTTTTTTGACGATTTCAAACCCTATCTTCATAGCCTCGATCTGAAGGTGAATCGAATCTGCGGAATCGACGGGATAGATTTTCAGATCAAAATTATCCAGTACCCCCAACGCTATCAGCGCCGCCAGGCCCTGGCCATTGGGGGGTAGCTCATACATATCGTACCCCCGGTAACGAACCGAAATCGGATCGACCCAAAGCGGTTTGTGATTGGCGAGATCCTCCAGGGACATCAGGCCGCCCTCGTCGGCTGAGCATGCAGCTATTTTTTTCGCTAATTCACCCCTGTAAAATGATTCGCCTTTAGTTTGGGCGATCTCTATAAGTGATTCGGCCTGTCGGGGGCATTTGAACGTCTCCCCCGCTTCGGGGGCGCGGCCGCCAATCGTGAAGGTTTTGATGAACTCCGGGAATCCCCGGTAATTCTCGACCGCGATTTTCCATTGGGCCGCGATTATCGGCGATACCGGGAATCCGCTCTCGGCGTAATCTATAGCGCTTTTGAAGAGCGTCTCAAAAGGCAACTTACCGAATCGTTCCGAGAGCGCCACCCAGACCGAAACGGCGCCCGGGACTGTAACCGTATCCCAGCCGGTTCGGGGCATCTCTTTCAAATGGGCGAATTTCTCATAGTTCCAGGCGGCGGGCGATCTGCCGGAACCGTTGATGCCATAATGCTTCGAACCATCCCAGATAATGGCGAAAGCGTCGCTGCCCAGCCCACATCCCGTCGGCTCAACCACTGTGAGCGTAATGGCTGTCGCCAGGGCGGCATCAACGGCATTGCCGCCCGTCTTCAGCATATCCAGGCCGGCCTGCACCGCCAGGGGCTGGGAGGTGGCGACCATGTTTTTGGCCGTAGCTGGTTCACGCCGTAAAGTGTAAGGAAAATCCGAATTCATCTTTCAGAACCGCTTGGCATATTCGACGTAAAAAAGGATGTTTCATTTATTAGCGCAATTTATATCTTCAAACCACGGAGCCTTTATGCAATTTCTTTACTTCAATTTAGATTAGACATACCGGTTTTTTATTTATAGATTTGGCGGAACGATGATAATTTATACCGACGATACTGACTGCGCCGAACGGTTTCTGGTTGATAAGGATATCCCCCGGGAAAAAAGCTCAGTAAACGAAGATAGTCCCGTTTCCCCTCTTATCAAAAGAATCTTTAAAACCGGAAATCTATATACTTTTTCCGAAGCACAGGACCAGACCTGGAGTCACCTGCTGATAGCGAAATCGGCCCCGGAATCGCAGTACGATATTCTCGTCGACATGGCACGTAAGAATATCCCTCTCCCCTCCGGTATTATTTGCCTTGCGGGCGAGGGACGTAAATTTCATGGTTTCAGGGGCAGATACTGGGATTCGCCGGAGGGCAATATCTATCTTTCGGCTCATTTCGCCCCGAACCTTCCGATTCGAAACTACGGCGCCGGTTTCATGATTCTGGCGGCGGTATCGGTAGTGGATGCCATCGACGAGGTTCCGGGATTGTCCGGTAGAGCGGGGGTAAAATGGGTTAACGACATACTTATCGACGATGCCAAAGTATGCGGAGTCCTGGCCCACACCATCGCCGAGAACCACGTAGTCACTAACGCCATAATTGGCATAGGGTTAAACGTCGAAACCAGGCCCCGGACGGAACCGACCGTATTCGTGCCCCGGGCGGCATCGTTGGCGGAATTCGTCTCCGGACAGGATTTCTATACTCGCCGCTTGCTTTTTAGTCTGCTGAAAAAAACAATCCATCAAAATTATCAGACTCTGATTAATGGCGGTTTCCGTAATCTTCTGGATCGCTACTGCCGTCGTTCGAATATTATCGGGCGCGACGTAATCATTTACGATGATACGGAAAACGATATCCCTGCGAAGACCGGCGAGGGACGGGTAATTTCCATTGGAGAAAATCTGGAGCTTTTTATTGAAGGGCTGGAGAAACCTGTAAAAAGGGGAAGATTGGCGTTTAAATAGTCAATTTAGCCTTGATAATCAAAAGTCGGGTTATTATACTGATTGGTTGTTTAAGGCGTTTTTGACGCCGGTTTTCTAAGTGATGGCGGCCGGTGAACACGGCGGCCTTGTGCAGGAGAGAATTTAATGGGTCCACAGAATCTGCTTGTAATCTGTACCTCGGCGTTTGCCGCGGTTTTTTTATTGCTGGCTTTCCTTTCACTGGTGATGAGAATAATAATCACTGTTTTCCCAAAGCAATTATCGAAAGATGACGCCGCGGTTTTCGCGGCCGTGGCAACAACCGTGAGCACCGTTTATCCCGGAACAAAAATTACAAGGTTTGAGGAGATAAAATGATTTTTACTGAAAAACCAAAAAAGATCAGGGTTATGTTCATGCCTTTCCGCGATGGTCTGCAGAGCTCGTTCGGTGGAAAGGTTAGGTTGAATGATTTTCTACCGGCTGTGAAACGTTCCGCAGAACTTGGAATCCGTCATTTCGAATTTGGCGGGGGCGCCCGATACCAGGCTCCATATTTTTACCTGGGTGAAGATCCATTCGACGACATGATGGAAATCCGTAAGGCCGTGGGGCCCGACGTCGATCTGCAGATTTTAACAAGGTCGGTATCCGGCGTCACTCTAACCACGCAATCTATGGAGGGGTTAACCCTGCAGGCGAAACTGATGAAAGAATTCGGCACTACCTGGGACAGAAATTTCGACTATATGAACGACGTTGAAAACCTGGTAAAAACCGGTAAGCCTATCATCGATTCCGGGATGCATCACCAGGTCTGCATTGCCCTTATGGGTCTGCCCTTTAAATCCGACAAAGTCCATACGCCCGAATTCTACATAAATATCGGTAAACGTCTTCTCGACAGCGGAATGAAAATAGACAGCATCTGCCTTAAAGATGCCAGCGGTACCACTGATCCCATGACCATTTATAAAACCGCGGTTGGCCTCAGAAAAATCATGCCGCCGGAGATGATCCTCTGGCAACATACTCACGATACCGCCAGCACGGCGGTGGCCTGCTACATGGCCGGTATCGAGGGCGGGGTTGACGGTATCGATCTTTCGGTGCGTCCCATGGCCAGCGGCACGGTGCAGCCCGACGTGCGTTCCATGGCGCATGCCTTAAAGGGAACCGGCTATGAACTGGATATCGACGCCTCCAAGATAGGCGAGATCGAAAATATGCTCAACGATCTGATGAAGGATTACGATTTCAATCCGACGACGACTACGGCCGATGCCCGGGTGCTGGGTTTCCCGATGCCGGGCGGCGCCATCGGACCGAACGTTCATATGATGGTTAAGGCAGGAATACTCGATAAATACACCGATGTTCTTCAGGAGTTCCCGGTAGTTGTGGAGGCCGGCGGGGCGTGGACATCGGTAACCCCGGGCAGTCAGCAATACTGGCTGCAGGCGTTTAATAACGTGCTATACGGCCGCTGGAAAAAGATTGATGCCGGTTTCGGCAAGGCGGTATTGGGATATTTCGGTAAGACGCCGCTTCCGCCCGATCCGGAGGTCGTGAAGATAGCGTCGGAACAGCTGATCCTGCCGATATTCGATGGCGATCCTCTGGAAGCCGCTCCGAAAAATATCGAGCCCGCCAAACAGGCGCTCGAGGAAAGAGGGTTGTCGGCTACAGAGAAGAATATATTCCTGGTTCTGGCGGCCATGGTACCCGGCAAGAAGATGGAGCTCAACGAGGGGATACGGCTTTTGACGGGTCAATCGAAGATAGATGTTCCTCTCAAGAAAAAAGAAGAGCCCAAGCCGGCCGCGGCGCCCCCGCCGGCGCCGGCTATGGCCGCAGCGTCTCCATTCAACGGACCGGTTTCCACAAAGTGTACAGTAGTTGAGGGAGGAGCGACCAGATTGTTCAATATCACTATAGAGCCGGCGGGTTCATCAAACACCGCTCCCGCGACGCAGGCGACAGCTGTGGCGGCTCCCCCGGCTGCGGTTCCGGCGGGTGGAACGCAGGTCTATTCGACCTTCGCCGGTTCGGTGGAGGTCGTAGACATCCTCGTGAAGGTGGGAGATACAGTCACGAAGGGGCAGGTTGTCGCCAACGTAGAGGCCATGAAAGCCAAACACGATATCAAAGCCCCTTGCGACGGTACGGTAACCTCGATAAATGTCAAGATCGGCGACGAGATCGATAATACCAGATCGATACTTACCATATCCTGATAGGCCGATTTAATGGATACGGTAATAAATCTCTTGCAGCAATCCGGTCTCGCCAACCTGAGCTGGGGAAACTGGATCATGTTCATTATCGCGGGGGTCTTGATCTATCTTGCCATCTCCAGGCAATACGAGCCGTTGCTTTTAATCCCCATAGGATTCGGAGCCATTCTGGCCAACCTGCCTCTGGGGGAGATGGGTTCCTACGATAACGGCATAATAGCCTTAATCTACAATTCCGGAATTAAAACAGAACTGCTTCCCCCGATTATTTTCATGGGAGTGGGGGTCCTGACCGATTTCCGACCATTGCTCGGCCGACCGATTACTTTTCTATTGGGGGCGGCGGCCCAGCTGGGGATTTTCGCGGCGGCGCTTACGGCGTTCTACCTTTTAAACTTCAACATGAAGGAGGCTGCCAGCATAGGAATTATCGGGGGAGCCGACGGGCCGACGTCGATATTTCTGGCGAGTCAGCTGGCTCCTCACCTGCTGGGACCGATTGCCGTAGCGGCCTACAGCTATATGTCGCTTGTCCCCATAATACAACCTCCCATAATACGTCTTTTGACATCAAAAAAAGAGCGTAACATCGATATGCCGCAGGCCCGGCCCGTTTCCCAGACCGCGGCAATACTATTTCCGATAATCACCGGCACTTTGGCCTCCCTGGCGGTGCCCTCCAGCGCCCCCTTGATGGGCATGCTGATGTTCGGAAACCTTATTCGCGAGTGCGGCGTGACGGAACGTTTGAAAAAAACGGCGGGCGGCGCTTTGATAGATATCGTGACCATATTCCTGGGATTGGCGGTCGGCGCAACCATGGACGCCGGTCATTTTCTTACCCCCAAAACCCTCGGGATCCTCATTTTGGGCGCCGTGGCGTTCGCATTCAGTACAGCCGGGGGCGTCATTTTCGCCAAGATTCTAAACATATTTCTTCCGCAGGCCAAAAAGATCAACCCCTGTATAGGGGCAGCGGGCGTTTCCGCGGTACCGATGGCAGCCAGAGTGGTGCAGAAATTCGTATCTGAACAAACCGACGGCCGCGTTAATCCCCTGATGCCGGCCATGGGGCCGAACGTCGCGGGCGTTATCGGTTCGGCGGTGGCGGCGGGAGTGTTCCTGACGCTTTTAAAGTAATCCCTATATGATATTTTGACTTACCAGGGGAGTCGCGCCATATGGCGGGACTCCTTTGCTGGTTTAGTTCAGCGAGTTTTACGGCGCCGTACTGTGTCCGGCTCAGGAAATCTGTTTGAGGTTTTGTCAACATTTACACAACTCGCTTTCGGCGATGTCCATTTGGACTTTCCACGTACCCCGGGGCGGGAGTATCGCCTTTCTACTTATAGGGAGTTTTGAAAAGAAATGCGGAATGTACTTGTTTTTGGAGGAGTGTCGGGTTTGGGGAGAGATCAAACCCGACCTACTATATTCGATTATCATGATAATTGAAATATCCCTTGTTAATTCGTTCTGATTTCCATAATATCATAGGATAATGCGACTTAATAATCAGTCATAAAGGAGGTTTGAATGGCTCCAGAACGAGACAATATCGAAGAATTTTTAAGAGGTATGAACCTGAAGAAAAAGCGGAAATATATAAGCGCGGCCGTAATTGCGCTAATTGTCATCGTGCTGGCAAACACCGTATTCTATTCCGTGGGCGCCGAATCGGTGGGCGTGATCCAGAGGTTCGGCGAATATGTCCGGACCACTACCCCGGGACTCCACTTGAAACTGCCGTTCGGCATTGAAAAGGTGACCAAGGTGCCGGTCACCAGGATCTTGACCCAGGAGTTCGGTTTCAGGACCGAAAAACCGGGCGTCAGAACCGTCCGCAGCAAACAGTCGCTTTTAAATGAATCATTGATGCTTACCGGCGATCTGAACGTGGTCGTGGCCGAATGGATCGTGCAGTACAAGATCAAAGATCCGAAAGATTATCTATTCAACGTCAACCGGGTCGAGGAGACCATAAGGGACGTATCCGAATCGGCCATGAGACAGGTGGTTGGCGACAGAAGCGTGGATGGAGTCATTACAATCGAGCGTATGGAGATCGGTGACGATGCGCAGAAAAAAATGCAGGAGATACTCGATGACTACGGCGCCGGCATACAGATAGTCACGGTGAAACTACAGGATGTTACGCCTCCCGACCAGGTCAAACCGGCATTCAACGCGGTTAACGAGGCCAAACAGGAATATGAGACACTTATAAATCAAGCTCGGAAGGAATACAACACGGTCATTCCCAAGGCCAGAGGCGACGCTGAAAAAACGGTCAAGGAAGCAGAAGGTTACGCCATAGATCGCATAAACCGCGCTGAAGGGGACGCGGCCCGGTTTTTATCTATATGGCGGAAATACTCCCAGGCGAAGGACGTAACCCGCAGACGCCTGTATATGGAAACCATGGCTAAAGTGCTTCCCCGGGTTGAACGTAAATATATAGTCGATGACGAGGAAAGCGGCATCCTCAGGATACTTCCCCTTGAAGAAACTTCCGGGAAGGGGGTGGCGAAATGATCAGCGCGAAATGGATAATAACCGGAATAGTCGCAATACTGGCATTAATAATATTGGCCGCCGCCTTTTATACAGTGGATCAGAGGGAGCAGGTTGTCATTACCCAGTTCGGCGAGCCGGTCAGGGTGGTAAAAGACCCGGGCTTGCATATAAAAACACCTTTCATACAGGCGGCCACCTTTTTTGAAAAGCGGATACTGGAATGGGACGGCAACGCCACCCAGATCCCGACCAAAGATAAGAAATTTATCCTGGTGGATACCTATGCCCGCTGGAAAATAAGCGACCCGCTAAAATTTTACCAGTCGGTAGGCAACGAGCTCAGCGCCCAGACCCGGCTCGATAATGTCATCGATGCCGCCGTCAGGGATTTCATCACAGAACAAGACCTGATAGAAGTAGTGAGAAATTCAAACAGGCCCCTGGTTCAATCGGAGGGTGAGGAAATAGAAAGAGAAGTAATAGAAATTGAGAAGGGAAGAGAGCGAATCAACAAGGAAATATTCAAGAAAGCCTCGGAGATGACGCCGCAATACGGCATCGAGCTCATCGATGTAAGGGTAAAACATATAAATTACGTTCAGAGCGTGCGCGAAAAGGTATTTTCCAGGATGATCGCCGAACGCGAGAGGATCGCGGAGCAGTATCGTTCGGAGGGCCAGGGGGAAAGATCCAAGATTCTCGGTGATATGGAAAAGGAACTACAGAAAATAACCTCCGAGGCATACAGAACGGCTGAGGAAATCAGGGGTCAGGCCGATGGCAAATCGACCCAGATCTACGCCGGCGCGTACAACAAGGACCCGGAGTTTTATTCATTCTTAAAAGCCCTGGAGACCTATCCGGAAACCATAGACAAGGACTCCTGGCTTATCCTGACCACCGATTCGGATTATTTCAAATATCTTAAGGATATTCGATAGTAAAGCGGCAAATCGTAGCCGGGGTCCCGCAGGGACCCCGGAACGGCATAGCCCCGGGGTCTTTGCGCTTGCGCGGAATTTTATTTCAAGACCCCGGCTAAGAGAATCGTCTAAAAACAATTCCAAAATCGGTAAGAGGGCGTCAGGAATGGGTTCCTGACGCCGCATTAAAAATATCACAAAGAGATTCGATAGCGCCCCAGGCGGGCCGGTCAATACGGCCGGTCCGCCCGGTTTATTTTATAATCTAAGCTTTAAATCCGAATTTGACGGCTTTCTCCTGACAGGCGCTCACGCATTCCCCGCAGGAGGTGCAATCGGGTATATATTTCGCTTTTTCGTCTTTTAATTTTTTGATTGTGGGGCAGGGGCTTTTCTCCTCGCAGTCGCCGCAGTCGGTGCATTTGGAATGATCGACTCGTACCCTGCCGGGAGCGATCTTCTCGCACAGCCAGGTCAGCGCCCCGACCGGGCAGATAAAATAGCAGAACGGCCGATATAGAAACAAACTTATAACTATCAGGATTATCATCATTACGATAAAGGTGGTATCGATATTCCAGTGAAGAAGCTCGAAGAAGTTTATCGGCTCGTATACGCTATAAGCCGAATAGGCTTTAAGAAGCGGGGGGTTTATATAGGCCTCGGGATTTTCGGCCAGCCCGGCCATCATATCCTTCACGTAGAAAAATGTAAATATGAATAATCCCAAAAGCGCGAACCTTACGGTATTGAAAACGGAAAAACTGAAATTTTTAAAATGAAATTTATGGGGGATTTTATTAACCAGCTCCTGCAGGGCGCCGAGGGGACATACCCAGCCGCAGAAAAGCTTCCTGCCGATCAAACTGGGAATGAAAATGGCCAGAAAGATAGCCAGAAACACCGGGAAGAACTTGCCGAATACGATCTTGAACATGAAAAGCTTGGTGACCGCGCACATGGGGCTGGGATGCAAAGGGAAGATATAATCGAGGCCGTATAGCACGAAAGCTATCAGCATCATTATGACTCTCACCCATATGTTTACTTTTCTGGCGAAAAGCAAAACCAGACCGGCAATCATCAACACCAGGAATCCCGCAAATTTCCCGGTAAAGAGGAAATCCAGAAGCCCCGGCGGTTCCTTCTCAGGGGCTTCAGCCTGTTCCTCATCGACAGATTCGGCCGCCGTAACATCGGCGGTGTCGGATAAGCTTTCTTCGGCAACCTGTTCGGGACTATCCGATTCCGCTAAAGTTGGGGACTGGGCGGAAACGGTTCCTATAATCAAGAATAACGTTATAACAATTATCAATCCCATAGCCGGGCGATCGCTTTTCAGAAAATCGATAATATTTTTCATCAGGTTTTCCTTTTCGCTAAAAAATCTTTGCTGTCGATAACCATCTGCAGGAATCCAAGTAACGATTTTAACCGGCCCTGTCAAGGGGCCTTTGATGTCCTGCGTAAGTACATGAATAGAAAGCGGTTGAATCTCTTGCCTCAGAAATTGCGGAATAATGAAACTTCTGATTCGTATTGGGATTAGAAACTTTAAAAACGGAAATGGAGGAAACGATGAAAAAAACTCTAATCTTGATGGCGATGATATTCGGGATTTTCGGCACAGCGATGGCCGACGGCTTTATCATGCCTCGTCCCAAGCCCTGGATGCCCCCTCATCCCAGGGTGAATGTCAAATATCATCATGTCAATGTCCGCATAAGCGATCCCGTTGCCATTACGAGCATAGACCAGGTCTTCGTCAACCCCTTCGGCCGCGAACTGGAAGCGGATTACATTTTCCCGATTCCGGAAAACGCCTCGGTGAGCCGATTCGTGGCCTGGCTCAACGGCCGCAAAATGGAGGCGGAGCTTCTGGACGCCAAGGAGGCCAGGAGGATTTACGAGGATATCGTCCGGCAGCATAAAGACCCGGCAATCCTGGAATACGCCGGCCGGGGGATGTACAGGATGCGGATCTACCCCATCCCGGCCAACGGGGAGGTTCGAATAAAGCTGGAATACGAGGAAACCCTGAAGTCGGATTACGGGACGGTTACCTATCTTTATCCCTTGAACACGGAAAAGTATTCAAATTCGAATCTCGAGGAATGCAAAATCGAGATCGATGTCAGCTCATTCGAAAAGATAGGCTCGGTTTACTGCCCCACTCATAACGTTACGTCGGAACGAAAGGGCGAGAGGTCGATGACGGTATCGTATCTTGAAAGAAATATCAGACCGGCCGAGGATTTTATACTTCATTTCACCCGCCAGAAAAGCGACTTCGGGTTTCATCTTTTGAGCTACCGCGAGCCGGGCACAAAGGATGGCTACTTCATCGGTATACTCTCGCCGCCCCTGGAAAACAGTTCCAGGACTTTCGACAAAAATCTGATCTTTATTCTAGACTCCTCCGGCAGCATGCGCGGCGAGAAAATGCAACAGGCGAAAGAAGCTCTGGAATTCTGCCTGCTCGGCCTCAATGCCGGCGATAGATTCAACATAATAGATTATGACGATAACGTAATGCCCTACAATCCGGGTCTTCTCGACGCCAGCAAGAAAAACGTGGCCGATGCCATCGAATTCGCCGATCGGATCGACGCCTCGGGAGGCACCAATATTTACGACGCTCTCGCCAGGGCCTGCGAGATGATCCCGAAAAACGGCGATCCAACGTATCTGATCTTTCTAACTGACGGCCTTCCAACGGTTGGAAATAGAAATATCGAGGATATCATAAAGAATACGACCAGACTCAACGAAAGTAGGGCGAGGCTATTTGTATTTGGGGTCGGGTATGACGTCAACGCGCACCTTCTGGACCGTCTCGCCGAGGAAAACGGCGGGGCGCCGGAGTACGTTCTCCCGAATGAGAATATCGAGGTGAAGGTCTCCAGGCTGGCGGCCAGAATCAGCCGCCCGGCCATGACGGATGTGAAACTGAGATTCGCCTCCGAAAACGGCTACAATATATACCCGGAGAAGCTACCCGATCTTTTCTATGGCTCGGAGGTCATAATAACCGGGAGATTTAGAAGCCTGGGCGGTTCGGACGCGACCTTGTCGGGGAAAATCGCCGATGAACACGCGGAATACAGGTACCCGGTGGAGTATTCCGACGGTTCCGTGTCGGACGAGTATATCGCACTTTTGTGGGCAAACAGGAGAATCGGGCATCTGCTCCAGCAGATGCGGCTTCACGGTACCAGCGACGAGCTTCTAACCGAGGTAATCGAGCTTTCCAAGAAATTCGGGATTATAACCGAATATACCTCGTTTTTGGTTACCGGCGATGAGTATCGGATGGCGGGCGCCTACTGGGAGGCGGAGGCGCCGGTACTCAGAAAAAGCCTGAAGGATAAACTGGAAGGTCTGGGCGGCGAAAAGTCGGGCAGAACCGCAGTGACGCAATCTCAGAGTCTCCATTCGCAAAGTGTCTCGAAACAGGTTGCGCCCGACGGGATGGTTGTGATCGACGAACAGAGGCACGAGATCACCAACGCGAAGCAGGTTGGCGTTCAGGCTTTCTACCAATCCGGCGTCAACTGGATACAGTCGGATATCGAGAAGGATTCATTCGATATCGAAATAAAGAGATTCTCGGAAGCCTACTTCCAGCTGCTCGAAAAAGATCCCTCATTGGGGCGTTATCTGGCGGTCGGCGATGAGGTAAGGTTCAAGGTGGGATCGCAGGTGGTTCAGATCTCCGATTCCGGGATAGAATACCTCTCAGTGGATGAGCTGAGAGAATTATTCCCGAATTAGCATCTGACAACAATACAAAATAAAAGCCGGGGCGTTGGCTCCGGCTTTTTATTTTCGGATTTTCAGGCTGCCAGGCGGGCGCTTGGCAACCAGCAGGAATCGAATCGTATATCGGTTTCATTCTTCCAGGTATTTTTTCACCCGCTCGTAATTCTGCCTGTAGATATTTTCGTTGGGATCGGAGTTTTCTTTCCCTTTGTTATAGGCGATTTGATAATTTTCGAGCGCCTTTTCAAGCTGGCTATCCCTTTCGAGCGCCTCGCCGTAGCTGTCGTAAACATTGGCGGAGTTCGGATACAGTTTAATGTTATAAGCGAAAATACTCAGCGCTTCTTCCAGATCCCGAATATTTAAAAACTCGTAACCCAGAATATTCAGATAAATTTCA
Source organism: Candidatus Zixiibacteriota bacterium (assembly GCA_020344055.1). Classification (GTDB taxonomy): domain Bacteria; phylum Zixibacteria; class MSB-5A5; order UBA10806; family UBA10806. The sequence continues at coordinate 112,439 of CP070813.1, read as the reverse complement.
GACGGCGAAACCGTGTAACCAAATTTATCCGTCAGTTGCCGGTAATGGTTCAGAATCGATTCCAGACCTCCGGCCGCCACTCCATCGGGCACCGCCCAGTCCTTGTATAAAAGCTCGAGACCGTCATAAACGCTCTTATGGGGAATAGATACATGGGATTCATCTTTCATGTGAACGAATTTCCAGTTGAAATCCTGCGGTCTGGTCCTTCTTATGGTATCGGTCAGGTCTTTAAAAAACGAAAACTTCCACTCGCCCTCGTCCCCCAGGGTGAGGTAAAAGAATTTATTAAACCTGGCCTGTTTCTGGAAAAACGATTTCGCCCGCTTAACCATAACGCCGTCATCCCAGCCTATGGATGGAGATATGGAGATATAGCCGCCGAATAAATCCGGCTTGGTTAGAAGCGTATATACGGTAAAGGTTCCCGTCAGCGAATGTCCCGCAAGTATACGATAGGGTTGGGTCCTGTAGGTTTGATCGATATAGGGAATAAATTCGTTTTCAAGGAAATTCAGGAATTTCTCTCCACCCCCGCTGGTGGGAAATTCCTCATTATAGGTGGGCGTAAAGTCGTGGGTTCGCCGGGTATTGGGTATTGCCACCATAATCATCTGAGGAATATGTCCTATGCCGGATAGATAATGTATTATTCCGGACACATGAACAAAATGCTCACCCCCGTCAAGCATGTAAAGCACCGGGTATCTGTCCTCGGTAGAGCTATATCCCTGAGGGGTATAGATGTATAATGTCCTGTCTTCGCCCAGGATTTCCGAATGAATATTGATCGCTTCACCGACAAATATCTTCGCGGCCTGTTGCGCAAAGAGGTTCCCGCAGGGAAAGCTTGCAGCCAATACCGCGACAATAATAAAACTCCATATTCTTCGTCTGGAATACATTTTAATTCCCCTTCTGGCTAAAAATTGCCGAAATAGCGACCAGCATTTTATCAACCATTACAAATCTGAACGCTCCCATTTTGGTCTACGTAAATAAAATTCAAATGTTTCGCCGTCTAATCCTATATGTTTCAACTTATTATAAAAATGGCTCCCGAAATACGGGGTGCCGACGGGTTAAAAACGGGATAAACAAAACCGATTATAGAATTGAGATATAAAATCTAAAACGGGGCGATATGCGGAAAAATAAGTGGATATTTGTTCTATTAGCCATCTCGTTTTTGACGGGATGCGGGGAAAAGGTCTCTCCTCCGTTCCGGAACGACTCCGTAATCTATCCCCCTTCGGGTCTATCGGCGCTGATAATCACCGCGACAACCCTGGAGTTAAGATGGACGGATAATTCCGATAACGAAGACGGTTTTTATGTCATGAGGTATGAGGTCGGGGGCGACACGAATTCCGCGCAATGGGCGGCTATCGAAACCGTGACGGCAAACACCATCGTTTTTTACGACAGCACCGCGGTGATCGGCGAGAGTTACAGTTACAGAATAAACGCCTTTAATTCGGCGACGGAATCGGAATTTTCCAACACTGTTACCATAAGTTTCTCGATTCCGGATGCTCCCTCGGGACTTAACGCGGAGGTACTGTCCGATACCAGGATCGCCTTGAGCTGGATCGATAATTCCGACAATGAAACCAATTTCCTCGTTTGCCGGCAGGATACCGGGGTGGTGGTCATAAGCGGGATTACGGCGACAAATACGGTCTCATACGTGGATACGAACCTGACAGGAAATACGCAGTATTCCTATTATGTAGCGGCCACAAACAGCCTCGGCAGTTCATCGTCGGAGACTATTATCGCTACCACCCTGACCACCATTCGACTTGCGGGCTCAATTCAGGGTCCCATGACATCGTTCCCGGTATTTCTCCATATTGAGGGTAATTACGCCTATTGCTCCGGTTTCTGGGGAGCGTACAATAGCATGAAAATCATAGATATTTCGGTTCCGGACCAGTTTTCGATAACGGGCGGATATTTCATACTCTTTCAGACGGATGATCTCTACGTAAAAGGCGATTACGCCTACATCGCCCACGACTCCGGTTTCGTCATGGTAGATGTCAGCACGCCGTCTGCCCCGGTACAAACGAACGAATATATAAAGACGCCGGGTAGACATTTAATATGCGTATCGGACAATTATATTTTTCTGGCCTCCAGCGGCAGCTTTATCGACAGCCTATTAATCATGGATTTACCCGACTCTACAGGTTTCAGCGTGTTGGGCAGACATGCGGAACCGCAGAATATACAGGATATCTGTTACGAGGAGGAATACATTTACCTTTTGACCGCCGACGCGCTCAAAATTATCGATATCAGCAATCCCTCGAATCCGGTTGTGGTGGGATATTACAATCCGGAATACTCGACCGACGATATTCACGTCTGCAACGGCTATGTATATCTGGCGAACGATATCGGTTTTATAATAATAAACGTGGCCGATCCCCTGGTTCCGGTCATCGCGGGCTCCTATCTCCTGTCCGGCGGCTGCGACAGGCTATTCGCCGACAGCAGTTATGCCTATATTTACAATAATTCCGATATATTCAGGGCCGTGGACATAACTGTCCCGGCCCTGCCCCAGCTATCAGGCAGGTACGACGACTCCTCCATCGAAGAGCTTTTCGCAACGGGAAACTACATTTACATATGTAACAACGACAGCCTTCAGGTCTTGTATCTCGAAGCCGGTGACGGAAATTAAGCTATATTGTTTTTTGACCATCAATTCTTCCTTATAAAAATTCTCTTGATAGAAAATATATAGCTCTATATTCTTTCCCTGGTCGTGCGCGTTTATTTTAGGTAAGGCGGTTTTCCGATGGAGTGGTTTTTTTACCCGGCTGTTATCGCCGCGGGATTCGCCGCGGGATTTATCAACACGCTTGCCGGCAGCGGTTCTCTTATTACGCTTCCGCTTTTGATCTTTCTCGGATTACCCGCCAATATAGCCAACGGCACCAACCGGGTGGCCATCCTGTTGCAGAACGTGGTGGCGGTGGGGAGCTTTCGAAGGCAGAGAGTGCTCGATATGCGGGCCGGTAATATGCTGGCATTGCCGGCCGTTGTCGGGGCCGTTATAGGCGCGCAGATAGCGGTTAATCTGGATGAATTCATAATCCGCCGGACGGTCGGCATATTGATGGTGGTTATGTTTTTCGTGGTCTTGATAAAACCGCGTCGATGGCTCGAGGGAAAAACCGGGGATGAAAAAGGATTTTCATTAATCCTGAAAATTTTCGCGTTTTTCCTGATAGGCGTTTATGGTGGATTTATTCAGGCCGGGGTTGGTATATTTTTGCTGGCAGGCCTGGTGCTGGGCGCCGGTTATGACCTGGTAAGAGCGAATGCCGTGAAACTTTTGATTGTGCTTTGCTTTACCTTTTTCGCGCTGATAATATTCATGTTGAACGGACAGGTCCAATGGAAAACCGGAATGGTGCTGGCGCTGGGGAATATGGCCGGCGCCTGGATCGCCTCCAGGATGGCGGTCAGGCGAGGGGCAAAATTCGTGCGCTGGTTTTTGCTGTCGGTTTTGCTTGTTTCGGGATCGATATTGCTGGGGCTCTCCGGCCTGTTGATAGGGCTGTTTCAATAGTGAAAGGAGAACCGAATGATTGAGGTCATAATATCGCGGCTCAGAGAACTGGGCCTTGAGATTCAGTATGCCGAACCGCTCGGCTGGATTGCGGGGATCGCGTGCATAATACTGCTGGCGCTGCTGGGGAATTTCATCGTCAAAAAAATCCTCCTCAGAATTCTTCATTTCGTTGTCAGAGGCAGCAGAAGCGATTGGGATGACATACTATTAAAAAGAAAGGTCTTTCACAGGCTGGCCAATCTGGCGCCGGCCCTGGTGATATATTTCGCCGCGCCGATTTTTCCCGCCGCGCAGGATTGGATTCAACGAATCATCTTAAGCGGAATGGCTATTATCCTTCTGGTTTCGCTGAACGCTTTTTCCAACGCGGTAATCGATATCTACAATCGATACGACATCTCCCGGGAGCGGCCCATCAAGGGAGCGGTTCAGATTATCATGATCCTGATTTACACTCTTGGAGCGGTATTTATAATCGCCACCCTGATGAATCGTTCCCCCTGGGTTTTGCTCAGCGGTATAGGCGCCATGACCGCCATATTACTCCTGATCTTCAAGGATTCCATTTTAGGGTTTATCGCTGGAATGCAGCTCTCCGCCAATAAAATGGTGAGGCTGGGCGACTGGATAGAGATGCCGAAATTAGGGGCGGACGGCGATGTCATCGATATAACCCTGACAACCGTAAAGGTGCAAAACTGGGATAAGACAATTTCGACCATTCCCACTTATGCCCTTATTACCGATTCATTCAAAAACTGGCGAGGTATGACCGAATCGGGTGGACGCCGTATAAAAAGGGCGATCTATATCGATATGAGCAGCATAAAATTCTGTGCGCCGGAGATGCTCGATAAATTCGAGAAAATCCATTTTTTGCGCGGCTATATAAAAAACAAAAGAAAAGAGATCGACGAATACAATCTTGCTCATAATGTCGATACGTCCACCCTGGTAAACGGCAGGAACCTCACCAACATAGGTACCTTAAGGGCTTATATAGCGGCCTACTTGAAAAATCATCCTCAAATCAGCCAAAACATGACCTTTCTCATTCGTCATCTCCAGCCCACCCCGACCGGTCTGCCTATCGAAATTTACGTTTTCAGCAGCGACCAGGAATGGGCGAGGTACGAAGGCATACAGGCCGATATTTTCGATCATATACTGGCGGTGATACCGGAATTCGATTTAAGAGTTTTCCAGAATCCCTCCGGAAGCGACTTCAAGGCGATGGCCGGATACAAGGATATAAGTGCCGGTGATTGACAAGTGCCTGCTCGAAAGCCCGTTCGCCCTATGTCAAATTCCTTGCCGGGAAATAATACTGATTGATTCGGATATATTTCTTTGTAAAACAATGGGATATAGTAAGCCAATTTCCTAATCATAAATCCAATCCGGCCGATATAAGAATCAGAATGAAAATACGTGTGGCATAAATCATAACCTTAATAAAATTTCGCAGTTATGAAACTCGCGGTGGATGACGTAATTATCCGAGACATTGCCAAATTGGGCAGGTTATCGCCCTATATTCACATGGCTCTGGCGGCCATTGTCGTTTCTCTCATCTATCCAATGGTTAGCAAGTCTCAGCTTATAATCTGGATACTGGTAGTAATCGTAATCAATCTGGTCCGTTTATCTCTGCAGCTTCCTTTTATTGGCAGGAGAATATCTTTGAAGAGATATTTTCACATTTACTCGATTTTTGCAATCCTGCAGGGCTTCATATGGGGACTGTCCGTCGTTTATTTTTCCGGATCCATTCCCACGCAATACGAGGTTTTCCTGATTTTTATCGGAGGGGGCGGGATCGCGGCCGCCGTACCTCTTCTTTCCCCGATTTTGCGGTTTTATGTTCTCTACGCGCTGTCGATCATGGGCCCGATAATAATACATCAATTTTTAAAGGGCGATCAGTTTTCATATACGGTCACCTTTTCCTGCGTCACATTCCTGGCCGCCATGATTTTCGCGGCTATAAATGTAAACAGAAACTTTAGGAAACTAAGAGAAACAAAATCATCCCTGGACAATCAGATAGCGTTCGTAAACAGCATCTATAACTCCGCCCTGGATGTATCTTTCATAACCTGCGATATGAATGATGAAAATTGCAGGATTCTGTCATTCAGTTCCGGATCCGAATCGATCTTCGGTTACCGGAAGGATGAGGTTGTGGGGATGCCCCTCAATTTTTTATTCAACAAGGATGCCTTTGATTCCTGCAGAGAAATGCTGAAGGAAATCAAAAGCGGCCGTCCCGTGAAAAGGGAAATAGACCTGGTAAAAAAAATCGGTGTAATCCACAATTTAAGCGTATCGATCTACCCGTTGTTTTCAAACAGTTCCATTGTAGACACCGCTTTAATAATCTGCACCGACATATCTGAAAGCAGGCATACCGAAGAAGCCTTGATAAACTCGGAGGAGAAATTTCGCAATATAGTTGAATCCTCGCCCATGGGAATACATATGTATCAGCTTGATCCCCGGGGACGGCTTGTTCTTATCGGCGCCAACAACGCCGCGGATAAAATGACCGGCGTGGACAATCAGAGGCTAATCGGGCTTACCATAGAGCAGGCATTCCCGAGCCTGATCGAGACCGAGGTTCCCGATATTTACAAACGGGTTGCGGCCGAAGGGACTTCCTGGCAGACAAACCAGATTCAATACGCAGATAAAAAAGCAGACGGCGCCTTTGAGGTGCACGCCTTTCAGACGTCTCCCGGCAAAATGGTGGCGATGTTCGTCGAGGTTACCGAGCGCATAAAAGCCGAGAAAGCCCTGCGCGATTCTGAAAAACGTTTCCGCGACATCGCCTTAAGCAGTTCGGACTGGATCTGGGAAATCGATGCGGCCGGTAAATTCACATACGTAAGCGAAGGCGTAAAAAGCGTAATCGGATACGAGCCGGAGGAGTTAATCGGAAAATCGATGTTCGATATAGTGAGCCAGGACGAAACGGAACTTGTGAGAGAACTGTTTATAATGGTGTTATCAAGAAAACAGAACATAACCGACTGGGTAAGCTGGAATACCCACAAAGACGGCCCCCTGATCTGTATCCAATCAAACGGCGTTCCCATCATAGATATAAACGGTAAACTGACGGGATACAGGGGAATCAATAAGGACATAACCAGCCAGAAACGTTCCGAGGAGCGGCTCCGCCAATCCGAGGAAAGATATCGTACGCTTATAGAATCCATGGAGGAAGGGCTATTAATAGTAAGCACGGACACTGTAGTTATATTTTCCAACGAGGCCTCGAGCGAGATATTCGGGCTCCCTCAGGAAGAGATCATCGGTTCAAACTTTGACGAAATCGTGGCCAACAAGGATTTGCCGAAAATATATAACAACATATTGAATCAACGAAATCGTAATTTTCGAAAAAACGAGGTGCTTGTTGAAAGGCTTGACGGTCAGAAACGGCATATCCTGCTTTCCGCCAACGTACTGAAAAACCATGACGGGAATATTCTCGGTTCATTCGGGATTCTAACAGACATAACCGAACTCAAGAGAGCAGAAAAGGAGAAAGTGGAATTAAGGGAACAGCTCACAAACGCCCAGAGGATGGAATCGCTGGGCATACTGGCCGGGGGCGTGGCTCATGATCTGAATAATATACTGGGACCGCTGGTTGCCTATCCCGATTTGATTAAAACGAAATTGGAAGAGGACCACCCTGTCTTACACGACATAATGAAAATAAAAAAATCGGCGGAAAGGGCCGCCGGCGTGGTCCAGGACCTTCTTACGCTGGCTCGCAGGGGCCGATATGAGCTGGCTCCGGTGGATATGGGGAATATAATCGATTCCTATCTGAAATCGCCCGAGTTCACCGTTATCAAATCACAGCATCCCGACGTGACAATGACAACCGACCTGAACGAAAACACTCCCATAGCATATGGATCGGAACCCCACCTGTTGAAGATTATAATGAACCTGATTATCAACGCCATGGATGCCATGCCCGGCGTGGGCGAATTGCGGATCAAGCTGGATTACGGATACATAGACAGGCTCATAGGGGGATTCGATAACCTGGTGGCGGGAAATTATATTATTTTTACCGTCAGCGATACCGGAATGGGCATTGAGAAAAACGACATGAAGCATATATTCGAACCTTTTTATTCCAAGAAAAAAATGGGCAGGAGCGGAAGCGGCCTGGGGCTCTCCATAGTTTACGGCATTGTTAAAGACCACAACGGTTATATAGACGTGAAAAGCGAGGTCGATAAGGGAAGCGATTTTGTCGTTTATCTTCCGCTGGTCGAGACGGCTTCGAAGGCGGAAGACCGAAAGGTAATAGATATCAGGGGAAATGAGAAAATCCTGGTTGTGGACGATATGGAGGAGCAAAGGGAACTCGCCGCTACCATACTGACGAGTATGGGATATAATATAATAACCGCCGTCAACGGCAGAGAGGCCGTTGAATATTTAAAGACACACCGGGTGGACCTGGTCGTACTCGACATGATAATGGAAGAGGATTTTGACGGTCTCGATACTTATGAAGAGATCATAAAGATCCATCCCGGGCAGAAGGCCATTATCGCCAGCGGATTCTCCGAGACCGACAGGGTCAGGGAGGCCGAGAAGCTCGGCGTGGCCAGATATATCCGTAAACCATATAACATGCAGATCCTGGGTAAGGCTATCAGGGAAATTCTTTCTCAAAAAGAAGCGCAAGCCACAAAAGCGTAGCCCGGTCGGAAATTTCCCGACACCAATCTATCCAATTATTTTCTTCACCCGATCCTGTATCCATGCTATATTGCCGGAGGCGTTTTAAGAACGCCGATATCTGTTCCGGCCGAAAACGCGATGATGGAACTATTCGACAGATTCTGGGCCTCGGCGGTTGATATCGTCTGGGGATTGCCGCTTGTAATCCTGCTCATATCGGCAGGTATTTATTTTACCTTCGCCGGCAGGTTCACTCCGTTTCGCGGCGTTCGTCACGCCATCAATATTCTCAGGGGCAAATATGATGATCCCGACGACCCCGGCGAGATAAGCCATTTCCATGCCCTATCGTCGGCTCTCTCGGCAACCATAGGCATGGGGAATATCGCCGGAGTGGCCATCGCCGTCTCCATCGGCGGCCCGGGAGCGATATTCTGGATGTGGGTGGCGGGGATTGTCGGTATGTCCACGAAATATTTCACCTGCACGCTGGCAACCATGTACCGCAAGAAGGATGAACGCGGTATCGACCAGGGCGGGCCCATGTACTACATTGAAGTCGGACTCGGCAAATATTTCAAATCCCTGGCCGTCATGTTCGCAGTTTGCGGCATGGTTGGATGCCTGGCCATGTTTCAGGTAAACCAGCTATCGGGGCTTCTGCAGAACGATTGGAGTATCCCCAAGTGGAGCACCGGCATGGTCTGCATGCTTTTTGTCGGTATCGTTATTATCGGCGGTATTGTAAGGGTGGGAAAGGTCACCAGCAAGGTCGTGCCGGCCATGTTTGTGCTTTATTTCGTTTCCGCGTTGTATGTGATACTGAGCAATTATTCCGCCGTGCCGGGGATACTTTCTTCAATAGTAACCCAGGCGTTCGGCGGAACGGCTATCATAGGCGGCGGCACCGCCGTGGCGTTTCGCGAAGTCTTGATTACCGGAGTGAGGAGAGCGGCCTTCTCCAACGAGGCAGGTCTCGGAACAGCCCCTATGGCCCACGGTGCGGCCAAGACCGACGAGCCGGTACGCGAGGGCTTGATCGCCATGCTGGGGCCGTTTCTGGATACCAACATAGTCTGCACCATGACCGCGCTGGTAATACTCTCCACCGGGGTGCCGGCCGCGGAGGACGGCGTGGTGATGACGGTCAACGCCTTCGAGCATGCCATGCCGGGCCTGGGACGATACATCCTGACGCTGGTTATTATTCTTTTCTCCATCTCCACCATGATATCGTATTCGTACTACAGCCTCAAATGCTCCCGCTACCTGTTCGGCTTCAATTTCGGCAGCAAGTATGTCTACGTCTATATAGTGAGCCTTTTCTTCGGTGCCATCTGGTCGCAGGACATCGTGCTCAATCTCCTCGACACCATGTTCGCCACCATGGCCATACCCACGCTTATCGGGAGCCTACTTTTGTCGCCTCGGGTGGTTAGGGAGACCATAGATTATTTTAAGAGGATGCGGGTGTAATTATACAAAAATATATAATTATTATCTTTTCAGCCTAGATTTTTCTTTTATAAATTCTTTTGTTAATTTTGATGGATCTACTTTTAACTGTTCAGCAAGGTCCCTTATTATTGCGGTTTTTCTTGCGGGATCCAAACTATCATGTAGGAGAATCTTTTTATTTATTGTTTCATGCACCTCTGCCGGTAAATGATACCCCAATCTAGTACCTAATAAACTCGGAAATAATTCTTCATAAGTTTTATCAACACAACTTCTTGTCGGAGTTAAACACAAATAGTTATTTAAAAAATCCGGTCTTAAATAGCAATTCACTTTATATTTATGTCCAAATATCTCTGTGACCGCAGTCTGCGTAATAATATCTTTAGAAAGCCACCATGTTCTATAGCCGAAAACACCGGCACTATCTGTTTCATTATAATGTTCGCGAAGCGCATAAATTGTCAGAACGAGCTTGGCGTCTATTTCAGCAGCCTTATAGTGTTTTCCTTTAATTGTTAAAAATCTTGATATACTCTCAAATTCCTCTTTATCTATATTAATGCTAATGGATTTATCCGAAACGTATGAGATTCCAAAAGTATTTTTTAGCCAATCAATAATATTTTCATAAGCATTTGTTAAATCAGGATTAATAAATCTATTCATATAATGATCAAAATTTTCAACTTTACCTTCAATTTTAGCGTAAAAATAAGATCTAATTAATATTTCATCTATTAGATATATCGCTTTTTTATCTTTTAAGAAATAACGCTCATTTTCCCTATAGGTATTAAAATATAAATCCTTCGCAAGCCTAAAATGAACCACTAGCTCCTCTATAATACCCTCATTTACAATTAATGAAACTCCCGCCTCATTGGAAAGCTTCAGCAAATTCCAATGTCGCCTATTATATTGATCCAAAAATATTTCGGATAAGGCAGGGATAATTACAGATGTCCCAACATATACTTTTAATTTTGAGGCCAAAATATTAAAATAAGATACTATCTTTGGCTCGCATTGAACCAAAAATAATAGCATGTAAGTGTTTGATAAACGCTTTAAATAATGTTTTTGAGTTTCACTGCCCTTATATACTATTTGCCTAATGGTATCTATTAAAACATATTTAACCTTTTCTTTGTTTTTTTCCACAACCGGACTTTTGTCTATAGTCCTATCAATAATTTCAACTATATTGCCCTCAAAAGTATCCCGATTTACACCCCTTAATATAAAATTAGAAAATTCCAAACCCTGTTGATAAAATAAGCTATGGAATGTGTCCATGATTAATTTCTTACAATCTCCAACGCGTATTTTTTCTTTTCTTAAATGTAGTTTTAAGGTTTTATCTAAAGATTCTATAAAATTATCATATGCATTTAAATCCATTATATTTCTTTGTTGAATTGATAATCTTGTTTGATAGGGCAAGCAATATCCTTTAACTTTTTTATGAAATTGAATTTTCCGTGACTTTTTGGAAAGAACACCTAATCTTTCATTAATTTTGGTAGAAAATTTTGCGATATCTGATTTTATTAAATTTGATATTTCTATTTTAATTTCATCTATACTCTTAAATAATTTCTTATCCGGATCTGTGCCCTCCAGGACATATAAAATTAACGTATCCACCAGATTGGTTAATAAATCATAATTCCCCTTGTTGTAATCCCATTGCTGGCTTAAAAACACAAATAATCTCGGGTCGCTCACGTGATCATCAATTGAAATCGCCCTTCCAGGCAAATTATATTCATTCAAATATTTCGAAACGTATGAATAATAAACTTTTATTGTGCCCTCAGAAAAATTAATGTTATTGGCGAACCACCTTAGATCGTAAATTCGGATTGCTTTTTGATATACAGTGAGTAATTGTTCAGTTATTACTTCAATATCTTTTACTTTTTTGTTTGTAGCGTAAATAAACATATCGAAATCAATATTGTTATTTACTAGTTTTTCTATGCTTTTTTCAATTTTTGATCGAGCCCATTTTTCAATAGATAGCTGATATATGAATTTATTATTTGATTTTCTCGCATAAATATTTTTGAAAGCATCGATGCCTTTATCTTTCAATCCAGCGACTGGAATGAAACTATCCCCTAATACTTGACCCATAAAAGGCAATGCAAATTTCTCAAATATAAAACCATCACTGATTTTGCCTATGGCGATTTCAAAGGCTTCAGGGTCTACAACTTCCGTAAATTCGTCCTTCAAAAAACCTCCTTATTATAAATAAATTCTTAGCCTTCGCGCTGACCGAAAGTTAAGCGACCATTTTTAAATAGTCAATGAATATTATAAAAAAGTCGAATTTAAAGACTATTGTGGCGAAATATATTTTCATGCTTGACATTATATTTATATACTAAACCGTTTTTCTTATATTTTAGTTTTTACTTATAAATTCTAATCCACCATCCTCAACCATGCCACGATCTGCCCTCGGTGGTGGGCCTCGTGGTCGAGGTTGCCGCGGACGATAATCCACCAGAGGGTAACCATGCCGAAGCGGTTATCATGCATGGGCTCTGCGAATTGATCGTCGGTAATCTTCGCCAGCTTTTCCGCACGTTCTATACCCAACCTCTGGAGATCGGCTATATATTTTTCAAATTCCTGACGACTGACCGGGATTTCCTCCACCGCTTTGCCGTCGCTGTGGGGCAGTTCCTTATCCGCCAGCTTTTTAAAAAGCCACCGATCGCATTCGATGAGATGACGTGCGGTATCGGCGAAGCTCATGGCCTCGGGGGATACCCGCCAGTTCTCTTTGCCCGGCGGCACCAGCTTGAGACGCTTCAAGGTCGATTCCCGGACCGCTTTAGAAAATTCGGCCAGCCTCTGGCCGGTCGTTAGGTCAGGCATGGCCTGAATATATAAAATTTTATCTATGAGTCAAAATGCGATATCATTTAAAAGGTATGAGATCGCTTCGTAGTCCTACGGACTCCTCGCGATGACGATAACCTTATACGTCAATATCTACAGGGGACGTGATATCACACGCCCCCTGCGTGCAGAACCGCATTGCTATCCCTCCGCTACGGTTTTGGAAAGATCCCTGGCCAGCTTGACCAACTTGATGAACTCGGCCCTATACCCCTCGGAATCCTCTCCTCTGGCACCGGAGGCAAGTTTTATCACCCGGTCGTAGCTGGAATCGCCTTTGTGTTTGGAGTCGCGCAGAAGCATACCGAACTCCGCCACCGCCGCCGAGAACCTGAAATTATCGCTGGTTTTAGAGAGCTTCAGATTCTGGTCGAGAGCAGGAACGGTTATGAGCTTACTTTTGTCGCCGTCCGGTTTTTTGTAGCGGAATTTTACGGTCAAAAGCTCCGCGCTTTCATAGGCGTCGGGAACTATTTGAGATCTCTGGTATTTCAGCGGGTCGACGTCGCTTAGTTTCATTTCCTCCCCGGCCGGGATAATTTCATAGATGGCGGTTACCGAATGCCCGGCGCCGATCTCGCCAGCGTCCTTCTTGTCGTCGTTGAAATCCTCCTTTTTGAGCATCCGGTTTTCATACCCTACCAGACGATAGGCGAGGACCCTGGCGGGATTGAACTCCAGTTGGATCTTGACGTCTTTGGCGATGGTGTAAATGGTGGCGCTAAGTTCGCTGACCAAAACTTTTTTGCCCTCCATGATATTATCGATATAGGCGTAGTTGCCGTTTCCCTTATCGGCGAGCTGTTCCATCCTGGAGTCCTTCAGATTACCCTGGCCGAAACCCAGCACGGTCAGGAAAATTCCGTCTTCCCGTTTTTCCTCGATCATACGGACCAGTTCCGAGGTGCTGGACACGCCCACGTTGAAATCGCCGTCGGTGGCCAGAATCACCCGATTGTTGCCGTCTTTGATAAAATTCTTTTTGGCTATTTCATAGGCCAGTTTGATTCCCGCCGCCCCGGCGGTGCATCCTCCCGAATAAAGATTGTCTATGGCGTCTATAATGGTTCTTTTTTGATTGCCGGGAGTAGACGGTAATACCAGGCCGGACGCTCCGGCGTAAACCACGATAGCCACCCTGTCATTATCCCGTAATTGATCCACCAGGAGTTTGAACGCTGATTTCAACAATGGTAATTTATTAGCGGGCCTCATGGAGCCGGACACATCCAGAAGGAATACCAGGTTGCCGGGAGGAATATCCTCCAGCGACACAGTTTTGCCCTGAAGGCCGATATGAAGAAGTTTATGCTTTTCCGCCCAGGGGCATTGCGATACCTCGGTGGTAATTGAAAAAGGCAGATCTTTTTCGGGCCGGGGATAATCGTAGGTGAAATAATTGATGAACTCCTCGATCCGAACGGCGTCAGCCGGAGGGAGATATCCGTCATTCAAATAGCGCCGTGTATTGGTATATGACGCGGCATCGACGTCGATTGAGAAGGTTGATAGGGGATTGGAAAGAGCATCCAGGAATTCATTTTCGTAGATGCGATCGTATTCCTCGGTTTTGAAATCGATATCATATGGCGGATAGTGAATGGCATTTTGATTGAAATTATATCCTCCGAGACAGTTTTTAATTTCGATCCCATCGACCATGTACGAGATTTCACCACTCCGTCCCCCGCGCGCGTGGAATCTTCCGTCCTGTTGCACAAAGCCAGATTCCGTTCTTAAAGCGTCCGCAACGTTAGTCACGGGCATATGGCTAATGTTATCTGCGTCCTTCTTGCATTCGGTTGACGTCTGAAATTTATCGATTACCGGGGCTTCGGCCTCTACGATAATATCCTCAACCTTTTCGGCAAGAGAACTCAGCTCGAAGTTTATCGTAGTAATACTATCCGCCACCACTCTTACGCTGTCGATCCGGACGCTGTTATAACCGATTGTCTTTGCCTGCAGGGAATAGGTTCCGACCGGGACATTCAAGATCACGTATGTCCCATCAAATGTCGATGCCGCTCCAATTGTTGTACCGACAATAATTACCGATACCCCGGGAAGTCCCTCTCCAGTCGTTTTATCGATCACCTTACCGGTAATCGTCCCGGTTTCCTCTTTCGGCGCGGCGTAGGCGAATATCATTGTAGCTATTATCACGGCCACACCGATAAACTTGATTGTTTTCATGCTTGCCTCCCTCTTAAAAGCACAATTATGTTACATGTTTCACGCGAAAGAAGCGCTCCCGGACCCCGCATAACGCGCTATGTTTTGACGGCCGTCCAATAACAATACAGCTAAACTTCAGGATTATTCCCGCAAAAATGACGCTATGATATTATGAATGCGCCGGTTTCCTGGAGCTCATTGCCGACTATCTTTTTGCCACCTCAAGGCAAGGAATTATCCCCTTGACTTTAGCAATATGGAATTCTATCTATCCTCCACTATGAAAAAAACCGATACGGAGGAATTATGATAAAATCTGCTATTTTTATCTTTCTTGGTCTGCTGGTGATGGCGGTTTCTGCCCTTGCGGGAGAGACTACGTTTTACACCCTTGGTAACGGCATGAAAGTCATCCTTAAGGAAAACCATGCCGCTCCGCTGGTATCGTCCGTGATAATAGTGAAAGCGGGAAGCAAGTTCGAGAACGAGCAGAACAACGGTTTCACTCATCTGTTGGAGCATATGCTCTTCAACGGTACCGAAACCAAAACCCGCAAAGAGATAAACGAGGGAGTTAGGGATTACGGCGGCTATATCAACGCTTTCACCCGGCAGGAGATGACCGGCTACCTGGTGGTGATGCCCAGCGAATTTATAGAGCAGGGTTTCGACATCCAGTCCGACCAGCTCTTCAATTCCATCCTGCCCGCCGACCAGTTTCCCAAGGAGCGCGACATCGTAGCAGAGGAGATAAAAAAGGACAACGACGTCGTCGGATACGTGGCCTACGATTACTTCAACGCCGTCAAATTCGAGGGTACGCCGTACGCGCGACCGGTGATCGGTTTCGAGGAAACCATAAGAAGCGTTACCCGCGACGAGGTCATGAAATATTACAGGGAATATTACGTCCCCAACAACATGACCGCCTTTATAAGCGGCGATTTCGAGACGCCCGAAATGAAAAAACTGGTGGCGAAATATTACGGCACGATTCAGCGAGGGCCGGAGCCGCGGCTTGACGAATTCGCGATCTCACCGCCGTTCGGTACGAAGATTAACATAAAGAGATTCCCGACAAATGTTACATATATCGATATCTCCTTTCCCGGTCCGCTTTATAGCGACAGCGGGTTTTTCGCTTATGACGTTCTTTCCCAGTATATCGATTCCGACGCATCGCCATTAAGCGACGCCCTTACCGGCGGGGATAAGCCCCTGGCGACCTCGGTTTCGGTAGCCCTCGATATCCAGTCGGAATTCACCATGATGGATATCTCCATCAGGACAAACAATCCCGATAAAATAGAGGAGATCGTGCAAAAAACGGTCGATGTGCTGAAGGTGACCGCCGGTACAGAATTCAGCGAGGCCGATATCAGGCGGGTGGTGATACCCAATAAGGTAAACGAAATCAAGCTCGAGGAGAAACTGCATTATTACGGCATAATGAAGGCGCCATACCTGGCCACCTGCGGATACGAGTTCCTTGAAAGCTATATCGATAATTTATCCAAGGTAAAGCCCGGCGATATCAGCGCCGCCGCGCAAAAATATTTCGCCGAACCGCAATATATCGCCAGCGCCCTGGCCCCGGGAAAGGAGTAGAGATAATGAGAAGCGCATTTAAAATTATAATTGCCCTGGGGCTGATCCCGTTATTTGCGTTATCGCTATTCTGCTCCGGGCCTGCGGGGGAAAAAGACTATAACAAATTTGTACATGAAACGCTCCCGAACGGATTGAACCTGATAATAAAGTACAATCCCGACAGCCGGGTTTACGCCATCAATATCCTGGGAAAAGATCGCAGCCTTCTGGAACCCGAAGGCAAGGACGGAATAACCGATTTTGTCAACAGGATGCTGGTTAAGGGCGCTGATGGAATGGACGCGAACGAAGTGCAGAACTCCCTTGACGATATCGGGGCGGAGATCACCGCCAACGATAATCCCTATATCCCCTATGACGACAGATACACAAGCACCGCCTATTCATTTATCAAATTCGAAACCATCGACGAGTATGCCTATGACGGCACGAAGCTTTTTTACAGGATCGTATCAAAACCCGATTTCCCCGATGATGAAATCGGGCAGACAATGCAGAAAGTAATGGGGCTCCTCGGTATGAAATCCGGATCTACTTACCAGAACGCACGCGATCTGTGTTACGAAAATCTTTTCGCCGATTTCCCGTTCTCCAAAGCGGTGATGGGGAACCGGGGAAGCATAATGCGGTTCACCAGAGAGGATCTCGCAGATCACCATAAGAGATTTTACGCGCCCAACAACATGATTATGGCCATAGCGACCAATGTCGATCCCGATACGGTGAAAAGCTGGGTCTACGAGACATTCGGTAAAATGGAAAAAAGCAACCAGGATTATCCGTCGTTGGGGATGCCGGCGAAACTGGGCGGACGGGCGGAAGTCAACCACGAAATGGACAAAGAACAGATTTATATTTATCTGGGAAGTTTATGTCCCGGTTTGAAATCGCCCGACGCTCCCGCAATCGACATGGCGGCATCGATTATATCGTCCCGCATGAAGGAAAACCTTCGCGAAAAGCAGGGGCTCGCTTATTCCGTGGGTATGGGCGTCAGCTTCATGCCGGAGTTCGGCTGGCTGATTGCATCGATGGGCACCGGTTTCGAAAACTACGATATCGCCCGCGATGGAATGATCGCCGAGATGAACAAACTGAAAAACGAACTCCCGACAGAGGAAGAACTGAAAAAGGCGCAGAACTCCACCTGGGGCTCCATGCTGCTGGCCAGGGCTTCGAGGATCAACCAGGCCTATTACATGTGCAAGAACGAATTCCTCGGTGTGGGCTACGATTACGAGGACGATTATATATCAAAAATAAGAAAGGTTACTCCAGCCGATATACAGCGCGTTGTGCAAGACTATTTTGACACCGAAAATATGGTTATCGCCAGCGCCGGTAAAAAGGTTGGATGAACTGTTTTCAGGATTCATTTATAAAGCCTAGATCGGAATCGAGATAGATTTCCCGGCCGCCTCTGGATATGAGATACCGGTTGCCGGGGGGCGGGGTACTAAATTGAAATAATTTTTAAACTATAGTACCGGATAAATCAAAACTGAATTATACCTAATAACTAATAAACCGATAATTCCTTCTATTTCAGAAATTTGCCGTTTTTGAAAAACATATGGCCGTCGGCATACAGGGCGCCGTCTTTTCGGAGATCGCAGATCATATCCCAGTGCAGGCCGGAGGTGTTTTTGCCGCCGGTTTCGGGATAGGCCATACCAAGGGCCATATGAACGGTGCCGCCGATCTTTTCATCGAAAAGGATATTCTTGGTGAAATTTTTTATCCCGAAGTTGGTTCCGATGGCCACCTCGCCCAGATACCGGGAACCCTTATCCATGTTGAGCATGGCGGTCAGGAAATTCTCGCCTTTTGAGGCAGTTGCTTTTATGGCTTTGCCGTTTTTAAACTCGATTCTGACGTCCTCGACCTCGTGACCGTTGTAGACCGCCGGAAAAGTGAAACGGATATGTCCGCTGGCGGAGTTTTCCCAGGGAGCGGTGAACACTTCGCCGTCGGGGAAATTGTTTTTGCCATCGCAATTAATCCATCTCCTGCCTTTGACTTTATAGGTGAGATCGGTATCGGGGGCGACTATCCTAATCTCGCTTTTGCGGGAAAGGTATTTTATCAAGCGCGCGTTGTACTTTGAGATTTTTTGCCATTCGGCAACAGGGTCCTTTCTATCCAGCAGGCAGGCTTTAAAAACGAAATCTTCATAATCGGAAAGGGACATGCCGGCATCCTGAGCGGCGGCGTTGGTCGGGTAGAGGCATCCCACCCAGGCAAAAGTCCCCTGGGCCGCCCGCCTCATGGTTTTCTGCATCAACGGCCTGGCTGCCTTATGGGCCACGGCGTGTTTCCGGGGATCGATATTGGTCAGCTCCTTGGTATTGAAGTCCGACATGATGGCCACCAGGGCGTCGGAATTGTTCATCTCGTATTTCTGGATGGGGGTTATATACTTCAATTGGCTTTCGGATGAATATTTAAAATAGACCTCTTCCAGGCCCTGCAGCAATATTCGCGTGAACGGATGAGCCCCTTTGAGAAGGGCCGCCTTATACAGTTCCAGGATTAACGGTTCCGCCAGAGACGAACCCCGGAGACAAACGAGCTGGTCTTTTTTCAACTTGATACAGTAATTTAATAAAACGTCGGCGTATTTCTCAATCCTCGGATCCTTCATCTTTCCACCTCTATCACATTAAAATATTGATCCCATTTACCCCGCATATACAATAATCTCCGTCGATTAACCAGATATTTTTTCAATTATGAATCGCCGTTTTTCAAATCATCGAGTTTTTGATGAAGAGATTCGAGATCCCGGTAATATTCATCCCGCATCTCCAGCATGGCGGCCAATTTCTGCCAGTCGGATGATCCTTCGAGACCGGCTATCTCATTTTCCAGACCGATTATTTTATCTTCCAGCGCCGCTATTTTATTTTCAATTTTATTCAATATCTGGGGATTAACCCTTCGCGCCCTTTCGGTCCTCGCGGGCTTACCTGAAACCGATTTTATTTTTTCCGGTTTGACCCTGTCGGCCTCTTTTTCTTTTCTCTCCCTGTAATAAGAGTAATTACCGTAATAGATTTTCACCGTGCCGTTCTCAATGGCGAATATTTTTTCGGCGAAGCTGTCCAGAAAGTATCTATCGTGCGAAACACAGAAGACCGCCCCCCCGTAATTAGCCAGCGCGTTTTCTAAAGCTTCCCGGGACCTGATATCGAGATGGTTCGTCGGCTCGTCGAGGACCAGGAAATTGGGCTCGTTGACTATTATTTTTGCGATAGCCAACCGCGACCGCTCTCCGCCCGAAAACGATTTTATCGGCCTTAAGACATCCTCTCCGCTGAACAAGAATCGTCCCAGAAAACCGCGGATCTGGCTCTCAATCCACTCGGGTTTAGCGTTGCGAATCGTCTCCAGAGGGTTGGAGGCATAATCGAGGTCCTCCGCCAGCTGATCGTAATAGCCTATTGATGTCTTACCGCCGATTTCAAGGCTGCCCTTATCGGGGCTTATCCGCCCGGTAATAAGTTTCAGAATTGTGGTTTTCCCCGATCCATTGGGACCGAAAAGCCCCACTTTTTCGCCCCTCTCTATTTCGAATTCGATGTCCCTTAAAAAAGTCATATCGTTATAGGAGAAGTTGAGATTCTCGCACTTCACCACCGTCCTTGTGGATCTTCCGGCTTTGCCAAAATCCAACCGGGATATAGTTTTCCCCGAGGACGGTTTATCAACTCGTTCCAGCCTGGCGAGCATCCTGCGGCGCGACTGCGCCTGCTTGGTTTTCTGCCCGGCGATATTGCGGCTGATAAAATCCTCTGTCTTTTTAATAAATTCTCTCTGCGCTTCGTACTCCTTCAAACCCGCTATGAAACGTCTTTCCCTCTCGCCCAGATAGAAATCGTAGCTTCCCTGATAGATATCCAGTTTACCCGCCGATAATTCCCAGATCAACGTCGCGGTATTCTGGATGAAGGTCCTGTCGTGAGATACGAAAATAACACCGCCTTCGTAGGATTTCAGATACTCCTCGAGGAATTCCAGGCCGGAGATGTCGAGATGATTGGTGGGTTCGTCAAGCAGCAAAAGATCGGGCGCGCTGATTAAGATTCTGGCAAGAGCAGCGCGATTCCTCTGTCCTCCCGACAGAGAATTCATCTCCATATGGAACTCTTCAGGCTTGAATCCGACGCCGGTCAAAATCAACCCGGTTCTGGTCTCCATTTCGTAACCTCCGGCCGCCTCGAATTTCTCCTGAAGGCCACCCAGTTCCGAAAGCAATCCGGGATCATCCTTTGTCAGCATCAATTTGTCATGAGCATGCTCGATAGCGGCCCGCAGATTTATTAATTCGCTCAAACCGCTCATGGCGTACTCGAACAGCGTGCCGCCATTGTCGATTTTTATCTCCTGCGGCAGGTATTGCCGTTTTACGGCATTCGGTTTTTCAATATTTCCGGAATCAGAGTTAATCCTCCCCGCCAGAATTTCCAGGAGTGTGGTTTTTCCGGTGCCGTTTGCTCCCAGAAGGGCAATCCGGTCGCCATTCTTGACGACACCGGCGACGTTCTTGAGCACGGGCCGAGCCGAATATGATTTGTTAATTCCCGAAAATCCCGTTAGAATCATGATTCCTCACACACTCTCCACTTCACGGCAAACATGTTAAAATAATATATTTTTTTTACAAAACAAAAAATAACTGATAACAATGATCAGGATTATGGAGGCTCTTTATTCGGTTATCGAATTAACCATCGTCCAGCGGGATACAGGCCTCGGTGGGGCAGACTTCCGCGCAGTCGCCGCAATCGGTACACTTATCGGGATCTATTATATATATGGGATCGGCCGCGGTGATGGCCTCCTCCGGGCATTCCGGGACGCAGGCGTCGCACATGATACAGTCGTCGTTAATTTCGTAGGCCAAAAACGTCTCCCTTAGCGGCAATTAATCCGTGCAAGATTTTTCGCATAAAAATACCGTATCATAAGGCTGTCAAGGATAATTTTCAAGGGCGACGAAGATGGAAATAGACAGCGAAGGCTATTCTATCGAAAACTCCCAGCGGCACCAGTACTCGCCGTTGTATTCATCCGGCGGGCATTTCAGGCACCTGGTTTTTATCCGGGGATCGATGGTTTCCGCGAAGGTCGAATACTCCACAATTCCGACATCTTTGCACGGAAACGACGGCAATCCTCTTCTGTGCCTGGCGTCCTGCACCCGGCAGGCGGTCATCTCAAAAACGAGCCTTTTGTCGGTTTTCTCAACAGCCCTCTGCTTATTGATGAAGGCGTACAAACGTTGCCCCAGCGCTTCCTCCAGCAGATCCAGCCCGCCGCCCGGTTCCTTTTCCAAACGCTCAAGAATTCTTCTGGCTTCTATGGGAGAGAATTTACGCCAGGCCTCGGTATCGAGCTTTATGGCGGTTTTAAGATCAAACTCGTTCTCCACCGCCTGAAACCATAAGCCGTCATGGGCCAGCCACAACTTGGCGAAGTCAATCAGGATTTTATCTTTATCTATCATGGAACTCTAATTAATCGAATAATATTACAAAGTCAATAAACTGGAGGAATTTTCAGGTGCTGTATAATCGGCTTTTGAACATCAAAGAACGAATCTATCCCCTATCGCCCGGGTCTTTTTTATGTTTGTCTTTCCTGGAATACCTGGATCTGTCCCTGTGGACCTTTTCTGTCTTTTTGGGAAGAGGTATTCTGCGTTTGGGTCTTTTAATACGTTTTCGCATATCGTCCTTGAAAATTCCTATTCGCCATCCCAATCCACCGGGGTGATTTTATTCTGTTCCCAGTCCTCTTTCAAAATGCCGTATCCGACACTGTCATAGATATTCCCGTACTGGTCCGGCCACGCATTTCTGTAATGGGCCTCTTTTACAAATCCGCATTTTCGAAAAAGACCTCTCATGGCAATATTATCCCTGCGCGTTTCGCCGTCCAACCGCGTCTTCTCCGGCCAGGTTTTAAATACATACTCCACCAGCCACCTCAACGCTTTTTCACCCAGGCCCTTCCGCCGATAAGCGCTCTTAATCCTCAAATCAAACATCGGCGAGTACATGGTCAGATCGAAGAGCCTTACCATACCGATTCGTTCACCCTTCTCCGACAGAATCCAGAAAGTGCGATTGTCCTCGTCGGCATATAGACCTTTATTAAAATTCTCTCTTATTTTTTCCGGTCCGGGCTTTTCAAAAATATGGAACGGCCAGGTATCGGATGTCAAAAAATCGATCAGTGAATTTATCTCCGACGGCTCAAATTGCTGGAATTTTATCTCCATATGATCCTCCATAACTCAATAATCAAATAATTGAGGCAGTTTCGTCAAGTCTTCAATTAATCCGCTTGAATTTTCCGAAGGCATTCAATACCTTTGCACCATCATGAAAACGGAGAATTGGCTAATTTCAATCGTGAACCTACGAATTTTTTAGGGCAAATTCAAATAATGACAGCAACCCGAAAAAGACAAACCGCGATGATCTGGTTTCTGACCGTGGTAATTACCGTTAGCTCGGCACTCTATCAGCGTTTGACCGGGCCGACATATCCCGTTCGTGGTTCGACTACGATCGGCGACGAAACAATTAAATATAAACTCCTCAGAACAAATTACTCGTCTTCAGATGCGGCTATTAAAATATTAGCGGAAAACGACCGTCTAACCGGCGAGTTGCGATGGCGCAGGCTAAAAAGCTACGATGATTGGCAGGTTGACAGCCTGAAACGCGAAGGGAATAATCTCCTGGCCGTTATTCCTAAACAGCCTCCCGCCGGCAAGATCGCCTACCAGATAACCCTGATTGACGATAAAGGCATTAAATACCAGCTTTCGGAAGAACCGGTGGTTATCAGGTTCAAGGGCGATGTCCCCATCTTCATATTGATTCCGCACGTCCTGGCGATGTTTATCTCGATGCTTCTGTGTACGAGAACGGGATTGGAGGCCATATATAAAAGAGAAAAATCCTACAGGTTCGCGTTATGGACGGCGGCGTTATTTTTCCTGGGAGGAATAATCCTCGGACCGATTGTCCAGAAATTTGCCTTCGGAGCTTTCTGGACCGGCTGGCCTCTGGGGAGTGACTTGACCGACAACAAGACCGCCGTTGCCATGCTGGGATGGCTGTTGGCGTTATGGCGGGGAAGAGATTTGAAAAAAGGTAGAAAATGGTTCATAATCGCGGCGGCCTTACAGCTATTAATATTTCTGATCCCTCACAGCATGTTCGGCTCTGAACTGGACTACACCCAAATCGATCAACAATATTAACACGGTATCTTAAATGCATCCAATCGAACTGATATATGTAGCTACGGGCATAATTCTCTGCGCTGCAGTATTGGCCTTCGCCGTTTCATCATATTTTGAAAAGAAGACAAAGGCTTTTATGGTTGCGCTGATTTTTACGGCGGCAATATCCGCAGTTTGGTTAGCGTATTATCATATCTTCAGTTTCTCGATGATAATGCTCTCTATTCCGCCGGCCTTTGTGATCACATTTGCCTTTCTGTTCTTCGCGCCGGATGGAAGAATATCAGCAATAGAAATCGACAATTCCGGAGAGAGAGTAGACGAAAGAGACGTTATGTTCGCCCGCGAGGAGTACGAACCGGGCGATTCCAGATATGATGCCTATTATTCCGCTAAACCGGAGTACAAAGAGATCGATGACGCCATCAGAGAACTGCCCCGGTTTCTGGAACCGGGGGGGAAATACTACGATCCCATACGCTCGCCCTACATTGACTCAATTTTCCATTCCGTAAGATACCTGACGACCCGGGTTGACGGCGAAATCTCTCCGGAACGCAAGGCGATCGAACCGGCCGAAATCACGGAGACCCTGAAACATGCTATAATGAAAATGGGGGCAGATGACGTGGGGATCGCGCCGTTACGACAGGAATACGTCTACTCTCATGTCGGCCGCGGCCCCCAGAAATGGGGGTCGGAAATATTCAATAATCACAAATACGCCATAATGTTCGCGCTGGAAATGGATTACGAGCACGTGGAATCGGCCCCGGATCTTACCATAACGGAGGAATCTGCCAGCAAATACCTGCAGGGCGCGCTCATATCGGTTGAGATAGCCCGGCATATAAGAAATCTCGGCTATTCGGCCCGCGCCCATATTGCGGGAAGCAACTACCAGATTATGCTACCGCCCGTGGCCTATGACGCCGGGCTGGGCGAACCGGGAAGATTGGGGTACTTAATCTCTCCTCGTTTCGGTCCCAGGATCAGGCTCGGCGCTGTCACCACTGATTTATCGTTAACAACCGACAAACCGAAAAATTTCGGAGTACAGGATTTCTGCGAAAAATGCCTGAAGTGCGCCGTAAACTGCCCCTCGGGAGCGATCCCCTACAAAGAGAAGGTATCCGTGAGGGGCGTGAAAAAATGGCAACTGAATATCGAAAAATGTATCAGCTACTGGAGGATACTGGGCACCGATTGCGGGCTGTGTATGAAGGTCTGTCCCTACAGCCACCCGCCTACGTTATTTCACAATATTGTCAGGAAAGGTATCGGCCGGTCCGCTTTCGCAAGGGGGATATCGATTCAGGCGGACGATCTTTTCTACGGTAGAAAAGCCAGATTTTAATCCTGATACCATATTCACCCATATCTTTTACCATACAGATACCTTATTGATTTCGCTTGAATCGGGGCTCAATTTTATTTAGTTTCTGCCGGAGGTAAAAATGCCCGCGAACCTGCCGCCGCAATATTATGAATTAGAACGGGAATTCAAGCAAGAAACCGATCTCAACGAAAAACTCCGGCTGGCCAAAGAACTCCTGGCCATGATGCCCAAACACAAGGGCACAGATAAGCTACAGGCGGATCTCAAAGCGAAAATCTCCAAGCTTAAAAAACAGATAGATGGCGGAGGAAAAAAACATGGAGCTCGCAGGGCCGACCCCCATGACCACATCGATAAAGAAGGAGCCGCCCAGATCATATTGATCGGCTCGCCGAACTCCGGCAAATCGAGCCTGGTGGACGCCCTGACTCACGCGAAGCCGCTTATCGGAGACTACCCTTACACAACCCGCGATCCGCTGGCCGGTATGATGGAATTCGACACTGTTCAACTGCAGTTGATAGATACCCCACCGATTTCAGAGGAGTTATTCGAATCCTATATGCCAAACCTGATCAGGCAGGCCGACAGGGTAATTTTAGTAGTAGACGTGTCCACGCCTGGATTAAGGTCGCGAATTGACGTTTTGATTTCGAGACTGGAGGAAAAAAGAATAATTTTATCTCCCCGGATACCTGACGAGATCGAAGATCCCCGGTTCGCTTATAAAAAAACCCTGATAGCGGCGCACAAGTATCTGGATGAAAACGGCGATGTCGGATTGGCCGAGATAAAAAAGCTGTATCCCGAATTTACAATAGTCCCGACCTCGATACTGGATGACGATTCTCTAGAGGGCTTTAAGAAGGCGGTTTTCGAATCCCTTGAGGTAATCAGGGTATATACGAAAAAGGTCGGGCATGAACCCGACTTTGTCGATCCCATTATACTTCCGATAGGCGGAACCGTCGAGGACGCGGCCAAGTCGATTCATAAGGATTTCGCCCACAACCTCCAATACGCCAAAATCTGGGGCCAGGGGAAATTCGAGGGGCAACGGGTAAAAAACAGCTACGTATTATCGGACAAGGATGTAATCGAGTTTCATATATAAGATAAAAGTTATTTATAAAAACAGATCTTATTCTCTCAGGATGTCGCCGGGCTCCATCCTGAGGGATATTTTAAGTGGTTGGCGCACCGGGAGGTACGCCAACCACAAATTGTTTGATTAGCCGGTAACTTTCAGGACGCATCCGGCGGCGGTGTCGCCGGCGGCACACCCGCCGAAGAGGCCGTAGCCGCCCCCCTTTGCCGCCAGTTCCTCGATAAGCTCTATCAAAGCTCTTAGCGCGGTCGGTCCCTGGGGATGACCCCAGATTATGGAGCTGCCGAAATTGTTCATATTGTTAACGTTAAATCCCATCTCGCGCGAGAAATATATATCGTTAACCGCAAATGGATTATGCGTATTGACCGCCTTGATATCCGAGATCTCGATTCCGGCATCTTTAAGCGCCGCTTTGGTCGCGGGCACTACGGCTTCCGCCATAAAACCCTTTTTAACACGGGCGGTCCCGAATCCGACAAACTGGATTTCGATTTTCGAATTAGCTGAAAGTTCAGCCGCCTTTTCTTTAGTCGTGACTATCATCCCGGAATTGCCGTCGGCCGGGTGGGTTTGCGATCCAAAAGTCACCGTTCCTTCAGGCAACATTGGCCGCAATCCGCTCAATCCTTCCCGCGTAGTCGGGAAAACACCCTCGTCGGTTTCAATAAGTTTCGCTCTTTTCCCTTTTCCGACCTCAACGGGGATCATGTATTTTTTATGAAACGCTCCATTATCGGCAAGCGCCGATTGATATTGCTCAAAACGCCTTTGAGCCACGTCATCCTGTTCCTCGCGGGTAATATTGTTTGCCTTGGCAACATTCTCCGCCGTCTGTATCATAGAACCTTTTGCCCACGGATCTCTGCCGAAATTATCCCAGACCCAATCCTCGGTCTGCCCTAAAGCCCCGGGGCCGGTCTGCGACGGATAATACAGATGCGGGCCGTTGGAGCATCTATCGGCGGCGACTATCAGGCTTGTACCGGCAATGCCGTCTTCTATGTCCTGCGAGGCAAGCTTTACGCATACCACACCTGTAATACAAGCCTGGTTGATAACCGGCCCCGTAATATTACCGTTTCCGAGCATCCCGGCAATCCATGGTCCTCCATAAAAGCACTGTAATTGAGGAATAGTCTGCCCGAGATATAAATTGTCGAATTTATCGGGTGAAATTTTACGGTTCTCAAAAAATTTGCCCGCAGTTCCAGCGGCCAGCTCCAGGGCGTGCATATTGGCGAAGCTCCCCTGCCACTTGGCGTAGGGGCTGGACCAGTACCCGCCGTATGGGATATATGATTTTGAAAAAGCCACTTCAGACCTCCTTTAATATTTATTTTTTTATTTTCCCGAGTTCCGCGACCACCATATCCCCCATTTCAGAGGTCGGTATGCCCGATCTGGCGTCAAGCGATTTTATTTTGCCGGAGTTGAGCAGCGAGGTAACGGCGTCTTCGATCGCCACCGCCGCCTTCTTCTCTCCGAGGAAATCGAGCATCATCTGTGCCGCCATTATCGCAGCGATGGGGCAGGCGACGTTTTTATCTTTATATTTCGGCGCCGAGCCGTGGATCGGCTCGAACATAGAGACCTGCCCGGGATGGATATTGCCGGACGCGGCTATCCCCATGCCGCCCTGAACCATGGCGCCCAGATCGGTGAAAATATCGCCGAAGATATTGGTGGTAACCACAACGTCAAACCATTCCGGGTTCTTCACCATCCACATGCAGGCGGCGTCGATATATGCGTGATCGTAGGTTATTTCAGGATATTCAAGCCCTACTTCCTCTACCGTTCTCGTCCAGATATCCTGCGCCCGGATGGCGTTAGCCTTGTCGACCAGCGTTACCTTGTTGTCTTTCTTCCGCTCACGGGCGAGTTCGAAGGCATAGCGCACCGCTCGTTCACAACCCTTGCGGGTGAATATCATGTTGGCGATGGCTACCTCATCCGGAGTGCCTTTTTTCATGATTCCACCGAGCCCGGTATAAACGTCCTCGGTATTTTCCCTCACCACCACCAGGTCGACGTCCTCGACTTTCTTGTCTTTAATGGGACAAAGCGATTCGGAGTACAGTTTTATCGGCCTGAGGTTAACGTAAAGATCGAGTTTGAAACGAATGCCCGCAATGACAGCCCGTTCCACCAATCCCACCTCGGCCCTGGGATCGCCTATGGCGCCGAGATAGATGGCGTCATGCTCTTTGTATTCGGAGTAGACCGATTCCGGCACCAGTTCGCCGGTCTTGATATAATGCTCGGTGCCGAAGGGATACTCGGTGGTTTCGAATTCAAATCCGTAAAGCTCCCCGGCTTTACTTAAAACCTTGAGACCTTCCCGAACAACCTCCGGTCCGATACCGTCCCCGCCTATTACCGCGATTTTGTACATGTTCCGCCTTAATTTGATATTTAGCCGTTTACCTTTTCAGATTTAACATTTCCTTCAAATATAGGATATCTATCTAGTAACAAAAGCGAAATTTCTATAATTACATTTTTACAAATTCTCACATATTCCCTCGTCGAAGTAAATGAATGAACGCCTTCTGTTGACACCAAATCATAGAATTTTTGATAAAATGCTAATTCTTTTTCATTAATAAAATTAACCTTTTTTAGATATGAGTTCATATCATTGAATTTTTTGGGCAATCCCATATATTTTGAACCTGTAATCTTTTCAATTTTATTTTTTAATTCTAGAAATATTTCCTCAAAAAAGGATCTTAAATGACCTAAACAACTTTTAAAATCAAACTCATCTGGATTGCCGCTGTAAATACTATCAACCTTTTCAATGCAGTTCAATGCGACTTTCGGAAATTTTAATTCTTCCATCTTCTTTAATAATGCTATCTTATCTTTATTAATTTCCGGATTGATATCCTGGAGGAATTTCCCTAATCTATAATGTTCTATTTTGTGAATAGTCTGCAAGATACCAGGTATAATTGAATTTTTAAAATTCCTAACATACAAATGTGATTTTACGTTAAAGATTTGTAGCTCATCATCCCTATTAGCTTCAAAAGGAATTTGAACGGTAGGATCTCCATAAGGCCCCAATTTTTCCAAGACTTTGATTAAGAAAGACTTGATACTGCTAATTTCATTCGGTTCAAATAAGTCATGTTTAAAAATCAATATTATACCTAATACAGTTAAAGTCCAAGCATATTCCCGGTCTATTACCAATTCGGATTTTAAACTTTCTAATGCAATATTCTTATCTATTAGCAGAATGACGGTAAATGCAAAATAGTTAATATTATAATAATAATTCCGTCGAGCATTAAGTATCTTACGCAAGGTGGCGATAAGAATTTCCTTATCCTTACTATCTATTTTCATATATAGCTTTAGCATCATTTCTATATTTCTGGTCGTAATAAAATAATTAGAATTGTCCTCTTCAAATAATATTCCAGGAAAATCTTTATGTAAGGCAGGCAGAGTTTTCCCGTCTTCAATATTCTTGACAACGGCAGTATCCCCATATCTACTTTCATCTTCGAGAATTAATTCAATATTTTCTTTAAGCATACATTACCTTTTTAAACACTGATGTATAGCAAAAATATATGCCACTCCAATATTGATAAATATAATATCTTCCTAACCTTGCCTTAGTTTCTCCATCACCCAACCCTTGAGGCCACCCTTTTCTATGATGGTCTGCATGAAGGGCGGAAAGGGCACAAAGGAGAACTCCTTTTTTCTCGTCTTATTTTTAATCTTGCCCCCGAAAACATCGATTTCCAGCTCGTCGCCCGCTTTGGTAGCGTAAACGCATTCCGGCGACTCGAATATGGGGAGTCCGATATTTATGCTGTTCCTGAAGAATATGCGCGCGAACGACTTGGCCACCACCGCCCCGATCCCGGCGCTTTTAATGGAAAGCGGCGCGACTTCCCTCGACGACCCGCATCCGAAATTGTCGCCGGCGATAATAATATCGCCGGGCTTGATCTTTTTCAGAAAATCGGCGTCGTAATCTTCCATGCAATGTTTGGCGAGCTCCCCCTCGTCGGTGAGATGGCACCATCTGCCGGGAAGGATTACGTCGGTGTTGACATTTTCCCCCGCCCTGTACGTTTTACCTTTCAGTATCATAATCCTCTCCAGATCTATTTTCTATAATTCCTCCGGTGAACCGATCCGCCCCATTACGGCTGATGCCGCCGCCACCGCCGGATTCGCCAGGTATACTTCTGATGTCAAATGTCCCATCCGGCCTTTAAAATTGCGATTCGTGGTCGATACGCAAACCTCGCCTTCGCCAAGAACGCCCATATGCCCGCCGATACAGGGCCCGCAGGTGGAGGTCGAAAATACGCAACCGGCGTCGATAAAAATCTGCGGAAGACCCAGGTCGAAAGCCTGCCTCGCTATAATTTGCGATCCCGGTATGACTATGGCCTTAACATCTGGATGGATTTTTCTGCCTTTGAATACTTCCGCCGCTCTTACGAGATCCTCCAGCCATCCGTTGGTGCAGGCCCCGATAACAACCTGGTCGATTTTCACCTTATTGATTTCCGATACCGGGCAGACGTTATCAGGCGAGAACGGTTTCGCGATCTGCGGTTCGATTTTTGATACATCATATTCTCGCATTATAGCGTATTCGGCGTCTTCATCGGCAGCGTAAGTTTTATACGACGGTTTTTCATTTTTGAATCTGGGCGTCGATTCCACCAGCTTTTTGGTTTTTTCATCAAAATCGAATATTCCGGTCTTACCTCCGGCCTCGATAGCCATATTGGCCATGGTGAACCTGTCGGCCATTGGAAGCGACTCAAATACGTCACCGTGGTATTCCAGGGACATATACGTCGCCCCGGAAGTGGTGAGGTCTTTCAATGTATAAAGTATCAGGTCTTTTCCATAAACATGAGGATTAAGTTTGCCGCTGTAATTCAGCCTGACCGAGCGCGGCACTTTGAGCCAGGCCTCGCCCGTCGCCCAGGCGGCGGCGATATCGGTGGAACCGACCCCCGTCGCGAAACAGTTTATGGCCCCGGCGGTGCAGGTATGCGAATCCCCGCCTATCATTATCTGGCCGGGAAGTATCACTCCTTCCAGAGGCAGCACGGCATGCTCGATACCGGCCCGCCCTACCTCGAAATACCATCTTACGTTATGTTTCTTCGCGAACTCGCGTATTTTCTTCGATATTCCGGCGGCGTTGATATCTTTACTCGGCGTAAAATGATCCGGTATCAAACAGATTTTTTCGGGATCGTATAATTTATCCACGCCCCAGCTATCAAGCTCCTTTATAGACAGCGCCGCCGACAGCTCATTGGCCATGGCGATATCCACCGGAACAATTACGATCTGGCCGGGAACAACGCTATCGAGCCCCGAGCGGTCGGCCAGTATTTTTTCAGCTATTGTCTTTCCCATATCTATTGATTAAATATCTTTAAAACCTATTTCTTCCTTTTGTCTTTCCCTTTTTTTGATTTAATTTCTTTATCTCGCTTTATCGGGGTGTTAAGGGCAGGTTTCTCTTCGCGTCCATGATATTTTATAATCTCCTCGATCTCCTTCTCGGAAAGGACCCGGTTATGTTGCTTCGCGGCGCGGAATATCTCATCCACGAGTTCTTTTTCAGGTTCGATACCTCTCTGCTTCAGCCAGAAAACTATATTTGACACACCGGACATAAAGCCGATTTCAATTATTTGCCTTAAACCGACCACGCTCGCAGGAACCCCGGAATAAACCCTGTCCGCAAGCCAATCATCCCCTTTGTTCTTGGCCTTTATTATGGCCGCGGCATGCACGCCGGTGCCGGTACGAAAAGCGTCGCATCCCATAACGGGATAATTGGGAGGAATAGGGACATCGCAGGCTTCAGACACAAGCTGGCAATAGCGGGCCAGGCTGGTCATATCACGATCATATATGCCCTCGAGTTTGAGGTTAACCAGAAGCAGATCCATAGGCGTGTTTCCCACTCTCTCACCGATACCGAGGGCGGTTGCGTGCACCCGGTCTGCACCCTGCGCAATAGCCGCCATGGTGTTGGGAATGGCCAGTCCTCTGTCGGAATGGCCGTGCCAGTCGATTTTGACTTCGGGATTTGTTTTCTTAACCATTGTTTGAATAAACTTCATCAAATAATACACGCCGATAGGAGTGGTATGACCCACCGTATCACAGACGCATATTCTTTTCGCCCCGGCCTCAATGGCGGTTTTATATAATTTCCTCAGTGTCCTGGGATTGGCTCTTGTCGTATCCTCCGTTACGTACATCACCGGTAAACCGTTCTCGGTGGCGTAACTGACCGCTTCCTCGGTCAATTTCAACATGGTATCAAGGGTCCAATCCTCGGCGAATTGCCTTATGGGAGACGATCCGATAAAAGTACAGGCTTCGATTGGATAACCGACCTTCTGAGAAATCTCGATCAGCGGCGTTATATCCTGTTTTACGGTTCTGACGGCGCAGTTAGGCGTAATTTTCATTTTATTTTTGGAGATATGTTTGGCGATGGTAAGTATATCGGATTGGGCCCTCGGCCCGGAACCGGGAAGACCGACATCCGCCGTATCTATTCCCAGATCTTCCATCAACTCAATTAACTCAAGTTTCTCTTCAATTGTGGGATCTTTAATTGATGGTGACTGCAGACCGTCTCTAAGAGTCTCGTCATCCAGTTGAAGGTCCTTCTTATGGCGAAACTTGAAGCCCTTACTTTTGTTCCAATCATATATCAGGGGTTTTTCTTTTAAATCTTTTTTCATTATTCCCCCAGGATCACCCTTAATGGTTGTTCGCTTTTGTGAAGCGAGTTTAGAGTTTTATAATGTTGGTCAGTCCGGGACTGTATGATCTCCATCTCCTCTTCAGCCAAATACCTGAATCTCCCCTGCATCTTCAAATACTCTGATACAGGTAAAGACTGTGATATGTACGACAGTTTAACCCTTTCGCCGTTTTCAACCTCGAAAAGCGGAAAGATGTTACATTCCACCGCCAGTCTGGCCAGCGTTATGCTGTCCTTGGGATCGGATTTCCATCCGGGCGGGCAGGGTGAAAGAACATGCAGGAATCTGAGCCCCTTTATATTTTTTGCTTTCTCCACTTTCTCTCTGAGATCATCGATAAAGGACGGCGAAGCCGTTGCAATGTATGGAATCTTATGAGCTGCCA
This sequence comes from Candidatus Zixiibacteriota bacterium, assembly GCA_020344055.1. Classification (GTDB taxonomy): domain Bacteria; phylum Zixibacteria; class MSB-5A5; order UBA10806; family UBA10806. The sequence goes on along the minus strand of CP070813.1, from coordinate 79,081 downwards.
GGATAAAATCGATATCTTTCTTCGGCTCGGATTTCAATCTTCCTCTGGGAGTGGTGGTGGTCCAGCTACCGAAGGGCGTGGCCGAGCTTCTCTGCATTCCGGTATTCATATAGGCCTCATTATCATAGCAGACATATAATATGTTCTCGTTTCTTTCGGCGATGGCGGAAAGCGCTCCCATGCCGATATCGAACGTCGCCCCATCTCCCGCCCAAACCATAACGATTACTTCAGTCTTGCCCGACATATCGAGGCCGGCGCGCACTCCGGCCGCACATGACGCCACCGCGTCGAAAGGCGTATGCAAAAACGGAACGGGAGATATGCTATGAGGAAATATACCGTCGGTAACGGCCGCGCACCCCGCAGGGCACGCGATAATCGTCTTCCTCCTCAGAACGTCCAGAATATGCCGTAGTATTATCTTCTCACCGCAGCCGGGGCATGAGGCATGCCCGCAAAACTCGCCGCCTGAAAATATTTCCTTCTCCTCAATCATCTATTTCAACAATCCGATCCAGTTGATACTATCCGGTTCGACATTACCGATCTTTTCGAAGATATCCTCAAT
>CP070813.1:0-78410 GCA_020344055.1 Candidatus Zixiibacteriota bacterium | reverse complement strand
GTCCCTGCCGCTGTAGGTGCCGATATTGACCGATGAAGGTTTGTCATATGAATTGCCGACGAACAATACCCATGACCCTTCGTTCAATTTCGACGATGTTCCCCATGGCGGAACCTGGAATTGACGTTTGCCTTTAATCTTCAAAACCGCCAATCCGGTTTCATGATCCACGCCCACCGGTTCGGCGTTGTATGTTTCTCCACCTGCAAAAGTAACTTCAAAATCCGACGCCATATAGGCGGGTGAAGAGGTTACGACATACCCTTCCTGGTTGTAGACTATACCCGTGGCGATCAGATTTCTCCAGGTGCCGTCACCCCTGACCGTCACCAGATACGGTTCGGTATTCTCGATCAGGGCTGTTAATTCTTTATCCAGTGATCCCGGCAGCCCGGCGTTGACGGAACTTCCGTTGAGGATAAAAGCTACAATTATAGCCAGGACAAAAATCTTGAGCTTATACAAGGCGGCCCTCCCAAAGTTTCAAAACTCTTTGTTTACTTTTAAACCCCTGTCGACCTCGGGAAGTACAAACTGGTCGATCTTCGAAGACGTATCCGCCAGAAGCAGGCTGTCATCAAGCATCCTGTCCCTGGCAAGGATATCCTCCGGAACCGGCACGGTATAGACGATCGCCCTGGGATCGCTGGAAATATCCTGGATTTCAGCCTCCCCGGGCGGATCGAGCACCTGTTTTATATCGACGTCGCTCTGAGTAATATTCTCCATATTGTTTGCCGGTCCGAAAATAAGAAATATCGCGGCCGCGACGGTTATAAACGCCGCCGACGCCAAACCAAACCTGTAGCTTATCTTCCCGAAAGCCTCCTTTTTCATAAATTCTGTTTTTGCCGCCGCTAATACGCGATCCGCAAAACCATCGGAAACTCCTACCGATGGCAACTCGTGGGCTACCCTGACGATTGCCTCGAATTCGGCCAGCTTCCGCCGGCATAAGAGGCATCCTTTTAAATGATCCTCGACCGACTCCCTTATCGCGGGACTCAGCTGACCATCAATATAGGCTGATAGTCTGCGGGATACCCCTCGACAGTTCATGCTGCAACTCCTTGTATGGTTTAAGTTTTTCCCTTAATATCGATCTCGCCCGGTTGATCCTCGATTTCACCGTTCCAACCGGAACCCTCATAACTTCTGCAATCTGCTGATACGGCAACCGCTGTATATCGCAAAGAATGAATGCCGTCTTATATTCCTGGGGAAGCTTCTCTATGGCCTTTTGTAGTACCGGCGCCAGACCGTCCATTTTATGCATGGTCGTATCGGCCAGTTCGATGTCGGCCTCCTCCTTCAGAAAATCCAGGCTTAAAAACCTCCGCAATTTCCTCTTTCGCAGTTCGGACCGGCTCAAATTCAGGGCGATGGTATAAATCCAGGTGGAGACTGCGTACTGCGGGGTGTAACTTTGCTTCTGATTGAAAATCCTCAAAAATGTCTCCTGCACTATCTCCTCGGATGTCTCCTTATCCGTAACGATCCGTCCCACAAAATTCATCAGCCTATCCTGGAAACGGATGACCAACTCCCGGAACGCCTTATCATCGCCCGCTTGAATCAATTCCATCAGGTCTTTATCGCTGGCTTCGGGGAATTTCGATTTTCTTGAATCCATAATAACCCTTCCCTATTTACTACATTATACAATATGATAATGGGGGGGTTCCCAAAATAATTGTTTAAAATTAAGACAGTTTCTGAGGCGGTATTTATTTTTTGACGTATTCGCGGCTACCCTGATAATTGGCGGGGTTATTGACTTTGCCGGTGGCATTTTTCTTTAGCGCTTCCTCGAATTTCCGGAATTTGCGGATATGTCGATCCACTTTATCATTGATTTTTGCCAGTGCTACCGAAAGTAAAACTACGGATATCCCTATTATAATAATCGTAAGATCGACCATGGCAAATCCTTTCTAAATAATTATATCGGGCGTGCGAAAGCCGCACTTTAGGACGACTTAATTATATAGTGTTACAGATAAAACCCATGCCGCGCAGGACGTCAGGATAATCGGGACCGCCACCGTCAAGAGCGTCTTGGCGATGGAGGCCCTGAAATACTGACTCGTTAACACCAGGCATAAATGGACCGGCGATGCCATTACTCCCATAAAACCGCCCGCGAACGCCAGGATCATTCCCGCTTTGATATTTAACATCTCGGTACCCATTAGCGGTACGATTATCGGGAAAGCGACGCCAATATAAGCCGAGGTCACTCCCGTGAGAAGCCCTACCACAAAAGGCACTACGAAAACCACAAGTCCCGATGGGATATTAAGTTGCAGCAACTCATGATAAAACAAGGAGGCTATTTCGGTCGCTTCCATGGTATACATCAATGTCATCACCCCGAAAATCAGGATTATGACCCCCGGCGCGAATCCCGTTTTAATTGACGATATTATTACAGGTTTCGTCGGCTTATACCTGAAATATAAAATTACCAGAACCAGAATTACCGAAATAATAAGGTCTATCTTCAAGACCAGGCCTACGACCACTATGAAAAGTATCGGCCACAGCGATTTTATCAATTTTACATAGTCCCCTCTCTCCCCGCTCCTGGCCGATGCTCCCACCTTCCCCAACAGAAGGCCGACCAGTATGCAGGTAATGCAGATGGGGAAATTGATAATCGCCACGTCCCATACCGAAACACTCAGAACCGCGGCGGCAAGGATTATGCTCGGGTATAGTGGCCAGGCGGCTTCCCATACATGACGCCACCAGTAGTTTTGAGCGGTGATCCTTTCCGGCGAGATATCGGAATCTCTGCCGATCTGCTTGACGATCGGTGCGGAAACCATCGCTCCCCCGGGCATCGGTAGCAGGCCAATAATAGCGGGCGCCGCCCTCGCAACCCATTTGGGAGGAAGAAACGATTCCAGCGATGATACCATAGACCTTACAAATCCCACCGACTCGAAAAGATTGGCGAAGGTCAAAATCAATACAACCGTAACAACCAGTCTCCAGCTCCGGATATTAATTAGCGAATTATATAAAAGCTTCCAGAAATCGCCGGAAAGCCCGAAACTCCAGATCCCCAGGAATATCGCCCCGGACAAAAGCGAAACGCCGATAGGAACTTTAAGCCTTATTAAAACCAGGACTAAAACAAAAAGCAAAAGCAAAGGCAGCATAATTTCCTCGGCGACTAACATAACCGCGCTCGGTTTTTTGTCAAACGAAAAGAATGCGATTTGGGTTGCGTTAAATGTTTGATAGGGTTATTAATTAGCCGATGACCTGGCTTGAGATCATATTATTTATCGCCGCCCTGATCTTTATGTTCGTAGGTCTTCTGGGGGTGATCCTGCCGGTGCTGCCCGGCATACCCCTTATATTCGGCGTAGCTCTGGTCTTTTCCATCCTTACCGATTTCACCTACCTGAGCGGCCAGACCATCATAATAATGGGAATACTGGCCGTTATATCACTAATCCTCGACTGGATCGCCACCCTTTTCGGCGTCAAGAGAATGGGCGGTTCCAAAGCCGGTATTTTCGGCGCCTTTATCGGTATGATAGTCGGCCTGTTTATCCCCGGAGTCGGCATATTCGGATTCGTGATCGGCGCCTTTGTCGGGGCTTTCATATTTGAGCTGATGGTAAACAGGGAATCTAAAAAGGCCCTGAAGGCCGGCCTGGGCAGTTTCATCGGCTTCCTTGTGGGAGGCGTCTTAAAGCTAGTCGTCGGCGCAGTGATGATTGGCATGTTCATCTGGCACGTGCTGATCAAGTAGTTATGTATTATCCTAAGGGCCGAGGTCACCTCGCCCCTGCAATCGTCGTGTTTCGGGAACTATGATTCCCGAAACAAAAGCGAGACCGTAGGTCGGGGATTTATCTCCCGACAGGCTGCTCAATTTAAAAGGTAATCCATGTGCTCTATATAAGCCCACGAAACGACTGCCCACACTATCCACGCGCTGAAAAAAATCATAAGCGACAGATACAGTCGTCGCCTGCTCTTATCGATAAAAAAGCCGTATATATTCACTCCCAAAAAGAACAGCGCGAAAACCACCCCCAGCGTCATGGCGGCCATGATCTCAAGGTAAAAGATTAATTTAGCGGGAAAAAGAAAAACAGGGACTATGAAAAATACCGCCGTCTGAAACAGGGTTATATAAAAAAGCCATCTGCAAGCTTTGATTTTATTCTCTTGCTCCATCCGATTTTCCATCTCTAACATAACAATACTCCGGTATTTCTAAAACCGGTGTAATACAAATCCTAATTTCCTTCCGCCCGATGCTTAATTCCGAGCAAACAGGTCCGCATCATGAATATCTCGGTGCCTTCGACCATTGCGAACATGATCTTCTCCCGCAGATTTTCACGAGAGAAATCCTGCCGCAGCCGCGATACAAGTTTTGTATGTTCATCGTCGATCTTATACAACCCCCACGACCAGGTAGCGTTTGCCCAACCACCCATTCCCCTATGGAATATCCAGAGAGCAGATTCGTTAGGCACCATCTTGACCACCTGATAAAACGTCAGGGAATCGCCGGCTTTCACATCCTGATATTCCGGGATTATGCTATCCGCGCTCGGTATACCGGCGTTATCCAATTTGTCAAAGGCATAGAAGCCGCCCCTTTTGTAACCCATCTGCACTATCCAGGGCCAGATCTCTTCCGGGGGCGCTTCTATTTCGACCGCGCGGGTAGCGTTAAAGTTAGGGTCCTCATGCAATTCGTCGCCCGCCATATAGCGGCCGATCTCTTCATCCGCGGCGCCCCAGTTCAACTGCCAATCCCGCAGCCACACAGTATATAGAATGAGAAAAACGGCAATGCCGATTATCCAGCATCCGAAGAACAGGTAAACCGCTCTCAGGAAAGGCCGATTTTTAAACATTATCCCCGCTCATCATCCTTGAATCCAAACGTTATTTCGAACGCGCGATTCGAAAACCGGAGTTGTTGCAGCGGTCGTTTCTGACCCAGGAGCTGCGATGAAAAACCCGGGCCTCATAAGCGTCGCCGCCCCATCTCCCGCCGCGCAATGCGTGCCCTTCGCCTTCCATGGTATACGGATTTTCCTGGACTTCTATCGTATATTTAACATACCTGTCGCCCGTCCACTCCCAGGCGTTACCGCTCATATCATATAAACCCAGGCTGTTCGGCGGGTAGCTTCCCACCGGCGTGGATTTCTTTAGATACCCGCCTGTTTCAAGATACGAATATTCGCCTTCGTCCCCGCGGAAATTGATCTCGGATGATTTAGCGATATTTTTTCCGCTACCGAATCGCACCTCCCGGCCCCCCTCTCTGGCGGCGTACTCCCACTCGGCCTCGCTCGGCAATCTATAACCTTTGACTCTAGTTATATCCATGGTACGTCTACCTTTGTGATCCATGAGCCATCCTGTTTCCAGATCGTAAGCGATTGGCAGTCCCGCAGCTGCACTCAACCAGTTGCAGTATTGCATGGCGTCATCGGGGGAAACAGCCATTACAGGATCGGCATCCGTCTGCTCGAAACCGGGATTCCTCCAGTTAATAAGGGTATCGTAGCCGGTCCATTCGCGCTTCTCCGCATCCCAGAAGCCGGCTCCGCCATACTTTAGATACTGTCTCTTAAGCTTAAGTAATTCCTGCCTGGTCGGTTTACGTTCGCCGGCCTGTGCCATGATCCTCCTCTGAGCCTCCGGGTCGATCGGGCCTTCGGCGGACGTCTTATACCCGATTTCCTGGACGAACTTCTTAAATTCGCCCACGGTTACTTCATATCTGCCGATATAAAAATCCGCTAATGTCACCTGGTGAACCGGGATTTCGTTTTCCTCGCCCTCGCCGAAGACATCCCCCATCATAAACGTTCCCCCCTTAACAAGCACCATATTCGCCGGGGCTATATCGCCTTTGTCTCTGGAACACGCTGCGCTTACAGCCAAAATGAATAACGGCAGCAGAAATAGCATCTTCCCGGATACCCCGAAATTACCCTCTATCATCCTTAACCTCCTATCCCAAAAGGTCTTTACTTTTCTTCCTATTTCAATACGTTCAGAATTTATTGAAAGTTTCAAATAAAATAATAAATATCCATTCTTCTCATTTGGGGGCGAAATTCCTGAAAAAGCTCAGTATCGTCTTGCTTTTCTCCTCGCTCTCAAGAAACCTGTCTATAAAGTGATCCAGCGTGGTGAGAATCTCCTCCACCTGCGTCAATCGTTCATGCACTTTCCTGCTTTTGCCTGTATCGGTTTCCGAAAGCAGGTGGCGAAGCGCATGTAGCGCCGGGTCGAACTCCCTCGATTTCCTGCCGATAGCGATCCGGTACAGCATCTTCCAGGTGTCCGGCTCGGCCATATAGAAATCGCGGCGATCCCCGGAGATATTGACCCGCTGAATTACGCCCCAATTCCTCAACTCCTTGAGGCACATGCTGGTATTACCGCGGCTGATATTTAGATATGACGATATCCGCTCGGAATCGACCGGCTCCTCGGATACTAAAAGGTAGGCGTGAATCCGCGCCATTGATCGGTTGATCCCCCAGAGAATCCCCATCGATCCCCAGGACTCGATAAATCTGTTCAGCTCTTCCGCATCCACTCTTCACTCTATTCAGAAACCATTGAAATATAGTTCATGGCAGAAAAATGTCAAGAAAAAAATCGACTTTTAAGTATTGTAGGTCGGGTTTGATCTCTCCCCAAACCCGACACCCGTACAACCGGTACCCCACAGCTTGCTGTGGGATCGTTTCAAATCGGTAACCCACACCAGGGTGTGGGCCACCATAGAAACGCGCTCATAAAAAAGCGCCGGGGGAGTTGACCCGGCGCCGATAACGCTCGATAAGACGGGCACTTGCTGCCCCTTCAGTTTTATTACTCAGCAGGCGGGCAATCCGGGCAGGGAACCGGGGCAGGACCGCCGTTGAAAAAATTTATACCATATGTAATATCTTGACCAGTGTAACTGCAACTTCCATTAACATCACCGCAGTAGTAGAACTCGTCACAGGGAGGAAAATCACAGGAACCGAATGTACAGGTGGGGGCAGGACCTCCTTTAAAGAAGTTGACGCCATAGAGTATATCTAGTCCATTATAGCTGTCGCTGCCATTGACATCTCCGACTACCCATTCACACGTAGTATTAATAACCAGCGTAAACTCCTGATCATCGGTCAATTGGGGGTCGGAGCTGTCTATGCATTGAACCGTGAAGACGAATGGGCCTGTCACTGTTGGGGTTCCGGACAGAACTCCCGATTGGCTTAAGCTTAAACCGGACGGCAAACTTCCACCTGTAACAGAGAAAGAATAAGACGGCTCTCCCCCTCGCGCTTCAATCGTATATCCATAAGAGACACCAAAGGTGCCGTCCGGGAGTTCCGTGGTAACTATATTCATGGTGTAATCTTCTTCCACCAGAGCTTCCTTCAAGATCCAATTATCGATATCAAGATTTATATCAACCGGATCGCTTTCGACAGTAAAACTGAAATCGTCGGACCTGCTGTCATTCCATACGGTGGCGATACTGTCTGTGTCATCATAGACTCTAATTGGCATGGTAAAATACTCCAAGTCGGGATTAGTCTGTTCATCTTGATATTGATCGATGTGCAGGAAAACTTCATATTCTTCATTAGGAACAATTTCCTCGCTCATCCATGAATACCTGTATTTGGGGCCGTCCAAACACCAAACCCATTGATAAAAATACCAGTCGAGGTCGCCATAATACACTTCCATCTTATCCCTGAATTCCAGGGTCTGGACTGTGCCGTATTGATGATCGTTATGGTTTGCGTAATAATCCATGCCGTTAAAAAAGGAGTTGTCTCCCATAACTCCTCGAAGCATATGCAAAACCCACGCCCCTTTATGATATACTGTATTTTTATTAAAAAGTGGATCCGGGTCGTATATCGGACCATTGGGGAAATTTACTCCCAATCTCAAGCTGGATGTCATATAATCCAGATATGCCTGTAAGTCGCCCTGGTCTTCCACCCATAACGCCTCCAAATAAGACGCGAAACCCTCGTTCATCCAGATATCGGCCCAGGTGTCACAGGTTATCATATTGCCGAACCATTGATGGGCGGTTTCATGCACGACCAGCCAATCGTAAACATGGGTGCCGGTTATACAGCTAGCGGGATAGCTGGTGTTGCATTGATGCTCCATACCGCCGGTATACGAATAAATCGAGTGGCCGTATTTTTCAAACGGATAATCTCCAAAAAGGTCGATGAAACACTCTAAGGCGGAGTGCGTTACGGTGAAATCTTCTGCCGCCTCTTGCTCCAACTCCGGGTATACGTAATGCTTAATCGGGATACCACTATACGGATCTGATATGATTTCATAATCTGAAATCGCCAGAGAAATTAAATATGTCGTTATGGCATGTGAGGAATACCAGTTGAAGGTTTTGGTATTGCCAACGTTATAGACAACGCCTTCATAAGAACCGTTCGATGTGGCTTTAAGATCATCGGGATTCCTTACGGGAACCGTAATGTAAATATCAGCGGTATTGATTTTATCTGAAGGGGTATCTTTGCAGGGCCACCATTCCCTGGCTCCCTCCGGTTGCGAATAAGTCCATATAATAGGATCATTACCGGAGCCATGGGTATCGAAAACAAAAGTCCCGGTGCCCGTAGGATTCCCGCCATATCTGACCTCTGTGGTAAATTGATCATCGATGTTATAGTTATCAACAAAGTCTATTGTAAGCATGTTATCGCTATGGCTGTAATCTTCTGGATCTTCACCATCCACTTTAACACCGTCATTTTCGATTGTCATCTGGTCATCCAGATTATAACTAATAGAAGATAAACCGTTTACATTCGACTTCGATGTCATCGTGACTATACCCGTGATTGACGGATTGTAAACATTCGGAATAGTAATATCTATCGTCACTGACAATACGTCGAAATCGGTTTGATTGAGCAGTATGCTGGAGGTCCTTGCATCTTCCAGTTTCTGAAAATATCGTGACTTCATTTCCCATTCGGCCTGCAGAATTTCGTCCCGGGATATCTCCTGAGCGATTGCCGAAGATGAAATGAAAATAACGGTCACCATCATCAATAAAATCTTTGTTTTCATGACCCTTACTCCCTTTTAAATTGTTTGATTATACTTTTACTCAGTCAAAATAAAAAAGGGGCCGCCAATGGCGACCCCTTAGCGAATCTATTCAGCCGGCGGGCAATCCTCGCAGGGAACCGGAGCCGGGCCGCCTTGGAAGTAACTAACACCGTAAGTAATGTCCAAAGCCGAATATGTACAATCGGCGTTGACATCTCCGCAATAGTACCATTCACTGCAGGGTGAGCAACCGGAGCATAGCGGTGCGGAGCCGCCTTTAAAATAGTTGACGCCGTATTGGATATCGAGGCCATTGTAACTATCGCTACCATTAACATCTCCGACAACGTAAGTACATAAATCGATTGGACCATCTAAAAAGCTGTAGTAAACATTTTCATTTTGGTCCTCATACCCTTGAGAGGCCAGATGAAAATTGTCTGAATTATCGCTGACTATTGTGGCATTAAATAATTCCTCAAGTTCATCGTTATCTTCCAATTTGAGAATTGCCGACCATCGAGATTCCGAAGGATTCGAGGCATCATAATATCTATAATATAGCCATCTATCGGTCCCGATAATAATATCTTGCCAGATTACACAAAGGTCACCGTTTGATAGCGTGGCGATACAAGGCTGTTTAGCGTTGCCGGAATTAGATAATTGTAATTTGTCGTCCCAATTTTGACCGTCTTTTCGCCTGAAATAGACGTCCGTGTCTTCTCCATCATCGTCGTGCCAAACCACATACAGTGTCCATGATTGCGCATCGCCCGAAAAAGCCATATAGGGCAAAACCGAATTTGTGCCATCCGGATCATCACCTGATACTTGATTTGGTCCATACCAGGTACTACCATCAAGCCACATATGATAAACCTCAACACTTGTGGCTTCATTATCCTCTCTCATCGCCGTTATCAAATGAATATTACCGGCAGGATCTGCAAGCGCGCATATAGAAGAATCATTATGGGTTTGATCAAGCTGCTGTGAGGAAACAACGTCTTCGGTTCCCCAAGACCACTCGTCATCTTCGCCATCGTAAGTCGCTACATTGTAATAGATATGGTAATACTCTACGCTTTCAACAGTATCAAGGTACATCCAGAAACCATAGATCGAGCCATTGTCATCCAAAGCCATTACCGGAGTCTTTCTCGCATGAGCACCGGGCCATCCCATTGCATATTTTTTGGGATTGTCTTTTTTTTCCGACATAAAATCATAATAACGAAAATCGTCCGGATCGAATTCGCAGGTTCTCATTTCACAATATTTATAATAAGGTGAGGAAGGTGTCGAATCCATGGTATAGGAAATCAACCCTTTATTATCCGCATTAAGTATTATTGACGGATGGCCATATGCGGCGAGGCTGGGGTTTGAGGGCAAATAATAGTGTTCAGTTTCCGATAAGGTTACAGAGACCTCATCCTGCCAGTCACCTGTATAATTTTTAACCCTGTAGTGAATATCCAGTTTATGTTGTGTATCGGCCGGAATTGTCTCTGTGTCGTTTGTTTCAAATACAAAATGTACGTTTCCCGATTCATCGACGGCGATACCCCACGGTGTATCCGTGTCTCTTATGGACTGCAATTCATCATCCCCGTCATTCACCTGCTCCGGTTCTGTCCAGCCGGCGTATAAAAGTCCGTAGGTCCCGATTATAAAAGCCGTAACCAACAATAATTTCCGTAACATTCTTCCTCCTTGATTCAATTACCATTTGTACCACTCAACAACATCTGGATGCCGATACGGGCTAAGCGATCGTTCCAAAAAGCTCGAAGGATGATTCGGCAATAGCCACATGATTTCGGCCTATTGATACTACCGCACCACCACCTCCCTCCAACCAAGGTTAAATTTCCGTGCTATATTTAATATCAAATATCAAAACGTAATCCGAATGAATTCGGTCTTAAAGTACCGTCCAATCGGGCCATCGACTCACCTGATTCATTATGCGTTCAATGGCAATTATTCAATTACCTTTGTTCTTTCTTCAGGACAATTATAGATCCAGAGCGGGCTTTATCAATGGTGCATTTAGTTTCTTTTAAATACAGGTTATATTCTGTGTTGTCAAGGAAAAAATAATTTATCTTTGTAGAGCAACTACCGAAAATTCCGACCTGAGATTTGTTTTGTGGACGGCCGCCTTCAAATTATGTTCTTCATCACTACAAGCTGAAAACAACAATTAACTTACGGCAATAAAAAAAGCGCCGGGGGAGATGACCCGGCGCCCTATCAAGTAACAATCGGCAACCTATAATCTATACGAAATCGTCAGCATAAACCTGTTTGCACGGTATTTCTCCAGGCTCGATATGGCCGCGTCCTCCCGTTTCCAGGAGCCGGTCAGAAAAGCCAGGTCGATCATGACGGAGCGATCGACCAGGAATCCCGCGCCGAAGGTGAAGAAATGCGGCTCCGACCTGATGTCGAAACCCTGAAACGCGATCGGTTCCTGGTAATATCCTACCCTGAGCCGGGTGCCCGATGGCTGAATGACATACTCGGCGCCCACCCGGAACGTCGCCGTCTCATCATAACTGCTTTTAACCTCTCGATTCATCCCCCCCATATCTTCCAGACCTGAATTGTAATGCAGCTGGGAGTAATCCATAAAGCTGACATCCCCCGCCAGAGTCAGATCCTCCAGCCTCACCTGCGCCCCCAGGCCCAGCCAGAACGGCAGTGTGTACTTGTAAGAGGACGTCCAGTAGTCCGCATAGTTAAGGTACTGGTTATCATATTCATATTCTTCACTGACCTGGTCGACCGCGATCGATGTCGGGAAACCGATTACGCCCGACAGGCTGACGTTATTTTCCAGGTCGTAATTGAATCCCAGTTTCCCGGTGATACCGGTATATTCATCGATTATGTTGTGGGAATAACTGTATTCGTAGTTGGTGAATGTCTCCGTGGAATCGAAGAAGAAAGTCCAGTCGTCGGTGCCGTCGAATATATCGATTGACAACCCCATCGTCGCGCGGGGGGAGATCTCTATGGCTCCTCCGAAGGTCCAGGCCCAGAGGCTCCCGGTCTCGTCCTCGCCGCCGCCCCAGCCGCTGGTGGAATAGGGATTACTGAGCCAGGTCGGCGATGACGCATAGCGGAAGATCTTGTCGAAGCTCTTGACCCTGTTTACCGCAAATCCTATCACCATACCGCCCTGGTAGGTCGGCACCTTATAGGTGCCCCACAGGCTTCCCAGCCGGGTATTGCTCAGTTCGGCGTCCGGTATGGCAACGGAACCGTAAAGAAGCGTCTCGTTGGTAAATTTCTGGTGCGTTAATGTACCGGACAGCTCCGATCTCATGATACGGGTAAGCAGCGCGGGATTATACCACAACGCCGAACCATCCATGCCCGCCGCCATCTGGGCCCCTCCCATGCCGGCCGCCCGCGCTCCCGGCAAAACCGAATTCTCGGTGGCGGCCTCGTAAACCACCATGGATTGCCCGTGCGCATATAAAAACGGCATCACCGCCATAAAAACAGTCAGAGTAATTATCATGCAATTTACCGGTCTCATAGTTTTCCTCATCTTCTTTTTCGAGTACTTTTGCCTGAACCGCCGCTTGTCGCCCCGGAATTGGATCGGGCCTTCGTCGGTTTACTTATGCCTGAAGCGCTGCTGGTTCCGGATGAATTATCCCTTATAGTCCCGGCCGGGCGGAGAGGCGGAGATGGAGCCGGATCGAAGGACGGCGGATTATATATAGTCTGATCGACCCTGCGACTCCTCACCGCTTTTTTGTATAACCTCGTGGAATAGTCGTCGCCGTAGTAGTAATACCAGGGATCATACCACCAGGGACTGTAGAAATATCCATAGCTATAGTAAGGATAGGCGTAGAAGAACGGCCCCTGCCATCCGTAGTGGCAGTAGAACGGATAATAACCGAATCCTCCGTAAAAATAGTAATCGTCATAATAAATATCGTCATCATACCGCTCCGCTCGCTCGCCGTATGATGGTTTCGGGGCCTCGAATTTGGTGTAGCACCCCGAAATCGTAAGCGAAAAAAAAGCCGCCAACAGGGCGGCAAAAAGTACTTTGCGCATAGCTTTACCCCGTTAGTAAAAGTACTCCGTATAAACCAGGCGAATCTCCCGGTCTATGGCGTCCGCGTCCGCCCGGTTCCTCAGGAGGTTTTTCATATCGAGCTCCAGCGACAGCTCCTGCGTTATATACCACGCCAATCCCATGTTCAGATATCCCCGGCGCTGCCTTCCGTAGACCCCGTATTTCTCGGTGTCGTTGATGGCGAAATCATATTCGGCCAGAAAGGTCATGGTGGGTCCGACTTCGGCGTTGAATCCTATAAACAGGTTGGGATCGTTGTCGTTTTCGTTCTCCAGACTGTAATTGACTCCCCAGTGCCATGCCGCCGGGTTGTTGTAAAACCCGAAATTCTTGGAGAAAACCAGAAAAAAGCCGGGCGATTTTACGGCGTAGCGCTCGTTTTCGGCATCGTACGGCCCGAAACCGATGGAGCTGTAACCTACCGAGATAGCCGGGAACCCCTCGCTCTCTTCATGCAACCGGAACTTAAGAAGGAATTCGATTTGAGGATTCCAGTCCGGTTCCTCATCCGTCAGAACCCGTGAAGCCCCGTAACCGACCCCGACAGAAAACCGATGTCCAAGACCTATGCTCAGGGTGGTCTGAACGCCGCCGACCGGGAACGTTCTCATGTCCATATCGAAAGCGCCGCGAGGCAGAATACCGGCGGAAGGAATGTCTATGACCCATCGCAACTCGGGACGTGGGACGATGACGTCGGCATAAAGAGAATCATCCGACGTTTCATACTGGCTATACTGGGCATAGGATGGTATTCCGAAAAAGAGAATCAAAATTGATGTTAGGATCCACCTCACAACCCGATTGTAGAATAACGACGGAACTCTGTCAACCGTTTTGCTCGATTCAGTTTTCAATGAACAACTGCTATTTAAAAGAGCAAAGGCTGTGCCTGAACCTTCATGGCATCTTAACCGATTTGTTGTCTTAAAGTTAATCTGTCTCACCGGTATCACCAACCGGTTCGTTTCGCACAAAAAATGTGCTTCGTCATTTTTATACGCACAAATTATATCGTTTCCCACCTTTTGAAAATATCGAGAATATGGCCTTTTATTCTATCCACCGCTTCGCTGAAATAAATCTCCGCCTTCGACTGATCGAAATCGATATAACCGGCATCGTCTTTGTATGCCAGTATGGTACCGGGGCTGGGATAGGTTGTAAATCCGTCGGGCTTACGGTAAACCATATCATCAGAATACTGGTCCGCTTTAATCAGGTCCGGACGGAAAGCCTGTACCGCGGCGTTCTCGTCGGTGCCGGCATGGGCGCCGCCCCGACCATAAATCTCCTCCACGATATCCTCACAACACATCCACCAGTGAACCACTATTATCTTGGTCCTCTTTGCCGTCCACGCCCGCTCGGCCGCTTTTCCCAGCTCCTCTATCTGCCCGCCGTGACCGTTAATTACCACTATCTTGTCGAATTTACAGTCGGCCACCGAAATAAAAAGCTCCGTCATATATTGTTGAAATGTCTCCGAACCGATCGTAACCGATCCCGGGTAAGCCAGGAGCGTGCTTGTAACGCCGTGATTCACCGGCGGCGCGATGATGGCGCTCAAATCCCCCGCAATGCGAACGGCGATTTCCATTGGAATAAGATTGTCGGTCCCCAGCGGCGAAACGCCGTGCGCCTCGATCGTCCCCACCGGAATGATCGCCGTATCGTATTTATCGGGCACGAGTTCGCCGAACTCAGCCCAGTTCATCTCCTCCCAGAGCATTTTCCTCACCTCTCTTTATAACGGAATAATTGAAATTTATCCTGAGCGATTGCCCGAGACAAACCGTAAACACCAGAAGCTGCTGTACTACTATCGTTAGTATCATTATAATGACACTCCAGTCCGCGCTCTTCAAAGCCTTAAGTATAAGCCAGAGTATAAATACTGCGGCGAAAGCTACAACCGATACCGATATGTTACCCATCAGTATTCGCAAAAATCCGCCGGATATTTTTCCCCGGGTTTCCGTTAATGCCGCTCTCAGCGAGGTGTCGGATGTGGAAGCCATATGTATTCTCAATATCTGGAGATAGGTCGAGCCCAGGATTAGAAACAGAGCGATTATAACGGTTCTTAAAAAATCGCTGAACCTGCCGAAAAATCCACCGAAAACCGTACCGAGAAAAATAACCAGGCCGTAAACAAGTACCGCGAATAATCCCACTTTAATAAATCCTATCCAGATTTCCGATGAGCTCCTCAGGAAATCCTTTGCCGACCCGATAAATGAAGGATTCTGCCGTTCGAAAATTATGAGCCTGTAAATCCCGCCCGCGAAAAGCGATTTTACGAAGAAAAACAGGATATAGAGCACCGCCGCCGTTATGATATAAAATATAAACAGATCGTCGTGATTTATCATGAAATCCGAAAAAATATCAAGCGACGGTAACGGCCACAGGTGAAGCGACGATTCGCTATTTTCATAAATTATCCTGAGATATATCAATATCGGGGAAACTATCACAAAACCCTGTATGAAATCGAGCAGCCCGAAAAGGACCGACGCCAGTAGAACCCTGTTTTTTAGAAACTTCATCATAGCAAAATTGAAGCCAGAAACTCGATTATAAAAATGGCGTCCCACTCAAACGAGATCATCCTGGTAACATGGCCTTTGCGATAAATCGTATTGCTGTTTCTGTTCTCGTCAATGGCATACGATATTTTTCTATCCAGCGACGCGTAAAGCGGAACGGAATTCGCCTTAAACGTGATTCGTTTGTAGCGATCTTTGCCATCCCAATTTTCATATAATTCCGTTCCATCCTCGAGACCCAAAACTATCACCTGGGGAAGGATACCATCATATTTCCTGACGACATCGACATACACGATATATTCCGAACCGCCGCTATCGCCTGCGGTTTCGTTCTTTTCGAACTCCATTGATTCTACGGCGTAATCAACCCTGGACGTCCCGTCGATAAACATCTCTACGAACTCGGCAAGATCGTACGACGACGAATTAGACAGGCTTTTTACGAAGTCTTCCTGATCGGGAT
The DNA here is from genome assembly GCA_020344055.1 of Candidatus Zixiibacteriota bacterium. Classification (GTDB taxonomy): domain Bacteria; phylum Zixibacteria; class MSB-5A5; order UBA10806; family UBA10806. The sequence continues at coordinate 62,176 of CP070813.1, read as the reverse complement.
GCCTGAATCTGTAATCGCCGGCAAATATCTTCAACGCCTCCGCGAATGTTGAATCTCCGATCGCGTTTTCCAGGGCCAGAAGAATCATCCAGGCCCTGCCGTATATGGCTGCGATATAGGATTGCCGGTTCGGGTAATCCCAGCTTTTAAGGCTAATGGGATACTTAGCCTCTTCCGCCAGGGCAAAAAGCCTTCTCATAGACCTGTCGGAATTCAGGTAATTGGAAAATAGAAGAGGAAATTTATCAAATCCATATTCCCGAGAAATCTTAAATTCGATAATTGATGCGAATCCCTCGTCGAGCCAGGGCTCCTCGAATTCGTTGGTGGCGATGGTGGCATAGAACCATTGGTGAGCCGTCTCATGGGCGATAGTCTTCTTTAGAAGGTTCGCTGAAAATGCCTTGTCTGAACCGAAAAAGCCGGCTACGATCAGGCCGGGAAGCTCCAGGCCAGCGTTCGTAAATCCCGCGTCCGCAAACGAGAAGGTATTGTAAGGGTAGGGATACAGATAATCGCCGCAAAATTGAAGCGAGTTTTTAACCACAGAATCGATCGCCGGGTAAAAATCCCGGTGCTTTTCTTTAATCAGGTATTTTAAAGTCACTCCGCCGAATTCGGATTCATACTCAAGCATATCGGCGCCGCAAACCATAGCGAAATCAATAACAGTATCCGCACGGGCATTCCATACCGCCGTCGAATCGGTTTCGGACACCTTCGATAATACCCCGGTAGAAACCGCCTTAAAATCCTCGGGCAATTCGATTGTAACGTCATAGAATGAAAAGTTCGAAAAGAATTCGCTGTTGGCGTGATACTCCCAATCTATCAGGCGATCTTTCTGGTAGCCGCATAATATCGGGAGACAATGAGCAATAAGGTAATCCCCATCGGAATCGTACCCGAAATGCCCCAGCATCCTGGGGATCAAAATTTCGAACTCCATCGCTACATCGATCTTAGATTCCGGCAACAACGACTGATCGAGATTTATATAAAGACGTGTTCCGTCAATTCCGTATCCGCTTTCTTCGATTTTCCTGCCGCCGATCATTATGTTAGATATTTCAACCTTCGCTATGTTGCCTCTTTCGACCGCAGCCCGCACCCTTCCGTCCTCCCGGCAATAAACTGATGACGTATCCTTAAACGCATTTGGATAAAGATGAAACGCCACGGTGTCGAGATTTCTCGATGTGGGATTAACGAAGGAAACCTTCATCGTCCCTGTTATGGTATGGGTGGAATCGTTCAGGTAAGCTTTTATCTCATAGGCGGCGGGCACCCGCGGTGATATATCCGGAACCGCTGCCAGGATCGAGATTGATATCAGGATCGATCCGATCACAACTTTCTCACCCTGTTCTCCAGCGTTCCGATATTCTCGATCTCGATCCGCACCGTATCGCCCGGTTTGAACGATCCCACGCCCTTCGGCGTACCGGTCGATACTATATCGCCGGGCAAAAGAGTCATTACCTTTGATATAAAGCTCACCAGCTGATAGACGTTCCAGATCTGCAGCGAGGTTCGGGCCGACTGACGGAGTTCCTCATTAAGGTAAGTTTCGATCTTCAAATCCAGGGGATCAATGCCTGTTACTATATATGGCCCCACTGGCGCGAAACCGTCAAAACCTTTCCCCCGCGTCCATTGCACGTCCTTTTTCTGAAGCTTGCGGGCGGTGACGTCATTTAAAATTGTGTATCCGAAAATAGCGTTCCTGGCGCCATCCTCATCAACGTCATGTATCCTTTCGCCGATTACGCAGGCCAGCTCACCCTCGTAATCCACCCTGTCGAGGCCGGGGGGGTATGGTATTTCGTCGTTGGGTCCGATAATCGCGGTGGTAGGCTTCATGAATATCACCGGTTCCTTCGGAACGTCGTCAGCCGATTGCGATTCCTTTATATGATCGCGATAGTTCAGACCGATCAGCACAATCTTGGTCGGCTCCGCCGACGCCATAAGTATTTCTTCATTAAATTCGATTCTCTCCCCGGTTTCGCTCGGGTTTTTCCACGGCGCCGCATCCAGAACCACAACTGAATCACCTTCTATCGCTCCCCAGACAATATTATTATTATATTTTACTCTCACATACTTTTTCATTTGGCGAGCTCCGTCAGATGAATCTTCACCGATTCTTTCAATATCTCGAGATTGTACCCCCCTTCGAGTACGGAAATTATTCTTCCCCTGCAATATTTATTAGATACCTCTGCCAACATTGCTGTCATCTCACCGTAAAATTCGGTGGAAAGGTCGATCCCCGCCAGCGGATCGTTTCTATGAGCATCGAATCCGGCCGAGATAAATATCATTCCCGGTTGAGATTTATCGAGCGCGGGGATAATCTTATCATTGAATGCTTTCCTGTAATCGTCATTACCTGAACCGTGCGCCATGGGTATATTCAGAGTATATCCTTCGCCCTTCCCCGCTCCGGTTTCGCTTTCAGTACCTGTGCCCGGATAATGCGGATACTGGTGAAGCGAGATGTAAAGGACATTATCGCTTCTATAAAATGCTTTCTGCGTGCCGTTGCCGTGATGAACGTCCCAATCGACGATGGCCGCCTTTTCGATACCCTTTTCCGCGATAGCGTAGGCCGCTCCTACGGCGATATTATTAAAAATACAGAACCCCATGGCCCGGGCCGGTTCGGCATGATGACCCGGCGGGCGAACGGGGCAAAAGGCCCTGTCAATTTTACCCTCAATTATTCTATCCACCGAACCGAGAACTGCCCCCACCGCTTTCAAGGCCGCGGTCTTCGTACCCGGAGAATATGCCGTATCGGGATCGAGCATAACCGTACCCCGGGGATCCAGATTCAATATCGCTTCGATATATGTGGGATCATGAACCAGGGCGAGCTCATCTTTGGAGGCTTCTCTGGGATCGATCTTTTCATATTTCATATTCATGCCGTTTATAATTTCCATTACGGCCCTGAGCCGCTCCGGTGACTCGGGGTGCCACGGACCGGCATCATGACATAAAAAAGCTTCATCGTATGCTATCCCGATCCTCACCGCTCGATTATCCATTCAATCCCAGAACCTTATGGAAAATGATAATACCTGCGAATCGGGCCTTTGTCAACAGGACAAAAATACCTGCAGAAATTTGTTGCCCGCATGGAATATATCGTTGTGTTGATTGTATACACTGCATAGGTGGCCGCCGCCAAACTATAACGCGGAGGTGAGAAATGAAAGCTTCTCACATGCTGTTGGCGTTATTTCTCCTTAGTTCTGCATCATACAGTCTTAACAATAACAAAAACTATCCAACCATAACAAGCCTGCCAAACGCTCAACTTCTGGTCCACCTCGAACCAAATATCAATCTCAGCGTCACCAATTATGGGATACTGGGACCCTACGGGATTGTCGGCCCGGATACGACCGGGTATAGCGAAACGATCCCCGGTGCCGTGTTTCCGGCCGGCTCGGACCTGGAATATCTATATTTCGGGGCCATCTGGATCGGCGCCGAGATCGACACCGTCGATCAATACGGCAATCCGATTCTCGACACCCTCGTTTCCGTCGGCACTGACGGTTGGTGGGGTAACGTAATGGAACTGTTTCCCGAAGAAGCCCCGGGCGGCGGAATGTGGCGGGAGGAGGTAATGGCCGACGAGGAGATTTATGGAGTCTATTACGACACCTGTGTGAGCACTTTAGTCGTGCCTGATCCCAACGACCAGAGACCGCACATACCGCTGTACCTTAAAATCACCCAGCACAGCTTCGGCTGGAGTTCTCCGGGGTATCATGATTTTATTATAATCGATTATATTATCGAGAATATCGGCGCCAGATACCTGCACAACACCTGGATAGGCATCTATTGGGATGGAGACGTATTTCACTATTCGGAGGGCGGTGCTGCCGGCGCAATAGATGATTTATGCGGATACGTGCAGAACGGCAATTATAAAATCGCCTGGCTGGCTGACAACGATGGCCAGCCTTATGACAGCGTGTTCGATTATCGCAGCCCCACCGGAGTAATGGGATTGACTCTTCTGGGATCATCCACCCCCGGCCTTGAGACCAACTTCAACTGGTGGATATCGAATATTAACAGCAATTTCGACTGGGGTCCCCAACTGATCGTAAACTATAACGGGCCCTTCCCCGGCGGCGGCAGAGGCACCCCGGGAGGTGATAAAGCCAAATACAGGGTGATGTCAAACGGCGAGCATGACTACGGGCAGATGTGGTGCGATCTGACAGTGTGGGAAAACAACGGCTGGATACCGAGATCGCCCCAGTCGCCAAACCTCGCCGACGGTTACGATACACGGTTTTTAATCTCCTTCGGACCTTTCGATCTTCCCGCTGGAGAGGTCGAAACCCTATCGGTTGCCGTTATCGGCGGAAGCCGGTTCCATACCGACCCCCTGAATTACGCCACCTACCTGGAGGACCGTACATTTGATTCGTCTTCCATCGCCCTTTACTACGCCAATCTCGGTTTCAATAGATTTGTCGATATGGTAGATTCGGTTATCGGATTCTATCAGCTCGGATATATCAACATCCCGCCGGGGCCACCGTCAAATTTCAGAGTAGCAGGATGGGCTGAGAATTTTGTAGCCTTAGAATGGGATCCCGTCAGCAGGCCGAACCTGCTGGAATACCGTATTTACAGGGGAACTGAGCCCGGTGTCTACGATCCTCAGAATTTGACGCCGGACGGTTTTCTTGATAGTGTGTTCATTGATTCCAGCGTCCAGAATAATATCACCTATTACTACGTCATACTTTCCGCAAATATCCTTGGAGATGAAGGGGGATATTCTCAGGAAACATCCATCAATACCGGGCAGCCGCAGACGCCGACCGGCCTGACGGCGACCGCCGGCAACTCCGAGGTAGAATTGAGCTGGGACCATAACCCCGAACCCGATATTTACGGTTATATTATACATAGATCCGAGGAGCAGGATGAATTTATCGTTATCGATACCAGCATCTCCAACGCTTATATCGATCCAGATCTTACCAACGGTTTCGAGTATCGCTATTATATAACCGCGTTAGACACTTTTCAGAATATCTCATTTGATTCCGATACAGTTTCCGCCTTTCCCATGGGACTGGATTCCGGTATACTTCTGATAAACAGCAACAGCGACAATCCTCATTTCAATCTCGATTACGATTCTATGGCGGCATTCTATGAAAATATACTGGAAAATTATAATCATACAATTATTGATCACTGGATTACGCATCTGACCGAATTGGCCCCTTATTCAACTACGATATTCGCCAGGGAATGCCTTCTATATAATTATTTTAATCCGTCGGCTTACGAGGATGTTTATGAGCGATACCTGGAAGCGGGCGGGAATATCATCCTCGCCGGTTCAAGACACTTAGCTCCTGTGATAGGCTATCAGGGCTTATTGGAATTCGACTCTCTCGATTTCCAATATAAATACCTCAATCTGGCAGGTATTGAATACCCGAACCTTATAAATAATACAGAATTTATAGGCGCGAACTCTGCGACTCCAAATTTCGATGATTTCATACTGGATTCCATAAGAACCGGCAGAATAGTCTTCCCACCTGATCTCCCGGATGGAAGGCTCAACGGCATCGGCGCGTTGCTCCCTAACGACAGCTCGGAAATCATATATAACTATGTCGCCGTCAATCCCGATACCTCCAATTACCACGGCCGCCCCATCGGAATAATTCATCAGACCGATACCTACAACGCTGCCGTATTGGAATTCCCGCTCTATTATGTCGAGGAGCCGATCTCGTATCAAATCCTGCACCGGATCTTAAATGACTTCGGCGAAGTGCCGACCGATGTCGATGACACTCAAGTTCCGCTACCCCGATCCACACAGCTCCTCCAGAACTATCCCAATCCCTTCAACAATGCTACCACGCTGAAATACAATCTCGCTCGACCGGGTATGGTTACAATAACGATCTACAACATCCTGGGACAGGTAGTTGCCAAACCCGTAGATGAACCTCAGCAAGCCGGCGCCAGGACTATCACATGGAATGCCGCAAATCGAGCGTCGGGAATATATTTCGCCAGAATGAAAACGGAGGATTATTCGGGAAGCATTAAGCTCTTGATTCTAAAATAGCATTCCGGGTTATTATTTTTCAATTCATTTTAAGAGAATAAATTCCCGGATGCTGAACCGCTTTGATGCAACTTAAATAGGGAATTTGCATTGTTAAAAAAAGTTAATTTATTATCTTTAATGAAGGAACGTTTTAGTTGGCCGCTGATTTTTGACAACGGGGGTGAATCATGAGATTATCTACTGTTTTATTAACGCTATCCATATTTTTATCAACAGCTTACGGCTATAACGACCGTAAAAACGCTCCAACCGTCACAAACCTCCCTAACAGCCAGCTTTTCGTCCATCGTATACCGAATATAAATCTCAGCGTAACAAACTTCGGCTTCCTGGGTTCTCAGGAAGGGGAGTTCGATGATTACGAGGGATATTTCGATCCCGCCCCGGGCGCCATGTTCCCCGCTTACTCCGACCTGGAATATCTTTTTCAGGGAAGTATCTGGATCGGGGCGGAGATAGATACCGTCGATCAGTATGGTAATCCCGTGCTCGATACCGTCGTTTCGACCGGCCTGGATGGTTGGTGGGGCAATCATTTCGAGCTTTATCCGGAAGATTATCCCAATGGAGGACTATGGCGGGAAGAGGTGATGGCTGACGAGGAGATCTATGCCGTCTATTATGATACAAGCTCATATGCCGGCCCGGACCCGTTCACCCAGAGGCCGCATATTCCCATGTATCTCAAAATTACGCAGCATAGCTTCGCCTGGATGTCCCCCGGGTATAACGACTTCATAATCCTGGAATTCATCCTGGAAAATATCGGCAGCAGATACCTGCACAATACCTATGTCGGTATTTACTGGGACGGCGATGTATTTCATTATTCGGAAGGTAATCCAGGATATATGGATGATATCTGCGGGTATATCGAGCAGGGTGGCCATGGTATAGGATGGCTCGCCGACAACGACGGCCAACCGCAGAACGGGCAATTCGACAGCCTGAGTCCCGCAGGAGTAATAGGATTAACTCTTGTGGGATCCACCACACCTGACCTGGAAGCCAGTTTCAACTGGTGGGTAAACAATATCAATAGCGTCTACGACTGGGGGCCCCGGCGCATCGAAAATTATAACGGTCCTTTCCCCTGCGGCGGCAACGGTACGCCCTGCGGCGATAAGGTGAAATATGAGATGATGTCCAACGACGAAAAAGACTACGGAACGATCTGGTGCGATCTTACCTGCTGGGAGAATAATGGCTGGATACCGAGACCGATTCACTCAACAGATATTTCAGATGGTTATGAATCAAAGTACCTGATTTCGTTCGGTCCCTTCAACCTGCCGGCCGGCGTGGTCGAGACATTGACCGTAGCCGTCATCGGTGGAGACCGGTTTCATACCGATCCCGATAACTATGCAAATAATCTTTTCGGACACACGACTGATTCAATATCCATAGCGCAATACTACGGTAATCTCGGCTTCGGGCAGTTTCTGGAATTGGCCGACTCGGTTGTCAGTTTCTATGACCACAATTATGTCAACGTGCCTTTGGGACCACCGTCAAACTTCAGGGTAAACGCCTGGGATGAGGATTTTGTGTCGTTAGGGTGGCGGGCATTAAATAGATCCGGCCTTCACGAATACCGTATTTACAGGGGAACCGAACCTGGCGTCTACGATCCTCAGAAATTGACGCCCGACGGCTTTACCGACACCATATTCGTCGATACCGCCGTACAGAACAATATCACTTATTATTACGTGATAACATCGGCCAAAATATCAGGGTTGGAAGGAGGATATTCCCGGGAAGCCTCCATCAACACCGGACAGCCCCAGACCCCCACCGGTCTGGTCGCCACCGGAGGCAACTCCAGGGTGGATTTAAGCTGGAATTACAACCCGGATTCCGATATTTTCGGCTATCTGATCTATAAATCCGAAGGGCCCGATAATTTTACGATGCTTGTCGATACCATCCGGACCAACTCCTTTACCGATTTTTACGTGGGCAACGGCCTGGAATTCTTCTATTACATCACCGCCATCGATTCGTTTATGAACGTCTCTTTCGGCTCCGATACGGTCTCGGCCATCCCCATGGGATTCGATGCCGGCATCCTTCTCATAAGCTGCACCTCCGCCAATCCCCAGGTAAATCCCGATTTTGATTCCATGATGGTATTCTACGAAAACATCCTGGCAAATTACCAGCATCAGGTAATCTATCACACCCCGCAGTTGCTGCCGGAGATCGCCAATTATTCGACCCTGGTCTACGCCAAGGAAATGGCGTCGGGTTACCAGCGATTCTACAACAGCAGCGAGATGCTCAAAATGTATCTTGGTCTTGGCGGAAATATTATACTGGCCGGAACCAGACAGCTGACACCGCACGCCGGGGTCGAGGGAGTTTATTCTTTCGATCCCGACGAAATCCAGAACCAGTTCTTCAATCTCGACGGGGCCGAATTCCCCCACGCCTACGAGAATACGGAATTCACAGGCGGTAGTTCCATATCCCCCTTATTTTATGATTTCGCCCTGGACTCTTCCAGAACCGGCAGAATCATCTATCCCTCGGGACTTCCTCCGGGAAGGCTCAATGGTATCGGCGCTTTAATCCCCAACGACAGCTCCGAGGTAATCTACAATTATGTCGCCGTAAATCCCGATACCTCCAATACCCACGGCCGCCCCATCGGAATAATCCACCAGACCGACACCTACAACACCGCTGTCCTGGAATTCCCGCTCTATTATGTAGAGGAGCCGATCTCCCATTATACGCTGCATCGAATCCTGAACGATTTCGGCGAGGTTTCCATGTCCGGTATCGACGACGACCGGAATCTCTTACCGCGATCCACCCAACTCCTCCAGAACTACCCCAATCCCTTCAACAACAATACCACGCTGAAATACAATCTCGCGGAGCCCGGCCATGTCTCCATAACGCTTTACAACATCCTGGGGCAGGAGGTGGCCAGACCGGTAAACGAGCATCAGCAGGCCGGCGTTAAAACCGTCACCTGGAACGCCGACCATTTACCATCGGGGATATATTTCGCGCGGATGAAGACGGAGGATTATTCGGGGAGCGTCAAATTATTATTGCTTAAATAGATCTAAGAGCTTTTTTGTAATATCAGCAATACGCCGGAAATAATTAGAGAAAAATATTGCTAAAAAGGAATATTTGCCTAACTTAATTATATATATACTGAAGGTTTGCTACCGGTAAATCAATAATGCGGAGGTGAGAGATGAAGGCTTCTCACGTACTGTTGGCGTTATCACTCCTCGTATCCGCAGCATACGGTTACAATGACGGCAAAAACTATCAAAATGCTACCGACCTGCCCAATACGCAGCTGGTAGTACATCGCGCGCCCAATATCAACCTGAGCGTAACCAATTTTGGATTTCTGGGTTCTCAGGAAGGTGAGTTTGAGGATTTCGAAGGGTATTTCGATCCCGCGCCGGGCGCCATGTTTCCCGCCTATTCCGATCTCGATTATCTCTTCCAGGGTGCCATCTGGATCGGCGCCGAGATCGACACCGTGGATCAATACGGCAACCCCATTATCGATACCCTGGTTTCCATCGGTAATGACGGCTGGTGGGGGAACATATTCGAGTTATGGCCGGAAGAATATCCCGGCGGAGCCATATGGCGAGACCAGATTATAGCTGATGAGGAAATATTCGCCGAATATTATGATACCCTTACCAGTTCTCTTGTCGTCCCGGACCCCAATGATATGAGACCGCATATACCTCTGGGTCTCAAAATCACCCAGCACACCAAGGCCTGGAGCACACCTGATTTTAACGAGTTTATCATTCTCGACTATATTATCGAGAACATAGGCACAAGATATCTTCACAACACCTGGATCGGCATCTACTACGATGGTGACGTCTGGCATTACTCCCAGGGTGGACAGGTCGGAGCGCAGGACGATATCTGCGGCTACGTTCAACATGGCAATTACGGCATAGGGTGGATCGCCGATAACGACGGCGATCCGGATCAAGGTCTGTTTAATTACCGAAGCCCCAGGAACGTTCTGGGATTGGCTCTTCTAGGATCGACTGCTCCCGGCCTCGAGACAAATTTCAACTGGTGGATCTCCAATGTCAACTCTGCATATGATTGGGGTCCACAACTTCAGGCTAATTACCAGGGACCTTTCCCGGGGGGCGGCAATGGCACCCCCGGAGGCGATAAGGCCAAATACTTCGTCATGTCCAACGGGGAACATGATTACGGCCAGATGTGGTGCAATCTTACATGCTGGGAAAACAACGGCTGGAGACCGAGATCGCCCCAGGCGGCAGATCTCGCCGACGGATACGACACCCGGTTTTTAATTTCTTTTGGGCCTTTCGATCTACAAACCGGTCAGGTGGAAACTCTGACCGTGGCTTATATCGGGGGAAGCGACTTCCACACCGATCCTTTGAATTTCCTCATGAATCTTTACAATCAAACCTTTGATTCATCATCTATCGCCCAATACCACGCCAATCTCGGCTTCGCTCATTTCCTGGAGATGGCCGATTCCGCCATCAGCTTTTTCGAGCACAATTACATCAATATCCCGCCCGGCCCGCCGTCAAATTTACATGTCGCCGATTGGAGCGAGGATTTCGTAAGACTCGAATGGAACCCCGTATATCCGCCGAACCTTCTCGAATACCGTATATACAGGGGTATCGAACCGGGCGTCTACGATTCCCTGAAAATAACACCCGACGGTTTCATCGACAGCGTGTTTTACGATTCCACCGTACAGAACAATCAAACATATTATTACGTAATAACCTCCGTAAGTACCATCGGCCTGGAAGGAAGCTATTCAAACGAAGCATCAGTGAATACAGGTCAGCCCCAGACCCCCACCGGCCTGGTCGCGACCCCCGGTAACGCTGAAGTCGAGCTCAACTGGGATTCGAATCCCGATCCCGATATTTTCGGTTACATAATCTACAAGACGGAAGATCCTGATACTTTCGCCGTACTCGATACGAGTCTGGTAAATTCCTACCTCGACGTCGGGCTAACAAACGGGCTGGACTATTTCTACTACATTACCGCCGTTGATACATTTCAGTACGTCTCTTTCAATTCGGATACTGTATCCGCCCTGCCCATGGGTTTCGATTCCGGAATATTGCTTATAAATAATACCAGAGGTGAACCATTCAATTCGGATTACGATTCCATGATGGTATTCTACGAAAACATTTTACATGGCTACATGTACGATACGACCGGTATACAGGGGCTTGAATTGACCGATCTAGCCGACTACTCGACCCTTTTAATGGCCAAAGAATCAACAGTCGGCCGCGAATATAGTAATAGTATATTTAATAATTCAATTTATGGAAGATACCTGGACGCCGGAGGCAATATAATTGTGGCGGGTTCCAGGCAGTTAGCCCCCACTGTTGGATTCTCAGGATTGCTTGAATACGATTCCACCGATTTTGGATATCGGTATCTCAACTTGGCGGCTGCGGAATATCCCGTTTTTAATTCTATGGAGTTTTCCGGCGGAACATCGAATTTACCGGCGTTTGATGATTTTACGCTTGATTCCGCAAGAACCGACAGAATCGAAATCCCTTCGGGGGTCCCCTGGGGCATATATCCCGGAGTTGGCGCATTTACCCCTAACGACACTTCCGAAGTAATTTACACCTATATATCCGCCACTCCCGACACCTCCAACTACCATGGCCGCCCCATCGGTATCGTCCACCAGACGGATACCTACAACACCGCCGTCCTGGAATTCCCGTTATACTACGTCGAGGAGCCGATATCATACCAGATCCTGCATCGGATCTTAATCGACTTCGGTGAGGTGCCGACCGGCATCGATGAAGATCAGATTCCGCTGCCTAAAACCACTCAGCTCCTCCAGAATTACCCCAATCCCTTCAATAACGCTACCACCCTGAAATACAATCTCTCTCAGGCGGGAAACGTTTCCATAACGATATATAACATACTCGGTCAAAAAGTGGCCGAGCCCGTGAATGGATACCTGCAGGCCGGGGTACAGTCCGTCACCTGGAATGCTGATCATTTGCCATCGGGGATATATTTCGCGCGGATGAGGACGGAGGATTATTCGGGCAGTATCAAATTGCTATTGTTGAAGTAGGTTTATTTATTATCCGTTCTTAATAGAAGCGGCAGGATCTCGGCGGCGAGGACTGCCGCTAAAATTATGGCCCCGCCTATTTTTTGAACGGGATTGAAATAATCGCCCAGAATCGCCGACGCGAACAGGTAGGCGAATAGCGGTTCCGCGGTCAAAATAAGCCCGATCTTTACCGGCGAGGTCTTCTTCTGCGCCCAGGTCTGTGTCAGTAACGCGGCGGCGGTGCCGAAAATCCCCAGAAAGAGTATCGCCCCCACCGAGCGGTGCGAAAATTCGAATTGAAAAGCCTCGAATGGAAGCAGGATACCCGCGAGAATGGCAGTGGTCGCCAGCTGCAGGAAGGTAAGAGGAAGCGGGTTTCGCCCCCTGGTAATTATCCCCAGGACATATATCTGGGCTCCGAACGCCAGCGCGCACAAAAGCACCAGGAAATCACCCCGGCCAAAACCGCCTCCCGCCGGGTCGGTTAAAAGATACATGCCGAACATGGCGGCCAGTATGGCGATGCCGTTGACAACGGACGGCAATTTTCTTTTGTGTAATAAAAGATATATCGGAACAAATATGGAGGCCAGGCCGGTTATGAACGCCGCTTTCGACGCCGTCGTCTGCTCGATGCCGAAACTCTGGAGCGAAAATCCCAGGAATATCAGTACCCCGACCCCGATCCCGCCAATATATCCGCCCCGGTCCAGAGAACTGAATCCCCTGCGGCAGAACGGGTAAAGAAAAACAGCCGCCACGAAAAACCGCGAGAACACGAAAAACAGGACGGAAACGTTCTGCCCCAGAACGACTTTCAAAACCGTAAAGGAAAATCCCCAGACCGCGGTAACCAAAAACATCGAAAAATCGGCTACATAACGGCTCTTATCCTGCGGCGATAAATACCTCAAATTAATCCCTTCTCGGCATTCCCGATAACGGTTCGGCTAATTATATTCATCGATCTCGATAAAATAAATATAATATTGTATGAAAAACGAAAGGTTGTTAGTCGGCAATCAAGGTGATCTCGATATCCACCTGCTTATCTTCTTCGGTGAATATACGGCGGGTCATTTTGCGATAGCCGTCTGCCTCCACTTCGACGAAATGCCTGCCCGGAGACAGCTTTATCGGGGGTCCATTGCTTCTGCCATAATTAATCTTGTCTATAAAAACATATGCCGAAACGTTGGTCTTAACCGAAAGTGTCCCGAATTCTTTCAAATCTTGATGGGGATAAGAGGATCCACCCGATTGTCGCTGTGTTGAAGGAGGCTTCTTGTTGACGGCCGGTTTTTTCTTTATAGTATCGGTTTTCCTTCCCGTATCGGTAGATGGCGATTTTTTAGATTTATCCGATCCTTTCGTAGACTTGAGAGTCTTGTCATTATTAATATTATCTGAGTCAGTCAAGGCCTGATTGTCTTTGTCCGCCAGCACCAGAGCGGAGTCCGACGGCCCCACACCCGATCTTAACAAATTTTGAACCGTTTCCGTATTATATTTTATGCCGAGCAATACTTTGGTCAATAAAACCGCTAGCAGAGCCGCCCCAACGCCCGCCGCCGATAAAATATGCCATTTTCTTATCTTGATGGGCCTCTTTGTAAGAGAGGTCGATTCGGAGCGATTTTCCCTCGCTTCCAGCTTTTTAAGATACTCCCTGGCCGCCTTATTATTTTTATCGTATCGCAATACTTCCTGGAACTCCTTTTTTGCCTCCTTTAGACGACCTTCACCCATGGTCACATAGTAAAGCGCCGATTCCATATGATTTGAAATCTTATCCGATCGCAGCTTCGTGGTTATTTTAATGGGGTTGCTTAAAAAACTGGAGATCAGTTTCTTGACCGGGGGAATTTTGTAACGTTGCATTTCAGTATATATCCTGTCCGCCAGCTCCTCGACACTCTGGTACCGCGAATCCACATCCTTCACAAGAGCCTTTTTTACCTGTTCCTCGATCTCTGTATTAACGTCAACTCTCAGCTTCTGCATCGATTCCGGCTCCTTGGACATGATCGAGGCAACCATCTCCTGGTAGGTCTCTCCTTTGAACGGCTTTTCGCCGCATATAATCTCGTACATGATAATCCCGAGGCTGAATATGTCCGAACGGTGATCCATGGGTCTGCCGGCCGCCTGTTCCGGAGACATATACGCGGGAGATCCGATCATCTGCCCGGTGCCGGTAATGGTGAGATCGTCGCAGCCCTTGGCGATACCGAAATCGGTGAGCATCACCCGGCCGTCGTTGGACAGTATTATGTTTGATGGTTTTATGTCCCTGTGAATAAGATTATGGGCGTGGGCGTATTTCAAGCCCTCGGCAATTTGATGACTTACAAGAAGGCATATTTCAAGAGGAAGTCTTTTCTGGCGCTCCAGTATCTCCCTTAAATTTTTGCCGTCTATATGCTCCATGGCAATGAAATAAACCCCCTCGTCGGAACCGTAGTCTATTATGGAGACGATGTTTTCATGCTGAAGCTGTGCCGCTTGCTTGGCCTCTTTCTCGAAGCGCGCCACAAACCCCTCATCCACGGTCAGATGCTGATGCATTATTTTCAGGGCGATGGGACGATCGAGAGAAAGTTGAATGGCTTTATATATGTTGGCCATACCGCCGGAACCGATCAATTCCACGACCTTATAATTCTCGATCGAAAAACTCTCCAGCGGAACGGTTTTTGTCAGGTTGTTAGTCATTTAAATCTCAAAATACCTTTGGCATTTTATAACCGTAAACGGCACCAAAGGTTATCCCTGAATTCAGTGGCATTCGGACACCCAATTCTCCCGCGCATGATTATAAAAGTCAGGAAAATGCATACTCTGCACTATCCCATCATAGTATCGGCAATTGAAATGGCCTTTTTAATAGCGATCTATGGCGGTAAAAGTATCGGATTAAGCCCTGAAAGCTTTTTTCAACGCTTGATCGATATCGCCAATCAGTTCCTCGGGATCTTCAAGACCGATCGAAAGCCTGATCAAACCGGGCGTGACCCCCGACCGATCCAGGTCGCTTTTCTTCAACCCGTATTGCGAAGTCCATATCGGGATGGAAACCAACGACTCTACCCCGCCGAGGCTGACGGCGTTTTGTATGACCTTAAGAGAATCGGCGAATTTCGACGCCCTTTTCCTCGATCCCAGGTCAAAACTGACCATGCCCCCGAATCCCTCCAGCTGTTCGTACGCAAGCTTATGCTGGGGATGAGAGTCCAGACCGGGATAAATCACCCTTTTTACTTTATCGACGGTCTCCAGAAAACCCGCTATTTTAAGGGCATTAAGATTATGGCGTTCCATTCTGATACTGAGAGTCCGTAATCCTCTATCCAGCAGGAACGCCTGATGGGGATCGATACATCCTCCCAATAATTTCCTGGTGTCGTATATTTTCCGCAAATGCTTTTCGGATGATGAAACCGCACCGCCCATAATATCCGAATGCCCGCCCATAAATTTCGTCACCGAATGAATCACCATATCGATACCGAATTTCAACGGCTTCTGATTTATCGGCGTGGCGAAAGTGGAATCGACGATGGATATGATTTTCCTTTTTCTCGCTATCCTCGCGGCTCGCTTCAGGTCGATAATCTGAAGATTGGGATTGGTGGGCGTTTCCAGATACAAAATCCTCGTTCCGGACGAAATCATTCTTTCCGGCCCCTCAGGATCGGAAGCCTGAAAATACTTGATCTTGATCCCGTATTTTTTCAAAAGATCGTCAAAAAGCTTCGCCGTTCCCCCGTAAACCGGATATGATGATACTATCTCATCGCCGGATTTAAGAAAGGTCATACAGGCGCTGCTGATGGCCGCCATCCCTGACGAAAAAAGAAGCGATCCGTCGGCCCCCTCCATGGCCGCGATTCTGTTCTCGACCGCCTCGATAGTGGGATTGCTGTACCGGGTATAGATATAACCTTTCCGCTTTCCCTTCTGGTAGTCAATCAAAGCCGCCGTATCGGGAAAAGTAAAGGTGGTGCTTTGCACTATCGGCGTAACTACCGGCGCCTGCTCTATTCTGTCAGATTCTTTAGGCATTTCTCGGTATGATAGCAGATCCTGTTCTCTCCGGTGAGGCGAAGAGTATCTATTTCCAGGTATAACTGCTCCAGGTTCTCGGGAGTATCTACATCATAGGATAGCTCCAGTTCCTGCCAGTTCACCTCGTTCCTTTCCAGTATCTCGGCGGTTTCCCGGTATACGTTGGAACTGCCCCAGTTGATACCGTTGAAGATTTCGGGACAGGGATTTCTCAAGCCTATTATATAATAGCCTCCGTCAAAAGTCGGACCCAGGACTACCCGCTTTCTATCCAGAAGCTCCAGAGCCGCGCGGAAGATCGAGGGATGAAGCTGGGGACTGTCGGAGCCGGTGATAAGGATTTTATCCGCCCCGGATAAAAAAAGGCTATCGGATAGTCTGACCATACGCTCGCCGGGATCGGCCCCCTGCTGAGGCATCAGACGTATATCGTTCGATTTCCGCCTGATATTTCTGTCCTTCTCCTCCAGCGAAAACAGGTGCATGATATCCTCGAAATCCTCCCTGCTTTCAGGAGGCCAGTAAGCAACGATAATTGAGGTTTTCTTAACCCGCAGGGAATTTGAAATGGTGTCCAGCAAAAATGCCCGCGCCAGGAAGGCGGCGTGCTTTTCCCCCAGCACATCCTGCAGCCGGGTTTTAACCATGCCCGGTTTGGGACACCTGGCAAATACGCAAATTACATTTTTATGATCCATGAGTTCTGATCATATCTACCGGCACGGTGAGGATCCGAATTCACCTGCCGATTTATGGCTTAATCGAAGTCCTTTCTGCTTATCGCGGAAATAGATCCTATCCCCTCGTTATCATTTCAATATTGCCCGACGCTTACAGCCTTGTTTAAAATAATCTCCCAATTATTTTTCGCAAGACCAATTCAATAAATTTTTATAACTTTATGAAAAATATGATTCTTAATTTCGATTATTGAAAACGAATGGCCGATTAGAGATATTGATTCTAGATGAAATCCTTCGCCAACCCTACAAGGGACGATTCCGGCAGGTCCCCCACAAGCACGCAGACTACGTCGTTATCCTCCCATAAGACATAGTTCATGCCGGTGCAGTGACCGCAGTAAACGGATATATTTTCGACCTTCATGGTCTTCTGGCCGGACAGATCGTCATATTTATCATGGAGCATAAAAAGGGATACCCTTTTGTCCTCGTTATCGAAAAATACATACCCGATGGCGTCTCCATCCATCTCCAGCATACAGGCTCCGCCGGGCATAAACGATTCCGACGGGGAAGGCAGGTGAATTTCCATTCCGGCATTGGCGAGAACCCATTCGGAAATCTCGAGGGGATCGCTGCTTTCTATTCCAAATATCGCGGCCTCCTCCAGATACTCGTAATGCTCATGAACCAGTCCCCGGATAAATGGCATATTTCCGTTACCGGGACGGCCATAATACAAAGCGGACGCGAGTATGATTATCAGCATGGCGGCAATACCGATGGGAACCAGAGGTCTTCCGCTGAATAGAGATTTCACCGATTCCCAGAAATATCCCTCTTTTAACGGCCTTTCGCTCCTGATGACGGTCAATATTCGTTCTCTCAGCCAGGGAGGAGCGGCCGAATTTTCGCGAGATCTTTTCATCGCCGACCTTAAATTAAAGGCTATCTCGTAACGCGCCTCGCATAATCGACAGGTCATTAGATGGGTTTTCAGAATCGATAGTCTCTCGGCCCCCAGTTCGCTGTCAAGATATAAATTTAATTCTTCCTCGTTAGTAAAACATTCACGCTGCTCCATCAAGGATCCCCTTTGGAAGATAACCGTTTGCCCTCGCCCACTCGTAAAGCCCCCTTTGAAGCTTTCGCCTGGCCCGGAATAACCTGGATTTTACAGTTCCGATTTTGATCCCCATTATCCGGGCGACTTCCTCGTATGAAAATCCCTGGATATCGCATAAAATTACGGCGATACGGAAACTTTCGGGAAGCTCCTGGAGAAGCTCTCGTACGTCATCATCGAGCAGATTTCCAAAAATCCAGTTGGCGCTAAAATCAGCATTGGCGATATACTCGGCGGAATTCAATCTGTTATAAAGATAAAAATCCTCTACTTCGTCGTAGCTGATAGATCCGGGCGTTGATTTCTTACGATTATACCTGTTTATATAAAGATTTGTCATGATTTTGAATAGCCAGGCTTTGCAGTTGGTGCCGGCCCTGAATTTGTCGAAAAACCTGAACGCCCTCAATAACGTCTCCTGAACCAGATCCTCGGCCTCCATACGATCGCCTGTCATCTTTAACGCGGCGCTGAAAATAACATCCAGATGAACCAGTGCTTCTTGTTCAAATCTATTTTTCTGCCGGGCGGCGGCCTTCATTAAAACAAAATCCTGTTTTACGAAGCGCCAATGTAAAAAACCTGAGAGTCACCGATATGGTTCCCTTACTAACGAGTATTTTTACAATGAATTATCCCAAAAGTAGATCCCTATTGTTTATTTATATCGATCGACAAATCGCTACGATCCTGTTCCGCCTATTTTCTTGAGTCTGGATAAAACTTCATCGGCATCTTCAAACTGCACGATACGCAGATCTTTGCGTTCCTTGCCATCCGCTCCGATAAGGACTATGGTCGGAACCCCCCTGATTCCGAACTCTGAAATCAGCTCTTTTACCTCGGGAGAGTTTTCCCGTGTAAGATCAGACTTGAGCATAAGAAATTCCCGGCTGATCTCCACGACCCGCGGATCGGAAAATGAGAATCTATCGAGCTCCTTGCAGGGGATACACCAATCGGCGTAAAAATCTATCACTATGGGGACGCCGACTCCTCTCTCCTTGATTAGCTCTTCGGAATACGGCTTCCAGTCGATTTTGGGACCGGAAGATACGTCGCTTTCCGGCATCCCCCACCAGAAGGCGATGCCGATAAAAATGGCGGCTATTGTCAGTCTTACTGCCCTGAATATTATCGATCTGGCCGGCGAGTTTTCAAAAAAGCCGAAATATAGGCCGGCCGCCACCAGACCGATCAATACCAGAGAACTGAAATACCTGTAGGGGATTACCGTGTGCAGAAAATACAGGGCGGCGGCGAACAGCAAAGAACCCATCAACTTCTTCGCGTAAACCATCCACGCCCCCGATCTGGGAATCCTGTTTACCATCCCCGAAAACGTGCCCAGAAAAATAAATGGCGTCGCCAGTCCCAATCCCAGGACAAGAAACATTGAAAAACCGAGAATCGGATCGCCTTTCTGGCCGATAAAGGCCAGCAGACTTATGATAAACGCCGCCAGGCAGGGGGCGGATGCAATTCCCATGGTCAAACCCATAATTGCCGCGCCCACATATCCCTTACGGGCGCCCCCGCCGGCAAGACCGACCAGCCAACCCGGCAGCCGAAGCTCATACATTCCGAAAGCGTTCAATCCCATGGCAGTACATAACGCGGCAAGCCCGATGAGAACCAGCACGTTTTGTAATGCCGCCCCCATTAACGATCCCGACAATGCCGCAATAGTCCCTACCGTGGCGTAACTAATAGCGATACCGATACCGTATATGACGGCCACCGCAAATTGACGGCCCCAGTTACCCTGCGATTGAGAGCCGAAATACCCTATGGTAATAGGGATTATGGGATATACGCAGGGAGTCAACGTAAGACCCAGCCCCAGAATATACATGGCTATATAAGCAAGAATATATCCGTAACTCCCGACAAATTCCTCGGCATCGAAGTATTTCAGTCCGGCCCAGAATCCGGTCGCTCTTTCCCCCTCGAGCCTGACGGTCCCTGACTCCGCGGTTTCCGAGCCCGATATGCCGTGGGCATTAAAAATCGACGGGTGACGCAATACAGCCGTTTGATCGGTATGATCGATTGTCATCGTGAAAGATATGTCCTGAGTTTCGGGAGCCAGGCAGTAGCGGTCATTGCAGGCCTGCGACCTGACCGATAACGGTACGACAACCTCACCCTCAAGAACCCCCTCCTCGGCTTTAATCAACAGGGCGATCCATACGTCGCCGCCGTAAACCGAGAGCTTCTCATCGGGGCTGAAAGCGAACGACAGCAATTCACCGTCAGGATATTCTATTCTTTCCAGCGAAAACGGCGATTCGCCAAGTTGGATTTCCGTGGGGATCAAATAATCCTGCAAGGGAGCGTTCGAATTAATATGCCATTCTTCATCGATCGACAGATTGATCGCCACCTCAAATTTCTCGCCCCCGGCTATATTTATTTTTGAGGAATAAGCCTTGACTGCAACCGGATCTAGCGACGACTGCGCGTCGGGCTCCGCCGCATCCTGCCCCACAGCATTATTAAAAAATAACGCAAAGGCGATGCCGGCCAACATATACAATTTAAGCGATTTGAAAAAGTTGTTCACTATCAACAGAAACCTCATTTTAGAAATTCACAGGGCTGTCCGGCCGACAAAGTTCCTAAAATCCTATCCATCCCCTATTCAATTCTATTAAACCTGAACTTTCGTCCCGGTGTTTCAAAATGATTCACGCCGGTCCCAAAAACCTTCAATCTCTCAAATTATCCCGGCCAATATAATAAATCCAGAGCGAAATTTTAAGCGTTAATAATATAAAATCCTGCAAGCGCCTTTTTATAATTTAGCTGTGTTTGCGGCAAAGATAGGCCCGTAAAATCCGAAATGACTATTTTATTTCTTAATGACAGATCTTACAATCTCGACTATCTTCTGCCTGTCGATTTTGGCGACGATGGCGGCCGCGAGGTTTTGCGTTACCACATCGGCGATTTTCGACAAATCATCATCGGAGATGCCAGGACCGGTCACCTCGGCGCCATCAGGTTCTTTCTGTGCCGGAGGGGCTTTCTCTCCAATCCGCTTTTTTTCGGGGACGGGAATTTTGGTGTCGGGTGATCCGAAATCTTCGAAGTTCAATTCCTCGTCCGCGGATGATAGATCCGATTTTTTCTCGGCCGTATCGTCCCTTCCGGTTTCTTCCCCCGTCCGGGGCGTAGCGGAATCCGCTGAGGTTTCTTTCTGCATTTCTCCTATAAACCAGTCATAGTCCTCATCATCCGAAGACCCGGCTTTTGACCCGACATTTTCCTCACTTACCGCGTTTAATGATGCCAGATCGTACTGGTCCTTAATAACCTTGATTCCCTGTTCATCCTCGGTATCGCTGACGCCAGCCCCGTCATCGGTTAACAAAATCTCCTGTGAACCGGTATCATTCAGATCCGCCCAATCCAGGTTATATACATCATTTCTCGTATTTTCCAGGTGACGGGTGGTGGAAAGCACGCGAGCCTTATACTTGGTGCTTTTGGATTCCACTTTCGACGCGGGGGCGTCTCGATTTTCGGTTTCTCCCTCTCCTATGAGTCTTTTTACAATAATCAAAAGATCACGAGGCGAAAACGGTTTCTTCAATCTCCCCCGGGCGCCGGCCGATTTCAGCTCATCCTCCGCGAAGCCGTCTTTGGCCCCGGTCACTACCACAACCGGGATCCCGCCGACCGTTTTGTCACCGGATATCTGCCGGCACAGCTCCAGACCTGTTATGCCGGAAAGATTTAAACCGGCCAAAACCAGGTCCGGCCTTTCGGAATTTATGACCTCCCAGGCCTGAAGGCCGTCGGACGTGCATACCACATTATATCCATTTTGCCTTAGAAGATTTTCTGCAACGCTCCTTATGGTGGGGGATGATTCGGCCACCACTATTTTCTTCATCGTTCCTCCGACAGTAACGGAATTATAACCGTAATTATATATCCCGTATAATAATCGGCCGAAATTTGAGGTATCTTGAATATTTAGTCTGAATCAGAGAGTTTGTCCGATGCTTTTTCAAGAATTTTTTTCTCGCGCCTGGTAAGATTTTCATAACCGACTTTGTTTATTTTGTCCAGAATAGCGTCGACCTCATCCATAAGTTTATCGCCCTCTTCGCGTTTGCGGGTCACCCTCTCTTCTCTGAGCCGCTGGACGAATTCGGATACCGACCATTTCCTTAGCCTCCATCTCATATTGTATCTCAGGTAAAGAAATCCAAAAAGGGCGCCGCCCAGATGAGCGAAATGAGCCACACCGTCGGCCCTGTAGGTGGATAGAAACTCTATTACCACCAGAAATATCACCAGGTATTTTACTTTAACCGGTATTAAAAAATATACGTAAACCAGCCGGTTGGGAAACAGCATGGCGTAAGCCACCAGAATCCCGTAGATCGCGCCGGACGCTCCTATTATCGGTATATGCCAGGTTTCCGGACTGAATATGGAAAATACTACGTTGACCAGGCCGGCTCCTATTCCGGCGATAAAATAGAACTTTAAAAATTCCCTTGTTCCCCAGGTTCTCTCGAGCTCCGAACCGAACATCCACAATATGAACATGTTTATGAGAATATGCCAGGTCCCCCCATGCAGGAACATATAGGTTACAGGCTGCCATATAAACAGATTCCCGAACAGCCTGGCCGGAACCAGGCCGAAGATCTGATGAAAGGTATAAAGGTTGA
This sequence comes from Candidatus Zixiibacteriota bacterium, assembly GCA_020344055.1. Lineage (GTDB taxonomy): Bacteria > Zixibacteria > MSB-5A5 > UBA10806 > UBA10806. Next base: position 39,348 of record CP070813.1, on the reverse strand, counting down.
AAAATAATACCCTGGGACCCAGATAAAACGCCACATTGAGAATGATTAACCATTTCACCGCCGGAGGAAATAGCCCGGAACGGTCCCTGTAACCCGATGAGAACGGCCTGTAATAGCTCAACTACCCTCCCGGACCCGGTTTTAATATTTTCCAGTGATAGTTGATCTTGCAGATTTTGCCCAGCATCCCCGCCACCGAGCAATATTTCTGAAGCGAAAGATCGACCGCCCACCTGATATCATTGTCGGTTAAATCCGACCCCGTCAGTATATACTCCAGCGTAATGGTCTCAAAGACATGAGGATGACCGGCCACCCTTCTCCCGTGCGCGGAGATCTTGATGTCCTCCAGATGTCTCTTTCTTTTTCTCAAAAACGTCACCACGTCCATTCCCGTGCAGCTCGAAAGGGAGAAAAGAAGCAGTTCCATCGGCCTGGCGCCGTCATCTACCCCTCCGTGCTCTATAGAAGCGTCGGCTTTTATCTCGTGGCCGGAACCGGACCTGCATGTAAATCCCATCGCCCCGTCCCATTCCATGACCGCTTCCACCGTCTTCGGCAGCTTTTTGTACGGTTCCTCTATCTTCATCCCTGTAATCCTGCTTTTTCCATATAATATAACCCATCGTCGCCGACCCGACAAGTGTTAAGAAATTAAAAAACCATTTCTTTCTAAATATTCGGATTTTTTAAACGAATCCTGCTTTTTATGTTGTCTTTCTTCCAGAGCCATTGTCGATCCCGGATCGCTGCCTTTCCCGGAAATCGAAATCATATAGTTTATAGCTTATGCCGCAATTGCCAAAATGAATAAATTATTTGCAGGGCCGGAGTTTTTTATCGAATATTCTCAGAGACTGAGCTTGCTGTGCTCCTTGAGCATGCACCTGTCCATCACGAAATCGATCCCGGCCTCCTCCGCCAGCCTGGCGGCTTCCTCGCTGACCACGCCCTCCTGAAGCCAGATCGCCCTGGCGCCCCTGGCGATTGCGCTTTTTGCTATGGGCGGAACGCTATTGCTGTTCCGGAAGATATCCACCACATCAATATCATGCGGCACCGATTCCAGATCCGGATACGATTTCTCTCCCAGGATTTCGGAAACTCCCGGATTAACGGGAATTATCCTGTAACCGTGCTTCTTCAGATAAGATGCCACCCGGTAACTGGGTCTATCCTCTTTATCAGAAAGACCAACGACAGCGATAACCTCGCTGCCGTTGAGTATTTTCTTTATGATAGTCTCTTTAGGAGATCCCGTCATAGTTAGGCCAGAACCTTTTCTATTTTATCGAATAACGCCTTTTTAGGCACCGCGCCTATTACGTGATCAACTACCTCTCCGTTTTTAAAAAATAAAACGGCCGGAATCGACATAATGGCGTATTCGGAGGCTATTTTATGGTTGTTGTCTACGTCAACTTTGCCGACTTTTAATTTACCATCATAGGTTTTCGCCGCTTCCTCGACAAACGGCGCGATCATCCTGCACGGCCCGCACCAGGCGGCCCAGAAATCGATCATAACCGGTATATCGGATTTCTTAACTTCGCCCTCAAAGTTCGATTCATTAAACTCTTTAATCTCCGACATTACAGCTCCTTTAATTATTAAAATTCTTTCATTGATAACGAAAACGGTAAAAATCCGGTTCCCATCAATATTACTAACTGTTATCTTTTAACCCGGACTCCAATCGTTTTATTCGATTTATATAATCGGGCAATTTATTCAGGATGGCTTCTATTTTATGCGCCAGATAAGCTTCCCTGGAGGGCGTGCCGAACTGCACGCTCCCGTCCGGAACATCCGAGGCCACCCCCGACTGGGCCTGCAGGATCGCGCCCTTGCCGATCCTCAGGTGACCGGCCGCTCCCACCTGCCCCGCAAGTATGGCGTTCTCCCCGATAACCGTGCTTCCCGCCAGGCCGACCTGGGCGCAGAGTATCGCTCCCGGTCCGATTCGGCAATTATGGCCGATTTGAACCAGATTGTCTATGATCGCACCTTTTCCGATAACGGTCGCCCCCAGTGTGGCGCGGTCAACGGTCGTCCCGGCGCCGATCTCAACATAATCCTCGATTATCACCGTCCCGACCTGCGGGATCTTTATGTGCCGATTATTCTCCCTGGCATACCCGAACCCCTCGGATCCTATCACGGCATTGGGATATATCACCACGTGATCGCCGATTATCACCTCTCTGCAGATCGTGACGTTCTGATAGATTCTACATCCATCGCCTATTTTTACCTTTTCACCGATAAACGTACCGGCGTGTATTTCCACCTCCCTGCCGATCTGAACGCCGGACGATACCACGGCCCTATGATCGATATGGCAATCCGAGGGAACATCAACGCCGTCCGCGATAACGGCGCTTTTTTCGATGCCGAAATTTATATCCGGATAAGGTCTGTAAAATAGCCTCATGGCCCGCGCGAAACCGAGCTGAGGATCGTCTACAATCAGAAGGGAACAGGTATCGCTCTTAAGCCCCGGATATACAATCAGAGCCGAAGCTTTCGTGGTATCAAGATACTTTCTATATTTTTTCCCGGCGATGAATGAGAGCTCTCCTTCCGAGGCATCCTCTATCCTCGCCAGATTATTGATCACCAGATCGGGATCGCCGTCAAGCTCCGCCCCGATCTCCTTCGCCACCCGGCTCAGTTTAAACGGCATTTAGTTCTCTTTGGAGATTTCGGAAATAACGTCATCGGTTAAATCCAGGCTCTCCTTTGCAAAGGCGATGCTGACCACGGCCGCGTCGAGAACCACATCGTAATCCTTCTCAATCGCGATCCTTCTGATGACGGCGATGACCCGCTCTTTCAACGGTTGAGAAAGTTCGTTCATTCTTCGTTCGGCCTTGCCGCCGGGGCCGAAGGTGATATCCCAGAATTGCTGAAGAGTATCCTGCTTCGCCGTTAAGCGATCCTCAACTTCCTTTTTCTTCGCCGCCGACCAGACCAGGGAGTTTCTTTCCTTTTCATCTGTCAGGCTGTCTATTTCGGCTTTCATGATGGCCGCCTGATCTTCCCAGTCTTCCACTTCCTTGTTGAATTTGGCCTCCGCTTCCTTGAACTCCGGAAGTTCCGAGAAAATCCTCTGGGAATCGACATAGCCTACTTTTCCCTGCGCCCGGGCCGTCCCGGACAATAGAAAAAGAGCGGATACAATTAATAAAACCCTTTTCATGTTTTACTCCTGCTGATATATCAGAAACGATTAACTTCCGCTAAAATCCTCTTCCGATCTGAAAATGCGATTTCCATTCATGTCTGTCCAGACCGTCAAACGGGTATCCAAAATCAAATCCCATGATTCCCACAAACGGTATGACGATCCTGAATCCAAAACCTACCGACCTGCTGAACCGTTTGAACGGCTTTATGTTCTCCAGTGAAAGATAGGCGTTTCCGGCGTCCGCGAAAAGCAAAATGTACGCGGTTTGCTCTTTTAATGACAGGCTCAATTCAAAATTGTAAATTATCTCATACCTTCCCCTCAAATAGGCGCCGTTTATATCCCGGGGACCCACGCGGCTGTCGTCATAGCCCCTTATGGTTCCGTCCGGGTCGACGCCTCCCGGGGAATATCTTTCCCCGTAGGGGATATCGTCCTCGCCATCGTCAATTCCGTCGATCTCGCCGAATCTCGCTTTGGCCATGGCCACCAGCGCTGTCGGTTGTGACAGAAGCTTTTGATAGTATTCCGCTGAAACATCATACTTGAAATAATCCCAGTTGCCGCCGAAAATCGTGCCCGCCAGCTCCCCCCTCCAGGACACCACCGAGCCTTTCGTCGGAAATTGCGGCAGGTCCCTCGAATCCCGTAAAATGGTGGTGGACACGGCGGACGTCACCAGGGGCCAGTCCTGCTTATCAACCGAATAAGGATTGTTCTCGTTGCTTTCTATATAATCGGACGAAATTTCAAAATATCTCACCTGTTCCAGGCGATATCCGCCGTATATCTGGAAATAATTGTCCGGCCAGCGAAGCCGCCTGCCTACCCTAAAGGAACCGCCGAAGCGCCTTTCGGTAAACCAGTCGTACCAGCGGCGATCCTGTATATAGAAATGCAGGAACAAAGAGGTCGGCGTATCAAGAAGCCAGGGCTCCTGGTAGCTGGCGTCAAAGGAATTCCTTACCTTTCCGAAATCCACGTTTAAGGTCGCGGTCTGGCCCGTGCCCAGGAGGTTCGGCACTCCCAATCCAACCGTCCCGACAAGCTTATCCCGTGCGGAATAACCCGCTCCCACGGAAAACTGGCCGGTTGGTTTCTCCTCGACATTGATTATCAAGTCGATGTCGCGATTGGGTAAAATCTCCCAGTCCGGAGCGACGTCGCCGAAGAAATTCAGTATCATTACCTCCCGCAGGGAACGCCCCAGGAGAGATCGCTTGAAAATATCCCCCGGCTTAATAAAAAGCTCGCGCCTGATAACCTTTTCCCGGGTCTTCGTATTCCCCGTAACTTTTATCATTCTTATATAGGCGGGATCGTTTTCGGTCAAAACAAAATGGAAATCGAGGGTGTCTCCCCGCGGATCCGTATTCTCGTCGACCTGAAGATACCAGTAGCCCAGATCCTGATACATCTCGTAAAACTTAAATAAGGTCTCGTCATACTTCTCCTGGTTGTATACGTCTCCTTCGCGCTGTTTTATCCTGCCGCTTATTTTATCGTCGGGTATAACGGTGTTACCCTCCCAGCTAAATTCCCCGAAGAAAAATTTCGTCCCTTCCCGGATCTCAATTTCGATAAACATCCGGGTTTTATCCTCGGAATGCCAGATCGAGTCCCCCAGAATAACGGCGTCGGTAAACCCGTTTTTCTTATAAAACGCTATGACTTTGTCCTTATCCTCGAGATACTTCTCTCTCTCGAATGAGCCGGATCTCAAAAAGGCCTTCTGCTTGGTCGACATCTTGCTCCGAAGCTTCTTATCCGTGAATTCCTTGTTGTCCTTGAACGTGATTCTCTTCACGCGGACTTTCTCCCCCTCGTCGATATTGAATTTCAGGTCGACCAGTCCCTCGTCACCTTCCACGGGCAACCGTTCTACCTCTATATCAGCGAGCAGATATCCCTTATCCTCATATAATCTCTGCATGCGATCGATATTGTCTTTTATCAGGCGGCGGGAAACCAGTCGGCCCTCGAACAGGGTCATGGCTTCCTCGAACTTTTTCCTTTTAATCTTTTTGTTGCCGGAAAACTTCATATTGCCGAGCCTGGGGAATTCTCGAACCACGATCTTCAACCGTACTCCGCCTTCATCCGGCTCGACGTCGATCTCGACATCTGAAAAAAGCCCCAGGCCGAAAACGCCTTTTATGGCATCCTGCGTCATTCCCGGACTGAGCCGTTCTCCCGGCACCAACCCGGATGAATTCAGCACCAGAAAGGTATCCGCCGTTACGATCCCGGCTACCTCAACCGAAAGTATCCTCTGCTGCCAGAACGATTCCTCTTCACCGCCAAAACCGATTTCCCCGGTTTGAGAAAAAGCCGCGCTGGATGAAAACGCCATTATGAAGACTGAAAAGATAAGATATCTCAAGAGCTTATCTCTTTAACAAGGATTTCGGTGTATTGCTGCCTGTGACCGGTTTTCTTCCGGTACTTCAGCCGCTTTTTAAACTTGAAGACGTTAATTTTATCCGATCGGCCGTGAGATATAACTTCGGCCTTTACGGAGGCTCCTTCTATATAAGGCTTTCCGATCAACGGCTTATCGTCTTTCGAGATCAGCAACACCCGGTCGAAATCGACTTCTTTCCCCGGCTCGGCGTCGATTTTCGGAATTCTGCACCTGGAATTCTCTTCCACCGGAATTTGTAAGCCGCCCGTTTCAATAATCGCTCGCATTAGTCCTCCTGTCCTCGCAAAATCCAAAGAATATAACAATAATCCTCCCCCCGTCAAGCATATATGGCATCATGCCTTTTTAGCATTTTTAGAGGTTTTTTGTTTCAATCCGCGGTCAAAAAAGATGTTCTTGCCGGTTGCCGCCAGAGGTATGCCCATGACATAATCCCAGTCCACCATCCCCGTCCAGCGGGCCGCCACGCCGATCCGGTACATAATCCGGTTATCCACATTGAACATCTGGGCGGTCTTTACGGCCGATCCCAGCGCTATCCCGAAATCCAGAAGCCGGTAAGCGCAAAGGGGACCCTTGAAATCGCCGTTATGTTTTTTCACTTTCTTGAAAGCCGCGCAATCGGAATATCCGCACGCCCCACAATCCAATGATAAAACGGTCGCGTCTTTAATACCTATCAATACCGCGGCCACTGAATTCCGAAGATTCCCGGAATCGCGATCGAAATTCTCCTTCTTTTTTTCAATGCCGAACCTCAACATCGCGTCGGCCAGGTCCTTCAATCTCCGTCCCGTTATAATTTCCACCCGAACGAAATCCTCTCCTCTCGACTTGGGCGCGGTCCTGGCCGCGATCTCCATCATCCCGGCCACCTGAACGATGGCGCTTTTTAAAGCTTTGCTCGTAAATTGATCCTTTTTCATCATTCCTTCCCTTTTTGGCGCAAGTTATTGCTCGGCCTTTATCATACCCTGCCCCAAACGGGCGCAAACGCCCATAATCCAGAAATATTCCATCGCCACGGCAGGGCCTCGCAACAGGCAGTCGAAAAGCTCCGCCACCGCCAGCGCGACAAACGACCAGATGACGCCGTAGATTATCCCCGAATTATGGTTTCCGGGAGATTTCAATCCGGCGGATATGAGAACTACAAAACCCATAATTAATATAAACATAAACAATACCATTCCCGGCAGACCGAACTCGGCTGTTATTTGAAAATAGATATTGTGGAAATGCTTTTTATGAAGATAACCGGTCTCCTGGGGAAGATCCATTTTCTCCATTCTGTCGTAATATTCTTTCGCGTAAGGCGTCTGGCCCGGTCCTATTCCGAAAACCGGGTTTTCTTTGATCACCTCCCGGGCCATCACCGCCATATTGCGTCTATGAATGATATTAGGATCGTTGAAACCGGTCCTGTTTATCCTGGCGCGAACCTGCGGAGATAAAGCCACGATACTGAGCGCGAACAGTATTCCAACCGCCGTCAGGATCAGGGCGGTTTTCCGACTTCGATTGGACAGTATATGATGAATCGTCATACCGCATATAGAGATAAACCCCGCGACCCACCAGCCCCTGCTGCCGGTCAAAATGAATAACACCAGAAATAGGGCGCCGACTATACCCACAAGGAGATATCTTCTCTTCGAAAGACCTGGAGTCAAAAATAGACCGTAGATGATATTAAATCCCAGAAGCAAAAGAGCGGCGAGCTGGATATGGTTATGCAGTCCCATAAGCATCCCCTCCCTGCTGAAACGCGGGGCATCGAAAAAGCCAGCGAACGCCAGGAAGCTTACGAAACCCAGGATAATAAGCGAAAACATCCACAGATATAGAATGAACGTCCTGCAACGTGATGGCATCCACAATCCGATCATAAGCGGAATCAGCCAGTGCGCGAAATAGGCGAACACCGTATTTAGCCCGTTCGAAGGCCGGATCGCCACGGTCAATGAAAGGATAATCCCCCAGGCAAAAAAAGATAGTAATAAAATTATGATCGTCTTTTCGTTCCTCCCGAAACGTAGAAAGCCGGGTGAGACAACGGCTCCCATAAATGCGATTCCGGCGCCGATATATCCGAAAACGTGACTCCAGGGCATACCGAGGGCGAAAATAATCGAGCCTGTGATTATTATCTTTTCGCCGATACCGGATGGCCGATTATTATCCGACAATGAATTTTCGAGGGAAAAACCGAAAAACCGATTCAATATCGCTTTCATTACGGGAAAAATCTCTTGCGGGAGCTCAGATCATAAATTTATCTGTAACGTCCTTATCGGTGTTGCTATCCAGAACGGTGAATTCTTCGGGATGGAGCGTGGTATCGATTATAACATCTATTTTTTGCCTCAGCTTTTTTTCAAGATTCCGCAGCCGGGACGGTTTTCCGGCCATAAGCAGGTCGGCGACCTGGGGATTCAGCATGAGCCGAAAATGATTCGGTTTGCCAGCGGACGCCGCCCTTTTGAACCACCTCTCGATTTTCACTGCCATGGACTCCCGGGATAATACCCTGCCCACGCCGTCGCAGACCGGACACCTGTCGGAAATGGCATGCATGAATGACGGTCTTATGCGCTTGCGGGTCATCTCCACCAGGCCCAGGTCGGATATGGATGATATATAATTCTCGGAGCGATCCCGGGATAAAGCGTTTTTAAATTCGTTGTATACGTTCTGCCTGTGCTCCCTGCTGTCCATATCTATAAAATCGACGATTATTATACCGCCGATATCCCGCAGACGGATCTGCCGGGCTATCTCCCTGGCGGCCTCGAGATTGGTCTTGAAAATGGCGTCTTCCCACCTGCCTTTCCCGGTAAACCGCCCGGTATTGACGTCTATGGTAACCAGGGCCTCGGTCTGGTCTATCACGATATTGGAGCCCCGCTTGATCCAGACCCTCCGTTCCAGCATCTTTTCGATCTCCGATTCGATTCCGACCTTATCAAATAGCGGCTCTTTGCCTTTATAAAATTTCACAATCGACCTGAGATTGGGATCGAGGGCCTTCAGGTATTTGATAATTTTCGAGTGCTCTTTCTTGTCGTCTATTACCACCTCCACCACGTCCGGGGCCAGCAGATCCCTTATAATGCCCGCGGTCAACTCGAGGTCTTTATGAACCAGAGCGGGAGCCGACAATTTCTCGATCTGCTTTTTCATCTTCTCCCAGCGTTTGGTGAGCATACTCATGTCGGCCCGGAAACTTCTACCATCCTTACCGCGGGCGACGGTACGAACAATTATTCCGAAATTGGGCGGCTTTAAAGATGTTACCGTTTTTTTGAGACGCTTTTTCTCGGCGATATCGGATATCTTTTTCGAAATACCGATCTGCTTTCCTCCCGGAATCATCACCAGGTACCTGCCCGGAAGAGATATTATCGACGTTAAACGGGGACCTTTGGAATCTATCGGCTCTCTTATTACCTGAACCAGGATCTCCTGACCCTTCTTCAAAACGTCGGTAATGTTTGTCGATCTTTTCCTTTTTGATACGATCGGTTTCTTCAGGAAATCATCATCGATATAATCCGTATCGAAAAGCAGGTTTTTGGCACCCTGGTAATCGGTGGTGTCGGAAAAATGCAAAAATCCCGCCTTTCCCAGTCCGATATCGACAAAGGCGGCCTGGATTCCCGGAAGCACCGCCGTTACCTTGCCTTTATATATATCCCCCACTATCCGTTCGGCCTCGGGACGTTCGGTTAGAAGCTCCACCAGCCGGTCGTTTTCGACAACCGCGATTCGGGTTTCGTAATCGGTTACGTTTACATAAATCCTGGTCTCTATCTTACTCAATTCTATTCTCCAAAGAATGCGCCCTTTTCGATCCTGTGCCCCCTGACAAATTCCGCTCCGGACATGGCTTTCCTTGATTCCGGCTTTATCTGGATAATCTCCAGCGCCCCCGCCCCACAGCCCGCAATCAAACCCTTTTTTCCGTCGGCATAAATGACCTCGCCCGGATTCGATTTCTCCCTATTTTCCGCAATCCTCGTTCTTAATATATAAATTTTTTCCCCCTCATAAAAGGAATAGGCCGCCGGCTTCGGAGATAACCCTCTCACGAGATTATGAATTACGTTACCCGGTCTGCTCCATTCAATCTTCCCTAATTCGGGGTAAATTTTCGGGGCTTTCGTGGCCTCGCTATTTTTCTGTGCGGAAGCTTCGAAATTTCCTATCTCAATTTTATCCATGGTCTCGACCAGCAGATCGCCTCCCAGGTCGGCCATCCTGTCGTGAAGCTCGCCGAAGGTTTCCTCCGGCCCGATTGCGATCTTCCGCTGCAACAATATATCTCCGGTATCGACCTTCTTGCGGATAAAAAAGGTGGTCAGCCCGGTTTCGGTCTCGCCGTTTATTATGGCCCAGTTAATGGGCGCCGCGCCCCGGTATTTTGGTAACAAAGAGGCATGCAGATTCACGCATCCTCTGGGAGGCATCTCGAAAACCTCCCCGGGCAGAATCCTGAACGCCACCACGCAGAAAAAATCGGCGTCAAAATCCCTCAATTCGCGCAAAAATCCCTCGTCTTTTAGATCTTCAGGTTGAAGTATACTCAACCCCTTTTCCAGGGCCAGCGTTTTTACTTCGGGGAATACGATTTTCCGCCCCCGTCCTTTGCGCCGATCCGGCCCGCATACCACTCCGACTATCCGGTGACGAGACAATAAGACTTTTTTCAGAGTACGGGCAGCGAATTCGGGTGTGCCGAAAAATACGACCTTCATCAAACCCTTTCACCGGCCTTGATGCGGGTAAGCTTCCTTTTAATCAACGTTCGCTGGGCCGGCGTCAGATGGTCGATAAACAATACTCCGTCGAGATGATCGATCTCATGCTGAATAACCCGGGCCACCAGGCCCGAGGCTTCGAACAGATACTCCTTGCCGTCGAGGTTGATGCTTTTTATCGTGGCCCTATCCGACCTTTCTATATTCTGAAATAAACCGGGAAAAGAAAGACACCCCTCCTCGGCCGTGACAACATTGCCGCCGACATCTACAATCTCCGGGTTTATAAAAACCTTCGGCTCCGCCAGCACATCAAACTGGGAAAGATCGATGGCGAAGGCTCTCAGGGCCCTGCCGACCTGGTTGGCCGCCAGCCCCAACCCCCGGGCCTGCAGCATAGTCAGCTTGAGATCCTCGAGAAACTGCGCCGCCTTGCCGTCCAGGTTCTCGATATCCATAGACTTCTGCCTTAGAACCTCTTCGCCGTAAACTTTTATCGGAAGCGGAGCCATCTCACCACACTTTTTAAATTTGATCGATCTTGCTCGCGATGGCGTTCTTCAAAACCTCGAGCTTGACATCATCATCGACCTTTAAAACAATAACCGTATCTTTTATTCCCCATACCGAACCGATTATCCCCGAATTGGTTACCACCCGGTCCCCTTTTTTCAGCTCGGAGATCATCTTCTGGCGGGTCTTTTCCCGTTTCTGCTGAGGGCGTATCATGAAAAAGTACATCACCAGGAAAATCAGCGCGAACATCAAGAGAAGGCCCATACCGCCGGCGCCGCCGCCTTCGCCCGGTTGTGCCATCAATAATACATATCCTATCAAAACCTATCCTCCTTAAGGCCGTTAATTTCAATCAATTTCGCGCTAATATAACGCAAACCGGCCACATTGTAAACCGTTTTAAATAAACCCCGTTTCGAACGCCGGGGTTTCGCGTAACTCGTTGCATTCGGGGAAAATGTAGGCGGCCATTTTGAGGATTTGACCTACTTCTCCAGTGTCAAATGCTCGAATATTACTTTGGGTATGTTTTCCGAAATAACGAACACCCGCGAAAGCCAACCCCTGAATCCGTAACTGGAATAGTAGATTAGCTGTCGCCCCTCGATTCTGCAAAGAACGGAAAAAACATCCTCCCCGACCTCGCCGATCGAAAAATCCGACAGCTTCACCACCGATCTCTGCGGATTTTTGAACTGCGCCTCCAGAACCGTCTTCAGTTCGTCTATCCCCTTCACCGGCACCCTCATGGACGGCCCGATCATGACGATATCGGGATGATAGAATACCAGAACCTCGTCGATCTTTTTGCCCTCGTAGGCGTTCTGGATGGCGAGGGAGAGGTCTTTTAGATCGATTTTGGACATAATAGAATCTTTGATTAATTATACTGAATATTGCCCATATTGAAAATATCTTATTTGAGATTCACGGCTTAAATAACACCATAAAAAATGGAAAAAATCTCCAAAAATGCCGATTTTTCTTGACAGCTTAATGAATAAATTTAAGTTATAATTAGATAGGGTTATTGTTTGTCATCCGGGTTTATATGCGGCCGCAAGTAAGGTAATTTTATGCCGTTGCGCATATTAAATTTACAGAGGATAATGGAAATAGGGAGATTTATTAATTTTGTACGCTTGTCGTTCATCTGCGTATTTATCTGCTTAACATATAAATATTCAATATCGGATGAAAACAGGTGGTCGACCAACGGCCCTGCCGGCGGTAGCGTACATTCCATAGAAATTCACCCGCAGAATCCTCAAATTATCTTTATCGGCACAATTCACAACGGAATATATAAAACCACGGACGGCGGAAACCTGTGGAATCATATCGAAACCGATGATCAATTGAGATGTATGCGGGAGATAGCTATTCATCCTTACGCCCCCGACACCATATACGCGACATCCACCGAAGGAATTTTTAAGAGCTCGGATAATGGCGTAAACTGGATAAAACTTTATCCTCCTCAAGGTATTGATAACGAATATAGCGCCTTTGTAATTCATCCTGACGAGCCAAGCCTGCTATTTGCGGGAGGACCGTTTAATGAATGGAAATCAACTGACGGCGGCCAAAACTGGGAACAATTAAATATCCCCCGCCTCGTAGGTGTTGAGGATTTTGCGATAGATCCCTCAAACACGGACATAATTTATCTGGTTACAAATACTACATATTATGGATACGGTATATTTAAAAGTACCGATAGGGGTCACTCGTGGCTAAGCATTCAAAATAACATAGCTGGTGAATTTTTTTGCTGGAGTATAGATATCGATCCGCAAAACTCCTTGATCGTTTATTTAGGATTGCATAATCCAAACGGGACGGACAGTTGTCTTTTTAAATCAACTAACGGGGGTCAATCTTGGACCGAAGTATCTCCTCGGGATTTGACTATTGGCGGATTTTTTAAGGTTTCCGTTTCTCCGTATGAAAATAACACTATTTTCGCCTGTTCGATAAACGACGGTATATTCATAAGTACTGACGGTGGATTAAATTGGGGGCGTTCTAATGAAGGTTTAAAGGTATTGTTGCTGGCTTCAATTGAATTTGATATTATAAATAATATTATTTATCTTGCCGTTTACTATGACGGTATATATAAAAGCATAAACAACGCCTCAAGCTGGCAAAAAATAAGTACTAATATAAATATAGCGATATGCCAGGGACTCGCTATTTCACCTATTACCGCATCAAATGCCTTTGTTGCAACGGTAAGCGGTCTGCAAAGGACTGTTGATGGTGGACAATCGTGGGAATATGTCGATGTCGGTTTTCCCCCATACCATGGGACAGGAGATGTAGAGTTCGATTTATTTAATCCCACCTTTATTTATTTGTGTACACACCATAGATTCTGGGTAAATCCCATTCTGGAGACAGGATTTTATAGGTCAACGGATAATGGAGACACGTGGCATTTTTTCAATAATGGTCTTCCCGGGGAAAATTCCTATGTCGATATTGCCATTTCTTATCTTGGAAATGACAACAGGAGAATATTCCTATCATCATACAGGGGTATCTATTATTCCGACGATATCGGCCAGACCTGGAATCAATGTACCAGCGGTATTCCGCAAAATACATATATTAACGCATTGGCGGTTGCCCCCTCCGACCAGAATATTGTTGCCGCGGGCACGGGCTGGCTCAATAACCAGGTATTCCTTTCCTCCGATAGAGGGGGTAGCTGGTATCGGTTATATAATTATCCCGATACAACCGGTTGGGCTGTAATGGATATAAAATTTCATCCTTTTGATGCGTTGCATATATATGTGGGTACCGATGGCGCCGGGATATTCGAGAGCGCTGACGGCGGAGATTCGTGGGCAAGTATATTAAATGATTTGCCCGCCGATCCCGACTACCCAACGGTGGGCGGAATCGCGATAAATCCTTATAATCCATCGAATATGTTTGTTTCATCTAGCCGTTATGGGATCTATCAATCTCATAACGGCGGCCAAAACTGGGAGCCATTTAATAATGGATTGGATACAACCGCGACTGCCGGTCATATTGAGTTCGCGGCAGCCGATACAAATCATCTTTACTTCGCGTCAACTGAAAGGTCCGTCTGGACCATAACCCGCACACCCACGGGCATTGACGACAAAAGCATAAAATTACCGGCCGAAATATCAATCGAGACCTATCCCAATCCTTTCAATTCTGAAATTATTATAAAATATAATTCAAACTCATCGGAAAGAATAACTTTAAATATCTATGATATTATGGGCCGCAAGGTAAAGACCCTTATTGACGAAACCGCAAGAGCCGGTTTAAACACCGCCCGCTGGAACGGCACAAACGAAGACAATAAAAACTGCCCCTCGGGCGTCTATTTCGCGCGGCTGGAGGCCGGGGTAGTGTCGAAGACAGCGAAAATGGTGTTGTTGAAATAAATCTATTCTATGGTGGGTCAGGAGCCAAACGGGCTCTTGACAAACCATTTTTAAAATAGGAAGTCTCTTAGCCAAGGTCTTGCAAAGACCCCGGGGCTATGCCTTCATGTTCCGGGATCCCTGCGGGATCCCGGCTACGGCTATAATTTCTCCAGCCGTTCCCTGGGATAGATATCCAGCTCCAGCATCCACTCTTTGAGCTTGGATACCCGGGTCTTGGGGTCGATGGGCAGATCGAACGGCCTGCCGCGGCCATCCAGGATTATCCCCACCACTCCCCCGGATAGATCGGCGTGAACCGTGTTCCCCCTGCCCCGCCCGAGATCGTAGTGACGATCCGGCCTTAACGTAGCCTTCGCGGTCAACGGCAACCCGTCCTCTCCGAATCCGAGCTTGATCAGCTTCATCTGGCCGTAGATGATCTTGCCCTCCTCCACCTTGCCGTCGGGAAGCTCGATTTTATATTCCATCATCTCCCGGCCTTCTTTTATATCCTCTCCGGCGGGAGCGACATTGGTTCCCAGGTGAATCAGGCAGTCCTTGTTGAAAACCTCGGTGGCCGCTTTGCCGTGGACCTCCGAAAGGACGCCTAACTGGGGCATCATGAAGATGGAATCCACCGCCAGTTTGGTGACGCCCGCCGGCTGGAAAGCGTCGATCATCATCAGCGCCGATTGCTGACGGCGCGGCGCATGAGAGAGCACCCCGCCCGATCCGATCAGGATATTGAGCGTCATCATATTGACGATGGTGGCGCCGGCGGCCGTCTGATCGAAGGCGTCGGCGATGGTCCTCTGCTGCTGGACGCCCTTTAATTCCGTGGCGAAACTCTTATGCTGAATGAACGCCAGCCTCAGGGCCTCCTTGGCGATAGCCTGCTCGAATATGAGCTCCTCCAGCGACTGGGGTATGGTGGTGGGCCGGATCATTTTGTTTTTCACCCGGTTGCGCAGGTCGCGCTCGTCCATATCGAACGGCACCCAGCGCATCACCTTCGGAAGAGTAGCCTCCGCGAAGACATTGGAAACCGAATAACTCATACCCAGGTTGGCCGAGACGGTGCGGTTGAACTCGCCTTCGGGCTTGCTTTCGGGGCGGAACACCGAGAAAACATCGGTGGTGGCTCCGCCGATATCGACCCCCACAGCCTCGATATTCTCCTCGTCGGCCACCCGCTTTATAATCTTGCCCACCGCCCCGGGGGTCGGCATGATGGGAGCGTCGGTCCATTCCATCAACTTGTTATATCCGGGCGCCTGCGCCATAACATGCTCCATGAAAAGATCATGAATCTTCTCGCGCGCGGGATGGAGGTTTTCGCGTTCCAGAACAGGACGGAGATTATCCACAATATCGAGGGCGCTTTTGTGCGAGAGAGTACTTTTTATGGCTTCACGGGCATCCACGTTGCCCGCGTATATGACCGGAAGATTATAGCCCGAGCCGAGACGCGGTTTGGGATCGGCTGCCGCTATAAGCTCCGCCAGCTCCGCCACGTGCGTGGTGGTTCCGCCGTCCACACCTCCGGAGAGGAGAATCATATCCGGGCGAAGATGCCTTATGCGTTCTATCTGCTCGTGAGGCAGACGCTTATCGTTGGAGGCGATGGCGTCCATGACGATCGCCCCGGCGCCCAGCGCCGCCCTCTCCGCTGATTCGGCCGTCATCTTCCTGACGACTCCGGCAACCATCATCTGCAAACCGCCGCCGGCCGACGATGTCGACACATAGATGTCGGTGCCGATTTTGCTTCCTCCGTTATCCTTCGCGGGATTGATTATCTTGTGGTTCTCATCCAGTATCTTCCGTCCCGACAGCTCCTCCACCTCGTTTATGGCATTCAATACCCCCATGGTGACGTCCTCGAAGGGCGCCTCCACCGTCGTGGGAGCCTCGCCCCGCACGATCAGACGGTACTCGCCGTCATGGTATTCGATCAGGATCGCCTTGGTGGTGGTGGAACCGCAATCGGTGGCCAATATTATTTTGATATCCTCAGGGTTCAGACCTTTCATTCACTTACCTCATCTCTCCGGGCCAACATTACTAACACAAACTTATTAATTTATAAATTTGGGCGCCTGTGTCAACGTGTTTTAGAACCGCTTTTGCGGATTGTGAAAAGGACTTATCCTGTCGTAGCGGCCGATCCATGTGTCGGCCGGGGCGCGGCTATAGCGGTTCCCAGGCGGCGCCCGGGAAACAGTCCAGGAATGCGGCGTCAGGAATCCCTTCCTGACGCTCCTATTTATCAGCCCGAACTTGATCCGGGATCTGCAAAAACCCGATTTCGCTTGCTTTCAGAAGCCCTCCAATTTATTTTAATATTGGCTCTTAACTGGAGGCGCATCTTGCGGAAATTATTATTAATTTTGCTGTCGGTCTTTCTGATATCCCCGATTTACGCTCAGGAGAACTGGGGGCCAGCGACGGAATTGGAAACACCTTGGTCGGGGTTCCCTTCAAGGTTTGGTTTTGCCCATCCCTCGATTTCCTCAAACGATTCTCTGTTATTTTTTCGATATCGAGGCTGGGATTCTCTGGGTATTACTATGGAAATCGCTTACACATGTTTCGAAAACGGCGAGTGGGGTAATCCGGTATCGATTCAGAACGAATTGAATAACAGGAGATCTAGCTCTCCTTATTATTTCGATCAGAACGATACCGTCCTTTTTTATCATGCTGAAACTGATAGCGGTTACGGCGAATTTGATATATGGGCGATCAGATTTGAAAACGGTGATTGGGGTAATCCCTATAATTTAGGTCCGACTATTAATACGTTTTTTACCGAAGGATACCCTTCGATGCCGGATGACGGTTCGAGATTATATTTTTATAGACATCGATCGATAATGTACTCGGATATAATCAACGGGCAGTTTGCCGATCCCGTAATGCTCCCGGATTACATTAACTGCAATCCGTATGTGTCATCGCCAAGAATTTCCAGGGATGGACAGAAACTTTATTTCAGCCGCAGGCCTGCCTGGGCCAATTCCGTTGATTCGATTTTTGTAAGCTATTATATCAACGGTGAATGGCAGGAGCCGCTTGCTCTCAACGAAAATATAAATTTTAACAACAACAATCCGTTCTGTACCAATCCATATCGTTTTGGATCCTACAGCCCGACCTTTCCGGGCAACGGCGCCAAAATGTATTTTTCTCATTTTGAACTGGAGGGCACCCTATGCGATCCAATCGATAAGCTCATGGTATCGGAATTGATAACTGATATAAACGACGATTCGCCAGAAGGCCCCTCCGCCTTCTCCCTCTCCGCCTACCCCAACCCCTTCAACAGCACTACCAATATCTCCATCAGCGGAAATCTCGAATCAGTTTCTGAAATCGCCATTTACGACATCGTCGGCCGCAGGATGAAGACGTTCGCCCCGGCCGCTATTATCACCTGGGACGGCACCGACAGCCGGGGCGTACCGGTAAGTTCCGGGATATATTTTATAAAGGCGACCGCCGGAAGCCTTGAAGAATCTCTCAGAATTACATTAATAAAATAATTATCAAGCATAGTCTCGCCGCTGCGTCAGTCCCGCCTTCGGCGGGATTTCCTGGTGCTTTCATTGTCATCCCGGACTCGATCCGGGATCCAGAAGGCCGACCACATGGATTCCCGATTAGGAGATTGTTGAAAAATTCCGCGACTAGAAAGTCGCGGCTATTATTTTTTAATAACAATTCCAAAAGCTCTTAATAGCGGCGGCTTTCCAGCCGCCGTATTTTTCGCTCGATTATCTATAGCTATGCACTAGGTTTTTTCAACGCTCCCTTTGAGATTTAGGGAATGACAAGGTGTAGCGCTTTCGCTGCCGTAGCCGCCAACCAATGTGTCGGCGGGACGGATATCGAATGCGGTTCCCAGGCGGCGCCCGGGAACCGGATTTGGATTGTGGCCTTTGGAATGCTTTCTGTATTTTCAAATATAGATGCCGCGTTAAAATCCCTGTAAAAAATTTGATCTTCAGGTGTTCAAAATGAAACCTTTTTGAGGGCCAAATATAGGAAAAATCCCACCCCGGAACCGGTGTCAAGCCGGTCTCATCGGTAAATAAAAACCGTAATTTTCCCCTAAAAATGGCAGTTTCTAAAAACATATCCCACGGTTCCCCGACAAGGACGTTTTAAAGCAGGGCCGCGGGCACCGATTTTGCATAATAAGCCCCGATTAAAATTATTTTTAAGTAATAAGATTCCGATAATCAAGAGTGAGGGTTTGAATCGGAAACTATCACTCTTATAAAGGAGAGCATGTCCATGTTTAACGAAACCAGTGGCCTTTGGAAAGCTGTTTTGTCGGTTCTTTTCTTTCCGCTTTTGTTTCAAAACGGCTTTATCGATTTCGCCTGGGGGGCGGGGGATACCTTCTGGGTAATGACCGGAAAACGTGTTTTTGCGCTGTTGCCGGTTATGGCCATCATTCTGGGTTGTTGGGTGAGTATCGCGTGCCTCCTGACCGTCCTGGTCAGGCAAAACCGTAGAGAATTTCTCACCGGCATGTTGATAACCTGGTGGGATCTGGGCAAATCGATTGTCTATTTCTGGGGCGGGATTTTAAAATTCCTCCTCAATCTCGCAGTGGCTTTAATAGAACTGGGGAAAATTGTAATCCTGGGATTGCTGTCGCTTCTTCAGGAGGCGATTTATACTCCGTTCCGGCTTTTGCGAAGCGTCAGCCGCAACGTTCTGAGTTCGCCGGTCCCCTGGATAGCAGTGTTTATGACCGTATTCTGGTGCATAATCGAGGCTGTAATCTTCACCTATGTCACCACGCCCCTGGTGGTCGACGTCTTCTCCAATATCACCGGCGAGAACCTGAATATCTACTTCATCCGAATCCCCTTATTCCTCTTTCTGCTTTTCGTGATAATGGGAAGCTACGCGGTGCTTTCGACCTTCGTCGATTCCTTCAAGAAGAAGAACCTTTCCACGATCGCGGGAATCGGCGTCATTGAAGTAGTCGTCCTGTTCGTAGAGGTCGTATTCTTATACCGCGAATTTGTCGATTCGCTGGTTCCCTGGTTCGCGCAATATTCCGAGAACTTCGAACTGGGGATTATCGGAACGCTGGCGATCGCATGCTTCGTATGGTTCGGCATCAGGAGTCTGTCGTGGTTCCTGTTCGCCTCACACGGCACTCCCACCATCCTGTATCTTATCCAGGGTAAGGGTATCGTGGTATTCAACCAGAGCGAGTTGAAGGGCAGCTATCTTCGCAGCATCTCTCCGGAATTTATGGAGAAAATCAAGGCTGAGGTTGCCTGGATGAAAGATAAAGGCGAGGAGCTGCTTTCTTCGTTGATGCTTCCGCCGCTTCAGGTGGTCGCCGCCGGCGTCAATTTCTGTACCATGCTTTTGATCTCAAAACACCTGTTCGAACTGCCTTTCAAATCGATTTCAGCCATCGCCAATTCGAAAGCCCTTCTGAGAAAAATAGACGACAGCAGGCCGGTAACCGTCGAAAACAACAAAAAACCGAGGGAGCACGAAAATGTCCAGGTATAAGCTCGCATGTCTGGCCCTGAGTCTGACGATTCCGGCCATAATGCTTGCCGGATGTTCGCTGGGATCGGGCACTCCCCAGCCCAGGCTGTCGTTGTTTGTGGGGGTCGATGTCAGCGGGTCTTTTATGCAAACTGAATACTTCGACGACTCCATAGACTTCCTGGCCCATTATATCTACGCTCATCTCAACGGGCTCGGCGGCCTGGAGGTGCCCAACGTCCTGTTCGTCAGTTCCATTGGAGGCGCCAACGAAGGCGAACCCAAAACCTTTTATCCGATACAGTCCTTCGACAATAAATCGATAGAGGAGATCGCGGCCCAACTAAGAGAGATCTTCCCCAGGGAAAACCCGAACCCTCTCACCGATTACAACGCCTTTTTCGAACAGGTGGCTCTGACAGTCAAAAACAAGAACCTGGTCTTGAGGCCGATATCGATCGTCATGGTCAGCGACGGCGTCCCCGACGTCAAGAGACAGGGGAAGACCGATTTTCGCAGCCTGGTGGTGAAGCCGCTTGAAAAACTGGCACGAAATGTGACCGTGCGCCTGCTCTATACCGACCCCGTGGTGGGGAAACACTGGCAGACCAAAGTGCCCAGAAGCAGGGTGAAGATCTGGACCCAGGACGCCGAGGTGCTGGTCTCCTGGAAAGATCCCAAGATTCTCAAGCCTGAAAAACCGATCGAGGAACAGGAAACCTTCTTCGCCTGGGTGAAGGACAACGTCGATTTCGGGGTGCGCTCACGACGAGTTGATTAGATCGTCCGACTTCTCTATATAGGCTCTACGGGTGGAGGGATCGTCTCTCCACCCTTTTCTTTTTATTCTGACCGACCGGGGCTGAAACCCTCCGCCATTACCATCTGTTATTCCCGAAATCCCCAATGACGTGGCGTCAGAAGTTACTTCTGACGTCCAAGGGCATATGTCGGAAGTAACTTCCGACATCACCAATAACCCTTCTCTTTTTATTCAAGGATCCCACGGCGAGCTATGAGTTACCGCTTGGGCTGTATGGTAGACGATAATCGCCCGGTACTCCTCGTGGTAACAGGGCTGTCTTGCCCGCAGGCCTCGCCTACATCAAGCTCGCCCCATCTCAAGGATTTCGGGGACAGACCGATATATCAAATAAAAGGAGATTTTCCGGGTTGCTGTAAGCCCATCAAATGGAAAATGGGAGAATAACGCTGTGCTGGACTTCAAACAAACCGTCAGGGTCGCATTCAGAAAAATCGGGTATGAGATAGCCAAACTTCAACCGCCATTAGGCGACGGTTATGAAGAAATTAGGCCTCTCGCCACTTACGCCCCCTGGTTAAAAGATGGGGATTTTATAAAAACATTTGAAGCAGTTTTTCCTTATACTATGGTCGACAAATATAGATGCTATGAATTATGGATGCTTATTCCTCAGGTGTTACATATTGATGGTGCCATACTCGAGGTTGGAACCTGGAAGGGGGGCACGGGGGGCATAATATGCCAAAGGGCAAAATTGCTGGACCTGAGGAAAAATATTTATTTAGCTGACACATTTACCGGGGTTCCAAAGGCGTCTGAAAAAGATAGCCGTTATGTGGGAGGAGAACATAATAACGCGTCCGAAAAAGAATTACATGAACTCCTGAAATCAAGGTTAAAATTGGATAATTATAAGTTATTAAAAGGGGTCTTCCCCGATGAAACCGTCCACCTGATTTCCGATGATAAATTCTGTTTTTGCCATATTGACGTTGACGTTTACGATTCGGCAAAAGACATAGTTGATTGGATCTGGCCCAGACTGCAGATTGGCGGCATCATCGTTTACGACGACTATGGTTATATCGCTTGTAACGGGATAACGGATTTCGTGAATGAACAGCAAGAAATGATTGATCGAAATATCATCTATAATCTGAACGGACATGCCGTTGTTACAAAGTTAAGAGATATATCAACGTCTGAAGAAGCGATTGATAGAGACCGAGTATTAAAAAGACAGCCTGTCATGGAACCGGCGTAATCAGCGGTTAGACCGACCGAGCTGTCGGCCTTTCTCCCCGCAACCGCGCTACCCGTGGTCCGAATTTGCGTCAATATCCCGCTTATCCAAATTCACCCTTGCCATATTCCTGCAAATCATATATGAAATTTTCGCGAGCCAATAAGAGCTCTGCGCCGGCAGGAAACAGCATTTAAATAATAGAAATGAGGTTTAAATGGGCAAACTTTTAGACGAATTCAACTCCTACCGCGACAGGATGAACGAAAAAATTCTGGCGGAGGACAACAAGGTCTTAAAAAGACTGTATACGGTCGACACCCTCACCTACCAGCCCGGCGCCCTGGATACCCGCACCAAGGAGATGCTTGGCCTGGCGACCTCCATGGTGCTCCGTTGTGACGACTGCATTAAATACCACATCATCAAGTGCCACGAAAACGGCGTAACCAGAGAGCAATTCTTCGAGATCTTCGGCGTGGCCTATACCGTAGGTGGATCCATCGTGGTGCCGCACCTGAGGCGGGCGGTGGAGTTTCTGGAGGAGCTCGAAAAATAAGAGGGTCACTTGCGGCCATAGTAGAGCGACCGCAGGTAAGGGGTGACAAGCGTGATCCCCTCTTTATACGAAATTCTCGGCACGTAACCGAGTTCATCTATAGCTTTTGAAATATCAAAAAAAGAATCGTAGCGCAAAAACCGGGCCATGTACCTGGTAAACGGGGGACGGCTTTTCCTTCGCACCAGCCTGAAATACCACTCCGTCAGGGACGCCACTCCGTATAAAAACGGGTAGGCGCCGTTTCTAATTTTATAATCTATTCCCAGAGCCGCGATAATATCGGATATGAATCGTTTCGATGTCACTTTGAGACCGTCGGTTATATTATACGTTTCGCCGACTGCCTTTTCTTTCTCGATAGCCAGTTTGATGGCCTCAATGACATTATCTATGAATGAAAGCGAAAGGAAATTCCCGCCCTCATTGACCAGCACCAGCCGTTTCGATTTCAGCCCGTTGACTATAAAGGGCAGTATCCTCCTGTCTCCCGGCCCCCATATCTGCCCCGGCCGAAGTATTATGGCCGGAAGCCCGTCATGTTCGACCATCCGCATGACTATTTTTTCGCCCTCTATTTTGGTGCGGGTGTAAAGATCGACGATCCTTTCGCCATAATCGGCGTCTTCACCGGTGACCACATGGTTTCGCTCGTTGCCGTAAACCGCGGTTGAGGAGATATGTATTACTCTGGATACCCCATCCTTGAGCGCGCTCTCCATCACATTGCGGGTGGTTTCCACGTTCATTTTCTGAAATTCCTTCCGGCTGCCGAAATCGCGCCTCAGGGCGGCGCAATGGACCACCGCGTCGCAATCCTTGAATATCCCGGCGCATCCCTCTTTATCGGATAGATCCTGGCAAATAATCTTCAAACTGCTGTCGTCAAATTCGTCGGCGTCGGATTCACGCTTTATTATGGCCACCGGCTCATGTTTGGATTCCAGAAGCTCGTACACCAGGGCCTGCCCCAGAAATCCCCCCGCTCCTGTCACGGCAACTTTCATTATAACTTGAATTCCATAATGGCACGCGGCGAATGCGGGTTGCGGCGATTCGCGAATATCACTTCCGGCGCTTGTATTTCCTGGTCTGCTCTTTTTCGACCTTTGCGACCCTGGACAGATCGAAATTAAACGATACGCCCGCCAGCTTTTTTTCGCCTTCGGGAGTCAGCTGGTAGGTGGCCGATTCGCCCTCGCCGCTTTTTACAAGCCACCCCTGCCTGACGCAGTATTCGAGATACGCTGAACCCGGCGCCAGAGGATTTTCCCCGGGGCCGTCATTTGTTATCTCCGTCATGATTCCCCCTCCGATTTATTAAAAAGATCTGCTTATTCCTCTACTTCCCCTTAAAATCCGGCTTGCGCTTTTCGAGGAACGCCCTGGTGCCTTCGGTCTTATCCTCCGAGGCGCAGATGCCGGCGAAAAGCGTTCCCTCCAGCTCGCAACCGGCCCGGAGGTTTACATACAGGCCGGTATTTATAGCCTCCTTGGCGGCCTTTATCGCCAGCGGCCCTTTGGACGCAATCTTCCGGGCCATCTCCTTAGCCTTCGTCAACAGCTCCTCCGGCGGATAAACCTCGTCCACCAGCCCGATTCTATGGGCCTCATTGGCGTCAATATAATCCCCGGTGAAAATCAACTGCCTGGCTTTCCCGGGACCGACGATCTTGGCCAGCCTCTGGGTGCCGCCGTATCCCGGTATAATCCCCAGGTTGACCTCCGGCTGCCCGATCCTGGCTCTTTCCGACGCCAGCCTGATGTCGCAGGCCATGGCCAGTTCGCAGCCTCCGCCAAGGGCGAAACCGTTTATGGCGGCGATCACCGGCTGCGCCAGATTCTCGATTTTGAAAAACAGGTCCTGTCCCTTGTCGCAGGTCGCTTTTCCCGATACCACGTCGCATTCGGCCAGCTCCCCGATATCGGCGCCGGCCACGAACGATTTCTCCCCCCCGCCGGTAAGAACCACGCATCGAATCTCACGGTCTTTCGAGATTTCATCGACGCAACTATGCAGTTCTGTCACGGTCTCGTCATTGAGGGCGTTAAGCACCTTCGGTCGATCTATTGTAATCGTAGCTACCGCCCCATCCTTTTCGAACTTTATGTTTTTAAAATCCATTCCCTGCTCCCGATTTTTTACATAAAAAATCCATCTTACATTCTCGGCCAATGCAGATACTATGAAAATATGGATAATATGTCAATAAACTATTGATCGGTCTTGGCCATCATGGAGGCTACCCAGGCGTCAGGCCCGATCTTCGATATCGTCTTCAGGTTCTGGCGTGCCTCGGGATGCTTCTCAAATGTTTTCAGCAGCGGGTCGCAGGGATAGTCCTGACACTGATAGCAAAACTCCAACCCCTTATCCTCGGCGCAGGACCGGATCTCACATCCCGAACACCAGCAGCCGGAGGACTGCCCCTTGCACCCCACGCATTTCAGCTTTTCAGCCGAAACCGCTTTGCCCGTCTCCTCCGAGTACTTCCGGGCGAGCCTCGAAAGCGCCTTTGTATCGCTGGTGGAATACGCCATATAAATATCACACTCCCCGCAAAAGCGACCGCATCGTCCCTGTAAGGCTCTATAAATAGTATCACTCCTTTTTTTCAAGCATAAGGCTGCCGGCGCCGAATCCGAACTTTTTTAGAAGCGAGATGGCGGGCTTGTTGCCAGGATCGACCCAGGAAAAGTACTTGTTAACTTTACGCTGGTTACCGAAATCCATCACCGCTTCCATTAGCATTTTCCCCACCCCTCTGGAACGATATTCGCCCAGCACGTAGCAGTCCAGTATTATTCCGATAAGGCCGCCGTCCACCATATCCGGA
Organism: Candidatus Zixiibacteriota bacterium; assembly: GCA_020344055.1. Taxonomy (GTDB): domain Bacteria; phylum Zixibacteria; class MSB-5A5; order UBA10806; family UBA10806. The sequence goes on along the minus strand of CP070813.1, from coordinate 14,107 downwards.
ATACACCATAAGTTTATAAAACCTACTGCCTTGCCCTCGCAGGTCGCCACCAGATAACTCGATAATCCTGAACCAAGGGCTTCTTTAAATCTCCTGTCTCTCGATCCGATCTCGCATTCATCCAGTTCCGCGATAATCTCATGCAGTTTTTCAATATCGCCTTTATCCGCCAACCGAACTTCAATATGCATTAAAACCCCTGGGTACCGGGTCAGAGATTGATGAAATAATACAGGCAACCGGCCCAAAAAACTTCCTACCTTTTGAAAATAAGCACATTATTTCGTGGTTGTCAACATTTATGGCGTAAAATTAATAAAAGATTTTTAAATCCGAATATTAAGGCTAATCAAGAATCCCGCTCTCCCCCAGCGCTACCGGGTATACCGGTGAATTCTCCTCATTTCATCATAATCGAACTCAAAGTCCCGGGGCACCAAATAATCCTCGGTCCTCTCGCTACTTGCCCCGTAGGCCACGGAGGCCATAATAATCAGGGGGGCGCCGAACATCTTAATCGCAACCGATCCCGACGATTCGCCGCCGAGATCCCCGGCACCAACCAGCACAAAATAGCCCGCGGCCAACGCGGTTCCCGCCGCCAGCGATTTCCATATCCGATTGCCGACTACAACCCGGAGAGAATTTATGCCTTCTAATGGTATAAATTCGGGACGGACCTCACCTTTTTTCTGAATCTTGATATTTTCCTTATCCCACCTTAAGATCAGGCCGCTTTCTACCGAACCGTCCTCATAATAGAAATAGACAAAATTCACGTCCTCATGCATCTGCCATAACCTGCTTATTGTCAGATATTTTTCTTCTTTTTCAGCATTTTTCTTAATGAATACTCCGCAGCCGGATAAATGAAAAACCACTAACGCGCAAACGATCAAGCCTGCGATGTTGGCAAATCTCTCTTTCATTCTCAGATCCCCGTTTTCCCGAATTCCTCTCCTGATCTTATTTTTTGTAACCTTTTTTGTCAACAATTGACTGATCGGATTTGTTGCGCCGAGAAGTGGGGCTTGCCGTTATGGATCCCGGATCGAGTCCGGGATGACATATCGAAACATTTTATTATCATACAAAATCCGGTTTTCTAAAACCTCCAGCGTACGCCGAACTGGTTCACCGGGTCATCGATAAAGGTGCCGTGAATCCTCTGGTAATTCACCGAGAGATTTTTCCAGACCGGTTTGACCAGCCCGAACTCAAGATAGTAATCGTGGTCTTCGCCGGGAGTCATTTTCCTGTTGAAATCGGCAGTAAATTCTACCCCCACTTCGGTTCCGATATCAAGCGAATTTATGAAAACCAATTGTAGAGTCTGGCCGAGATTGTCGCCGTCATCCGAAGCGTTCTGATAGAGCGAGATCTCATTTGAGATCGGCGAGAACCCCAGAGGATATTCGCCGCCATAAGCTGGACCTTGTAACACTGTTATTATAACAATGATAATTAAACAACGCATTATGCCTCCTGAAAAATATTCCTATTCTCCTATAATCTTTACAATCATCCTCTTTTTGCGTTTGCCGTCGAATTCGGCGTAATACACCTGCTGCCAGGGGCCGAGATCGAGCTTCCCCCCGGTTACCGGCAAAACTACGTCTTTCCCGATCAACAGGTTTTTCAGATGGGCGTCGCCGTTGGTCTCGCCGGTTCTGTGGTGACGGTAATCGGGGCCTTCGGGAGCGAGCTTCTGGAGCCATTCCTCGATATCGGCGATCAATCCCGATTCGGCGTCATTGACATAAACCGCCGCGGTTATATGCATGGCTGACACCAGGCAGAATCCCTCCTCTATGCCCGATTCGGCGAGCTGATCCTCCACCAGGTCGGTGATCCGGATAAACTCCCTTTTCGACCTGGTATTGAACCAGTGATAATAGGTATGAGATTTCATATACCCTCCAATTTCCCGATAATTGAAAATCTACTTCCTACCGATTATATTTTACCTGTACATTTAATATCAAGAGAATTATTGACGGGGCCGGCCTATTTCTATAAGTCTTTAAATGCCATTGTGTTAACCGAGTATTGTTGGTTCCCGATTTTATTTGCGAATTTTATTTGCTTTTCAGAAACATTTATTATCTTTACAGCGTTTTGTGAGCCTGGAGGTAGAAAATGGAATTGGGATACACGCAGAAAACCACCAAGAGTTTTGACGAGGCCGTGGCGAAAATCGAGGAATTGACGGCCTCAAAACAGTTTCGCGTTCTCCATATCCACGACGTGCAGCAGACCTTAAAGGATAAGGGATTCGAACGCGAACCATACAAGATCATAGAAATCTGTAACGCCAAATTCGCGAACACGGCCCTGGGGATTACGCCGGAAGTGGGTCTTTTTTTGCCCTGCAAGATCAACGTCTACAGAAAAGACGGCGAGACGGTGATAAACGCCATGAACCCGAAGATGATTAGCGAGTTTTTCGACGATCCCAAACTCAAAGAGCTGGCCGAAGAAGTCGATAAGATCGTGAGGTCGATTGTTGATGAAGCAAAGTAACGGCAAGAAATCCAAAAAACTGAATCTCCTTCGCCGGGCCGCCATAGGCATTGTCCTCGGCGGTGTAGCCGGCTACGTTACGTCATACCTGGCGGGAATCGTGGGATCTCAATGCACGATTTTATGCAACGAAACCGTGGCTATCCCCTATTTTGCCGCCGTGGGATTTCTGTTCGCCTGGAGGTAGAATGCCGATCTACGAATATAGATGCAAAGATTGTAGGACCAAATTCGAGGTCCTGGTTTTTTCCAGCGATTCAAAAATGGTCTGTGAGAAATGCGGGTCGGAGGATGCCGAACGGCTGATGTCGGGATTCGCCAGCGCCTTCAGCGGTTCGAGTTCGGCTTCATCATGCGGCACAGGCGGCCGGTTTACGTGAGCTTGATCCGGCGGTCGGTCGACTCTTGAAAGAATATGGCGGCTTTCGGGTTGCTTTTTTTTTATTTGGCCGGGGGCATCATGCTTATCCCGCCTGCGGCGGGAAAAGCATGCCACCCGTAGGATATTTTAATACAAAAAAATAACATATAGATTTTCTATCTCTATTTTTATAACTTAAATTTTCGCGAAGAAGCGGAGTCTGTTCTAAAAACGAGAGGTTGATGTTTTGGGCGATGAATTAAAAAATTATTCTCTGGAATCGGCCATCAGAAACCGGCGGACTATCAGGGAGATAACCGGGAAAAATATTCCCGCCGAATACCTGGAATTGCTCGTCTGGTCGGCTTTCGGGATGACTCTAAAAGACCGGGGCGATAAATACCGTACGGCCCCGTCCGCCGGGGCTACCTATCCCATCGAGATTCAGGTGTTCGTGGAGAGGGTCGACGGTTATCAGGACGGCATATACATATACGATACCGGTAGCGAAAGCCTGAAGATGTATAAACCTGGCATATTTCTTCCCGAAGTCCAGAAGATGTCCTGGGACCAGGAGTTTGTCTCTTTATCCAACGCCGTTTTTATTACGGTCTACAATCCCCGGAAAATCGAGAGAGATTACGGCAACAAATCGCGGGATTACGCCCTCCTGGAATGCGGCCATATCGCCCAGAACATCCTGTTAACGGCGACGGCGTTGAATCTGGGCTCCGTTCCGGTGGGAGCTTTTTCTCAAAGAAGGCTTACCGGCCTGCTGGAACTGAACCAGGGCAGGACGCCGCTCTATATGATTTGTGTGGGGACGATAGACTAATTGTGCTTGTATCCCGGGTCCTTTCGCCTGCGCGGAATTTTATTTTAAGATCCCGGCTACAAGATTCGGTTTTTTGCATCCCGGATCTAGACTAAGCGTCAGGAAAGGGTTCCTGACGCCGCAACAGACACCACTCTATATGATTTGTGTGGGGACGATAGACTAATCCAGGTATTTCGAAATCCTATCGACCTCTTTCCAACTGTCGATCACCAACCCATATCCGGTTGATTCAAGTTCCTCCCTATAATGGGTACCGCCCCCATTTTTCGTTAACGCCACGCAGCGTATGCCGCATTTAGAGGCGGCCAGTATATCGTGCGGCGAATCCCCGAAATGACAGATTTCTGATACCGGGATATCGCGGTTTCGGGCCAGCGCGGTGGACATGATATCTACCCTGGTCTCGCCGTCGTCCCCGTGCGCGCCGGTGGTAAAGTAACCGCTGAAACCGACCCCTTTCATTTTCCAGTCAGAGTGTTTTTTGATATTGCCCGTAACCAGGCCCATCCTGACGTTTCGCTTTTTCAAAAGATCCAGAAATTCCCGCGCGCCGGGATTTGGATTATACTGGAATTCTTTCAGGGTCTTGACGTTACGCTCAAAATAATCATCCGCGGCCATGAAAAGCCGATCCTCGTTTTCATAATAGTCGCTTTCGTTAAATCCGAGTTCGAGGAGCGTCATTTTCAATATGGATCTATCGGTGAGGCCGTAAAGCCTCTTGCCCAGAATGGTGAGATAACTTATATCCTTCTGGCCGAAAACGGTGTTCAGGGCGTAGTTAAAGGAGGCCGATTTAAGGCTGATGCCGTCATCGCTTTTCCGCCAGATAAGCGTACCGTCGACATCGAAAAAAGCCAGTTTCAGATTCATATTTACATAATAATCTTAATTTAACCCTATGTCAATCGGGCAATTGACAATAATTTCAATATGGAACCCGAATGTCGATATTGGCTTTAATTTTTTGACATAATTGCCGATAACCTATTAGGGTTAAGGTAACCATACTGTAACGAGGTTAATTATGCCTAAAAAGCCATCTAAAAAATCAAAAAAACAAAGAAGGCCTATTTCCCGGAAGAAAGAACTTGCAATAGGATTGCTTCTTGTAATTGCGATTGCCGTGGCCTTGAGAATATTTTTATTTTTCCCAACCAAGGTAGGAGATGAAGGGATGAGTTCCGGCCTGTATGCCGGCGACTTTCTTCTTTGTTCTCAGATTCCATACAAAACCGGGACGCCGCAGCCGGGCGATCTTATAGCGTTCGAGCATCCTTTCAAGGTAGGGGAAAAGGTAGTTCGAAGGGTGATAGCCACCGAAGGCCAGACTATAGAGATAGTGGGCAAGATGGTTTACGTTAACGGTGAGCCCCTAGCCGAGTTCCCGGCCGTGCAGCACAGCGATTACAGGATTCTCCCTCGCGATTTTTCCAATCGCGACTACTTTGAGGCCAAACAGGTGCCGGCGGGGCATCTATTCGTCCTGGGCGACAACCGCGATAACGCCGAGGACTCGCGACATTTCGGTTTCGTCGACGTGCAGAAGATAGACGGCAAGGGGATATTCGTCTATTTCTCATACGAGCCCGATCCCAACGCCCCCAAGATGAAATCGCCCTATATCATACCGGCCATTCAGATATTCTTTTATAATCTGTTCCATTTCCCGGCCAGGACCAGGTGGGACCGCTTCTTCGCCTCCTCATAAGGCTTGAAATATACAGCGATTTTTAATATCCTCCCGCGGTATGAACGATTCACAAAACTCATCCGCGGGTATTTATTTGCACTTTCCGTTCTGCGAAAGCAAATGCCCCTATTGCGATTTTTATTCGATGCCTATAGAAGATAAAGAACCGACAGAGTACATCGACGCCGTAATCTCGGAAGCCGGCAGGGCGGCGGATACAGTCTACGGTTCTTTCATATATGATACGATTTACGTTGGCGGCGGGACTCCTTCACTTTTGAATGCCGATGAGGTAAAAAGGATTCTGGAAAATCTCCACGCCGATTTTAATATTGAAAAAGACGCGGAAATAACTATCGAATGCAATCCCTCTTCCCTGACCGAAGAGAAAATACACGAATATCTGAAAATCGGGATTAACAGGATCTCCCTCGGTGTCCAGAGTTTTTGTGAAGCGCATCTGAAGACGCTGGGACGATTACATACGCCGGAAAAAGCCATTGAAACATATCATATAATGAGGGATTGCGGTTTCAAAAATGTTAGCCTCGATCTTATATACGGCATTCCCTACCAGACCAATGCCGAATGGAGATTCGACCTAAAAACCATTATAGATCTGGCGCCGGAACATATCTCCGCCTACAACCTGGTAATAGAAAGCGGAACCGAGTTCGGCAGGCTGTACAATCAAAACCGCCTGAGCCTTCCATCCGACGACGAGCAACTGCGGATGTATGACAGTCTGAATGAGCATCTGAAAAATGCGGGCTACCGGCGTTACGAAATCTCCAATTTCTCGAAACCGGGATTCGAATGCCGGCATAATCTCAAATACTGGACCGGGAAACCGTACCTGGGGCTGGGACCGTCGGCGGTATCGTATAACGGGAAAACGAGGCGGAAAAACAGCGCCGATATCGAGGCTTATCTTAGGCGTGCCAGGGAGGGAACCGAATTCCCGTTCGAAACCGAAATTATCGACCGCGAGACCGCCCTTAGAGAATCGATAATGTCCGGTTTAAGATTGACCAAGGGCGTTTCCCTGGCGAACCTGAAAGATCGTTTCGGCTACGATCTTCGGGAGGATAAACGCGATACAATCAACTCCCTGCTTTCAGAAAGAATGATTACGATAGAGGATGAATTCCTCAAACTTACGGATAAGTCGTTGTTTATATCAGATTCTATTATGGTGAAATTGATATAAGTTATTTTATTACGGTCATCGGTCTCGATGACGAAAAACCGTTTCCCCTGACATTAACGAAATAGCATCCGGAAGCCACCTCGCCGCCGTCCCAGGCGATAGTGTTCTCACCCGCCTGAAGGAATCCGTTATATAGCGATTCCACCTTCCTTCCGAGTATATCGAAAACAGATATCTCCACTTTCCCCGGTGCTCTCAATAGGAACCGGATATTGGCTCCGCCGTTGACCGGATTGGGGTAGGAGAGGATTTCAATATCGCCATTTCCCGAAAGGTCGGCGAAATCGCCGTATTGTCCTTCATTTATGCCGACCTCGAACATCGTCACCCCGTAATAGTCGGCGGCGTATAGTCTCCCCTCGTGGAATTCCAGGTCAACCGCCCTGCCTGTGGATACAAAACTGCGAATATAAACCGGATTGTCGATCTGCGTGACGTCCCATTCGGAGATGCCGGAATAATTTTCGGCGACGTACAGCCTTCCATTATGAAATTCGGTGGCCACGGCGTTTTCGATTGCGTTTATATGCGCGATGACTTGAAGCCCGTCTGTAAGGCTCAATATATCTACGCCTCCGAGTCCGGAAGAAAGCAGAACGATCCCGTCTTTTATTTCAAGTTGCACCGCCGGATAATCGGTCCTGAAATTGTCTATCAGCGAAAAGCTGTTGGGATTCGAGACATCATAAAGATCGAGTCCGCCGGAACCGGCCACGAAGAGAGTATCGTTCCTGTATTCTATTTTCGATGATCCGAACTCGGTATCGAGGAAATTTATTTCGAACGGATTGCGTATATCGGTAATATCGAGAGCCACGATCCCCTGCCAGTTGGCCAGAAAGAGGATATTACCGGATAGAGCTGACGATTTAACCCAGCCGCCCGATACGTAACTGGAAATCCATTTCAGATTTGAAGGATTGGAGATATCGATTATCGTGATCCCGTGCTCGTCATTGGATAAGAAACCGTAACCGCCGGCGACTTTCACCTCCAGGCAATTTTCGCCCACGGCGAATCTCTGCAGGTCGATCGGATCGAGGTCCTGATCGAACACCATCAGTCCGCCGGTTCCGCTACCAGCGTAGACGCGTCCATCCGATAGAGAGACCGATCTGCACACCGAGTAGTTGACCTTCTCATCGAGAAAATCCAGGCCGGATTTCAGATCGGCCCCGTACAGCTTGAACCCGTTATTCCAGTTGGCGACCGCAAGAAAATCACCGGCCAGGATAAAATCATTGGAGTTAAAATCCAGTGGTTGTCCCCATTGAACCTGAGGTTGGGATGGAGACGATACATCCACCATCGATATCCCCCCGAAACCATCCAGAACCAGAAGCCCCTCATACGTCAGAACCGCCTTTCTGGCCGACCCGAATTGACCGTTATACCCTATTACGGGAGGCATGCTCTGCAGAGTCATATCCAATATGATAAGACCGGAACTGTGAGCGCAGGCGTAGATATAAGTGCCGTCCAGCGCTATGCCATAAACGTAACTCGCCAGATTATACTGTTCGAGGATCGATGGACGTTCGGGATTCGCTATATCAAGCAGCACCACACCGCCGTGATATGCGGCTATAAAGAGAGTATCATTTCTGATAAGGTAATCATGAGGATAGCCCTCAAAATTGACCTCGCTTATCTCTTCGGGAAAGCGGGGATTGGAAATATCGTAAATCGTTAACGATACCTCCAGCCCGCCGACATAGAGATAATCGCCGATAATCTTTAATGCCACCGGCCGGTAACCGGGATCGATATCTCCGGCGGGACGCAGGATCTTGCCGTTCAGATAATAAAGCTCCACCACACCATCGATATTGCTGACAGCCACCAGGCCGTTTGCGGCATCCACGAATTCCGCGCGGCCACGGGTATGAGTTTTCCAGAGGGAAACCAGTTTGCTGTCGTCTGAGATTTCCAAAATCTCGACGCCCCAGCGGTTGGCGGCGATATAGAGATCATCGTAGTAAACCACGTCGTCATAGGATGCGGCGGTCATGGCGGTTTGGGTCGGTCGCCCGGCAAAAAGATAGCCGCTCATGGCCGGAATGATTAAAACCGAAGCCAGGGCTAACCTGTTTACTGCCAATAAAATAGTCCTCATTATTGCCATCGATTTCCGCATCGCATTTCCTGTTCTTGATCCCTATCGGATTTTATGAAAACGTGGACAAAAGCCCGTTTTTCACTATGGAATCGCGGTTCCATCGGGCAACGGAACCATGTTGACAGCTGAAACCGGGAGGGCTATCTTGCGGCATGGGCCTTTTTCAGGGTGAAACAAAAGTCCCATTGGCAGACAGGATACGGCCTTCCACGCTGAACGATTTCGTGGGCCAGGAGAAGATTCTCGGACCCGAAACTCCATTCAGGAAAGCGATCGAGGAGGACCGTGTCGGCTCCATAATCCTCTGGGGGCCGCCCGGCACCGGGAAAACCACCATCGCGCGCCTTATCGCCAAAAACTCCAAAGCGCGGTTCGTGCCGTTCTCGGCGGTGACATCGGGTGTCAAGGATATAAGAAATATCATCGCCGAGGCGAAATCGTACGGCCAGGACGGAATGATCCTTTTCATCGACGAGATCCACCGCTTCAACAAGGCCCAGCAGGACGCTTTCCTCCCCCATGTCGAGAAAGGAACTATAAAGCTAATCGGCGCCACCACCGAAAATCCATCGTTTGAGGTTATCGGCCCGCTTCTCTCGAGATGCCGGGTCTATATGCTGGAACCGCTTTCGCCGGATAACCTGGTAACGATCCTGAATAGAGCGTTGACGGATAAAGAGAACGGCCTTGGTGATTTGGAATTATCAATAACAGAAGATGCTTTGCATCAAATCATACAGCTTTCCGGCGGCGATGCCCGTCAATGTTTGAATCTCCTCGAATTCTGCGCGGAGACGGTGTCAGAGTCGGGGAAAAAAGAGATCGATATGGCGCTGGTGACGGAGGCGAGCCAGCGGAAAACGCTTCTCTACGACAAATCGGGCGAGGAGCATTTCAACCTGATATCGGCATTACACAAGTCGATGCGGGCCTCGGACGTGGACGCCTCGCTGTACTGGCTGGCGCGGATGCTGGATGCCGGCGAGGACCCGCGCTATATCGTGAGGAGGGTGATCCGGTTCGCGGTGGAGGACGTGGGGTTGGCCGATCCCCGGGCGATACAGCTGGCGCTGGCGGCCAAGGATACGTATCTGTTCCTGGGATCGCCTGAAGGGGAGCTGGCCATCGTGCAGGCGGTGATCTACCTGGCGCTGGCACCCAAGTCGAACTCGGCGTATATGGCGTTGAAGAAGACGCAGGATACGGTGAAGGATAAACCGGCCTATCAGGTTCCCATGCAGATTCGCAACGCGCCGACCTCGTATATGAAGGCCTGGGGTTACGGGGAGGGATACCGGTACGCCCATGATTTCGAGGACGCCTTCGCCTACATGGAATGCCTGCCGGACGAGCTTATAGGTTCGCGTTTCTATTTCCCCACCGATCGAGGGATGGAGGCCAAGCTCAAGGAGAAGCTGGAGTGGTGGCTGGAGAGGATGAAGAAGGGGCGGAAGAAGTAGAAGAAGTAGTTCGAATCTCTCCGAGATTCGACATCATGGCAGCTGGGGTGGCATGCTTTTCCATCGAAGATGGATAAGCATGTACCGGACAAAGGGCAGTGAAGCATGCTTATACCTTCGGTAAAAGCTTGCTATCAATTATTAACCTAAACTTAATCAATGGAATATTTGTCCAGCTTAAGAGTATATTATTATAGGGAGCAAAGATAAATAGGAGGTACAAAATGAAATATCCAATACCCGCTTTTCTAATTTTATTGGCCATAATTCTTGCCTCGACAATCCCTATTAGAATGTCATTTGCCCAGATTTACGATCAGATGGGTACCGTCAATATCCGTACGATTACAGTCAGCGGCGAGGCGGAAGTAAAAGTTCAGCCTGATGAGGCATATATTACCTTCAATGTTCAAAGCTACGATAAAAAACTCGAAAGGGCCAAATCGGAGAATGACCTCGAACTTTCACGTATTCGTGCAATTATAGAAAGTTTTGAGGTTGATACGGCTAATATCCAGGTTGATTATATTCGTTTTCAACCGGATTATAAAGACTGGCGAGGCGATAAGATAGACAAGTACGGCATTATCAAATCACTCAATTTCACCTTAAAGGATATCAACTCGCTGGATACTCTATTAACTTTGTTGATAAATAATAGCACAATTCGTAATCTCGATGTGGAACTGGGAGTAAAGGATATTTCGCGTTACGAAGATCAGGCTCGCATAGATGCTATTAAGGCTGCCGGGGCCAAAGCCGAAAGCATGGCTTCCCAGTTAGGATTAAAGGTCGGGAAGGCTTATAGCGTTTATGAAAACAAGCCTGAAGAATACGAATATGATTGGCGTTATCCGGGAAGATTATATAGCCGCGGCGGCCGAGGTGTTTCTGATATTCTTAGTTTTAGCTATGCGTCACTGGGCGGAGATTATGAACCTTTTACAGCTGGCTCCGGTAAAATAGTTATTGCGTCAAGCGTAACTATTAGTTTCGAGTTGGAATAAAAAATTCATAATGGGCGGCATCAAAAAATAACCGGAGGGTGGTAAAATGGAAGGCCGCAGAGACTTTATAAGGATAATATGCATAATCGTTATGGCCGTTTTCGTAGCAGGTTGTGGCAAAAATCTACTGGAAAAACTGCAGGAGTGGGACCTGGTCTATATCAGCGATTCCACAGGGTGGGGAGTCGCTGAAAAATACGCTGAGAATATCAGGAGAGACACCGGGAAAATCGTCCGGGTAAAAGACTATGCAACAGGTGGTTTACCGGCAATTAAGGTGTTAGAAATCCTAAGTAGTGATCCCGAGGACATGGAAAACGACGATCAATTCAAGTCACTGCGTTCCGACATCGCCGAAGCGGAAGTTATCGTCTTCTTTGCCAATCCCCGGGGAGACCCGTCGAAGGGAGGAGCGCATGGTGGAATGGAAGATTGTATAAGAGCTGCTAAACCTCCTGATGACTGTACGCTCGAGTTGTATGAGTCCTACACCAGGAACCTGGAGGCGGTCTATGCGTTAATATTCGCTCTCCGGGACGGAAAACCAACCATTATTAGAGCGCTTGATCTTTACAATCCATTAATAAGTATCCATCGCGAACGCAACATGGAGATCGAGTGCACATCGTGCCAGGAGATTTTCAATACGGCTATCCAACAGGCGGCCGGGGCGTTCAATATCCCGCTTATCAGCGTCTATAACGCCTTCAACGGTCCTGATCACGATGAAGATCCGAGGGAAAAGGGATTTATCGGACCCGACGGTATCCATGCCTCTGAAAAGGGAAAGCAGGTTATTGCCGATCTTCTGAGCGGGGCTGGATACGGGCCTGTAGAGCCGTAATCGGTCACGGTCCCTAACTAAAAGATCTTATTTGACAAAGCAGAGTGCCGGGAGAGAAGTAGGTCGAATCTCTCCGAGATTCGACATCAAAGCGTCAAATCCCGAAGGGATTTGACCTACGACTCGCCGGCGTAAGCACCTATAATTTCATCGGGTAAATGCCCCAACTGCCCAACCTTGTGCCATGGATCTGAAAAATAATAATCGTTACCGATGAGGATTATATGATCGGTTTTAAGTCGATCCTCAGCATCACCCGGCCTTTTCCTGTCTTCCTTTTTGTAATAACGCCGGTATGCGCCTAATTCTTCCGGATTATCGCTGTCAAGATCGGGACAAAGGTGGCTGAACGATTTTGCCCTGCCTATGGGATACAACGGTACGAAACCGATTTTTATTCCCAGAGATTCGTAATGATCTATCATCTCATCGGGAAGCAATGAATCGACCTCTTTCGAGACTGTTATCATTACCGAGATAATGAGAAGATCCGCCTTAGCCTGCGGAAACTCCTGCTTGAGTTTAATGATATTATCCAGGCTTCGCGCTCTTCCCTTTTCCGGATTATAGTTTTTATGAAAAGTATCAATGCTAAAATACAAACGAAGCGGCATAGTTGAGCCTTCGAAATATCGTGCGAAGAAGTCGCGGCACCTGCTGTAATTAACAAAGAGACTCCCGTTTGAAGTAAAGCCGGGGGTGTAGCCGGCATCTGCGATTTCGAGCAGTAGATCCACCAGGTCTCGATTTCCCTCTTTCCACAGGGTCGGTTCGCCGCCGGAAAAATGAACCCAGTTTATACTTTTCAGATTTCGGCAATCCGAAAGACATCCCTGGAGTTGTTCGAAAGACAATTTATAACCGGGATCCATGGGCTCATCTTCGCGAGCACAGTGAGCGCACGTGAAATTACATTCCTCCAAGAGGAAGATCATCATCAAGGACTTATCATCGATCTCAATGTTCATCAGCGGGCCCTCAACTCCGGCGCGTTCGCCGTTCATCGGAGACTATTATAATATTATAATGCGTTTATTTACAGCAATATATCCTGCTTCGGAATATAAAGATCGCCGGAGCGCGGGGCTCCGGACTTGCGGTTATGAGAATTTCTGAATTATTTATGGAATATCGTCTGATCCCGGTCGTATAAACGGTTGATGGGACTATAAGACCAAAAAACAATTTTATGGGAGGTGTAATCATGGCTGGAGGCAGGTTGTTATTCAAGGCGGTATGCGGCGCGGTTATGTTGTGGTCGTCGGCGGTGATGGCCCAGTATTACCGCGACTCGCCGAAGGATCAGCCGACCATAGCCGTTTCAGGCGAGGCCGAAATCAAGGTGGTTCCCGACCGGGCGGTTATTACTCTGGGGCTAGAAACACTTGATACCTCGATGGTCGCCGCGAAAAAGGAAAACGATAGGATGATCGAGGCGATAAGCAAGACTGCAAAAAAATATGGGGTCAAGGATGCCGATATTCAAACCGACTATCTGACCGTGGAGCCGAAATACGAACGCAGAAGAAACGAATATGGCAAGGAGATTGACTTTTTCCTGGGGCATAATGTCAAACGCCGTCTGGTAATAGACCTGACAGACGTATCGAAATTCGATGATCTATTGAGCTCCATTATTGAAACCGGGGTATCCCGGATTATCGACGTAGGATTTTATACCGACCATCTGAAGAAATACCGGGAACAGGCCCGCGCCCTGGCCATCAAGGCGGCCGTGGAAAAGGCGGAAAAGCTGACCGCCGAGATCGGTCAGAAGGTAGGGAAAGCGGTAGGCATAAGAGAAGGGAGTTCGTACTGGAGATCGTTTTACGGCGGTTGGGATAGTTATAGAAGACCCGGGCAACGTCACGTTTCTCAAGTCTCGGTCGATTCTGAGTTTCAAGGGGATACTCCCGTAGCCCTGGGCAAAATCAGCGTGACGGCGAGCGTGAGCGTAAGCTTTTTATTAGAGTAATATTTATATAATAAATTATCTGTTTTAGTTCCCGGGCGTCGGGTTTCCGCGAAACCCGACCTGCAACTACTGACGCC